>NZ_JBSGIB010000030.1:0-74855 GCF_053604885.1 Nocardia sp. NPDC003999
GTTTGCGCGGCCGCCGCTTGCTCCTTCGTCGCGTACGCGGCGGCCGCGCAAACGCGAGCCGGGCCGCGAACGGCGGATGCTCGGTCTCGCTTCGCTCGGAAGACGTGGTGGGGGTGCGCTGGGCACGTCGGCATCGAAGCTCGCTATCAGGTGTACGCGGTTCGTAGTGGTCGGCTACAGGATCGCTGCCCTTGCTCCTTCCTCGCGGACACAGCGCCCCGTCTCCTTCGTCGCGGCGCATCCGACGCCAGCTCGGCCGCGGACGCCAACACGATCGGTGTCGTTTCACCCGACCCGGGTACCTGCTCATTCGAGCCCGGCTCGGTTCACGGGCCGCAGCGGCAGACTGTCGAGCGGACCACCGCAGGCAAGCGCGGCGTTGGCGGTCGCTCGGTGCGAGCCAGGCTGTGTCGGCTCCGCAGTCGCGCGGTGGGGTCGCGGCGCTTCGGCTGGCGTCCGCGCTGATCACTCTCGCTCGATCTTGGTGAGGAGCGAAGGACGTGCCCGAGGCAGGGGCGGCGGTTCGGAGGTGCGGACCGCCGGGTCCGCATCCAAGTGACCCGGGGTCGACGCGGAGCGGCGCGGATGTAAGGGTGCCTGCATGGCAGAAAATACGCTGACGTCCGTGTCCGACGGTGGGCGGCGGCCCGCGCTGGCCCTGGCCGCCCTGCTGTTCGGCTCCGGGGTGCTGCATTTCGTCCGGCCGAAGCCCTTCGATTCGATCGTGCCGCGCTTCCTGCCCGGACGCGCCCGCGACTACACCTACGCCTCCGGCGCGGCCGAGATCGGTGTCGCCGCCGCCCTCGCGGTCCCGCGCACCCGCGGCTTCGGCGGACGGCTGGCGGCGCTGCTGTTCATCGCGGTGTTCCCGGCCAACGTGCAGTTCGCCGCGGACATGCTCGCCAGCGAGAAGGCGCCGCGGCTGGTGAAGATCGGCTCGGCGCTGCGGCTGCCGCTGCAGATCCCGCTCGTCACTCAGTCGCTGGCGGTGAGCCGGCGGGCGCGGCGTTCCTGATCAGCTCGGCCAGTTCGTCCGGACCGGCCAGGTTCGGGGGCGCGATGGTGCGGCCGGTGCGCACGTAGTGGAATGCGGCGCCGATCCGGGGCAGCATCTCGTGCTCGGGCCGTCCCTCGCGGGCGGCCATCAACCGCGCCCAGGCCAGGCGGTAGACGGCCAGCTGCATGGCGACCGCCGGTTCCTCGGCGGCGCTCGGCTCGGCGCCGGTCTTCCAGTCGACCACGATCCAGCCGCCGCCGGGTTCGGCGAATACCGCGTCCATCCGGCCGCGGATCACGGTGCCCGCGATCGAGGTTTCGAACGGGATCTCGACTTCGATCGGACTGCGATCGGCCCAGCGCGAGTTCAGGAACGCCTCCTGCATCGCGCTCAGCTCGGCGTCCAGGCCCGCGTCGGCCGCGCCGCCGTCGGCCGCGCCCGGCAGTTCGTCCAGACCGAGCAGGCGGGTGGAGCCGAACCACCGCTGCACCCAGGCGTGGAACGCGGTACCCCGGCGGGCCAGTGGATTCGGCGGGTAGGGCAACGGACGACGCAAGCGGGCGGCGAGCTTCGCCGGGTCGGCCCGGAGTTCGACCAGAGCGGTCGCCGCGATCTGTCCAGGTAGTTCCACCTCTTCGTCGGCGGCCGCGGCCGCGTGGTGTTCGGCGAGCAAGGCGTCGACGTCGGCGGCCCAGCCTTCCGGATCGGCGGGATCCGGCGCAAGGCGGGCGTCGTGCGGGCGGTACATGTCCTCCGGCGGGGGCGGAGCGAAGCCGGTCGCGGCGAATGCCGGTTCGTCGGCGGACAGATACTCCTCCACCGGGTCCGGCGCCGAACCGAAATAGGGCTCGAAATCCGCGTAGGGATCGGCGTATTCGATGGACCCGACCTCGAAGTCCCCCGCGAAATCGTCGGGCGGGTATTCGTCGTCGGGTGGATAGTAGGCCGGTTCATCCGCGAACCCCGGCTTGTCAGCGGGCCGGGGAGTAGGTCGATTCATCCGCGAATCCGACTCATCGCGGGGTGAATAGTAAGCCGATTCGCCGGTGAGACTCGGCTCATCACCCGGCCCGTAGTCGCCCGGCTCATGCTCGAACTCCGGCTCAGCGCCGGGCAGGCCAGAAGCCGAATCGCCAGTGAGACTCGGCTCATCACCCGGCCCGTAGTCGCCCGGTCGGTCCGCGAAACCCGGCTCGTCGACGTCCGGCGCGGACGGCATCTCGGCACGGGCAGACCTGGTTCTGCGGATCGAACCAGCAGCGCCGTGCGGCTTCGAGCCGTGGTGCCCGGCGGCGGCGGGACGGGCGCGCAAATTCGCCAGGGCAGCGCGGACCAGTGCCGCGCCTTGTTCGATGGGCTCGCGGCGGGCGCCGAGGGGGTCGCGCGGCCACTCGGCGGCGGCGGGGTTGTCGGTGAACGGGTTGACGGCGTCGGCGGCGGGCGGGTCGTCCCAGCGGTCGATCGCCAAGACGTCGCACGCCGGGCTGCCGGGGTCCTGGTGCGCGTGCTTCAACTCCAGCAGGAAATCCGAGGGGCCTTTCGGAGTGCTGCCGGTCTCCGCCCAGTAGTGGGCCGAAACCAGCAGCACCCGTTCGGTTCTGGTGAGCGCGACGTAGAACAGGCGCCGTTCCTCATCGATCCGGCGGCGCTCCAGCGCCTCCTTGTGCGCCTTGATCGCGCGGTCGAGGTCCGCGCGGTCGTACAAGTCGGTGAGCTCGAGCACCGGCACGCCCTCGGCCGCGTCGTCCTGCCTGCGGTCACCCCGCAGCGACGTGGGCAACTCGGCGAGCGCGCCCAGCCACGTGCCGGAACCGGCTTTGGACGGGAACACGCCCTCCACCACGTGCGGGACCGCGACGATCTCCCATTCCAGGCCTTTCGCCGCGTGCACGGTCAGCACCTGCACCCGGTCCTTGGCGACCTCGACCTCGCCCGGCTCCAGCCCGTTCTCGACCTCTTCCGCGGCGGCGAGGAACGCGAGCAGTCCGCCGAGCGAGGCGCCGGTGTCCGCGGCGTACCCGGCCACCACATCGGCGAACGCGTCCAGATGCTCGCGTCCGGCCCCGGTGCCCGCCATGGCTCGCCGGGTCTGGGTCTCCACACCGACGCCGATGGTGCGCTCGACATCGGCGACCAGTTCCGCCAACGGCTGACCGCTGCGTTCGCGCAACGCGGCCAGTTCCCGTCCCAGCGCCTCGATGCGGGCGAACCCGGCGGGTGAATACCGCTCGGGCGGACCGGGATCGGCGATCGCGTCGGCCAGCCCGGCCTGTTCGGCGGGTTCCGGCGCCACTTCGCGCAGCGCCTCGTCCAGCGCGGCGCCGTCGGCGATCTCGGTATGTCCCTCCGATCCGGGACGCCGGATGGACAGGTCCCTGGCGCGGCGGGCGAGCGCGGCGATGTCGGCGACCCCGACGCGCCAGCGCGCGCCGGTCAGCACACGCATGGCGGCGCTGCCCGCACCCGGTTCGGCGATCAGCCGCAGGGTGGCGACGACGTCGGCGACCTCCGGTGTGGCGAGCAAGCCGCCGAGTCCAACGATCTCCACGGGAAGACCTTGTGCGCGAAGCGCTTCCGCGAGCGGCGCGGCATCGGCATTGCGGCGCACCAGTACGGCGGACGTGGGCGGCTGCTGTTGGGCCGCGTGCCGGGCAACCCACTCCGCGGCGATTCGCCCGGCCACCCACTCCCGTTCGTCGGCGACGGTGTCGGTCAGCGCCAGCGCCACCACACCCGGCCCGGCGCCGGGCTTGGCGCGCAAGGCATCGACCGTCACCCCGCCGCTCTCGGACGCCTTGCGCCGCAACGGTTCCGCGACCAGATTCGCCAGTGCCAGCGCTTCCGGCGGATTGCGCCAGCTGGTCAGCAAGGACAACGTCGGGGCGGGCAAGCCCGGCGCGCTGGGGAAGTCGGTGGCGAACCGGGGCAGGTTCGCAGCCGAAGCGCCACGCCAGCCGTAGATGGATTGCATCGGGTCGCCGACGGCGGTCACGGCTAGGCGCTGCGTTTCGTGCCGGCGCGAACGTTGGTCCGCACGCCTCGCCACGGCGCGCGGGTCGTGTGCGCCGGCGAACCGCGGTTGTCCTTCGACGTCGTTCGCGTCGACGCCCGGCGACCGCGTGCTCTGCGCGGGGTGAGCAGGAAGCGCGTCGGTGGTCGATGACGACCCGGACCCGGTTTCCGGCAGTGTGTCCGAACTTGCCACGACGCTCTCCCGCACACCGGGCAGCGCCGCCCTCTGTGCGACTGTGTGAACGCCCGCCGGTGACGAAGCATCGTCGCCGCCACGATCGCCCGGAGGAATGTCGGGCGGAGTCGCCGGCTGCGATGTCTGCTCCTCCGGCGCGCCGCCGAACAAGGCGGCGAGCAGGACCCGCTGGGCGTGGCCGGTGTCCTGGTACTCGTCGAGCAGGACCAAGCGGAAACGGGCGCGTTCGGCGGCGGCGACCTCGGGGTGCTCGGCCGCCAACCGTGCGGCGAGGGACATCTGCGCGCCGAAGTCCAGTGCGCCCCGTCGGCGCAATGCCTCGGCGAGCTCGTGCACCAGCGGTAGCAGCGCTACCCGTTCCCGCTGCACTTGCACGATGTTCAGCAGGGTCTGGCTCGGGCCGCCCCGCTGCCGCGGGCCCGGGGGCAGCGTGTACACCAGCTTCGCCAGTTCGGTGTGCGCCTCGGCCAGTTCCTCCGGCTCGACCAGGTGCTCGGCCAGCTGCCCGGACAGCGCGAGCACCGCCTCGGTGACCGACACCGGGGTGCGATCGGTCTCCAGATCGCCGTCCCAGGTGTGCACCACCTGGTGGGCGAGCTGCCAGAGCTGGGTCGCGGTCAGCAGGGTCGCCGACGGTTCCACCGGCAGCAGCAGGCCGTGTTCGGTGAGCAACCTGCCCGCGTACGAGTGGTAGGTGCTGATCTCCGGTTCCGCGCCGGTCAGCTGGGCGCGCAGGCGGCCGCTCGGGTCCAGTTCGCGCAGCAGCGGCGCACCGGCGAGCCGGGCCAGCCTGGTCCGGATCCTGGCGGTCAGCTGTTGGGCGGCTTTGCGTGTGAAGGTCAGCCCGAGCACTTCGTCCGGCAGCACGAGCCCGTTGGCGACCATCCACACCACCCGGGCGGCCATCGTCTCGGTCTTGCCCGCGCCCGCGCCGGCGACCACGAGGGTGGGGCCCGGCGGCGCCGCGATCACGGCGGCCTGTTCGTCGGTCGGCGGCGGCAGGCCGAGCGCCTGCGCCAGCTGGTGCGGCGTCACCCCGCCCGTCACGGCGGCGCCCCGGCGACCGGCCGCGGCGGGACCGAGAGCGCGCTCACTCGTCGGTCACCTGCCTCCCGCTGTCCTGCACGGGGCAGCTGCCCGCGACCGCGCAGTGGCGGCATCCGTCGTTGCGCATGGCGAGGTAGCTAGGGCCCTGAGTGGACGACGCGGCCTGGTGGATCGTGTCACGCCAGTGCTCGAGCGCCTCGGCGTCCAGCGGAGGCTGCATGCGCTGAGTGGCGCCCTCCGCCTTGCTCGGCTTGGCGACGTACACCAATCGCGCCCCGCCGGGTTCGCCCGCCGAGCCGATCGCGGGTTCCGGCTCGGCCGAACCGGATACCTCCGGTGCGTCGAGAGCGCCTGCGGCGGCCGCTACCTGGTAAGTCGCCAGCTGCGCGTGATCGACGGCGGCCTGCTTGGTGACCGGCGACTTGCCGGTCTTCACGTCGACGATGACGAAACGGCCTTGCGCGTCTCGCTCCAGCCGGTCGACGCGGCCCCGGATCCGTACGGCGCGTTCGTCTTCCGTGCGCGCGGGCAGCACGCAGTCCACCGGCACCTCGACTCCGGCCTGGGTGAGTTCGCCGCGCGTGTTGCGCACCCAGGCCGAGAAGGTCTCCAGCATCGCCTCGGTGCGGCGCAATTCCTGCCGGGAATGCCAGCCGGTCCCCGGATCCACCGCCCGCCAGGCGCGATCCAACGCGGCGCGCACCTGTTCCTCGGGCACTTTGCCCGCCAGCGCCTGCACGAGCGTGTGCACCAGATTGCCCTTGACGGCGTGCGGGTTGTCGCCGTCGGTACCGCCGTTGCGTTCCAGCGCCCAGCGCAGCGGGCAGGTGCGCAGCAATTCGACGGTGGAGGGCGACAGCGCGACCGCGCCGTCGTCCTCGGTCCACAGCGGTCGCCGCGAGCTGAGTTCGGTGGTGCCGTACCAGTCGTCGGGGTGGGTACCCCGGACGCCCGCGTCGGCCAGCCGCGCGAGCTGGTGCGCGGCGCGGCGCCTGTGTTCCGGGTCGGCCTCCGGATCGCAGACCACGCCGCGCAATTCGGCGACCAGCGAGTGCATCACCAGGGCGCGGCCGGGGTCGGCCACCGGGAGCGCACCGGGCTCGCCGTCGTCGTCGTGTCCGAGCAGTTCGGCGAGAAAGCGCGACGGCACCAGATCGCGTTCGCCCGCGACCGATTCCACGGCGGTGACCAGCAGCGACCGCCGGGCCCGGCTGCACGCGACGAGCAGCAACCTGCGCTCCTCGGCGAGGATCGGCGCCGCACGGCTCACCCGCTCCCCGGCATCGGACACCCCGGCGGTGAGATCGACCAGATCTTCGGTGTGCAAGAGGGTGCCGCGGGTGCGCGGATCGGGCCAGATCCCTTCCTGGACGGCGGCGACGGCGACCACATCCCATTCCCGCCCCGCGGCGGCGTGCGCGCTCAGCAGCGCCACCGCTTCGCCCGGCAGTGTACGAGGCGCCGCGTCCTGCGGAATCTCCTGCTGCGTCAGGTATTCGACGAACCCTTCGATGCTCGCGCGCGGCAACCGGTCGACATAGGCGGCGGCCGCGTCGAACAACGCGACCGCGGCGTCCAGATCGCGATCGGCCTGCATGCCGACCGCGCCGCCGCGCTCGGACTGCGCCACCCAGCGCCGTTCCAGCCGAGAACCGGTCCACAGCGCCCACAGCACGTCCTCCAGGCCCGCGCCGCGCCCGCGCACCTTGCGCGCCCGGCGCAGCGCGTCCAGCACCCGGCGCAGCGGCGCGGCCTCGACCTCGGTGAGCCGGTCCATGATGGCCGGATCGCCGGTCCCGATCAGCAGATCGCGCAACATCAGTGCGGAGGGGCGGTCGATGTCCGAGTCGCGGTCGGTCGGCGAATCGTCGCCCGCGTCCGATGTTTTCGCCCCGGCGCGCACCGATTCCAGCACCGCGCGCCGGATGCCGCGGCGCAACCGGCGCAAAGCGATCTGGTCCGCGCCGCCCAGCGGCCCGGACAGCAGATCGAGGGCGTCCTCCGGCTCGAACGCCGGTTCCGCGCCCCGTTGCGCCTGCTCCCCCGCCAGGACCGCGCGCAGCGAGAGCAGCATCCAAGCCGCGCCGCGCCTGCGCGCCAGCGGCGTGTCCAGCGCGGGCTGCCGCACCGGCACGCCCGCGGCGAGGAGGGCGCGGCGCAGCGGCGCCAGCGACAGCGGTACCGAACGGACGATCACCGCCATCCGCGACCATGGCAGCCCGCCGGTGAGATGCGCGCGGCGCAAGTGGTCGGCGATGAGCGCGGCCTCTTTCGCCGGCGTGGCCAGCACGCGCACGCGCACCTCGGTGCCGTCCTCCCGCGGGCCGGTGTCTTCCGGCACGGGGATGCGCTGCGGCGCACTACCCGGCAGGCGTGCCGCGATCCGGGCGACCGCCAGCTCCACCTGACCGCTGAACCGATGGTTGTCGCGCAACACGACTCGCCGCTCGGGTGGCACGTCGAGTTCGGCGACGAATCGCGCGTCGGCGCCGCGGAAGGCGAACACGGCTTGGTCGGGATCGCCCGCGACCACCGTGGTCCTGGCGCTGTGCCCGATCGCTCGCACCAGGATCGCCGCCTGCGGGTCCAGGTGCTGCGCGTCGTCGACCAGCAGGTATCGGATCCTGGCGCGTTCGGCGGCAAGCAGATTCGGGTCGGCGGCCAGGGCGTCCAGCGCCGCGCCGACGAGTTCGGCGGCGTCCAGCGCGGGCGCGGTCGCCTCCGGCGCATCGACGCCCACCGACCAGCGCAGCAGCATCGTCTGCTCGTAGCGGAGGGCGAACCTGCCCGCCGCCACCCATTCGGGCTTGGCGTGCTCGCGGCCGAGGCGCACCAGGTCCTCCGGCCCGATGCCGCGTTCGGTGGCCCGGAGCATGAGATCGCGCAACTGTTCGGCGAACCCGCCGAGCGCGAGGGCGGGCCGCAGTCGCTCCGGCCACAATCCGTGCGCGCCCTCGGCCATGTCCGCCAGATCGCCGCGCAGCATCTCGCGCACCACGGCGTCCTGTTCGGCTCCGGTCAGCAGACGCGGCGGCGGGTTGCCGTGCGCCATCGCGTGCCTGCGCAGCACAGAGAAGGCGTACGAGTGCAGGGTGCGCACCAAGGGTTCTCGTGTGGCGCCGGGCACACCGCCCTCCGCGCCGGGGCCCGGGCCGCTCAGCCGCGTGGTGATGGCGTCTCGTACAGCGCCCGCGGCTTGTTTCGAATGGGTCAGTACCAGCACCGATTCCGGGTCGGCTCCGGCCGCGATGCGCCCGGCGGCGAGGTCGACCAGCAGGGCGGTCTTACCCGTGCCCGGGCCGCCGAGCACCTGCCAGGGCCGCCATCCCGGGCGCGCTGGACCGGCCTCGGCCGCGGCGTCCAGCAGCGCGCGGACGTCGGCGCCCCAGTCTCGCGGCCGGGGCGCCACCACGTTCCGGCGAACCAGTCGCACCGCGCCATCCGATCGCACCACGCGGGCTATTGCAACAGACACGACCGACACGCCGGTACACGCCTCCGCCCGACCGGCGCTGCGGCCGATCACGGCGCAGGTCAGAATGGACCGGTGTCTGTTCTGAATGTCCACCGGTTCGGTCCGACGACGGGACCGGTGGTGCTCGCCCTGCACGGTGTGACCGGTCACGGCAAACGCTGGGAAGATCTGGCGACCCGGCATCTGCCCGACGTACGGGTGCTCGCACCGGATCTGCGCGGGCACGGCCGCTCGACCTCGCTGCCGCCGTGGAACTTCGAGACCATCGTCGAGGACCTGGTCGAGTTGGTCACCGCCGAGGCGGACGGCCCGGTGGTGGTTGTCGCGCACTCCTTCGGCGGCGCGTGCGCGCTGCACCTGGCCCATCGGCATCCCGAACTGGTGCGCAAACTGGTGCTGCTCGATCCGGCGATCGCGCTGGAGCCGGAATGGCTCAACGAGATCGCGCTGTCCACCCTGGTCTCGGCCGACTACGACAGCGTCGACCACGCGCGCCAGGACAAACTCGACACCGGCTGGGGCGATGTGGAGCCGCGATTGCTGGAAGCCGAACTCGACGAACACCTGATGCCCACCGCCGACGGGCGCTTCGGCTGGCGAATGAGCCTGCCCGCGATCAACTCCTACTGGGGCCAGCTGGCCCGCCACTGGGTGCTTCCGCCCGCCGACCTGCCGACCGTGCTGGTGCAGGCGATGAAGGTGCACCCGCCGTTCGTCACGCCGGAATTCCGCGCGGCGCTCACCGAGCACATGGGCGCGGGCCTGACCGTGCTCGAATGGAACTGCGATCACATGGTCGCCCAGGCGTATCCGGCCCAGACCGGCGAACTCGTGCGCTCGGTGCTCTGAGCCGATGCCGACCACCGACGCCCAGATCGAGCAGGTGCGCGCGCTGGTGGCGGCGGTTCCGCCCGGCCGGGTGGTCACCTACGGCGACATCGCGGCGGCCGCCGGTTTGTCGACGCCGCGCACAGTGGGCTGGATCATGCGCACCGACTCGGCCGATCTGCCCTGGCATCGGGTGCTCGGCGCGAGCGGCCGTCCCGCCGCCCATCTGGCTCATCGCCAGCTGCGCCTGCTGGCCGAAGAGGGCGTGCCGATCCGGGACGGACGCGTCGACCTGCGCGCCGCACGCTTCCCGCTGCCCGATCTCCCCGGCGACTGAGCGCCGCTTTCCGAAATTCCTCCGTGCCGGAATGGCGGCCAGTACCGTTGATCCATGCCCACCCGCCTGGCATGTGTCGTGTTCGACGCCGACCGGCCGCGTTCGGTCGCGGATTTCTGGGCCGAACTGCTGGGCTGGAGTGTCACCCTCGACCGCCCCGACGAGGTGAACGTGGCGGCTCCCGACGCCGACGGCGGCGACTTGGCGCTCACCTTCCTGCCCGCGATGCGGGCCAAGGTCGGCAAGAATCGCCTGCACCTCGATCTGGCCACCCGCTCGCTGGACCACCAGCGCACCCAGGTGGACCGGGCGCTGGCCTTGGGCGCGCGCTCGATCAACATCGGGCAGGGCGCGGTGCCGTGGGCGGTGCTCGCCGATCCGGAGGGCAACGAGTTCTGCGTGCTCGAACCGAGGGAGGAGTACGTGGACACCGGGGCCGTCGCGGCGGTCGTGGTCGACACGCGCGATCCGCAACGCCTGGCCGAATTCTGGTCGACCGCCACCGGCTGGCCGTCCATGCGGCGCGGCGAGCGGCTGGCCGGATTACGCGCACCGACCGGACTCGGCTCCTGGCTGGAGTTCGTGCGCACGCCCGACGCGGGGTCGGGCCGGACCAGAATGCGCCTGGATCTCACGTCGTTCCCGGCCGACGACCGGGCCGCCGAGGTGGCCCGGCTGCACGCGGCGGGCGCCACCTCCATCGACCGTGGCGCCCCGGCCCCCGACCGGGAAACCGACCTCGTGCTCGCCGACCCGGAACTCAACGAGTTCCGGCTGCTGCCACCGGCCCGCTTCTGGTCGAACGCCTGATCGACGCCGTCCGCTCCCCGGCTTCCCCATGGTGACGAATTAGCATGGCCGCCATGGTGTACCTGACTCCGGGTCGTGGCGTGTGACGGCCGCCGACGCGATCGTGCTCGCGGGCGGCCGGGCCAGCCGGATGGGCGGCGTGGACAAACCGGCCATCGTCATCGGCGGCCGTTCCATGCTCGAAGTGGCGCTCGCCGCCGTCGCCTCGTGCGCGCGGACGGTGGTGGTCGGACCGCACCGTCCCGAGTTGGCGCCGGAGATCACGCAGGTTCGCGAGGTGCCGCCCGGATCGGGTCCGGTGGCGGCGATCGACACGGGGCTGCGGGCCCTCGGCTCCGCCGCCCCGCTGGTCGTGGTCCTTGCCGCCGACCTTCCGTTCCTGTCCCCGTCGGCGATCGCCGAACTCATCCGGCACGCCACCGAATCGGGAGCGGACGCGGTGTTCGCGGCCGACGAGTCGGGTCGGCCGCAATACCTGATCGGGGTGTGGCGGCGTTCCGCGCTTGCGGCCGCGCTGGACGAGCTCGACGCGCTGATCAATCAGCCGATGAAGGCGCTGGTGCCCGCAGCCGCCGGGATCATCCCGCTCTCCGGCGTCGGCGACTGCGACACCGAAGAGGAGGTGCGACAGGCCAGAGCGGCGGTGGACGCGCCACGCCAGCAACCACCGCTCGAGCTCGGCGAGGCGCGAAACCTGCTGCGTACCGAACTTTCCCGGCTTACCGCGTACGAAGCCGACCTGTCATCGGTGATCGGGGCCGCGCTCGCGGGCCCATTGACGGCCGCCGGGCCGCTGCCTCGCTTCGACGTCTCGGCGATGGACGGTTACGCCGTGGCGGGCGACGGGCCGTGGCGCCTGCGCCGCGACGTCGGCTTCGCGGGCGGACGGCGTCCGGTGGGGCTGCTGCCGGGCGAGGCGGTGCGCATCGCCACGGGCGCGCACGTCCCCGATGGCACCACGGGCGTGCTGCGCGACGAGTTCGCGCACGTCGCCGACGAAACGCTGTACCGCCTGCCGGACACCCCGCTGCGCGACGACATCCGCCGCCGCGGCGAGGACCGGGCGGCCGGTGATCCGGTCGCGCCGGAGGGTGCACCGGTCACCGCGGCGCTGGTCTCCGCGGCCGCGAGCGTCGAGGTCACCGCCGCGCCGGTGCGCGGCCCGGTCCGCGCGCACGTCGTCATGACCGGTGACGAGATCCGCAGCGAAGGTCCACTGCAGGCGGGGCAGACCCGCGATTCGATCGGCCCGGTCCTGCCGGAACTGCTGGCCAGGTATGGCATTCGCACCACCGATCGGGTGCACCTGCGCGACACTCCGCACGGATTCGACGAGGTCCTGACCGTCGCGCCGGATCGCGACCTGCTGGTGATCGTCGGCGCGACGGGCGGCGGGGCGGCCGACCAGCTCCGTGCCGCCCTGACCCGCGCCGGAGCCGAGATCGTGGTGCCGCGGCTGCGGCTGCGGCCGGGCGGTTCCACCGTCGTCGCCCGGCTCACCTCCGGCACCACGGTGCTCGGCCTGCCGGGCAACCCGTTCGCCGCCGTCGCGACGCTCATGGCGCTGGCACCCGCGATCGTCGAGGGCCGCACCGGCGCGCTCCCCGCCCGCCCGCTGCGCGGACCGCTGCACAACGCCGCCGAGATCGCCGGACAGGTGACGCGCATCGTTCCGGCTCGCGCCGCCGAGGAAGGCGGATGGATCGGCGACCCGGTTGTCCGGACGGCCCATCTGGGCGGCCTGATCGACCGCGACGGCCTGGTGGTCGTCCCGCCCGATGCCGGGGACGGCGCGATCGTCGAATTCCTGCCGCTGCGCTGAACCCTTCGGCCCGCGGGTGCGTCGTGGACCGAACGAAACTGGTTGCGGGCCTTGGCTTCAGCGGGATCGAGTGGGCGCGGAATACGGGGGTGCGCCGATGCTCGGCCGACGTCGATCCGAAGTCGCTGCGGTGCAGCGGGTTTCGTTGTCACGGGAACGTGCACGCGCACTCCTTCGCGGCAGCGGAGTCGAACGCGATATACGTCGGCGAAGCGATCCGCGAGGCAAATAAAACGAACGCCTGACCGCCGTTTTCATCCGGTCCAACCCGCCTCGACCTGGTCGGAAGAAAAAGTCGAACTGAACTGGATTCATTACTGAATACAGGGTTCAAAAGCGCTCTTACCAGCGCGAACACAACAACCGAGCCGCTCGGAGCCATATTTTTCATTTCCTCTTCCACAGGCCATTCCCGCTCGCTATCGTGTGTTCGTTAGGCGAATATCAATCCCCCGGAAAGGACCGAGTGGAGATGACTGAAAAGTCGAAGAAAACGCCTAAGAAAATGCCGAAGCAGATGCCGAGGCAGCAGCAGCAACAGCGCCAAGAGCAGGACATCCGCGAGGGCGCTGACATGGAAGGCCGTCGGGGCAACCGGTCCGAGATGCCCGACCGGCGCGGCGAGCAGGAGCGCCGCCGCTAGCTGATCTGCGCCACCCGCGCCGCCGGCCCCACCTCCTCCCGGGACCGGCGGCCGCGGTCGTTTCGGGGCCCTCGTGCTTACCCCGGAGGTAATTGCCACCCCGCGCGAGGCGGACCTACCGTCGGTTCGACGCCATCTCCGGCGTCGTCGAACGAAGGAACCACACGCCATGTCCGCCTATGGCTTCGCCCATCTCCGCAGTCGCAGGCCGCATCCCGACATCCTCGAATACCTGGAGCGCATCCAGGCCACCTTGGACCCGTTCGGCGGCCGCTTCGTCATCCACGGCTCCCCTGCCGAGGTCGTGGAAGGCGACTGGCCCGGCAGCATGGTGCTGATCGAGTTCCCCGGGATGACCGAGGCGCGGGAGTGGTATCACTCGCCCGCTTATCAGGAGATCCTGCCGCTGCGCGCCGATCACATCGACGGCGACCTGCTGCTCATCGAGGGCGTCGGCCCCGACTACGACCCGCGCGAACGCGCCGCCAAACTGCGCGCCGGGGCGGCCTGACGCGATTTCGGCTCGCCGTCCGGCGTCCGATACCGTTGACCAGGCACGACCCGGTTCGACGCGAAGGATGCGCCTGATGGACGACAGCTCACTGGTCTGGGACGACGGCACGCTCGTCACCATCGACCAGCGCGGACTGCCGCACGAGGTGCGTGAGCTGCGGCTGAGCACCGTCGACCAGGTCATCGACGCGATCGAGACGCTGGCCGTTCGCGGCGCGCCCGCCATCGGCATCGCGGGCGCGTTCGGCGTCGTCATCGCCACCGCCGCGCACACCGTAGGCGGCGTGGTGGACGAGACCGCGGCGCAGGCCGAAGCGGACCGGATCGCGGCGGCCCGGCCGACGGCGGTCAATCTGGCCTGGGCGGTGCGGCGGGTCCGGGCGAAGGTGGGCAGGGGCGCCGATGCGGTCCTCGCCGAGACCCTCGACATGCTGGCCGAAGACGGCCGGGTCAACCGGGCCGCCGCCACCAACGCCGCCGACCTGGTGCAGCGCCTGTGTCCGGACCGGCCGCTGCGCGTGCTCACCCATTGCAACACCGGACGACTCGCGACCAGCGCGTTCGGCACCGCCATCGGCACGCTGCGGGTGCTGTCCGAGCGCGGCGCGATCGAGCAGGTGCTGGTGGACGAGACCCGCCCGCTGCTGCAAGGCGCCCGCCTGACCACGTGGGAACTGGCCGAGGCGGGCATCCCGCACCGGCTGACCATCGATTCCGCCGCCGCCTGGGCGATGGCGACCGGACAGGTCGACTGCGTGCTGGTCGGCGCCGACCGGGTCACCGCCAACGGCGACGTCGCCAACAAGATCGGCACCTACGGTCTCGCGCTCGCCGCCCGCCACCACGGCATCCCGTTCGTCGTGGTGGCCCCGGAGTCGACCCGCGACCTCTCGATGGCCACCGGCCGGGAGATCGTCGTGGAGGAACGCGCGGCGGCCGAGGTGACCGGATTCGGCGGTGTGGCAACGGCTCCCGCGCACACCGAGGTCTTCAACCCGGCCTTCGACGTCACGCCCGCCGATTTGGTGACCGCGGTGGTCACCGAAGAGGGTGTGGTGCACCGGTCCGATCGGTCGCCCGGCGCGGAAATCACGGACCTCGCCCGCGAGCTGTACCGGCGCGGCTGGATGCCGGGTACGGCGGGCAATATCTCCGTGCGCACCGGCGCGACCGCCGTGGTCACCGGGAGCGGGCTGTCCAAAGGGGAGCTCACCGAGCGCGACATGGTCACCGTGCGCGTCGCGGACTCCGCGCCCGTGACCGATCAGGGGCGCAAACCCTCCGCGGAGACGACGATCCACACCGCCGTCTACCGGGCCCGTCCGGCGCAAGCGGTCGTGCACATCCATCCGCCGTTCGCCACGGCACTGGCCACCCGCTCGGCGACGCCGGGAATGCTCGGCACGCTGCGGATCACCGACTACGAGTTGATCAAGGGACTCGGTGGCGGCGATCCGGCCGTCGCGGACATCCCGGTCTTCCCGAACTGGCCCGAGGTGCCGCGCATCGGGGCCGACATCGAGCGCTATCTCCTCGACCACCCCGACGCGCTTCCTGTCCTGATCATCGCCGGGCACGGGATCACAGCGTGGGGCGATGATCTCGCCCAGGCGCGCGATCGCGCCGAATGCCTGGAAGCATTGTGTGAGCTGGTGTGCCGCACCGGTAGTCCGGCGGCGTTCGGCCCGCGCGACGATTTTCTCGAGATTGGACTGACATGACCCTGCTGCAGGTGATGGCCGCCGACAACGCGGCCGACGTGCGCGTACGCACCAGCGACGACGAGATGATCGGCACCGAACTCGCCAGGCACGGCATCACGTTCGGCCGCTGGCCGGTGGTGGAGAACGCCGCGTCGGTGCCGTCGGAGGAGTTGCTCGCGCACTACGAGACGAACGTCGCCGAACTGAACGAGACCGGGCGCTACAAGCACGTCGACATCGCCCGCATCCACCCCGACGACGCCGACCCGCAGTGGCCGGAGATCGCCAAGGGCGCCCGAGGGAAGTTCCTCGACGAGCACCGCCACGCCGAAGACGAGGTGCGCTTCTTCGCCGCCGGGCGCGGTTGCTTCTACCTGCACCTGGGCGAGGAAGTTCTCGCGGTGGTCTGCGAGGGCGGCGATCTGCTCTCGGTTCCGGCGGGCACGCTGCACTGGTTCGACATGGGCGAACGCCCCGACTTCATCGCCATCCGCTTCTTCGAGGAGGAGGACGGCTGGGTCGGCGACTTCACCGGCGACAAGATCAGCGCGGGCTTCCCCACCCTCGACGAGCTGCTCACCGCGCCGTGATCGACGCCGTCGTCGTCGACATCGAGGGCACCACCAGTCCCACCGCCGCGGTTCGCGAAGACCTGTACGGCTACACCCGCGAACGGCTTCCGGAGTGGCTGGCCGAGAACAGCTCCGCGGCCGCGGCGCCCGTGCTGGCCGCGACCAGGCAGCTGGCCGGGCGGCCGGACGCGGACCCGGCCGAAGTCGCCGCGATCCTGCGCGGGTGGCTCGACACCGACGTGAAGGCCGAGCCTTTGAAGACCGCGCAGGGTCTGATCTGCGCGGAGGGTTTCCGCAGCGGCGCACTGCACGGCGAGTTCTTCCCCGACGTGCCACCGGCCCTGGCCGCGTGGCACGCCGCGGGTCTCGCGCTGTACGTCTACTCCTCGGGATCGATTCGCAATCAGCAGGATTGGTTCGCCTTCGCGCATGGAGGCAGTCTGTCCGGCCTGATCAGCGGGTACTTCGATCTGTCGACGGCGGGCGGAAAACGCGAGGCGTCCTCCTACGACAAGATCGCGGGCGCCATCGGCGCACCCGCCGAGCGCATCCTGTTCCTGTCCGATCACCCGGACGAACTCGACGCCGCCGTCGCCGCTGGGTGGCGAGTGGTCGGGCTGGCCCGACCCGGCGAACCCAATCCACCTCGGCCGCCACACCACTGGGTCGACACGTTCGCCGACATCAACCCCGCCGACCAGGTCTGATCGCGCAGATAACCTCCTCGGAACCGCGACCACTTTCGGCCGGATCGACCGAGCCGCGCGTCGGTCCATATGCCGATGTCGTTTCCGTCCACCGTGGGGCCGTGTTGCGAGAGGACGGCGTTACCGCGAGTCGGCAGCCGTTCCACCACCGCACGGCCGATCCGTCGTCCACCGCCGGTTGTCATGAGCGACAGTGTCACCCGGCGGGTGGTAGCCAGACTGGCGACGCCACCCGGACCCGATCGAGGCGACGGCGGATCGGGCGGAGCCTGGAGCACAGTGCAATTGATCGACGTCGAGCGAATTCACAGCGAATTGTGATTACGCTTACAATACGTTGCCACCGAGCCGCGAGCGAAACTCGCCGGAACACTGGAAAAATGCCCCACTGAAGATCGATCCAATGTGTTAACAAATGTAAAGCACTGGAGAACCCGCCGTTTCCAAAGCATCACCGACATGCGTGCGGGCGGACTCCTCGGATCCGATTTTGTCCAGTTCAGAGCCGTTTGCCCCTGGTCGGCCCAGCGGATGCCGCCCGATAGCACCGCGCTACCGTGACCGTGAGGTTGCGCCGGTCTCACAACTCACCACCCTTCCGAATGGGCTGTGAGAAAGACGTTTGGTCAGCCGTGCGCGCCTCTTTACAGTCGGAACATCAACCCGATCGCACAGCTCGAAGGGGACGTCGTGGTTAATTCGCGTACCCAGGGTCATACACCCTCCGCCCCGGCCACCGACGCCGGGGACGCGCTCCTGCGGCTGGGGAAATATTTCCACCGGGGCGAGATATCGTCCGATCAGCGGACGCTGCACAAGGTCGGCGGTCGCAGCGCCGACGAGTTCTACCGGGATCGCTGGTCGCACGACAAGGTGGTGCGCTCCACGCACGGCGTGAACTGCACCGGGTCCTGTTCGTGGAAGATCTACGTCAAAGACGGTGTGATCACCTGGGAGTCACAGCAGACCGACTACCCCTCCGTGGGCTCGGACAAGCCGGAGTACGAGCCGCGCGGCTGCCCGCGCGGCGCGTCGTTCTCCTGGTACACCTATTCGCCCGCCCGGGTGCGCTACCCGTACGTGCGCGGCACGTTGCTGGAGCTGTACCGGGAAGCCAAGTCCCGGCTCAAGGATCCGGTGCTGGCCTGGGGCGAGATCGTCGAAGACCCCGAGAAGGCGCGCAGCTACAAGGCCGCGAGGGGCAAGGGCGGATTCGTCCGCGCCGAGTGGTGGGAGGCGGCCGAGATCGCCGCTGCCGCACACGTTTACACGATCAAGCAGTACGGCCCGGACCGGGTGGCCGGGTTCTCGCCGATCCCCGCCATGTCGATGGTCAGCCACGCCGTCGGCGCCCGCTTCATCTCGCTGCTCGGCGGCTCCATGCTGTCGTTCTACGACTGGTACGCCGACTTGCCGGTGGCATCGCCGCAGGTGTTCGGCGACCAGACCGACGTGCCGGAGTCCGCGGACTGGTTCGACGCGGGCTATCTCATCATGTGGGGCTCGAACGTGCCGGTCACCCGGACGCCGGACGCGCACTACATGACCGAGGCCCGCTACCGGGGCCAGAAGGTGGTCGTGGTCTCCCCCGACTACGCCGACAACACCAAGTTCGCCGACGAGTGGGTGCCCGCGCGTCCCGGCACCGATGCCGCGCTGGCCATGGCGATGGGCCACGTGGTGCTGAAGGAGTTCTTCGTCGAGAAGTCGACGCCGCGATTCCTCGACTACATCAAGCGCTACACCGATCTGCCGTACCTGATCACGCTGGACGAGCGCGACGGGGCCTACCTGCCCGGCAAGTTCCTCACCGCCGCCGACCTGGGCCGCACCGGCGAGGGCGTCGAGTTCCAGACGGTGCTGCTGGACGCGCAGGCGCAGCCGGTGGTGCCGAACGGGTCGCTCGGTCATCGGTTCGGCGAAGCGGGAACCGGCCGCTGGAACCTCGATCTCGGGGACGTCGATCCCCTTCTGAGTCTGTACGGCCGCACCGACGATGCTGCGGCTGTACAGATTCCCCGCTTCGACAGCGACGTTCCCGGCGTGCTCGTGCGCGGCGTGCCGACCACGACCGTCGCGGGCAAACGTGTCACCACGGTCTTCGATCTGCTGCTCGCCCAGTACGGCGTCGGTCGCGACGGACTGCCCGGCACGTGGCCGAGCGGCTACGACGACGCGACCGAGCCCTACACCCCGGCCTGGCAGGAAGCCATCACCGGCGTGCCCGCCGTGCAGGCCCAGCGCATCGCGCGGGAGTTCGCCGACAACGCCGACCGGTCCGGCGGCCGCTCGATGATCCTGATGGGCGCGGGCACCAACCATTGGTTCCACTCCGATCAGATCTACCGCGCGTTCTTCACCCTTACCCTGCTGACCGGCTGCCAGGGCGTGAACGGCGGCGGCTGGGCGCATTACGTCGGGCAGGAGAAGTGCCGCCCGGTCACCGGCTGGTCCACCCTGGCCTTCGGCCTGGACTGGCAGCGCCCGCCGCGGCAGATGCAGGGCACCGTGTTCTGGTACCTGACCAACGACCAGTGGCGCTACGACCCGTTCACCGCCGAGTCGTTCGCCTCTCCGCTCGGCACGGGCAAGTTCGCCGGGCGCACGGCCGCCGACAACATCGCGCTGGCCAGCCGGCTGGGCTGGATGCCGAGCTACCCCACCTTCGACCGCAACCCGCTCGACCTGGTCGACGAGGCCGAGGCCGCGGGCAAGACCGCGCCGGAGCACGTGGTGGACGGGTTGAAGTCCGGCGACCTGAAATTCGCCTGCGAGGACCCGGACGCGCCGGAGAACTTCCCACGCTGCCTGACCGTGTGGCGGGCGAACCTGCTCGGTTCCTCCGGCAAGGGCAACGAGTACTTCCAGCGCCACCTGCTCGGCGCCGACTCCAACCTGCAGGGCGCCGAAGCCACCGGCGTGCGGCCGCAGGAGCTGAACTGGCGGGAGACCGCCGCCACCGGCAAGCTGGACCTGCTGCTGTCGCTGGACTTCCGGATGACCAGCACCACGCTGTTCTCCGACATCGTGCTGCCCGCCGCCACCTGGTACGAGAAGCACGACCTGTCCTCCACCGACATGCACCCGTTCGTGCACGCGTTCTCCCCGGCCATCTCGCCGCCCTGGGAGGCCAAGACCGACTTCGACGCCTTCCACCGGATCGCGCGCGGCTTCTCCTGGATGGCCGAGAAGCACTTGGGCAAGCGCAAGGACATCGTCGCCGTTCCGTTGCAGCACGACTCGCCGGACGCGACGGCGCAGGCGGGCGGCCGCGTGCTGGACTGGAAAGCCGGTGAGTGCGAGCCGATTCCGGGCAAGACCATGCCGAAGCTGGTCGTGGTCGAACGCGATTACCCGAAGATCGCGGAGAAGATGGCCGCGCTCGGGCCGCTGGTCGACACGCTCGGCGTCACCACCAAGGGCGTCACCACCTATCCCGACCAAGAGGTGGAGTACCTGGCCGGGGTGAACGGCACGGTCGTGTCCGGTGTCGCGCAGGGCCGCCCGTCGCTGGCCAAGGACACGCACGCGGCCGAGGCGATCCTCGCGCTGTCGGGCACCACCAACGGCAGGCTCGCGGTGGAGGGCTTCCACGCGCTGGAACGCCGCACCGGAACGAAACTGGCCGACCTGGCCGCCGAGCACGAGGGCAAGCGGATCACCTTCGCCGACACCCAGGCGCGCCCGGTGCCGGTGATCACCTCGCCGGAGTGGTCGGGCAGCGAGACCGGCGGACGCCGGTACTCGCCGTTCACCATCAACACCGAGCGGCTCAAGCCCTGGCACACGCTCACCGGGCGGCAGCACTTCTACCTCGATCACGACTGGATGATCGAGCTCGGCGAGCAGCTGCCGATCTTCCGTCCGCCGCTGGACATGACCGCGCTGTTCCGCGAGCCCTCGATCGGCGAGGTCGGCGAGCGGGGCGTCACGGTGCGTTACCTGACGCCGCACTCGAAATGGTCGATCCACTCCGCCTACCAGGACAACCTGCACATGCTCACGCTCTCGCGCGGCGGTCAGACGATCTGGATGTCCGATCGCGACGCGGCGAAGATCGGCGTGGCCGACAACGACTGGATCGAGGCGATCAACCGCAACGGCATCGTGGTGGCTCGCGCCATCGTCAGCCACCGGATGCCGGAGGGCACGGTGTTCATGTACCACGCCCAGGACCGCGCGGTGGACGTGCCGCGTATCGAGGGCATCGGCGAGGACACCAAGGGCCGGGGCAAGCGCGGCGGCATCCACAACGCGCTCACCCGCATCATGATCAAGCCCTCGCATCTCATCGGCGGCTACGCGCAGCAGTCCTTCGCGCTGAACTACCACGGCCCCACCGGAAATCAACGCGACGAGGTGACCACGATTCGCAGGCGCTCGCAGGAAGTGGAGTACTGACATGGGCGAGCGCGGCACGCGGACACCATCCACCGACGCGAGAAAGCGGTACTGACATGCGCGTCATGGCACAGCTGGCCATGGTGATGAACCTGGACAAATGCATCGGCTGCCACACCTGCTCGGTCACCTGCAAGCAGGCGTGGACCAACCGCGGCGGCACCGAGTACGTCTGGTTCAACAACGTGGAAACCCGCCCCGGGCAAGGCTATCCGCGGCAGTACCAGGATCAGGAGAAGTGGAAGGGCGGCTGGACGCTGAACAAGCGCGGCAAGCTCACCCTGAAGTCCGGCTCCCGGCTGAAGCGGCTGCTGAACATCTTCGCCAACCCGGATCTGCCCACGGTCGAGGACTACTACGAGCCGTGGAGCTACGACTACGACAACCTGCTGTCCTCCCCGCCGGTCGACACGACGCCGGTCGCGCGGCCCAAATCACTGATCACCGGCCAGGACACGCAGGTCACCTGGGGCGCCAACTGGGACGACGACCTCGGCTCCGGCCCCGAGCAGGTCGGCAAGGACCCGCTGCTGGCGAAGCTGTCGGAGCAGGTGAAACTGGAGTTCGAAGAGACCTTCATGTTCTACCTGCCGCGCATCTGCGAGCACTGCCTGAACCCCTCCTGCGCGGCGTCCTGCCCCTCCGGCGCGATCTACAAGCGCGCGGAGGACGGCATCGTGCTGGTGGATCAGGACAAGTGCCGCGGCTGGCGGCAGTGCGTGTCGGGCTGCCCGTACAAGAAGATCTACTTCAACCACAAGACGGGCAAGGCGGAGAAGTGCACCTTCTGCTACCCGCGCGTGGAGGTCGGTATTCCGACGGTGTGCTCGGAGACCTGCGTCGGGCGGCTGCGCTACATCGGCGTCATGCTCTACGACGCCGACGCGGTGCTCGAGGCCGCGTCGGTAACCGACGACAAGGATCTCTACCCGTCGCAGCTCGGGGTGTTCCTCAATCCCCATGACCCGCGGGTGATCGCGGAGGCGGAGCGGGCCGGGATCTCGCCGGAATGGATTCAGGCCGCCCAGGATTCGCCGGTCTACAAGCTGATCGTGGACTATCAGATCGCGCTGCCGCTGCATCCGGAGTACCGCACCATGCCGATGGTCTGGTACGTGCCGCCGCTGTCGCCCGTGGTCGACGTGCTCAGCGAGACCGGCCACGACGGCGAGAACGTGTCCAACCTGTTCGGCGCGATCGACGCGCTGCGCATTCCGGTGGAGTACCTGGCCGAGCTGTTCACCGCGGGCGAGGTCGGGCCGGTGCGCGCTTCGTTGCAGCGCCTCGCGGCGATGCGCTCGTTCATGCGGTCGGTGAACCTCGGTGAGGAGCCCGATCCCTCGATCGCGCCGTCGGTGCGGCTGGAGCCCGAGGAGATCGAGGCGATGTACCGGCTGCTGGCCATCGCCAAGTACGAGCACCGCTATGTCATCCCGAGCGGCGCGGGAGCCCGTGCGCACGAACTGGATTCGCTCGCCACCGGGTGCAGCCTGGACACCGACGGCGGTCCGGGCATGACGGCGTTCGATCAGATGGTGGAGAAGTTCCATCTCACCGACGCCAACGACGCCGCGCCGGAGCAGAAGTCGTCCCGGATCAACCTGCTGAACTGGGATGGCAAGAGCACCGAGGGCCTGGTGCCGAGCAATGGCGCCGCGAACGGCAACGGGCACGCCGACGGCACGAGCAACGGGCACTCGGGTAACGGCCACGCGAACGGCGCAGGCGACGGGCTCGCAGGCAACGGGCACGGCGCGGGCAACGGCGACGGCTCGGGCAGCGTCGCGGGTGATCCGGCCTCCGCGCCGAGCGGAGCGGGGCGATGAGCCTGCTGAAGTTGCGCCGCCGCCCGGAAGCGGTGGTCGAACTCGCCCAGCGCGACCGCCAGCTGGTGTGGCGAATCGCCGCATTGCTGCTGGACTACCCCACCGAGCAAACACTGGCCATGATCGACCAATTGACCAGCGCCGCAGCCGATCTACCCGACGAGGTGCGCACACACCTGAGCGGATGCCTCGACTACCTGCGGACCACCCCGCCGCTGGAACTCGCGGCCGCCTACGTCGCGACCTTCGACATGCGCCGCCGCGCCAGCCTGCACCTGACCTTCTACGCCTACGGCGACACGCGCAAGCGCGGAATGGCGTTGCTGCGTTTCAAGCACGCCTACCGGCACGCGGGTGTCGAACTCGGGGACGAGGAACTGCCCGACCATCTGCCGGTGCTGCTGGAGTTCGCCGCCACCGTCGACCCGATCGGCGGCGAACGGCTGCTCGGCGAGCACGTTCCGGTGCTGGAGCTGCTGCGACTTTCGCTGTCGGACAACAACTCCCCCTACGCGGGAGTGCTCGGGGCGATCGGGGCGACGCTGCCGCCGCCCACCACCGCCGACCGCAGGCGCATCGCCGAACTCGCCGCCCAGGGCCCGCCCGAGGAGGAAGTCGGGCTGGAGCCCTTCACGATGGACCCCTCCCTGTTCGACGGATCGGAAGGCCGACGATGAACGCATCCCCGCATCTGCCGGTCGCGCTGTGGCTGATCCTGCCGTACGTCGCGTTCACCTCCTTCGTGCTCGGGCACCTGTGGCGCTACCGCAACGACCAGTTCGGCTGGACCACCCGTTCCTCGCAGATCTACGAGAGCCGCCTGCTGCGGCTGGGCAGTCCGCTGTTCCACTTCGGCATGCTCGGGGTGTTCGGCGGGCACGTGCTCGGCGTGCTCATCCCGGAGTCGTGGACCTCGGCGGTCGGGATCTCCGAGCACGTGTATCACGTGGTCGCCGTCGCGGCGGGGTCGCTGGCCGGGCTGGCCGTGCTGGCCGGTGTCGGCATCCTGCTCTACCGGCGATTCACCGTTCCCGCCGTCCGCAAGGCGACCACGGGCAACGACAAGCTGATGTACGGGCTGCTGACCGCCGCACTGGTCACCGGCCTGCTCAACACCTGGGGCAGCAACCTGCTGTGGGGCACCTACAACTATCGCGAGACTGTCTCGCCCTGGTTCCGCAGCCTGTTCACGCTCACCCCGCAACCCGAGCTCATGGTGGACACCCCGTGGACCTTCCAATTGCACGGGCTGGTCGTGCTCGCCCTGATCGGGCTGTGGCCCTACACCCGGCTCGTGCACATGTTCAGTGCGCCGGTCGGCTACCTGGTGCGGCCGTACGTGGTCTACCGCAGCAAGGAATACGACGCCCCCGACAAGCGCCGCTACGCCCGCGCGTGGGACGCGCCCGTGACCCCCGAACGCTGGCGCTGACGACGCCGTCGCGCGAGACCCCGCCCGGACAACGGCGTCCCGGCGGGGTCTTCGGCGTTCCCGGCGCCTGATCAGGCGTTGTCGTAGGCGTTCTGGAGAGCCTCGACATCGAGCTTGGACATCGACCGCAAGGCGGTGCCGACGGCGATGGTCTTCGCGGGATCGTCACCGCTCATCAATTTCGGCAGCGCCGAGGGCACCACCTGCCAGGACAGGCCGTAGCGGTCCTTCAGCCAGCCGCACGGGCCGGGCTCGCCGCCGTCCGCGGTGAGCGCGTCCCACAGGCGGTCGACCTCGTCCTGGGTGTCCACGACCACTTGCAGCGATGCGGCATCGGTGTGCGGGTGGTCCGGTCCGCCGTTCATCAGCGTGACCGCCTGACCGTCCAGGTCCAGCGAGACGATGAACGCCGAGCCGTCGGAGTTGCGGGAGACCTCGGCCACGCGCGAGTTCGGGATCACCGCGGCGTACAGGGCGGCGGCTTCCTCGGCGGCGTTGTCGAACCAGAGGAACGTGTTGACGGACATGATGTGCTCCTGTGTTGTGGCGTGACTTGCTGTCACCCACTGGTCGGGGCCGCTCGCTCGCCTTCGACACAGTTCGCGAAGTTTCTCGAAATTTTTTTTCGACCTCTACCGCCGAGTGATCGCTGAAACAGGTTCGCCAGCCTGCGAGTTCCCAGCTTTCCGCAGGCAGAACCCATCGACCCATCGGGTAACCAGGCATACGCTGAAGTTTGGCCGCTGCCATGTGGTCTATCCCACTTCTGGGGACGTCAAAGTCTCGCCGCCCCGGCTCAGCAAAGCCGTGGCGGCGGAGACGAGCAAGGAGTGAGCAATGAAAGGTGGAGCAAGAATCGCGTTAGGGGTGGGCCTCGGGTACCTGCTCGGCCGCACGAAGAAAATGCGCTTCGCGATGACGCTGGCGGGAGCCGCGATGGCGAGACGATCCGCGGGAACACCCGCCGAACTGCTCGAGCGCGGCACGGAGCTGCTCAAATCGACGCCGGAGCTGACCAAGATCACCGACACCGTGCGCGACGAGTTGCTCGGCGCGGTGCGTTCGGCCGCGGTCACCGCGGCGAGCAACCGCATGGACGCGCTCAGCAACCGGTTACAGCAGGGGACGACGCTCCTGGCGGGCGAAGAACAACGCGGCTCACAGGAGGCGGATGAGGAGGACGAAGAGCAAGAGCAACAGCCTGAGGACGAGTACGAGGACGAAGAGCAAGAGGGCGAGTACGAGGACCAGGAGCAAGAGCCCGAGGACGAGTACGAGGACCAGGAGCAAGAGCCCGAGGACGAGTACGAGGACCAGGACGAGGACGAGGACGAGGACGAAGATCGAACGCCCGAGGACGAGCACGAAGAGGAAGAACAAGAGCCCGAGGACGAGGACGATTCCGAGCGGGGCGAGGAAGAGGACGACACCGAGCGGCCTGCCGCGCGGACGCGCACTCGCCGTTCGAGCACCACCGCCAAGCGCGGAGCGAGCTCGCGGACCGCCGACCGTTCGTCCGACTCCGCGGATCGTAAGCCGTCCGGGACTTCCGGCCGCCGCCGTACTCGCGCCGAGGCCGGCCAGGCCCCCGTGCGCCGCACGAGGAGGTGACCGGCGATGGCGAAGATTTTGCGTGACGCGACGGAAGGAGTCGGCAAGGTAGCCGCCGATACGGCGGGCCGGGCTGCCAAAGCCGCGAC
This sequence comes from Nocardia sp. NPDC003999, assembly GCF_053604885.1. Taxonomy (NCBI): domain Bacteria; kingdom Bacillati; phylum Actinomycetota; class Actinomycetes; order Mycobacteriales; family Nocardiaceae; genus Nocardia; species Nocardia sp. NPDC003999. The sequence goes on from NZ_JBSGIB010000030.1 coordinate 26,022, forward strand.
CGGGGCGGGATCATCCGCGAAGAAGGCGGGAGCCTCCGCCAAGAAGGCCGGATCTTCCGCCAAGAAGAACGCGCCGCCGCCCACGCCGACCGGCATTTTGCAGCAGTCGTTGCAGAACCTCACCGGAGCGCTGACCGAACGCGCGGTGACCGGACTCACGAACCAGGTGTCGAAGACCGCGGGCCGATTGAACGAGTACGCCGAGGGCGGCGGCGGGGGGAACCTGCTGGCGGCGCTGACCGGCGTGCAGAAGCTCGCCGGTGGCTCTTCGCCGTTGAGCACGGCCATGAGCATGGGCAAAACCAAGCTCGGTCACTCACTGCGCGAGCAGTTCGAGAACGTGAAGGAATCGCTCACCGGTGGCAAGGGCAAGGGCGGCAGCAAGAAGATCAAGCTGACGAACATCGTCGAGCACATCGACGTCGGCGTCCCGATCCACCTGGCCTACGACCAGTGGACCCAGTTCGCGGATTTCCCGAAGTACACCAAGAAGCTCGAGCAAGTGGAACAGGTCTCCGACGAGAAGCTCAGCTGGACCGGCAAAGTGTTCTGGTCGCGGCGTACCTGGGAATCCACGATTCTCGAGCAGGTGCCGTTCGAGCGGATCGTCTGGCGTTCCAAGGGGCACAAGGGCTACATCGACGGCGCGGTCACCTTCCACGAGATAACGCCGCAGTACACCCGCATCCTCGTGGTGCTGGAGTACCACCCCAAGGGAGTCTTCGAGAAGACCGCCAACATCTGGCGCGCGGCCGGCCGCCGCTGCCGCCTGGAACTGAAGCACTTCGAGCGGCACGTGATGACCGAGTCCGTACTGCATCCCGACGACATCGTCGGCTGGCACGGCGAAATCCACGACAGCAAGGTCGTCAAGGACGACGAGACCGCGCGCCGCGAGGAAGAGGAGAAGTCCGAAGAAGATCAGGGAGAAGAGGAGACGGAACGAGAGCCGGACGAGCAGGAGCCGGACGAGGAAGAACAAGAGACCGACGAACAAGAGACGGACGAGCGAGACGAGGACGAGCAAGACGAAGATCGGCGTCCTCGCCGTCGACCCGCCGCCCGCCGCCGCAGCGCGGCGCCTCGCCGGTCGCGTGAGAAGCGAGGAGCAAACGCATGACCATCGAACCCGCAGGCGGCGGCGGGGGTGGCGGAGCGGGCACGATGGCGCGCCCGAACTCCTCCAGCCTGGCCGACGTGATCGATACGATTTTGGACAAAGGCCTGGTCATCGACGCGTTCGCGCGCGTGTCGCTGGTCGGCATCGAGCTGGTGACCATCGACGCCCGCGTCGTGGTGGCCAGTGTGGACACCTATCTGCGTTTCGCCGAGGCCGTCAACCGGCTGGAGATCTCCACCCAGCCGAAGGGACTGACCGACCTCGTCGGCGAGGGCACCCAGGGCCTGGCGAAGCACAAGACGCAGGGCGCTCTCGAGGCGGCGGGCGAGAAGGTCATGGACTTCATCGGCGACGTGCAGGACAAGCGCCAGACGGCGAACAGGCCCAAACGTAAGGAGGGCTGATGACTACCGCTGCGACATCTGTCTACGTCTACGGCATCGTGCCCGCCGACGTGGAGCCCGAGCCGCACGCCAGCGGCGTCGGCGACCCACCGGGTGAGGTATCGGTGATACGGCACGGCGAGATCGCCGCGCTGGTCAGCATGCTCGAGTCGGATCGGCCGCTGGGCACGCCCGACGACCTCACCGCGCACGCCGAACTGCTGGACGGATCGGCCGCCGTCGCTCCGGTGCTGCCGCTGCGCTTCGGCGCGGTCATGACCGACACCGAGGCGGTGGAGAACGAACTACTCGGAGCGAACGAAGACGAATTCCGCTCCGCTCTGGAGCAGCTCGAGGGCCGGGCGCAGTTCGTGGTCCGAGGCCGTTACGTCGAGAACACCATCCTCCGGGAGCTGCTCGACGAGAACGCCGAGGCCGCCCGGCTGGCCGGGGAGATCCGTGACAAACCGGAGGACGCCACCCGTAACGAGCGAATCGCGCTCGGCGAGATGATCAATCAGGCCATCGAGTCCAAGCGGGCCGAGGACACGCGCAAAGTGGTCGCCGAGCTGGAGCAGTTCGAACCACTCGTCAACCAGCGCGACCCCACCCATGAGGAGGAGGCCGTCCACATCGCGGTTCTGGTCGAACTGGACCGGCAGAAAGACCTGGAGGAGACGCTGCGCCGGCTCGGCGAGGACTGGGACGGCCGAGTGGAGTTGAACCTGCTCGGTCCGATGGCGGCCTACGACTTCGTCATGAAGCGCGCACCCGAGGGGTAAGGCATGTTCGGTGTGCTCACATCAATCCTGACGTTGCCCGTCGCCCCGGTCCGCGGCGTGATCTGGCTGGGCGAACTGATCCAGGACCAGGTGGACCAGAAGATGCGAGATCCCGCCGTCATGCGGCGGGAACTCGAGGAGATCGATGCGGCCGCGGCAGCTGGTCAGCTGTCCGAGGAGGAACGCAAACAAGCGCAGCAGGCGGTCCTGGATCGCATGACCGGCCGTCGGGCGTGACCGCGGTCGACCGGAAGGAGTGATGCGCGTGGCCCGCAAGACAACTTCCGAGGACGTCGACCCGGCCGCCGACGAACCACCTCCCAGCACCCCGGCGCAGGCCGCCGCCATGGCGGTGGAAAACCTCGTCGAACTGACGTCGAAAGAGGTGCAGGGCGTCACCTCGATGGAACCGACGGAGGACGGCTGGCAGGTGGAGATCGAGGTGCTCGAGGACCGCCGGATCCCGTCGTCGGCGGACATCCTCGCGCTCTACGAGGTCGAGATCGATCTCGACGGGAACCTCCTGGCCTACCGCAGAACAAGGCGCTACGGGCGCGGCAGCACCGACATCGGAAGGGCTCGGTCATGACGGTGGTGCCCGGCGGATCGTCCGCACCGCAGCCGTACAGCGGACATTCGTCGACGAACCTCGCCGACATACTCGAGCGAGTGCTCGACAAGGGCCTGGTGATCGCTGGCGACATCCAGGTGAACCTGCTCGACATCGAGCTGCTCACGATCAAGCTGCGGCTGGTGATCGCGTCCTTGGAGACCGCCAAGTCGGTGGGCATCGATTGGTGGGAGACCGATCCGTGGCTCAACAGCAAGGCCCGCACGCTGGAGCGGCAGGATCACGATCTCGAACTCGAGAATCAGAAGCTCCGCGACCGGATCGCGGAACTGGAGAGCGCGAAGGAACAACCGCAACGCATCGAGCGTCGCCGCCAACCGAGGGAAGAGCGGTCGTGACGGAGGGCCTCGGGGTCTGGCTGTACGCGGTGACGCCCGGCTGCGGCGGCGAGGAGCTGGGCGAGCTGACCGGAGTCGCGGGCGAGCCGGTGCGAACGGTGGTCGTGGACGGGTTGACGGCGATCGTCGGCTCGGTGCCGCTCGAGGTGTTCGGGGAGCAGCCGCTGCGGGCGCATCTGGAGGACCTCGATTGGCTGGAAGGGACGGCCCGTGCGCACGACGCGGTCGTATCGACCCTGGTGCGACGAGGCCCGACCGTCCCGCTGCGGCTGGCCACCGTCTTCCTCGACGACAACCGGGTGCGCGACCTGCTGACCGAGCGGCGAGCGGATTTCGCCGCTGCGCTGGAGCTGGTGAGCGGCCGCACCGAGTGGGGCGTGAAGGCCTACGGCGACCGCGCCGCCCTGACCGCCGCCGTGGCCGAGTCCCGCACCGCGAGCGAAGGCAAGGGCGCGGGAGCCGCGTATCTGGCCCGGCGCCGGGCGCAACTGTCCGCGCAGGAAACCATCGAACGCGACGCGGCCCAGCGCGCCGAGGAGATCCACAGCCGCCTGCTCCAGCACGCGGCGGCGGGGCGACGTCAGGCGCTGACCGACCCGGCACTGAGTGGCCGTCGTGATTGGTTGGTGCTCAACGGGACCTACCTCGTGGACGACGACCGCACCGACGACTTCGCCACCATCGTCACAGCGCTCGGCGACCAATTCCCTGGCATCCGCCTCGAACTCACCGGCCCGTGGCCGCCGTATTCGTTCGCGGGCGTGGAACGAGAACCGGCATGAGCCGCGCCACACGCGAGGTCGACGACGAGCGCCGGGTCTCGTTGGTTGATCTGCTGGATCGGGTGCTGGCCGGCGGCGTGGTGATCTCCGGCGACATCAAGCTCGCCATCGCGGACGTCGACCTGGTCCAGATCTCGCTGCGGGCGCTGATCTCCTCGATCAGCACCCTCTCCGGACCGCTGCACGCGCTGGAGGCACCCGGCGATGACTGAATTCGGCGGCATCCCACCGCGTATCGACACCGACCCGGAATCCGTCGAGCGCGGCCTGGTCAGCCTCGTCCTCACTTTGGTCGAGCTCCTCCGCCAGCTCATGGAACGCCAAGCACTCCGCCGCGTAGACGCGGGTGACCTCACCGACACCCAGATAGAACGCATCGGCACCACCCTCATGCTCCTCGAGCAACGCATGGAAGAACTCCGCGACCACTTCGGCCTCACCCCCGAAGACCTCAACATCGACCTGGGCCCCCTCGGCACCCTCCTCCCCCGCGACCCACCCTGAACATCAAGATCAACGGCACATGAGCGCGAGGTCTTCTCGGCAAACGCCACAGCCATGTGCCGTTGATCTTGTCCGATGACACCGGAATGATGCCGCGCGACTTCTCGGGCCTATGGGTGGGTGAAGGTGCCGCCCATGACGCCAGCGGTGAAGGCGTCCCATTCGCCGGGCGTGAAGACCAACGCCGGGCCGGTCGGGTTCTTGGAGTCTCGGACGCCGACCATTCCGCCTGCCAGATGGGCGACCTCCACGCAATCCTGGCCGCCGCTGCTGTGGCTGCTTTTGAACCACTTCTCTCCGGATAGGTCAATGCCCACGTCCATACTCCTTTGCCAACTCACGCAACAGATCCCGGCTGGGTTGAACATCGAGCGCGGCTCGTTGGATCACCCCATATGCGTCACGGTACCGGTCTATATCACTGACCCGCTCCAGAAAGAGTCCTCCCGTGAAGCTTTCCACGTAGACGACGCTAGGTTCCTCAGGCTGACCCTTCTTGTCCACATCGAAGTCCAAGATCAGGAACGGGCCGGTAGACATTCCCACCGGCAACCCAGCCCGGAATGGCAACACCCGGATATCCACATTCGGAAGTGTGCTGAGATCCGCAAGGTGGCGCGATTGGGCAGACATCACCTTCGGTGAGCCGATCACCGTTCGCAGCACGGACTCGTGCAAGACTGCGTTGAACGTTGCCGGACGACGCCTCCGAGCAACCAGGCCCTGGCGCCGTAGACGAAGCTCGACGCGGCGGTCGATCTCCTCCGGGGAATCATTCGGGAAATACAAGATATCAAGAGCACGAGCGTAGTCCGCAGTTTCCAGCAGGCCAGGAACGACCGACGGTTGAAACTGGGTGAGTTCAACTGCCGAGGACTCCAGTCCCATGTACACATCGAACGCTGGTGTGATCAACGATCCATAGTCGTGCCACCACGACTTAACCGGTATCTGTTCGGCCAGCGACAGCAGGTCCGCAGTTCGCTCGTCGCCCAGCTGGTACTGCTCGCACAGCAGTCGGATGTCGTGCGTCCTGATCTTCTCCGTCTGCCCCTTCTCCAGCCGTTGCAGCGTGCTCTTGCCCCACTCCATGAGCTTCGCGGATTCGATCAACGTCATGCCGAGCGCTTCTCGCGCGTCACGCAGATGGCGGCCGAGTTGGCGACGCGGCAGCGTGCTGCCGGTCTCGTCCTCTGACAAGCCTTCCCTCCCGAGGTCGTCCGAGTTCCCTGTCCGGGAAATGGTGACACCATCGACGGGCAACTTGCTGGGAAATGAACTGTCTTTCTTGACTTCCCACACTCCTTTGCCCAGCACTGGGCGCATCTTGTCTGCTTGCCGCGCGTCTTGCAGAGAGTTCTTCCTCCCCGCCGAGGAGGGGCTCTCCCGACCTGGGCGCATGACCAGCAACAGATCTGAGGGGAGCGCAGATAGCGATGCAATCGTTCGGGGACACACCGCGATCCAGGTGCTACTACTACCGGCGCGAGTGCGATCTACCCGCTGTGATCGACCCGCCCGAGTTGGGGCGGATCATCCTGCGTGCCGGGTACGTGTGCGGGGTGACGATGCCCACGCGTTTGGGACAAGCAACGAAAGCCCATATGCAGAGCCGGGGTGAATTCCTCGGACCCGTTGTCGCACATCCATGTTCGGACCGCTGGACGTTCCTCGTCGGGGCGGACCTCCCGGACGACGACCGGCTGTTTGCGGAGTTGTTCCGGCTGGACGTGAGCGTGGCCCGGTCCGGAGCGACGATCGCACTCCCCTCGCCCACCGCCTCTTCCGGCGCGATCCGCCAGTGGATAGTGCCGCCGCGCGGACCATATCGGCCGTCGGGGCGCGTTGTGCTGGAGGCCATTCGAGCGTGGGCGGATCAGATGCCGAACCGCCAACGGGGATTCCGGGTGGTGTCCCGTGCCCGATGACGGTCTCGTGTGGCTCTTCCCTAACGACGCCAACGGCCGACCGCATTCACTGCGGACCCGATTCGCCCACGACAACCCACACTGGCCGGTATCCAGCCGCAAGAACGCACTTCGAGCCCTAGACCTGCATCGCGACTGCGACTACCTCACCTGCTCGACCTTCGTCACCGCCGTGATCGTGAGCCGTGACGACTTCCGCTACTTCCGCGACCGCGAACCGGAGCGGCCGTGACATCCCCACGGCCCGATGAACCCGACGTCCGCCTGTCGATATTCCTGCACGGCATGCGTTTCGACTTCGTCGCCTGCCTCACCGCCGCCCTGCTGTTCGTCCAGGAACACCAGACCCGCCGCTACACCGATGCGGTAACCGTAGCGATCACCGACACCAGCGGCCTACGCCGCCTACCGAACGAGCGCCTGTACCTAGAACCCTGAATCGACGGCGGCTCCTTCGATCACCAGTCGCACGCCCAACAGCTGAACGGTGCGCACCTGACAAGGCACAGGGAGCCGGGTACAAACCCCGCCGGTTCGCGACCGGGTTTCCACAGAAGCGCGGAGATTCGGGATTCACACCCCGGTCGGCCACCGCCGATAGCTCAAACCGTAGAGCCCCGCTTCGTGATTGTGTCCCGTGCTCCGGCCCCGGGCACTGTGCACCCTCGACGTGGACGTCCGGCCAGCTCGAGGCAGGATTGCGGTCAGCATGACGGACAACGACGGCTTCTTTCGCACCGGACGGCGGCGGCACATCGCGCGGCTGGCGCTGTTCGTCGTGTTCCTGTTCGGGATGTTCTATCTGGTCGCCGTCGCGGGAGTGATCGACGTCGAACGCGTGCGCGACGCGATCGCCACGACCGGACCCGCGGCCCCGTTCGCCTACCTGGTGGCGTCGGCGGTGCTCGGCGCGATCTTCGTGCCCGGCCCGATGCTGGCCGCCGGGAGCGGCCTGCTGTTCGGGCCGCTGGTCGGGACGTTCGTGACGCTGGGTTCGGCGGTGGGCACGGCGACCATCACCAGTTTCCTCGGGCGGCGGGCAGGCCGCGAAAGCGCGCGCGGGTTGCTCGGCGCGCAGCGTGCCGAGCGCATCGACGCCCAGATCGAGCGGCGCGGCTTGTGGGCCGTCGTCGGCCAGCGCTTCGTCCCTGGCATCTCGGATGCACTGGCGTCGTACGTATTCGGCGCGTTCGGAGTCCCGCTGTGGCAGATGGCCGTGGGCGCGTTCATCGGCTCGGCTCCACGGGCATTCGTCTACACCGCTCTCGGCGCATCGATCGGCGACCTGTCGGCCCCGCTCGCCTACACCGCCATCGCGGTCTGGTGCGCCACCGCGATCATCGGAACTTTCGCCGCGCACCGCGGATACCGCAGCTGGCGTAGCGGCGCGAACCGCGAGCCAGAAGCTGCGCCGGATCGCTGCGGGGACTAGGACAAGTAGATCTACCTGCGCCGACTGTGCGATCTAGATGTGGCCGTACTGGTCGAACCCGGCTCGGACACCGCGTTACGTCCATCACCGCCTGCCCCAATCGCTGACGCGAGACGGCAAGCGCCGCTTCCGGATACGCGACCCCGACGACTCGAAGCGCGTGCTACTGCGAAGCGGTCGACCTGGATATGGCTGCTGTGCGTATCGATCACGGCGGCAATCGGTTTCGCCGCCGCGTGGGCGGCCCACCGACTGCGCCAGGAACTGCTCGGGTTGGTCGTGACAGGACTGGTTCACCACCGTCGTTTTCGCCGAGATCGAACGACTCGACCTCACCGGCGCACCGAGTTACGTCCCGGCCATGAACGCCGCAGTGGAACGAATGCCGCAGTGGTGCCGGGCTGTCGTCTGCGGTGTTCCGCCGGCGGTCTATCTCGCGGTGGTGATCGCTGTCCTCGCCTGTTGGCTCCGGTCGCGCCGAGCCCGGAATACCGTCGGCACACAGCCGCCGATCCCGATCTCGAGCCACAACTAGGGCACGTTCGAGAATCCCCGATCGTCCCTGTGCTGGTGTTCGAGACCTCCGCGGCGCGGTACTTTTGGTCCGGTGAGCAACCGGGAGCCACTTGTCCGGGCATTGATCGACCAGGATCAAGCCGAACAGGGCTCCGGGGCCGATTCACCTGGCATTCACCTTCCTTCCAGTCGTTGTGTTGGTGTGCGTCTACTACGACTGGTGGCCGTCGCGCTACGGCTCCTTCGCCTGGGTTGATCCGCTGTTGTCCGGCGCTGCGGCCGTACTCGTGCTCCTCATCTGCGGTGCGGTATGGGCGGTCCGAACGCTGCATGTCGTAGGTAGGGACCGGACATGGTCATGGTGGATCGCGGGTGCCCCCGCGATGATTCTCACTGTTGCAGGCACAGTTGCGCTCCTGCCCCGCCCGTCGTTCGAAGACACCCGTCCGCAGTTCGAGCAGGTGGCCCTTGACCTACAGGCGAGTTCGGAATCTTCACGCTCCCATTTCGAAATCGGCCGGTTCGACATCAGCTATGTAAGGAAGGACCCGGACGGAACCGTCTACTTCATCGAGGGTGGCGGGCTCGGGCTCACGGTGAGCAGTGGGTGGGCATACTCACCTCATGGCACACCGGTTGGATTCGACGACTTCACCGCAACTCACCTCGCTGGCCCGTGGTATGAGTTCACTGCTGTGTGGCGTAGCTGACGCCGCCGCCTGCTCACCACTGGGAGCATCGAGCGTTCCAGACCAGCTGGTATGACACGCTGTCCGTCATGTCCACTCGGCCCATCACCTCGCCGAACCTCACCGGCCAGGGACGTATTGCCTCGATTCTGCGATTCACCACCGAACTGATTGCCTGGATCGCCACCCCATGGGCACTGGCCGATCACTCGGTCGCGCTCGCGGTCGCGACATTGGTCCTGCTCATCGGGCTGCCGACCCTCTTCGCCACCCCTGGCGACAAAAGACAGGTCCTCATCCCGGTCCCCGGCATAGTCACCATCGGTCTCGTCGTCCTCCAACTCGCCGCCGCCGTACTCGCGTCCTGGGCCATATGGCCGGCCTGGGCGGCCGTCGTCGTCACCACGTTGACGGCCGTCACGGCAATCACCGAACTGCCACGTTGGCGCTGGCTACTCGGGGCACCGGCCCGTGCCGCCGGTCGGTGACCCTAGGACCGACACCGGTCGAATTCCTGCATGATGCCGATACCGTTACGGTGACCGCGCCGCCGGATCGCCCGACCGCGACCGCCGACATCCGGACGCCATCGGGCTCGGCAACCACCGCCCATGCGACCGAACGGTCCTACGCGCAGGCCGGGGCGGGTGCGTCGACGAACAGCGGTTCGCCCGTGGGCGGGGCGTAGACGACGTCGAGGACGAGCGGCTCCGCGCCGAGGTTCCGGCCGATGTGCACGTTCCATTCACCCGCGGGCTCGTAGATGAACTCGCCGGTCCGGAAGACCGGAGCGTCGCAGTCGGGTCCGGGGTGGGTGAGCGTGCCCGAGCGGACGAAACCGAAGACCGGACCGAGATGGTAGTGCCAACCGGTGGAGCCGCCGGGGCCGATGGTGATCTCGCGAACGACCAGATCGGTGCCCGCGACGAACGGCACCAGCCCGGCGGGAATCTGCGCCTGGCCGAGGGTGACGGCGGTGATGTCGCTACCGGGCGTTGCCTCGGCGGGCGCCGCACTCACCAGCGCGCCGGCGAGCGCAACCGGCACTGCGGCGACGCGGAGAAAGAGCGTCATCCTGGCAGCTTAGCCACGGCGGCGGTATCGGAACACGCGTTCGCTCAATGCCGCCGCGGTGACGAGCACCCGCGCTCGGATCCTGGATTACCGTACGTACGTGGCCCGGACAGACGAAGATTCGACGGCGAAGATCCTCGACGCCGTCGTGTCGATGCTCGAATCGCACGGCTACGACGCGGTCCAACTGCGTGCGGTCGCCCGCAACGCGCACGTCTCGCTGGCCACGGTCTACAAGCGGTACCCCACCCGCGACGATCTGATGCTCGCCGCCGTCGAGCAATGGATGGCGACCAACACCTACGCCGCCCCTGCCCCGTCCGTCGAGGACGAGACGCTGGCCGACGGCCTGGTGCGGTTGATGCGTTACGTGTTCGAGCCGTGGGAACGGAATCCCCGGATGCTCGAGGCCTACTATCGCGCGCGGTCCGGCCCCGGCGGCCGACGACTCGACGCGCAAGGCTTCGACGCCGTGCTGCCCGCCGCGAGCGCCCTGCTGGCCGATGTCGATCCCGACTACACCGCCGACATCGCGCTCGTGCTGACCAACATGATCTACGCGCTGATCGGCCGTTTCGCGAACGCCGATCTCGATATCGCCGAGATCCTGCCCGCGATGGAGCGCACAGTCCGCAGGCTGACCGGCAACAACGAACCGCTGGCGGCCGCCGCCGGGTCCACGCGGCCGGGTGCGCCGGGGTTCCCGTGGAGCGCTTCGCTGGTCTTCCCGTTCTCCCCCGGCACTTCCACGGATACAGAACAGTCGTCGGACGCGACGGATCGGCCGTCGGCGTAGACGCGTCGGCCGCAACCCTGCCGAGAAGCACGGCCCGTTGGCCGTCGACCATCCGACTCGAAACCCAGGCGGGTCGCCGGTGAAATACGTTCGGGCATTACATATTTCACACATTTCCGACAAATGGAACAAACCCGAACGGCGAAACCGTCTGTTCACGAGGTATTCCCGCGTGCGGTGCGATGTCGAGTTGCTCCGTGCGCCGTGCCGGTACAGCATCTGCGGTATGCCGTCCACACCGCTGAATCCAGCAGGCGACATTCCGGACACCGGAATTCCCGGCCATCTCGCTGCCCACATGACCATGCCCGAGCAGCACGAATGGCACCGCGCCTACCTGCGCCGTCGCCCTGTGTCGCGGCGCAACGTGCTGCGCGGCGCCGCCGCGGCGGCAGCGGTGGCCGCCGTCGGCACGACGCCGTTCGGCAGGCGCGCCTACGCCGACGAGGCCCAGCTCGCGGTGGGTGGACGGCGCGTCGCCTTCGGGCCGGACGCGGCCAGCCAGTTGCGTTTCGCGGCGCAACTCTCGCGGCGTCCGGCGGGCGCCACGGTGTATCTCGACCACGGACCGACACCGGCGTTGGGCGCGACGGTCCAAGCCGAGGTGCGCAACCTGCTCACCCAGCTGCCCACCGCCGACGGCGGCGTGCTCGCGGCCGAACAGTTCTACGTCCACGCCCCGGTGGACGGCCTGCCCGGACGGGTGCCGCACTTCTATCGCTGGCGGACCTCCGACGGATTCGTCGGCGACATCCGCGCCGCCGCACCCGCGATGCCCAGCGCACGCCCCGCGGTCCTTCCGTTCCGGTTCACCATGATGGGCGATCAGGGCACCGACGAAACGCCCGCGCTGCCGGAGGGCGTCGCTCCCGGCGACTACGACGACAAGTACTACAAGGCCGACAACGATCCGGCCGCGCCGCACGCGAGCAACGTGCTGCGCCAGATCGCCGCCGCCCGGCCGGACTTCCACATCCTCGCAGGCGACATCGCCTACGCCGACCCGTCCGGCGCGGGCAAGCCGGGGCAGTTCGCGGCGCACGGAGCGCAGCAGGCGAGCGGTTTCGACAAGTACAACCCCTACGTCTGGGACGTCTACTTCAACGCCATCGAGCCCAGCGCCGCCCAGACACCGTGGATGTTCGCCACCGGCAACCACGACATGGAGGCGACCTACGGCGACCACGGCTACGGCGGGCATCTGGCGCGCCTGGACTTCCCCGGCAACGGTCCGGCGGGCTGCCCGTCGGCGTATACGTTCACCTACGGCAATGTCGCGGTGCTCTCGCTGGACGCCAACGACGTCTCCTACGAGATCCGGGCGAACAGCGGCTACTCCGGCGGGGCACAGACGAGTTGGGTGGAACGCACCCTGGCCGCCCACCGCGCCGACCCCGACATCGATTTCATCGTCTGCTTCTTCCACCACTGCGCGTATTCGACCACCGAATCGCACGCCAGCGACGGCGGTGTGCGTGACGCGTGGGTCGGGCTTTTCGACCGCTACCAGGTCGACCTGGTATTGCAGGGTCACAATCACGTCTACGAGCGCACCGATCCGCTGCGTGGTGGGCAGGCGACAAAGGTCGCGGGCGACAACTCGATCGTCTACCCGGAGACCGACGGCACCGTCTACTACACCGTGGGCGGCGGCGGACGCCCGCGCTACGAATTCCAGCCCGGGTCGCGGGAAACCTTCCGCGGCAGCGAGCTGGCCGACACCTCGGTGCCGAACAGTTACGTGTGGACCCCGGGCGGCGGTAAGCAGGACGAAGCCGCGCCGTGGTCGCGGGTCCGCTTCCGGAATTACTCGTTCCTGCGCGTCGACGTCCGGCCGGGCGTGTTCGCCAGCGAGATGGACGTGGTCGCGGTCGACGAGTACGGACGCGAATTCGACCGTGTGCTGTTCCGGCGGCAGGTCAGGGCCTGAGCGGAGCTACTTCTTCGTTTTGGGTGGGAGGGTCCGGGCGTAGGCGACGCCGCGCTCGACCCATTCCCGCAGTACTTCGTCGTCGTCGACGGCGGTGACCCGCAGCCAGCCGACCATTTCGCGCCCGCCCATGACCATTGGCTCCACCGTGTCACCGAGGAGCCGCTCGCCCTCGTCGGGATCGACCCGCACCAGCAGACCGCCCTGCCTGCTGGCGGCCACCGCCATATTGCCGCCGATCAAGAAGGCCAGGCCGCCGAACATCTTCCGCTCGGTGAGTTCGGGGCCGGGTGCGATCAGTTCCCGGATTCGCTCGGCCAGCTCCTCGTCGTATGCCATGACGGCATTGTTCACCTGGTGTACGACAAGTCGGGCGATCGACGACCGCGTGTCCTCCCCTGGTCGCCGTCCGGGGCGAATATCGCGTACACCGATGACGTGGCCTGCGTCGAAGGCGGCTGGTTGCGCTGAAACGCCTTGTACACCAGTTGATTTGACGCACTTCGCAAGTAGACGGCCGAGGTGCGTACGTACACTCCCGAGCCGCCTGGATGTCATTGGACGTTCAGGCGGATGTTTCCGTCCCTGTCTGTAATACAGGACGTGAGACGGGGGCGAGACGCCATTGACGTTCGCGTGCAACCCGTTTCGGAATTCGCAGTCGACTGCGCCCCCAGAGACGGGACGAAGGACTCTTTCGTGCACATCTGCCCCCAGGCGGTGCGATCACGCACTGTCCGCCTCAGTTCGACCGAGCGGCATTCGATCGGAGTCCCCCGCGAGTTTCCCACAGCCGTGACCGCGTTGCTCGCCGGTGCGCCGAACTGGTGGCCGGGTTCTCGGCCGGGCGTTTGGCGGCGGCGGGCGATCTGGACCACCCTCACTCTCTTCGCGCTCTTCGTGTTCCCGGGCTTCCTCGGTGCGCTGGCCGTCGCCCAAGACGCGGCGGGCAGCACTTCCGGAACCTCCGGCATCGACGGGCTCAGCTGGATGAACATCCACGACTCGTCGGGCATCCCGCTGTCGGACTACCGATTCGCGACCGGCGACGAGAGCCTGTTCAAGCCGCGCGCCACCATTCTGTGGGCCGTGCTGGGCTTGGAGTTCATCGGCTACATCGCCATCGTGACGACGGCGATCTGGTTGATCGGTTACGCGTTGAGCTTCCGGTGGCTGGACATGTTCAGTGCGGCGTTGCACGGCGTGGCCGACACGCTCACCGGTCAGATCGCGACCCCGATCATGCTGGTCACCGCGGCGACCATCGGCGCGGTCTGCGTGGCGTGGTTCATCGCGCGCGGCTACCACGCGAAGGCCACCATGCAGGTGGTGACGATGGTGGGCGTCGCGCTGCTGGGCCCGTTGTTCCTCGCCGAGCCTCTCGCGGATGTGCTGTCCTCGCACGGGTTGCTGGCCCAGGGCCGCGATCTCGGGATCTCGGTGGCCGCCGGTCTGAACGGGAACGCCGACCCGAATCCGACCCAGTTGGTGGCGACGATGCAGAGCGACCTGGCCGACAATTTCGCCCGGAAGCCGCTACAGGTGTGGAATTTCGGGCACACGGTGGACCAGCGGCCCGCCTGCCGATCGGCGTGGTCGTCGGGGGTGGCGGCGGGTGACGACTCCCGGGTGATCAGCGGCCTGAAGTCCTGTGGAGACAGCGCCGCGCGCGCGAAGGCCGAGAATCCCTCCATGGGGCAGGTCGCCACGGGTCTGATGCTGCTGGTCTGCGGCGGCATCCTGCTGGCCTTCGCGATGTACCTCGGCATGAAGGTCATCAAGGCCGCGCTGGACACGATCTATCACGGGTTCATGTCGATATTCGGCTTCGCGGCGGGCGGATTCGTATACGGCCCGACGCAGACGTTCCTGGTGCGCAATGTCGTCGACAGTTTCGTCGCGGCGGCACGAATGACGGCGTACACCATATTCCTCGGGGTCTACGTCTTGTTCATGGGCAATCTGTTCGCGCAGGCGCGCGGACAGGTCATGGCGGTGATCATCATCGCGGGCACCGTCGAGATCGTCGCAGTCCTCCAGCTCAAACGCCTCAGCAGCGGTTTCAGCCGGGGCAACGACTGGATCGCCAACCGATTCGCGCTCGCGATGCAGGGCAGCGGGAGCAAGTCCGGGAGCAGCGGCGGCACCGCCCTCGGCATGGGCGGCGGCGGCGGTGGGAAGTCCGCGCCCGGTATGGGATGGGTGACCCCACTCTCCACGCTCAACACCATCAACTCCTCGCCGGTGACGGCCTGGCTGGCGGGCGGGCGGGTCAATCCGTTCAATCCGCTCTCCAGCACCCGACGGACGATCGAACGCTCCACCAGAAGGATCCTGGCCAGCCGCGAAGCGGGGTACGTCGAGCATCAGCTGTCCCGCACCAACTGGCGTGGTGTGGCGGTCGACGCGGCCGAGCAGGTCGGCGGCATACACACCCAAATAGGCGTGTCGCGGGCCTTGAAAGTATTGCGCGACAACAAGGTTCCCGATTCGCGCATCCATGCTGTCCTGCTCTCCTCCGGCGCGAGCCACGAGCGGGTCACCAATGCGCTGACGGCATACTCCGTCCAGGAGTCGACGGCATCGCAGAACCCGTACAGCTTCGCGCCGTTGCAGAAGGCGATCGCGGCGGCGTGGGCGGTGGACAACCACGTCGACCACGAAGCGCACGATGCCTTCGCCGCCCAGGCGGTGATCGCCGCGGACAGCTTCGTCCGGCACAGCAACGCGCCCGCCCCCAACGCGAACATCGATCAGGCGTTCGTGCAGCGGGTCGAGCAGAATTGGCATTCGGACCGGGCGCTGCGCGCGGCGATCACCCCGGACGAGTGGGACGGCGCGGGCCGTGACACCCGTTGGGCGATCGGCCACCGAGTCGCGACCATGCACCAGGAAGCGGCCAGGGAGTACTACGCGAACCCGAACGACATCAACCGCGAAGCCCTCATGCGATCGGCCAGGCGCGTCGCCAACCTCGATCACCTGGATCCCGACGGTGGCCTCGACCCCTGGAATCCGTAGCGAGCCGGGCTGGACGATGGCCCGGTAGCGTGGCGGGATGCGCAGCGTCGAACCGCCCAGCCGCGTCATCTTCCTCAACGGAACGTCGAGCTCGGGTAAGACGACCTTGGCGCGAGCCATCCAGGACGAGAGCGACATCCCCTTCGTCTACTGGGGCATCGACACGTTGTTCCAGCTCATACCGCCGAACTGGGGCGGAGGACGTGACAGTCCGCTCAGCCGAGAGGGATTCTGGTACGACCGCGGCCGGGACGCGGACGGCAGCCCGATGGTGGTCATCCGCTACGGCGAGGTCGGGCGGCGGATGCTGCGTTCCGCCTGCGCCGCGGCCGCCGCCTTCGCCCACGGCGGGGACCACCTGGTGATCGACGAGATGTTGCTGAGCGCGGATCTACTGCCGATCTGGATGGCCGCGCTGGCCGGGCTGGACGTGCAGCTGGTGCGCGTCACCTGCCCGCTGGCCGTGGCGGAGCGGCGTGAACAGGCGCGCGGACGCGACGTCGAAAAAGGCTTGGCGCGCGGCCATTTCCACCTGGTGCACGAACACGGCGCCACTTACGACACGACCGTTGACACCAGCACGGGCACCCCCGCCGAACTGGCCAGAACTGTCCTGCGACGACAGCAGTTCGCGGGGAAGGCGACGTCTTCCTGACCGATGTCCGCGCGAGCGTCCGCCAGCGGGTGCTCACCTTTAGGCGAAGATCTCGACCTCACCGCGACGCCACGCTGTGCGGTCCGGATCACGCTCGAGCCGCGTGCACGACCTGCGCGAACACCTCGTCCGGGTCGGATGCCTTCAGGCCGAAGGTGTCGCGAATGGCCGAGTCGTCGACCGTGAAGGCCGCGTGCGACATGTGGTAGGTCTCGAACAACTCCGGCCAGAACGGGTCGGTGAGGCCGAGCAGCGTCAGTTCGCGATCGCTCATGACCGCCAGCCGCGGCTCGGGCGCCCCGGCCGCCGCGGCGAATCGTCCGGCCAGCTCCCGCGCGGTCGCGGTGATGCTCGGCGCATGCCACGGCCTGCCCCACGCGCGCTCGTCGCGGGCGACGGCGACCGCTGCCGCCGCCGCGTCGCCGACCGCGGTGTATGCGTGCGGCAGGTCGAGTTCCTGCGGCAGCAGCGCCAACTGCCCCGCCGAGATCTTCGGCTGTGCGAGGAGCGAGAACACCGAGATCGCGCCGGGACCGATGAATTGGGACGCCCTGACCTCGGTGACGCGCACTCGGCCCGCCCGGTGCGCCTCTTCCGCTTCCCGCCACATGCGGGCGCGAACCCGCCCTTTCGGCCCGGTGGCCGCCAGCGGTGCCTGCTCGGTGACCGGCCCGTCGGCGGGACCATAGCCGTACAGGTTGCCGAGCATCACGTAATTCGCACCGGACCGCTCGGCGGCGGAGCGAATGGACCCGAACAGCGGCGGGATGGTCTCCGGCCAGGTGTGATACGCGGGCATGGCCATGTTGAACAGGGTTTCGGCGCCTTCGGCAACAGCGGTCAGCGCGTCCGCGTCCGAGGCGTCGAGGGCGATTCGTTCGATGTTCGGGTGCTCGGGCCCCGCGCCGCTGCGGCTGACCATGCGTACCCGGTCGCCGGACCCGGCCAGTAGCGCCGCGGTGGCCGAAGCGGTGGCGCCACGTCCGACGATGACATGCGAATGCATGCGTATTCCTCTCTGCGACAAGTGTTTCCACACGACCTGCGGCATTCGGGGTGCCGTTCGCCGGTCGTGCGCTACTCAGCCTGCCGGTGCGGCGACGGGTAAGCTACTGGCTGGATTGCCAACTATCCCAAGGATCAGGCCATGCAGACTGTCGCCGTCGTCGCGGTTCCTCCGGTGAAAGCTTTCGACCTGGCCATGCCGGAAACGGTGCTGGGCGCGGCGATGGTCGACGGCGAGCCCGGCTACCGCATCGTGGTGTGCACCGCCGTGCCCGGCGTGCTGCCCGCAGGGCTGGGTGGATTCGACGTGGTCGTCTCCCGGGGCTTGGCGGCGATCGAGGAGGCGGACATCGTCATCGTGCCGAGCACCGGAAGCCGCGCCGACGCGGACGCCGCCACGCTGACCGCCCTGCGTCGCGCGGTGGCCGCGGGCAAGCGCGTCACCTCGATTTGCAGCGGCGCCTTCGTGCTGGCGCAGGCCGGCCTGCTGTCCGGCCGCACCGCCACCACCCACTGGGCTCTCGCCGACGAACTGGCGGCGAACCACCCGGACGTGTCGGTCCGCAGTGACGCGCTGTTCATCGAAGACGGCCCGATCACCACGGCCGCGGGCGCGGCGGCCGGAATCGACCTGTGCCTGCATCTGATTCGCGCCGACTACGGCGCGACCGTCGCGAACGCGGCCGCGCGCACGGCCGTCGTCACCCCGGTGCGGCCCGGCGGCCAAGCCCAGTTCGTGGACGCGCCCTTGCCCGCCGAGAACGGCGTGACGCTCGCCGACACCCGCGCCTGGGCGCTGCGACGGCTGGACCTACCGTTGTCGCTGGACGATCTGGCCGCCCACGCCCGCACCAGCGTGCGCACGCTCACCCGCCGCTTCCACGAGGAGACCGGCCTCAGCCCGCAGAAATGGCTGCTGCACCAGCGCCTGCAACGCGCCAGGGAGCTACTGGAATCCACGACGCTGCCGATGGACCAGGTGGCCAGGCACAGCGGCATCGGCTCGGCGGAGTCGCTGCGCCAGCACATGATCCGGCACGTCGGAGTGCCACCGAGCAGCTATCGGGCGTCGTTCACCCGGTCGCCGGCACATCCGGATTTCGCGGACAGGGCGGTCGGCGCCGGAAGACCGACCAGCCCATGAAGGAGCCGTCACGCCGACTGAGCGAAACGCCGGCGGCAGTCGAACGCGCCCTACGGGCAGCGGGCTTGAGCGGGACGCGCGACTCCCATCAAGGCGTTCCATTCGGCGCCGGTGAGATCCGGACCAGCATGCGCACAAGCGGCCCGGATCAGGCCGTCCGGTGAGATGTCCCGTTCGATCAGCGTCCCATCGACGCCGCCGGAGAACGCGGGACCGGGATTCACCGTCACGAGATACCGTCCATCAGCGGACAAGGCGACGGCGGATGGGACGTGCCAAACGGAATCAGGCTCGAGTTCGCCCAGATTCGTGCCGTCGGCGGCGAAGACAGTCAGATAGCCTGCCTCGTCTTTCGCGACGACCACGTTCGCGTCCGCAGCGGCGGCGAGCTGCGCGGCCGAGTTCCGAGTACTGCGGAAGGGGATCGTCCGCTCTCGATGCGAGCCGGTCCGATCCCAGATCTCTATGCTGTCTTTCCGGCGGATCAGCAGATGCCGTCCGGCGAACAACACCGACTGCGCGTCCTTGCCGTCGATGTCGTGCGCGTTTTGCTCTCGCGCCAAGTCATAGACCGATATGTGCTCGGCATCGCGCATGACCAGGAACTCTCCGGCCGCGTCGATTCCCGCTTCGACGACATGGTCTGTGTCGACCGCGCCGCCCAGCGGGATGAATTCCGAGTTGATGCCGCCGGTGGCCAGATCATGCAGATACGCCCGCCCCCTGCTGTCGAGAGAAACAGCGGTGGGTGATACGGACGACACACCGGCCGCCTCGACGCTGATCTGCGGTGGTGGCGAGGACAGGACCGTCACCTCGAACGGAGTCTCCACGTGGGGTTTGGGCGGGAATACACGTCGCTCGTAGCCGGATGCCGGATTCGCGGCGATTGCCAGCATCGTGCCATCCGCGCGCCAGGCGAGTTTCCCGGATAGTCCCGGTATGGAGAGCTGCCGGGAGGGGTTCGGCCCGAGCTGTTGGATGATCACCACGTCACTGTTGAGCGCCGATTCTCCCGGATCTTTGTCCTGACCGGTGATCACTGCGGTGCGCCCGTCCGGGGACAGCGACAAGCTTGGTTCACAAGAATTGCATCCTTTGACGATCGGCACCGCTAAAGATTTCGCCAGCCGGTCGCGCTGCGCGAGATCCCACAGGGTGATCAGTCGCCCGGACGCCGAAACCAGCTGCGTTTCGGAGGTCCCGAGGAAACGCAGTAGCTTCCGGTCGAAATCGACGGCGGTACCGGTGATCAGCGGTGGCGGTTCCGGAGGCCTCGGCTCGCCGGTGACGGGCCCGACATAGAACCCGGCGTCGGCACTGGGCACCGCCGCTATCCGCGCCGAGCGGCTGAGCACGGCGGGAGCCGATCGCCTCGGCATCGCGACGCCCACATATCCGGGCTCTGGGCGCACAGCGCTCGGAGTCGGACGCAGCCGGAAAACCGGCGCCGGAATACCGGGCAAGACGGCGCAGGCGAACGAGGACCCGTCGGGCGACAATTCCCCGACGCCTTGGCCGTCGCCGCAGGCGTTGTCGGTGTCGAAAGGTGAAAGATCTCGGTCGGCGCCGCCGCGAAGCGAGATCTGCCGCACCTTGCCGCCGGTTTCGAGCAGACGCAACGCCGTGTCGTCGGTGAACACCATGCTCGTCACCGCTCGGTCGATCGGATGTGACGAGAGAACCCGTCCAGCGGCATTGTCGATGATGTCGACCGTCCCCGGGGTGCCTTCCACCGCCTTGGTCTGCCTGCGATGGACCGCACCGAACTTCCCGGACGCGGATACGGCGACGACATCGACTTCGCTCGCGCCGGGCACGCCGAAGTCCGGCCGACCGGAGTTGCTGCCCCACAGTGTGATCGAGGCGCCATCCGTGGCGAGAACCGTCCGGCCGTCCGCGGCGACGGCCAGCGAGCGGATCTCGCCGGGCAAACGCGCGACCGAGGTCGTCACCGAGCCTCCCGGCGCCCATGTCACGACTTGTCCATCGGCGAGCCCGGCAACGACGGTTCGACCGTCGGCACTGCTCTGCAAGGCCGTGACCTCCGCAGGTGCCGCCACGTAACGAGCGACTTTCGGACTGGCCAGATTCGCGCGCAGCAGGGCGGCTTGGTGACGTGGACTCGGGTCGAGACGGTACGCCGCCACGGCCAGCAGCAGGGCCGCGCGGACATCCGTGGCCATCTTGGTGTCGGCGACGGAGGCCATGAGCCGCGCCGTGGCGATCTTGGCCTGCTCCTCGGCGCGATTGCTCTGCACCCGAGCCACGACCGCCGCGATCAGTGCCACGACGAGCAAGATGACCAACGCGCCGATGGCGGTTCTCGCCCAGCGCAAGTTCCGCTTGGTCTGCTGGTAACCCTCGGATTTGACGTCGGCCTCGGAGACGCCGCGAATCACCGCGGCGATCCCGACCGCGATGGCGTCGATGTCCGGACGCGGGACTCCGTTCGCGTCCGCACGCCATTTGAGCGTTTTGTATACGGGTTCGGACGCGAAAACACCGAACAGGCGTGGCGGTAGGGCGGTCGAGCGCGCCCGGTCCCAATCCCCGGCTTCTTCGTCCCAGAACAGGGACCCGGCACTGAGGACCAGCAATATCGTCTCGGGAGACCGATTCGCCAGCCACCACTCGATTTCGCGGTCCACCCATTTGGAGCCTGCGGCCTCGGGTGAAGCCACCACGACGAGCCACTCGGAACGCGACAGGCCCGCGACGATCTTGCCCCACAGTTCGGCACCGATCGGGACACCGCTGTAGTCGAGGAAGATGCGCGTTCGCGGGAAGCGGTACCAGGGTCGTGGCAGCTTCTCGATCGCGTTCTGGACCAGCGGAAGCACCGCACGGTCCCGCTCGCCGCTGTAGGACAGGAACGCGCCGTATCCGGTGTCCGCACGGGTGGTGCGGCGCCTCAGCCCCGCACGCACAACCGCTCCTCGCGTCCTACCGCGTTCGCGCCACCACGAGCCACGCCTCCCACCGGCATCAGGTCCCCTCTCCCGATCGTAGAGGCTCCTGCACTCGCCTCGACATCGATTCAACCACCGCGTCAGCGTTCGGAGCTCGATACCAGAAGATCAGTCCTGCAATCATTTTCGCCGATATGAGACGAGGACAGGCGATTCGGCGTTCGGTCACCACGTCATGCCGCGAATGTCCTGGGCGACGCACCGTGTGACGACGGCCTCGCACGTTCCCGCGGACTTCGGCGGTAGAAGTGGTCCATGACCAAGATTCTCGTCACGGGCGGAACCGGCGCGCTGGGCAGACAAGTGGTCGATCGGTTGCGTGAAGCGGGCCATGACGTACGGGTACTGTCCCGTCGCCCTGGCGCGGGCACGCACGTCGGCGACCTGCGAACCGGTGTCGGCGTAGCGGAGGCGGTGGCGGGAACCGAAGTGATCGTGCACGCGGCTTCGGATTTTCGTCGCGCGGGTGGCGCGGACCTCGAGCAAACCGAGAACCTGCTGCGGCATGCACGGGAGGTTCGGCACCTGCTCTACGTGTCGATCGTCGGAATCGACCGGATCCCGTTCCGGTACTACCGCAACAAGCTGGCCTGCGAGCAAGCCGTCGTCGACAGCGGCGTCCCGCACACGATCCTGCGGGCGACGCAGTTTCACGAGCTGATCGCTGCGCTGTTGCGGACCGTCGAGAAATGGCCGGTGGCGCCGTTGCCCACGACCTTTCGTTTCCAGCCGGTCGCCGCCGCCGACGTGGCGCGGCGGGTGGCCGAGTTGGCCGTGGGCGAGCCGCTCGGCCGGGCACCCGACTTCGGCGGTCCGGAGGTGCTGACGATGGCACAGTTGGCGCGGGGTTGGCAGGGTGTCCGGCATCGGCCCCGGCGTATCGTCCCGCTCCCCGTTCCGGGACGAGTCGGGAGCACGTTCCGGGCCGGGCTGAACACATGCCCGGATCATCCCGACGGCACGCAGACCTGGTCACAGTTCGTCGCGTCGAATCCGGCGAATCCCTACACCGGTCGGAAGAAGCCTTCCTGACCGCGAGACTTCGACCGCACCGACTCATTGCCGACGCGAACGGGGCGGGCCCAATCGTCCGGGCGCACGCGATCCGACGCCCGGCCCGCCCGCGAACCGCGGCCGGTTAAGCGCCGCTCAGGCTCTGTCGGCCGCCGCCGATTCGACGGCCGCCGAGCGCGTCGATGTCGGTCAGCGCGAATTCGGGCTGGCGCCCGCGGGAATGCCGGCGCGGCGCATGAGCAGGGTGGCCGGGCACCAGCCCACGGCGCTGTAGAGCAGCAGATTGGCCCCGACCAGGGCGGGAAGCAGCAGCCACCACGCCGAGATCGTCGCGGCGAGTACGGTGCCGAGCAGCACGAACGTTCCGGCCAGCAGCGGAACCAGGCGTGCGATGGTCCATTCACCTGGCCAGCTGGATTCGATCATCGGTCATCCTTCTCCAGATCACGCCCTCGCGGAACGCGTGCGTCACGCGAGGGCAAGGAACAGTTTCTCCAGTTGATCCACCGTCATCGGATCGGCGGTCTCGGCGTCGGGGTTCGCGAGGCATTCCCGCAGCCCGGTGGCGACGATCTTGAAACCCGCTCGGTCCAGTGCCTTGGAGACCGCGGCGAGCTGGGTGACCACGTCTTTGCAGTCCCGGCCCTGCTCGATCATCGCGATCACTCCGGCGAGCTGGCCGTGCGCGCGGCGCAGCCGATTGAGTACCGAGGCGATGGCGTCTTCGTCGCCGACCATGATGTTTCTCCTTCTCTCACTTAGTCTTCACAATACCCCTTAGGGTATTATCCGCCGACTCTGTCCGCTCGTGGGCGAAACTGACGGTGGGCAGAATCCGGCGCAGCCAAGCCGGGGACCACCACGCGGCCCTACCGGTCAAGCGCAGCGCGACCGGCAGCAACACCAAGCGCACCACCACCGCGTCCAGCAGCACCGCGACGCCGAGGATGATGCCCATCTCTTTCGGCGGAAGCGGATCGGCCAGCGCGAAGGTGAAGAACACCGCGACCATGACCGCCGCTGCGGCGAAGATGACCCGGCCGGAGTGGGCCAGCCCGTCGATGCCCGCCGTCCGGGGATCTCGCGAGCGCTCGTAGTGCTCCTTGGCCGTGGCCAACAGGAACACGGTGTAGTCCATGGCGATGGCGAAGATCATCGCGAAGAAGAACACCGGTCCCCAACCGTCGAGGAATCCCTGCGGACCGAAGCCGAGCAGGCCCGCGCCGTGACCGTCCTGGAAGATCAGCTTCGCCACACCGAACGCGGCCGCGGTCGACAAAAGGCTGACCAAGGTGCCCAGCGCGGCGATGAGCGGCGCTTGCAACGCCACCAACAGCAGGACGAAGCCCAGGACGAGGATCACCCCGACGACGATCGGCAGATAGTCGTCGAGCGCCTGTTGCAAGTCGAGGTTTTCCGCCGGTGCGCCGCCGACGAGGGCATCGGCAGGCAGTCGCTCACGCAGGTTGTCGAGGATGCCGCCCAGCCGGTCGTCGGAAGGATCGACGGCGGGCAGCGCCTGCATCATGACCAGGCCGGAATCATCCGCGGCGGGCGCGGGCGGCGTGACTGTAGCGATGCCGTCGGTCGTGGCTGCCGACTCGGCGGTGCGGGCGGCTTCGGCCTCGGGGACGACGATCTGCAATGCGCCTGGCGCGCCCTCGCCGAGTTGACGCTGGACCAGTTCGTAGCCCTGGCGCACGGGCGCGTCGGCGGGCACGACCTGGATCGAGGGCATCGCGACCTGCAATCCGGTGGCAGGCAACGCCAGCGCCGCCAGCACACCGAGCCCTGCGAGCGCGAACGGCCACGGATGATCGTGCAGTAGCTGCCCCCAGCGGGCGAACCGCGGCGAGCGATGCTGCTGACGGGTCGCGTACGGCAGTGCCGCGGCGTTGATCCGGCCACCCAGCGCGCCCAGCGCCGCAGGCAGCAACGTCAGCGTGGCGGCGAGCACGAACACCACCGCGAGCATGATTCCCACGGCCATGGTGCGCACCGCGGGCGCCGGAACGAGCAGCACCGCCGACAGGCTGACCAGCACGGTCAACCCGGAGAGCACGACAGCCTTGCCCGCGGTGGCCATGGTCTCGGCCACCGCCGAACGGGAATCGGCGGACTTGGTGAGCGCGTCACGGAAGCGGGCGACCAAGAACAGCGCGTAGTCGATGCCCAACGCGAGAGCGAACATCATGGCGAAGTTCATCGCCCACACCGAGATCGGCGTGAGGTGGTTGAGCAGCACCAGACCACCGGCCGAGGCGACCAGCCCGGCCACCGTCAGCAGCAGCGGAAGCCCGGCAGCGACCAGCGAGCCGAAGGCCAGCACCATGATCGCCAGCGTGACCGGCCAGGAGAACAGCTCGGCCTCGAGCATCGCCTCGTGGTTGGCCTTGTTGAAATCGCTCCACAACGCCGACGCACCGGTGGGATAGACCTCGACTCCGTCCCCGGACAGCGCGGTCAGCGCCGCCTTGTGCTCGTCGACGGCCTTGACCATGTCGTCGGTGGAGGCGTTCGCACCCGCGATCAGGATGCCGGTGTGGCCGTCCGGGCTGATCGTCATGCCCGGCTGCGGCGGGACGACGGCGCCGAAGCGGGAATCGTCCGCGAAGATCGCCGAGATCCGGCCCAATGTCTGCCGCATCGTCGGATCGGCGACGGTCTCGGTGTCGGAATGCACCACTACCTGCACCGCCGCCGACGAATTCCCGCCGAAGTGTTGCTGGGCCAGCTCACGGACCCGCACCGACTCCGAACCATCGGCCTGCCATCCGGCTCCGGCCAACGAAGTGAACACGCCGGGCGCCGCCGCCCCGAGCGCCACCAGCGACAACAGCCACACCGCGAACACGATCCGGGCCCGCCCTGCCATCATCGCGCCCCATCGCGCCAGCAGGCCGCCGGGCCGCACCGACTTGCCGGCGTCGACCCGGTCCTGCCCCATGAGTGTCGTCGGCCGCATCGGCGCTCCCTTTCCCTGCTGTACGAATCGCAGCACTCAACCTGCTCTGGCATACCCCTGGGGGCATAACCGACTATACCCATGGGGGTATATGAGATGTAGTGGCATACCCCACAGGTTCGGAGACTCCCGATGACAGCAGCGAGGGGAGCAGACTCCGTGTGGGTGAGCAACCCGTGCTCACGAACGCAGTGACTGCCTCACCCGCGCCGCCTCACGGGTGAGGTGGTCGCGTTCCGGCGCGCTGGTGGCTGCTCGGGATGCCTCGGCGTACAGCTCGGCGGCCTGCTCGAGGTCGCCGGCGCGTTCGAGGAGATAGGCGCGAACGGCGGTGTACCGGGGCAGATCGGAATCCACCTCGCTCAGCTCTGCCAAGCCGGCTTGCGGTCCGTCGGCCTCGCCGACGGCGACCGCGCGGTTGAGTCGCACCACCGGGCTACCCGTGAGGTGCAGTAGTTCGTCGTACCACTCCACGATCTGCACCCAGTCCGTCTCGGCGGCGCTCGGCGCATCCGCGTGCAGGGCGGCGATCGCGGCCTGCGCTTGGTATTCGCCCAAGCGGTCGCGAGCCAGCGCGGCTTGCAGAATCGTCACTCCTTCGGCGATCAGGCCGGTGTCCCAACGTGATCGGTCCTGTGCACCGAGCGGCACCAGGCGACCGCCAGGGCCGAGGCGAGACGCGCGGCGGGCATGGTGCAGCAGCATGAGCGCCAACAGGCCCGCGACCTCGGGCTCGTCGGTGGAGCCCGCCAGCTGACGGGTGAGGCGGATCGCTTCGGCTGCCAGATCGACGTCCCCGCCGTAACCCTCGTTGAAGACGAGGTAGAGGACGCGCAGCACCGTCGCCAGGTCGCCGGGTCGATCGAGCGGCAGCCCAGCGAGACGCCGCTTGGCCCGGCTGATCCGTTGTGCCATGGTCGCTTCGGGCACCAGGTAGGCCGTCGCGATCTGCCGCGTCGTCAGGCCGCCGACCGCGCGCAGCGTCAACGCGACGGCCGAGCCGGGCGACAGCGACGGGTGCGCGCACAGGAAGTAGAGCCACAGTGAGTCGTCCGTGCCCGGCACCGGACCGGTCGGCGGCTCGACCTCCACGGCGAGTTCCCGCCCGCGCCGCGACGTTTCGGTCCGGGCGACATCGAGGAACTTGTGCCAGGCGGCCGCGACGAGCCAGGCTTTCGCATCGCGCGGTGGATCGTCGGGCCAGCTTCGCAGCGCGCGGATCAGCGCCTCCTGCACGGCGTCCTCGGCCGACGCGAAGTCGGCTCCGCGCCGGACGAGGACACCGATCACCGCGGGCACGAGTTCCCGCAGCTGCGACTCGTTCACTCGGTGACCGTGGGCAGCGCGGTGAGGAACGGCCGCACCTCGAGCCACTCCTGGACCGGCTTCCCGCCCGCACCGGGTGCGGCGGACAGCTCCGCGGCCAGCTCGATGGCGCGCTCGTAGGTCTCGACGTCGATCACCATCCAGCCGGCGATCAGGTCCTTCGTCTCGGCGAACGGTCCATCGGTGACCGGCGGGCGGCCCTCGCCGTCCGAGCGGACGAACGTGCCCTGCGGGGAGAGCGCTTGACTGTCGACGAACTCGCCGGTGGCCTCGAGCCGCGCGGCGAAGTCCTGCATGTACTGGACGTGGGCCGCGAGTTCTTCCGGGGTCCACTGGTCCATCCGCACGTCGTTGACCGATGCCGGTGCGCCTCGGTAGTGCTTGAGCAGCAGATACTTGGCCATCATCTTCTCCTTGGATCGGTAGGGCCCATTCTTGCCGCGTCGCTCTCAGGCATGCTGACGTTCGGCCCGTTGCCGAATCAACTCCTCTACCGGGCTGGGCAGTGTTGTCTCGAAGTCGATGAGTTTCGCCCAAGTCGGGGTGACGACGATCCGGACCATGCCGTCGTAGAGCGAGCGGACCTCGGCCTCCCACTCGACGCGCTGCTCGGGTCTCATCTCGTAGCTGCCGTTCATCTGGAGATACTCGTCCGGGATGCCGTCGACGACGTCAAGCTCAGCGCGCCCGCGGATGAGCAGCAGCTTGGGCGGGTGGACCTCGGTGTCGATGGTCAGGGCAACCATCGGGTTCTTGCGCAGTGCGAACAACTTGGGGGCGTTCTTCGTGGTGCACAGCACGATCTCCGAGCCGTTCCAGGTGAAGCCGATCGGGATGCTGCGCGGTGTGCCATCCGTGGCGACATAGGCCAGCCGGGTCAGGTCGCGGGCCAGCAGCTCCTGGCTGATCGGACGGTTCAGGATCTCGGTGATCTCGGTCGCTCGCATGGTGATCGCTCCTACGTCGGGGTGGTCGAGCGACATGTCCGTAGCCGCTCGTATCCCTGGGACGGAGCCGACCGGACGTTCTCGACATCCGGAGCCGCGCCCACCCTATGCGCTCGCCGCGGAACAGGCTGCCGATCCACTCGTCCCGGATCTGCGGATCGGTGGAGGAGAGTAGCGGCAACTGCCGGTTCACGCGGCGGCCCATCGTGGCGAAGAGCGGTTGGCAGCGCGTTCAGCTCGCCGCATTGCTTCGGCGTGACCTTGTGCGCCGACGGTCACGGGTTCCTGCTGGGCATGGGTGTGCGACCTGGCGCACCGCCGTCTCCGGTCTCGGCCGGATCACCCGCGCCACGCTCGGATACTCACACGCCAGCCGGAACAGAAACGTCGGCGAACCGCCCGCGCCAGCAGGAAACGTCCAGTTCCGCGAACTCCAGCTGGCCCGACCCAACGAATCGCCCGCTACCAGGAGATAGGCCGAACATTGCTTTTTTCGGCGCGGCAACTACCGGTACTCGAATCGATCGAACGGCATCGATCGCGCCGGCTCGCGTCCTCGCGCCACCGATTCCGCGGTGGACGGCCGATGCTCAGCGAACCCGCGCCCGCACCAACTCGCCCGCTGCGACCCGATAGCGCTCGGCGATCAAGCGGACCACCGCCGGGTGCACGCCGATGGGTTCCGCGACGCCGTCCGCGCCCGCCTCGTGCAGACGCTGCTGGAACAGACCGTGCGCGAGCAGATAGGAGGCGACGAACACCCGGTCCGTCCCCGCCGCGCGCAGTTCCGCGACGACCTCCGGCACCCGCGGCGCACCGGTCGCGACGTAGCCGATACGGACCGGAACGCCGAGGTGTTCGGCCAGCAGCGCGGCCGCGCGCCGGACATCCTGGCGGGCCCGGGCGTCCGAGGAGCCCGCGGCGGCGAAGACCACCGCGTCACCCTCACGCCAACCCGCGGCACGCAGACGCATCGCCATGATCCGCGCGAGCGCCGGATCCGGTCCCATGGCGGGCGTGACCGTCACCGCGGGATGGTCGCTCTCGGCGACCTCGCGCGGCACGTCCTGGTAGACGTGATAACCCGAGGCCAGGAACGCCGGAACCACCACGGCGGGTACGGATTCCCCGGCCGGGGTCACCAGATCGCGCAGCACTTCCGAAGGCGAAGGACCGAGGACGTCCACGAATGCCGTACGCACCCAGGGCGTCTCGGTGCCGGGCCCCGAAATCCCGGCACCGAGCTCCTTCGTCACGGCCTCGGCGAGCGCCGCGATCATCTGCACGCCCTTGGTGCTGCGGGTCCCGTGGGCCACGAGCACCAGGGCGGGCGCGGTCACCAGCTCCCCGCAGTCTGGATGTACCGAGGTGCCCGGGTCGGAATTCCGACACCGGGCACCTGTGGTCCTCCTGTCGCGGTGGGCCGTGGGTTGTTGTCGATACATTCCGCCGGGTCCAGCGCGAGCCGATACCCACGTTTGACCACGGTCTGGATCGCTTTCGGCGTGCCGAGTCCGGCGCGCAGCCGGGCGATAGCGGTCTCCACCGCGTGCGTGTCGTCCCCGCCGCCGGGCAGCGCGGCCAACAGGTCCTCGCGCGAGACGACCCGGCCGGGCTGGCGGGCCAGCGAGCGCATCAGTGCCATCGGCGCGGGCGCCAGCTGACGCACCTCACCGTCGACCACTACGCACGCGCCGCGCACGCTGATGATGTGGCCTGCGGCGTGAATCCGGTTGGCCCGCCTGGGCAGTTCCTCGGCGACGTGGCGGGCCAGCGCTCCCAGCCTGGCTCGGCCCGGCATCGAGGTGGGCACCCCGAGTTCCTCCAGCGGCGCGGCCGTGATGGGGCCGACGCAGGCGGGCAGCACCCGGCCGCGCAGCGCGTACAGCAGCCCTTCCAGCAGCCCGGTCTCCTTGGCGCGCATCAACATCGACGCCACGGCGGGGGCGCTGGTGAAGGTGACACAGTCCATGCCCGAAGTGACGATGGCCTCGATCAGGTGGTCCATCGGCCCCTGATCGTCCGGCGGCACCCAGCGGTACACCGGCACCGGAACGACATCCGCTCCCGCGCAACGCAATACCTCGCAGAAGTCGGGCACCGGCTCCCACTCGGTGGTGGCCCCGTGCAACTGCACGGCGATCCGAACACCTTCCACGCCCTCGGCGAGCAGGTGATCGAGCACTTCGGCGGACGACTCGGAGGCCGGCGACCACTCTTCGCGCAGTTCCGCGGCGCGGATAGCGCCCTTGGCCTTCGGGCCGCGGGCGAGCATCCGAGTGGTCCCCAGCGTCGCGCGCAGGTCCTCGGCGAGACCCCAACCCTCGGCGGCCTCCATCCACCCACGGAAGCCGATTCCCGTGGTGGCCACGGTGATCTGCGGTGGAGCGGCGACCAACTGCCGGGTCACCCGCTCCAGCTCGTTGTCGTCGGCGAGCGGGATGATGCGGATTGCCGGTGCGGAAACGATGTTCGCGCCCCGGCGTTCCAGCAGTGTGGCGAATTCCTCCGCCCGACGGGCCGCCGTGATGCCCACCGTGAATCCGGCCAGGCTCGCGCCCGCGTCAACTGTTGTCATTGGGTTCATCCATCCGAGGACGCGAGCGCGGTGGCCACCGGCTCGTTGGAAATCGAGACGATGCCGTCGTCCACGCGCACCGCGTACACCGGCAGCATCGCCGATTCGTCGTCCAGGCAACGCCCGTCGACCAGGGAGAAGGCCTGCTTCAGCAGCGGCGAGGCCACGACGGGCGCCCCGCCGCGGTCGCCGACGATCCCGCGCGACATGACCGCCGCCCGGCCGATCGGATCGATATTGCCGACGGCATACAGCATGCCGTTCTCCAGCAGGAAAAGGGCGGCCTGTCGGCCACCTTTGAGCAACACCGCAACGCCGCGGCCGGGAATCAGGTAGTCGAGTCGGCAGGCCTGCGTCCACCCAGTGGTGGTAGCTGCGGCGATGCCGGGGGTATCGATCACGGTCATCGGTGTCATCCTCCAAACGCCTTACTCATTGGTACCGACGTTCTGTTTCCATGCGGTTAAGCGGTCATTTCCCCTGCGTGGCGACCGGAACTTCCGGCAGTCCGAGCAGGACGGGAACTTTCCGCTCCCCGGATTCGTCGAAGGAAATCGTCGGATCGGCTTCCTCCGGGGCGTTGACGAACGACACGAAGCGAGACAGCTTCTCTTCGTCTTCCAACACCGCGGCCCATTCGTCGCGGTAGCCGGCGACGTGCTGAGCCATCGCCGCTTCCAAATCCTCGGCGATGCCGAGGCTGTCCTCGCAGATGACCTGCTTGAGGTAATCGATACCGCCTTCCAGCGCCTCCTGCCACGGAGCGGTGCGCTGCAAACGATCAGCGGTGCGGATGTAGAACATCAGGTACCGGTCGATGTACTTGATCAGCGTCTCGTCGTCGAGTTCACCGGCCAGCAGGACGGCGTGCTTCGGGGTGAGACCGCCGTTGCCGCCGACGTAGAGGTTCCAGCCGTTCTCCGTGGCGATCACGCCGACGTCCTTGCCGCGCGCCTCGGCGCATTCGCGGGCGCAACCGGAGACCGCCAGCTTCAGCTTGTGCGGCGAACGCAGCCCGCGGTAACGCTTCTCCAGCAGCACGGCCATGCCGACCGAGTCCTGCTGACCGTAGCGGCACCAGGTGGAGCCGACGCAGCTCTTCACCGTGCGCAGCGACTTGCCGTACGCGTGACCGGATTCCATGCCCGCGTCCACCAGCCGCTTCCAGATCAGCGGCAACTGCTCGACGCGCGCGCCGAACAGGTCGATGCGCTGACCGCCGGTGACCTTCACGTACAGGCCGAATTCCTTGGCCACCTCGCCGATGGTGATCAGCTGCTCGGCGGTGACCTCACCGCCGGGCATCCTTGGCACCACCGAGTAGGTGCCGTTCTTCTGCAGGTTGGCCAGGAAGTGGTCGTTGGTGTCCTGCAGCCCGGCCTGCTCGCCGTCGAGGATGTGGTCGCTCGAGGTGGAGGCGAGGATGGACGCCACGGTCGGCTTGCAGATGTCGCAGCCGGTTCCCTTGCCGTACTTGGTGATCAGGCCGGAGAAGGTGCGGATGCCGGTGACCTGGACGATCTGGAACAACTCCGCACGCGACTGCTCGAAGTGCTCACACAGCGCCTTGGACATCTCCACGCCGGACTGCTCGAGCAGCTTCTTGAGCATGGGAACGCAACCGCCGCAGGAGGTTCCGGCGCTGGTGCAGCTCTTGATCCCGGGGATGTCGCAGGCGCCTTCGGCGATCGCCCCGCAGATCGCGCCCTTCGACACGTTGTTGCAGGAGCAGATCTGCGCGTCGTCGGGCAGTGCGTCGGCCCCGAGTTCGGCGCCCGCGGGCGAGATCAGCGCGGCCGGTTCGGCGGGCAGCGGGCGGCCGACCAGCGGACGCAGCGCCGAATAGGCGGTGGCGTCGCCGACCAGGATGCCGCCGAGCAGGGTCTTCGCGTCATCGGAGACGACCAGCTTGGCGTAGGTGCCCTTGGCCGCGTCGTGCAGCACCACCGACAGCGCGCCCTCGGTAACGCCGTGCGCGTCACCGAAACTGGCCACGTCGACACCGAGCAGCTTGAGCTTGGTCGACATGTCCGCACCGGGGAACTCGCCCGCGCCGCCCAACAGGCGGTCGGCCACGATCTCCGCGGTGGTGTACCCCGGCGCGACGAGGCCGTAGCACACGCCCTCCACCGCGGCGCATTCGCCGATGGCCCAGATGTTCGGGTCGGAGGTCTGCAGGCCCAGGTCGGTGACGATGCCGCCGCGGGGACCGACCTCCAGGCCCGCGTCGCGGGCGATCTGGTCGCGCGGGCGGACGCCGGCGGAGAACACGACCAACCCGGCATCGATCACCGTCTCGTCGGACAGGGTGACCTTCACTCCCTTGTCGGCCGCCTCGATCGAGGAGGTGCCCACACCGGTGTGCACGTACAAGCCGAGGTCGGTGACCAGGCGCTCCAGGATGGCACCGCCGCCCTCGTCGACCTGAGCGGGCATCAGCCGGGTGTTGTACTCCACCACGTGCGGGGTGAGCCCGAGCAGGCGCAGCGCGTTCGCGGCCTCCAGACCGAGCAAGCCGCCGCCGACCACCACGCCCACCGCGCCGGAACCGGCGGCTTCGGCGGCCGCGCGGATACCGTCCAGGTCGTCGAGGGTGCGATAGACGAAGCATTCCGGGCTGTCGTGGCCGGGCACCGGCGGCACGAACGGGTAGGAACCGGTGGCCAGCACGAGCGCGTCGTAGGCGAGGATGTCGCCCGAG
Source organism: Nocardia sp. NPDC003999 (assembly GCF_053604885.1). NCBI lineage: Bacteria > Bacillati > Actinomycetota > Actinomycetes > Mycobacteriales > Nocardiaceae > Nocardia > Nocardia sp. NPDC003999. The sequence continues at coordinate 59,255 of NZ_JBSGIB010000030.1, forward strand.
GACGTGGTCACCTTGCGCGCGGCCCGGTCGATGGACTCGGCGCTCTGGCCCAGCCGCAGCTCGACCAGTTCGTCACCGGCGTACTCGTTGCCGGGCAGCGCGAGCGCGCTCGGGTCCCAGGCGCCGACGTAGGACGACAGGCCGACGCGGTCGTAGGCGGGCAGCTGCTCCTCGCTGAGGATGATCACCTGCCACTGGCCTTCGGTGTCGCGCGAGCGCAGCGCCTCGACGAACCGGTGCCCGACCATCCCGTGGCCGACGACCACCGCGGTCTTGCGAGCGACTGTGGGGTTCATCTGTGGGTCCTCCTGGACTGGATCGGGTGTCAGGCGCGGGCCGAGCCGGCGGACGGGGACTGGGAGTGACCGGCCTCGGCTTCGAGGACGAAGGTCTCGGCTTCGGTCACGACCTCGGAATCGGCGGGCAGGCCGCGCAGGCTGGGACGGCGCAGGAACACCGCCCAGACCACCAGGGCGCAGACCACGTAGAAGGCCATGAACACCCAGAACGCGGTGGTCGCGGACTTGGTGGACGCGTAGGAGGTGCGCAGCACCAGGTTGATGCCCACGCCGCCGAGTGCGCCGATGGCGCCGACGAAACCGATGAGCGCGCCGGAGGTGTTCTGCGACCAGGCCGCCCGTGCGGCGGGCGTGGCGTCCAGGCTCTTGGATTTCGCCTCGAACACCGACGGGATGATCTTGGTGACCGACCCGTTGCCGATGCCGGAGAGCACGAACAGGGCGATGAAGCCGACGACCAGGGCGGTCATCACACCGCCGCCCGCCACGCCGTTGTTGTTGTCTGCGGCCGTGCTGGCCACGGTGACCAGCACGGCCGCCGCCATCATGGCGCCGAAGACATAGAGGGTGACCCGGCTACCGCCGATGCGGTCGGCCCACTTGCCGCCGTAGGGCCGGGCCAGCGAGCCGAGCAGCGGGCCGATGAACGCGATCTGCGCGGCGTGCAGCGTGGCCTGCGCGACGGTGTCGCCGCCCGCGCGGAAGCTGATCTGCAGGATCTGGCCGAAGGCGAAGCTGTAGCCGATGAACGAGCCGAAGGTGCCGATGTAGAGGAACGCGATGGCCCAGGACTGCGGCACCTTGAGCGCCGTGAGCATGTAGGACAGGTCGGCCTTCTGGTTGGGCAGGTTGTCCATGAACAGCGCGGCGCCCAGGCCGGCGATCGCGATGAGCACCAGGTAGACCGCGCAGATCAGCGAGGCGTAAGCATTGCCGAGGGTCGCGATGACCAGCAGGCCGATCAGCTGGATCACCGGAACGCCGATGTTGCCGCCGCCCGCGTTCAGACCCAGCGCCCAGCCCTTGAGCCGCTGCGGGTAGAAAGCGTTGATGTTGGTCATCGAGGAGGCGAAGTTGCCGCCGCCGAAACCAGCGAACGCGGCGATCACGAGGAACGTCGTGTACGAGGTGCCGGGCTGGTTGACGAAGTACAGCGTGAGCAGCGTCGGGATCAGCAGCATCGCCGCGCTGAAGACCGTCCAGTTGCGTCCACCGAAGCGCGCGGTCGCCACGGTGTAGGGAATCCGCAGGAACGCGCCGACCAGGGTCGGCATGGCGACCAGGAAGAACTTGCCCGCCGGGTCGATGCCGAACTTGTCGGTCGGCATGAACAGCACCATCACCGACCAGATCGACCAGACCGAGAAGCCGACGTGCTCGGCGAAGACCGACCAGATCAGGTTGCGGCGGGCGATGTCCTTGCCGCCCGCTTCCCAAGCGGCGACGTCCTCCGCATCCCAATGATCGAGATGCGGCCTGCGGATCTTCGTCCGTCCCAGCGCTTCCAGACGGTTACGCGTCAGCGTGCTCAACGGGGCCTCCCAAAGTCGGTTGGCCCCACGGTAGGAAATGGGTATTGCCGAAATGCTGCGCGAAATGACCGTCAAATCAACGGTTGCTCACGATTACCGGTTCCGGGAGGTGAGTTTCGACCAAATGTTTCAGGCATGTGACGCAACAGTTTCCGTGCGTCACGAAAAGGCTTATCTCGAATTCGCCGACCGGTGAGGTGTGACGCGCGCTACTCCGCACAATTCGAATGCGCCCATCCTGACCCCGTTCGCACAGCCGCGCAACCCGAACTGTGAGATTTCCGGCCGACGGCCGCGCGCGTCAATTCCAGGTGTCCTCGAGCACGCGCGGCTTGCACGCCTGCCACGCACCGGCCAGCAGCACCAGCACGGCGACGCCGAGCATCGCGAACGGAGCCAGCCAGCCGCCCGTGGCCGTGTGCAGCACGCCGAACAACAGCGGACCCACGCAGGCCACCGCGTAGCCGACGCCCTGGGTGAAGCCGGACAGCGCGGCCGACCCGGCAGGCGTGCGGGTGCGCAGGTTGATCAGCGTCAGCGCCATCGGGAAGGTGCTCGGACCCAGGCCGAGCACGACCACCCACAGGATCGGCGCCGCCATCGGCGCGACCAGCAGCCCGGCGAACGCGATGAAGAACAGCGCCGCGCAACCCACCACCACGGGGAACGGATTGCGGAATCGGGCCACCACGGTCGGCGCGCTGAGCGCGGCGACCAGGCCGACCACGGCGAACAGACCGACCATGGCTCCGCCGTACGCCGCGCTCGCACCGGCCTCGCTCAGGATCTTCGGCAACCAGGCGAACATCGCGTAGGTGGTGAGCGAGGTCATGCCGAACATGCCCGCCATGCCCCAGGCGATCGGCGAACGCCACACCCGCCCGCTGTGCGGCTCCCGCACCGGCACGGCCGTGCGGTCCGCGCCGTCGCGCCCGCGACGGCCGCGCAGCACCGCCACCCACGGCACCGCAGCGGCGAAGCCGAGCAGACCCCACACGCCGAGCGAGACGCGCCAGCCGTGCGCGTCCGCCACCGGGACCGCGGTGACGGCGGGCACGACCGTGCCGAGTTGCACCATCACTATGTACAGCGAGCTGATCCCGGCCAGGCGATCCGGGAAGTACCGCTTCACCAGCGGCGGGATCACCACGTTGCCGATACCCATGCCCGCGAGGGCGAGCGCGGAGAACACCAGCAGTTCGGCGGTGCCCGACATCAGCACCCGGATCGACATGCCCGCACCCGCCATCAGCATGGCCGTCAGCGCGGTGCGCTCCAGCCCGAGCCGGACCGCCAAGACCGGGGTGAGCAGCCCGGACAGCGCGAACATGGCGGTGGGGAGCATCCCGAAGACGCCGACAACGGCGGTGCCGTAACCGATTTCGGCGCCGATCCGCTCGGCGAGCGGGCTGAACGCGGTGACCGCGACTCGTAGGGTGAGCGCCGACATCACGATGGCTGCCAGGACCAGCGCCCGGCCCTCGATCAGCGCACGTCGACGGCGCTCGACCAGGACGGATTCCTGGCGAGCCTCGGTTTCGGGAAGGGTCGCAGACACCGAGAAATCATAGGATGACCGGATGAAGTGCGGCAACGATTTGTGATGGGCGGTACTCTGTCGAGGTGCAACCCGTCCGGCGCACCAGCCTCATCGCCCAGGTCACCGAGCAGCTGCGTGCCGAAATCCGTTCCGGCCGTTGGCCGATCGGCTCCCGCATCCCCACGGAGCCGGAGCTCACCGAGCTCACCGGCACCGGCCGCAACACGGTGCGCGAGGCCGTCCAGGCCCTCGTGCACGCCGGCATGCTGGAGCGTCGCCAAGGGTCGGGAACCTACGTGATCGCGGCCTCCGACCTCGGCGGGACGCTGGGCAAGTACTTCGCCGACGCCGAGGAACGCGACGTGCTGGAGCTGCGCCTCGCGCTGGACGTCACCGCCGCGGGCCTGGCCGCGCGCCGCCGCGACGACTCCGACATCGCGAACCTGCTGCGCCTGCTGGCCGAACGCGACAAGAAATGGGAAGACGACCCCGCCTCCGCGATCGAGGCGGACGTCCAGTTGCACCGCGCGATCGTCGTCGCCAGCCACAACGCGGTGTATCTCGAGTTCTACGATTCGCTGCTGCCCATCATCGAACAGGTCATCCGCGCGCGGACCGCCAAATCGGATGACTCCTATACCGACGAACACGCCGCGCTCGTGCACGCCGTGATCGACGGCGATCCCGAACGGGCCGCCTCCGCGACACGCTGCTTCCTCAACTCTCTCATCGCGGAATATCCGGACGCGCGGTAAACGGCGTCAGGTAACCAAGTGGTCACCATTCCCGGCCGCGCAATGTGAGTCGGATTTGCCGGGAACGTCATCGAGGGCCACGGGGACGCAACAAGCGGCTCATACCTTTGTCTCGACCGTAGCTAGGCACTCGACAGCCGCCGGCGGCACTGCGCCGCGATGAGGGCCGGTCGAGCCGAATCGAGAGGAAGCCGATGACCGCCGTAGCAGCCACCGGCCAGCAGTCGCAGCCAACGACTTTCGAATATCAGAAACGTGGCCGGTGGCTCGACCACTGGGATCCCGACAATCCGACGTTCTGGGCATCCGGCGGTGCGAAAACCGCGCGCAAGAATCTCATCTTCTCCGTGTTCGCCGAGAATCTCGGCTTCAGCATCTGGGTCATCTGGGGCACCGTGGTGACCAGCATGGGCGCCGCCGGATTCGACTTCCTCGCCGGGCTCGGCAAGGGCAACCCCACCGCGGTGAGCAACGCGCTGCTGCTGACCTCCACCCCCACCCTGGTCGGCGCCGCGCTGCGCATTCCGTACACCTTCGCCGTTCCCCGGTTCGGCGGCCGGGCGTTCACTGTGTTCAGCGCGGGGATGCTGCTGCTTCCCACGCTCGGCCTGGCCTACTTCGTCAACCAGCCGGGCACGCCGATGTGGGTGTTCCTGTTGCTCGCGGCGCTCGCGGGCGTCGGAGGCGGCAACTTCTCCTCCTCGATGGCCAACATCAACTTCTTCTTCCCCGAGGGCAAGAAGGGTGCGGCGCTGGGCATCAACGCGGCGGGCGGCAACCTGGGCGTCGCCCAGACCCAGCTGGTGCTGCCGTTGCTGATCACCCTCGGCACGCACATCATGGCCAAGGATCCGGGCGGCTATCGCTTCGGCATCACGCTGTCGGTGCTGGTCTGGGTGCCGTTCATCCTGGCCGCCGCGTTCGGCGCGCTGCGTTACATGGACAGCATCGGCACCGCCAAGTCCGATGGGAAGTCCTACCGGCGGGCGCTCACCAACCGGCACACCTGGGTGATGGCGATCCTCTACATCGGCACCTTCGGATCGTTCATCGGCTTCTCCTTCGCCTTCCCGACCCTCATCAAGGCCAACTTCCCGGACCTGGCGAAGATCGGCTGGATCACCACGCTCGGTAACCTCGCGTTCCTCGGCGCACTGGTCGGGTCGTTCAGCCGTCCGTTCGGCGGCTGGGTGTCGGACAAGGTCGGCGGCGCGAAGATCACCCTGTACGTCTTCGGCGGCATGGCGGTCGCGGTCGCGCTGATCATGGCCGGGCTGGAACTGAAGAGCTTCCCGCTGTACCTGATCGCGTTCCTGCTGCTGTTCGTGCTCACCGGCATCGGCAACGGCTCGACCTACCGGATGATCCCGACCATCTTCAGCGCGGAGTCCAAGAAGTACGCCGCCGAGCACGGCCTCGACCTCACCGAAGCCGCCGCCTCGGCCAAACGTCAGGCGGGCGCGGCGATCGGCGTCATCGGCGCGGTCGGCGCCTCCGGTGGCTGGCTGTTGCAGCAGGCGCTGCGGTTGTCCAACACCCACTTGCACAGCATGGCCCCCGCGTTCTGGGCCTACGCCGGTGCGTTCCTGGTGATGGCGGCCATCACCTGGTGGTTCTACCTGCGGTCCTCGTTCGCCATCCAGCGCGTCCCCTCGCTGGCCTACGCGAACGTCTGACCGATCGGCCTGTCCCGCGGTCCGGACCCCGCGGGACACGGGCGTCATCTCCGCCGCCCCCTCCGGCGGAGCCGCCCACCCCACAACCGAACGTCCGCCCGTCGCCCGGGGCCAGATCCCGGGTCCGGCAACGGGTCCCGGCCTGCACCGGGACGACGCGCGGACGTTCGGTTTCGTCGTGCAACCCGGCAGTGATCGACTCACCGACTCGATTCAGGACCGTGGGTCCCGACTTCGTCCTGACCGTAGGTCACCGGATCCCTTTGGAATGGTTCAGAATTCGAGTTCGGACCAGGGAATGGCGATTGGGAATGGAAGTCGATCTCGATGCCGCCCGAATCACCGGGTACCCATTCACCGACCATGAGGTAGTTGGACGCGTGGAGCGGATGAACCCCCTCCGGAAGCTGAGCATGCCCGGTCTCGACCGCGTAGGCACGAACAATGGCGATGGCGCTCGCTTCCCGGGCCAGAGTCACTTCCCAATACCATGGAATTCCGGCGCTCGCGTACCGAACCTTCTTCGCCTCGATGTCAGCCTGGGTGTTGGATGGCGACAGGACCTCCCCGACCAGCAAGGTGTCGCCGCCACGGACATCCTGATACGGGGTTTCGAGACACCTGTGAACGAGGAAGTCGGGAGTAAGGAAATCGGACTTGCCAGTGCGGCCCAGAAAGACATTCGTCTCCGTCGTGACGCGCCAGCAATGCTGTGTGTGCTCGGACATGTCTTGCCCGGCGCAGCGGCGCAAGGCGCTCCACATCAAATTCGTGAATGTTTGATGTTCGGAGGGACCGCGGCGCACCCAGACCACGCGGCCGTTCCACAACTCGATCTGACTCGCGATCTCCTCCGGGAGTCGCTCCAACTCCTCCCAGGTCATGTACTCGGGGAGGTCGGGCCGCTCGATACGCGGAACGGGCATGCCGCAATAGTAGATGACCTGCCCACCCAGGAGGGGCTACCGAGCGGCGGTCGACACGGTGCTTGGTCTGGTTGCGCGGTCCCCGGTGACGAGACCACCCGGGAGTAGAACCAGGTGATGTCCGTACCGTGTTCAGTTGATCCCGCAGGCCACCGCGTCTGCGGAGGGTTGGGCGCGCCCGGCCACTCCGGTCAATACGGTAGGTGGACCCCGTCGCGCACTTCCTTGACCGTTCTGCTGATCATTTGTTGCAAGGTGGCGGCGACGCGCTCGGCGGTGGTGGGTTTGATCGTCAGCAGATCCGCGCCGAACGTGACGTAGCGGCCGTCATTTTCGACGTCGTTGAGCTGGAAATCTTTGCGGCCGTGCGTATGCCGGTTGTCGACGCTACCCATCGCGTAAACGCCGACGTGACCGATCAACGTCATCGCCCGGGTGAAGAACCGCTCGAACTCCTCCCGCGGCGTCGGTCGCCAAGCGTCGCGGACCGGCGGCCTCGGCCGCGCCAACTCCTTCGCGGAAGCCTGCAACTGCTTCCCCTGCCCCGGGCCGCAGACGGGGAAAACGTCGACCACGGCCCGCGCCACCGCACCGGCGGGTAACAGCGTCAGCACCACGTCACCGCCGTGTTCGGGGTCCGGTCCCGGTTCCTGCACCGCGACCGCGCCGTGCTCGTAGTGCACCCCCGCATGGGCGCGCAGCCTGCGGTTGCGACGCTTACCGGCGAAGCCGGCCACTTCCACCCGGGCCTCCGGCGCCAGCAGCACTTCCACCGCCCGCAACAACTCGTCATCGATGCGGGGTCGCAGCGACTGCGCCGCCGCCTGCCGCAACCGCAGACTCTCCGACCGGAATTCCGTCGTGTACTGGTGCTGCAAGGGATACGGCAGCACGTCCCGACCGGTGGACTCCCACAGAGTCCGGAATTCGAGCGCGGTGAACCGCCAGTTCTGCACCTCGGGCATGGGTGTCCTTATCGCGGGTTGTCCCCGATGACCGGCGGTACCGTCCCGGGCAACTCGTCCAACCCCACGAGCTCATTGCCGTGTTCTTGAGTGATCAGGTAATCCGGAATGCCCTTGGTGGATTCCTCGTCGGACTTGCCGCCGCGCGCACCCGGAGCCATTCCGCCCATTCCGCTCGCACCGGCGCGGCCGGGAGAGGTGCCGGTTCGCGCGGCGGCCGGAACCGCGTTGGTGCTGTTCGGTGTGCCTTTCGACGGCACCGAGACACCGGGTGCACCGGGACCGGTCGGACTTCCCGGACTGCCGGGTGTGCTCGAGTGCGGACTGCCGGGACTGCTCGGCGATGTGCTCGTAGGAGTCGTCGAGGCAGGCGTTGTCGAAGAGGGCGTGGTGGAAGCCGGTGTGGTCGAGTCCTGCGTAGTCGACGACGGGTCGGTATTGGTCGACTCCGATGTTTTCGAGGCGTCGTCCGAGGGTTGGTTGCTCGACTGAGTCGTCGGGTCCTCGGTGGAGTTCGTACCGGAGGGATCCGAGCTGGGCGACGAAGTTCCCGACGGGTTACCGGTGCCAGTGTTCGTGCCTCGCGGGCCGCTGCCGTCACCGACGCCACCCGGATTCGCGGTGGTCGCCGGACGCGGAATCACCGGCACATTGGTATCGGACTCCATCACGACCGGAGCGTAGACGGTTCTCAACACGCGAACTGCCTCGGTCTTCGTGTTGTACTCGGCGACATCGTCATTGCGCCATCCCCGCCCGGCGACGAAGGCGAGAGCGTTGCCGATTCCGCTGCGATGTTCCGGCGCGTGCGGGACCAATTGCTTGGTCGGCTCCAGCCCGGTCAGCAATTCGGCCAGCTTGTTGCCGGTCAGCCGGGCCGCGTTGGAAACCTGGGCACCTTGGGCGGCATAGTCGCCGACCGCACTCGCTGCAGCATTGCGCGCCTCACCCCGCCACACACTGTCGTCGGTAGCCCGCGCCATGGCTTTCGTAAAGGTGTCCAAAGAGGTTTGGTGCCGATCGGCGATGGTGTTCCACGCGGTCACCAGGTCACCGACCGCCTTCAAATCGATCTGATCGACCTTGCCACGCAGCGTCGCGATATCGTGCCGCTCGAACTCGTCCGCGTCGAGAACCTCCCTCGGCCGGAATTCGCCTTGGAACCCGACATCGGAGGCCCGGCCTCGCACACCGACGCGCTGCCGGTTGTACTTGTCCTGCACCCCGGCCACATCGATGTCCGGCTGCAACTCCTCACCCGATATCCAATTGGTGACGTTGCGAAGCATCGTCGAACCGAGTTCCCCCATATCGAAGACTCGCAGAGAGTCGAACGGGTTGCCCATCAGCGCACCTGCTCGGTGGTGTTCGTGAACTGCGTCGCGTTCTCGATGTCCTTCCCGGTGATGCGCTTGAACGAGATCGCCATGACCTCACGCATGTTCTTCACGGTCTCGATGTGTTCCAGGATGATCTGGTCGATCGAATTACCGTCCCCAGTACCCTGTTTCAAGAATTTGGTTTCAAGACCCCGGGCCATATCGAAATCACCGAAACCGCTGACATTCTGCACTCTGCGTGACAGGTCGCGAATACCTTCTAGATCGGCGATTCGCTGGTCACACGCCTTCGCGCAGAGATATGCAGCATTCTCGTCGTCGAGATACAGTTCCCCTCCCCGCGCTTGACTGACGAGTCGACTCCAAACCGATGCGTTGCCCTCGCTCATATCGCCCCTCCCTGATCAACGCGGTAGTACCGGTACGATCGACTCCCCGACGCGGTTCAGGACCACGCACGGGTCTTCGAGGTTGTCCTGGCCAGCCCTGTTCATGGTAGCTACCTGCATGACGCCCTGAGCTGCCGGAAAAAGCACATCGCAGTCGAAATTCTTCGAGGCGCCCTCGACCCGGAATTGACGGCCTTGACGACCGGCCACAGTGACGTCCTTGAAATCGACGTTTCCAGGCTTGCGCTCGAATTCCGCCACAGTGCGACCGGTCGAGTACACCGTGATGGAGTACTTCGAACCCTTCCAACTACAGATCTCCCAGCCGGACTGATGCACTCCCGCGATACCGGACTCCTCGGTTTTCGGATCGACGCCCGCAGCCCGCAGCGCATCGTCGGGAATCCCAGTGCAGGGATTGAACAGAGCCTGTGTCGCTGTGGTGCTGGAACCCGTCGCAGGCGATCCGCTCGTGGTGTCTTCACATCCCGCAGCACCGGTCGCCAGCGCTCCGATGAGCAGTGCCAACAGGATTCGATGACTCATCCCCACCCTCTCGACCCGTGACGACTCAAGTGGGCCAACAGTAGCAGACGAGCAGCGCGGCGCTCCTTGGTCGCGCTGGTCCAGAGGCGTTCTGCGCGTGCCAGGTGTGATGCGGCCGGGAGACTGGTGCCGGGAAGCGGCGGGGTCCTCTCCCTGTTGGGACGTACAGAGTTTGGGGCCCAATCTATGGTGGCAAGGCAGTAACGAGTTCGACGAAAGCTAGGACATACGACTGAGTTCGACGAATTGTTCAAGGAGCTGGAACGATGAAGTTTGGCAAGATCGTGGCCGGGTTTGCGCTCGCTGCCGCCGCAGTCTCTGTTGCTCCCGCCGTCGCCTCCGCTGACGATCCGGAGTTTCCGCGCAACGGTGTTATCCCGCCCGGCACTTATCACGTCGGGCGGGGGCCCTCCAATGTGATCGGGTCGCCGATCGAGAACTGCGACCTGCAAGTTTTTGTGGATGGTAGGACGGTGGTTCTGGTGTGCGGAACCTCCAGCCGGGGAGGGCATCAGATGCCGGTCGGTCCGGACGAGACGTATGTTTCGTTCGACTTCGTGCCCCTTGGGCTCGATCTGCATGACATCGACCCCCGGCAAGGGCTTTGGAGCGGAACGGTGAATATCGCCGGGACTCCGATTGTTGCCCCGTACCCGCTGGCAGCAGTATGGCTCAGCCGCCGTTGAACCGCACGCGCCAATAGCGCATGGCTTGCGTCAGTATCCGTGACGGATACGGCCCGGACATCGGCTATGAGGCCGAGGTCCGGGCTGTCTGTTTGTCTACGCCGATCCGCAGATCAGAGTGCAGTCGCGACGCACGCGGTGAAGGAGTCCCATTGGCCCGGCGCGAAGATCAGCGCCGGCCCGTTCGGGTTCTTCGAATCGCGGACGCCGACGTGACTAGCCTCGAGCCACGCGACTTCGACGCACGCATCAGCCTCACCACTGTGGACAGACTTGAACCACTCCGCTCCGGATAGGTCGATGATCATTGTTCGTATCTCCTGGCCATAGTCCTGAGCAGGTCTCTCGATCCTTGCTCTTCGAGTGCCGCACCATTGAGGGCTTCGTGGATCACCCTGAAGCGGTTCACATCGTCCGCATCCTCGAAAATCATTGTCCCTATTGCGCCTTCGGTGTAGACAACGGACGGCTCGCCATGAGGGAAGTCGATAATGATGAACGGCGGTACCGCCAATCCCCCTGGGAAGCCAGCAGCAAAGGGAACGACTCGGATCGAGACGTTCTCTCGCGTACCCATGTCAGCAAGGTGACGGTATTGCGAAGACATGATTCGCATAGACCCGACCACAGTACGCAGGGCCGACTCATGCACCAGGAATTCGGCCCGCATCGGTTTGTGCCTGCGGGTAAGAATCGCTGATCGTTGGATTCTCCGTTCTACGAGCCAGTCAGCATCTGCGGAGGAGCCCATCGGTGCAGACGATCGCACACTGCGGGCATAGTCGGGAGTCTGCAACAGGCCCGGTATGATGAGCGCTTGGAAGAAGTGCAATTCTGTTGCCGCGGCCTCCAATTGCAGATACGTGTTGAAGCCGGGGCGTACCAGATTCCGGAAGTCCTCCCACCACGGTCTCACACGCGCCTGCTCGGCAAGCAATTTCAGATACTCCGTCCGCTCCTCCGGCAGCCCGTAGTACTCGCAGATGAACTCGACATCACGAACCTTGATCTTCTCGTTCTGCCCCAGTTCCAGCCGTCCCAGCGCGGATCGGCTGATCTCCAGGACCTCGGCTACCTGCTCGAGGGTGTAGCCGTTGGCCTGACGTGCGTCGCGCAGTGCGCGGCCCAACTGGCGACGCGGCAGCGTCGTCCGGCTGACGTCCGACTTGGTACCGACCATTTCCGTTGCGTCCTCCCCTGCTGTCCCACGGTGTGACCTGCTTTTTCCCACGGCGAGAATCGACATCCGCGCACTCGGGAAGCGCTCAGCGCGTATGCGCCGATTGCCGGGCACCGGTCGATTCGAGCTCCCCGTCGTGAGCACGTTCGCAGCATATGCACATGGCCGAAGAACACGGAACAGAACTCGAATTCGTCACGAATTCCCGCGCACCGGCGCCGATTACGTGCGATCAACAGCCGACGAGTCACGGCATCGGGCCGCACCGGCCTGGGCGTCGCGAGACCACGGACGGCCTCCTCGTTCCGCCCGGAATCTGCCGTCACGCCGATGTGCGGTTGGCGCACGAGCAGATGCGGGCGCACCTGGCCTGCCGGATCGAGCGGTGCGCATGGAAGGCCGCGGCGTATCGCACACTCGTCATCACCGGTCGGCTGATACCGCAGGCGGTGAGCCACCGGGAACGCGCCGCCGCCCGAGGACTCCGGTTCCCGTCCCATGACGGACACGACAACGCCGACCGCGCTCTCGACGTGCGCACGATTCAAGCTGTGCTGGAGCAATTGTCGGCGTTGGCGGCCCCACCGGAATTCTTCCGGGGGTGAGCCGATTGCATCGGACCACAACGGGAACCGCACAGGCCGGCTGGCGAGTGGTGGGCAGTCGCATCGAAATCGTGTTCTTGCGTGACGAAGCCGATCCCACACCCGCCTACCGGCTGCGCAACAACGGCGACACCGTGCCGATCCCGCTGGGCGAGAACGGATTCGTCGCCTTCGATGAGCGCGCACTGCCGGATCTGGCGCAGGTCCGCGAATGGTTCCCGCGCCACTTCCGGCTGTGGGACGCGGTGCGCATCGAGTTCTGGGACATTCTGCTGCCCGCCCACGGAGCACGCACCACGGATCCTCCCGGACCGCCCCAGCCGGGTGAGTTCGCCTGACCGATTCCACGCCCCCTCCAGAGAGCGAAAATGCCCGATCGACGAAATCGACCACAGGACAAGTCGCGCAAGCCGACGAGTTCCGCCATCCGATACCCACCCAGCGCCACGATCGATTCACTACTCGCGGCCATGCTGGCCGAGCGTCGCGCAGACGCCGCCGACAGCGACACCGTGCATTTCTGGGGATTCGCCCGCACCGGAAGCGCCACCGCGCACGACGCGGCCCACACTCAGATCGTCCTCGATCCCGACGCCGAACGCTCTCCCGTCCTGGATTCGGCCGAATGGCTGATCCGGAGATTCACCGGCCGCGTGTGGGCGTTCGGGCTCGCCTACCTGACGGTGGGCGAGATATTCACCAGCCCGCACGAGGCGATGCAGGCCGCGGCCGCGGGCCGATCGAGCGAACGCGCCACCGCCGATCCCATCTGCGCGGCAACGATATTCGACGCCCGAGGACGCACCTACACGTCGCTGACGTACACCCACCTGCCCGAACTCGGACCGACGCCCACCTCGGTGGGCGACACCCGCCGGTGCACCGACGCCTGGATAGCCCTGTTCGACCAGCGCGCCGTAGCGGCGCATGTGTGGGCGGCGGCCATAACGCTCGATCCGTCCGCGAACCACGCTGCCATAGCCCGCCTACGGGGTCACTGAAAATCGCGTTGGCCGCGCCTGCACGCGTTGTTATGGTGTGGTCGTGAATTCCCCGGAGTCGTCCAGACGGTAGCCGCCCGGCATACGCGCCGGGCGGCGTTGTGAATGCGAAACCGCTGGTCGTAGCGCGACCGAGTGGTTATTTCGCAACGCCGGACGAAGCTGGTTTCTCCGCGGAGGGTGACGGTTCACCCGATTTCCGCGACCATCTCGGGCGCTTTGTCGCGCCCTGTATCCGGGGAGTTATTTTTATGCCCATTGTGGTGTTCGTGCTGGCTGTCGCGGTGTTCGCGCAGGGCACGTCCGAGTTCATGGTGTCGGGGTTGCTGGAGGCGATCGCCGTCGATGTCGGGGTCTCGCTCGGCACCGCCGGTCTGTTGACGTCACTGTTCGCGGCGGGCATGGTGCTCGGCGCGCCGGTGATGGCGATGGCGGCGGGCAGGTTGCCGGTCCGGCATTCGATAGCGGCGTTCTTGGCGGTGTTCTGCGCTGCTCATGCCGTCGGCGCTGTGACCAGTGAGTTCACGGTCCTGCTGATGACGCGGGTCGCCGCCGCCGCCGCCAACGCGGGATTCCTGGCAATCGCGCTGGCCGCTCTGCCGCACTTGGTCGGCTCGGTGATGGTGGGGCGCGCGACCTCGGTGGTGGTGTCCGGGGTGACCGTGGCGTGTATCGCGGGGGTACCGGCCGGCACTGTGCTGGGGCAGATCTGGGATTGGCGTATCGCGTTCGGGGCTGTCGCGATCGTCAGCGGGGCAGCGGTGATTCCGGTGTGGGCGATGGTGCCCCGTACGGCTCGCACCGGTGATCGCCCCGCCACAGCTGAGTCCTCTTTGCTGCGGGAGTGGGCGGTACTCGGCGAACGGCCGGTACTCACCTCGGTGCTGGTCAACGCGGCGACGTTCGCGGGATTCACGTTCCTCGGTTCGATCACCGCAGGGCTCTCCACAGCGGACAGCCGCTGGGTTCCGATCGTGCTGGCCTTGTTCGGCATCGGTTCGTTCGTCGGCGTGACGGTCTGCGGCCGCCACAGCGACCGTCATCGCGAGCGGATCGTCACCGTAGGAACGAGTGGGCTCGTCGGGGTGTGGTTACTGGCCGCTCTGACCGCGCACGCACTGCCCGGCGTCGCGATCATGGCGACGGTGTCCGGGGCGGTCGCGTTCGGAGTGGGATCGACACTGATCACGACGATCGTGCAGACCGCGGCGCCCGGCGCGCCGCGGATCGCGGGTGCGCTGGCCACCACGGCGTTCAATATCGGCGCCGTGCTCGGCCCCCTCACCGCCGCCGTGGTCGTCGACCACACCGGTCAGCCCGCGAAGGCGTTGTGGTGTGGCACGGTTCTCACACTCGCCGCGGCCACGGTCGTGCGGGCGGCGAGGCAACCGGTCGCATCACCGGCGGCGCCCGCCGCGGCAGGAGACCCGCTCGAGTAATGCTGGCGAATTACCGCTAATAGACTTGACGAACGAAGGATCGAGATGTCACTATAAATATGAGAAGACACAGGAAATGGCGTGTCTTCTTTCTTGTTGTCTCTCGACATCGGTCGAAATCGGGTGTAATTTAGGGCTTCGCGCCGGGTCGCGTGCTGTCCAACTCTCGAAATACGAATTGACCGTGGAAAGTGGCACAGTCTGCGTGCCACCTTCTACCCGTTGTTGTCGAGTCATGTTCGGACACGGTCCAGCACGGTGCGCCATGTGAATTACCGCCCACAGGACAAGCAGATACCGTGACGCCCACGCGAACGTATGGGCGTCATGAGGTGCTGGAAGGACGCATCTTGACAGTCTCGAGTCAGACCGACGTCTATGCCGCAACGCCCGCCGATTCCGGATTCTCCCCCTCGCCGAAACGGCTCTCGTTCGCGAAGATCCGTGAGCCCCTCGAAGTGCCGGGCTTGCTGGAAGTCCAGACCGATTCGTTCGAATGGTTGATCGGCACGCCCGCCTGGCGCGAACGGGCCACCGCGCGCGGCGAATCCGGCGCCGGTGGATTGGCGGAGGTGCTCGCGGAGATCAGCCCGATCGAGGACTTCTCCGGCTCCATGGCGCTGACGCTCTCCGATCCGCGCTTCGAAGAGGTCAAGGCCTCGATCGATGAGTGCAAGGACAAGGACATGACGTATGCGGCTCCGTTGTTCGTGACGGCGGAG
>NZ_JBSGIB010000031.1:0-68445 GCF_053604885.1 Nocardia sp. NPDC003999
TCGGTGCCAAAGACGCGTGGGATGGCCCAGGTCCAGGCCGGAACAGGCATAGGAAGAGAGGCCGGGCCAGTCAGGAACTCATCGACTGTTGATTAGCCGAGGCAGGTGGACCCGTGCACGGCCGGAAAATGTGATCAAGGGCGCGATTTTCGCGGTGACCCGCGAGGGTGGCAATTGCTCTCGACGTGCGTCGCAGCCTTCATCGCGAGAATGCGGTGTTGCATTCAATGCGATTCATCCTGATTCCGGGCTCACAATCCGAGCTTGGTCACCGCGTTGTCTTCCAGGGGGTTGGCGGTGCGGATGTAGCCGTGAACGGTGCGCGGGTTGGTCCAGCGTCCCTGACGCATGATCTCGCGGTCGCTGGCGCCGCCGAGCGCGGCCTGTGTGGCGAAGCCGGCGCGCAGCGAATGTCCGGAGAACAGGTCGGGGTCCAGCCCGGCCCTGGCGGCATAACGCTTGACAAGTTCGGCGACCGCCCGCCCGGACATGGCGCGGTCGCCGATCGCGCCGTGCCGGTTGACGGTGGGGAAGAGAGGTAGATCCGCGTCGGTGAGCGTGGTGCCGGTGAAGCCGTGGCAACGGTGGATGTCGGCCGATCTCGCGGGAAGGTCGGCGAGCCAGGACCGGACACCGATAGTCCCCGCAGCGGCGTGTGTTTCGCGTAGGCGTAGCCAGTCGGCGAGGGCGCAGACCGGGCAGGTCGCGGGACGGCGGCCACGGGGGAGCGCCACGCGCTGTTCGGCCGCGCCGGTAGGGTCGGTCTTCGTCGCGGGCAGCCGGATCAACAGAATCGGTTCGCCGGTCGTGTGGTCGAGACCGACTTCGACGTCCCCGATGCGCAGACCGGCCAGTTCACTGCGGCGAAGGGCGCCGGCGAAACCGACGAGCAGCACGAGCGAATCCCGGCGCCGGGCGGGTTCGGCGGGCCAGCCCGGTTCGGGTAGTCCGCCCAGCAGTTGATCGAGAGTATGCAGCAGGACAGGGCGTTTGCGGCGGGGTTGCGCCCGCCGGGTGCGGCGGATGCCGCGCAGCGTCAGGCGCACCACATCGGATCGAGTCGGTGACGGCAGGCCGTTGGCCGCGTGCACCGCGGCGATCGCGGCAGACTTGCGTTCCAAAGTCGCGGGACTGAACGCCCATTCGCCGCCGGCGCGGCGGGCGTCGGCCGCCGCCGCGAGATAGACGGCCACGTCGAGCGCGTCGGCAGGCAATGCCTGACGCCCCTCGGTGGCACACCACGCCGACCACGCCACCCAGTCGGCTCGATAAGCGCGCAGCGTGTTCGCCGACTGCGACGCTTCGAGATACCGCCGCAGCGATCCGGCTTGATCGTCATCGAAACGGTCACGCACCAGCCGCAGTGCCGCCGCATCGACCAGCACGCTGCGCACCCCACGGCGCAACTCGGTGCGCACCGACTCCGGAACCGCGACCACACTGGATCGATCGTCCATGGTTCGGGCTCCCGCGTTCCTAACGATGACGGACTTGTTCGCGCCACGACTTTCGGCGCAGGAACGCCAGCCTACGGCACCGAAGCGGCGGCACTTGCGGAGTCTGTCGAGTGACAATTCGCCTGTGTTAGTGCCGTCCGATGCGCGTTGGCGCACGGAAACACCATGCGTCACAGTGACGTTATAGGTCCGTTCGATCAGGTGTTGTCACCGGCCGCGCCGACGCGGCCCAGCGATCCGGTCATGCCGTGAAGAGTCAGGGCGTGCGAACTTTCGGCTGCGGAATCGGCCGGGCTTGCGATCCGCGATCGGTATGCAGGATGCCGCCGGGCACCGGCTCGGTTCCCTCGTCGACGTCGGCCTGGCGCATCCATTTCGGCAGCGTCACCGGGTGGATCCCGAAATCGGCGGCGATCTGCTCCAGGGTCATCTCGGCGTTGCGAGCGACACGGCCGACGTCCTCACGAAGCTCGCGGGGGATACGGCTTTGGGCAGAGGGCATCCTTCGGCCCGTCCCGACAGGCAAGCCACTTCGGTTATCACCTATCCCGGCAGATCAGATGAGAACTGACATTTGAAGTCAGCAGAGGGGGTACCCAGTTTTTCGCTCTTTTCGTGGCGGTTTAGTTACGTCACTCCTAACGCTACGAAACGTAATTATCGCAACGGTAGCCGGACATGAAGCGTCGTCCTGACCACCGATAAGGTTCACTTATCGGAGGTCAGAACTGGAGGGCTGATTTCGGAGACGACTGGACCTGGAGTGGTCCCGTCTCGATGAAACTGGCCAAGTATCAGTGAATCTGACGACCGTAAATGTGTATCTGGCCAATGTCTCGAAATTCTCGGCCACTGTGGCATGATCACCCGCGATCTGGCGTCGACGAACGGCATGGACGGGGTGGTGGGCGTGACTGGCGGGGGTTCTGATGTGCGCGTCGAAGGTTGGGGGAGTTTCGAACCAGAGATCCGAACGACTGCGGGGGTTGTGCGCGGCAGGTGGGAGAACGCAGTCGCGATCTTCCGGGGCATCCCCTTCGCCGAGTCACCATTCGGCGCGCGTCGGTTCGCGGCTCCCGTTGCAGTACAGCGGTGGGATGGTGTCCGCGACGCGCTGGAGTTCGGTCCACCGGTTCCCCAAGCGAGCCATCGAGGTTCGGTGATGTCGTCGGTGTCCGGCAGCGCCGATGATGATTCCGCGGACTGTTTGACGCTCAACGTCTGGTCACCCGAGCTCGGTACCGCCCGGCTGCCGGTGATGGTGTGGATCCATGGGGGCCGATACCTCGAGGGCGCCGCCAGCAACCCGCACCAGGACGGTGCGACTGTCGCCGCGTGCGGTGTGGTGATGGTCAGCATGAACTATCGAGTGGGCGTGGAAGGTTTCGCCCACATCGCCGGAGCCCCGGACAACCGCGGCATTCTCGACCAGATCGCAGCCTTGCGGTGGGTACAGGACAATATCGCCGCGTTCGGCGGCGATCCCGACAACGTCACTGTGTTCGGCCAGTCCGCAGGAGCTGGTTCGGTCGCGGCGCTGCTCGCTATGCCCATGGCAGCGGGGCTGTTTCGTCGTGCGATATCGCAGAGCCTGCCGGGCACGTACTTCTCCCCACGGCTCGCCGGCGCGATCTCCGCGACGATCGCCGCGGAACTCGGTGTGCGCGCCACCGTCGATGAGCTCGCCGGCATCCCGCCGCGTGCGCTGATCGAGGCGACCGACGCGGTGATTCGGAAGATGCCCGAATTCGTCGAATCATGGGGACCCACGGCGCTGACGCCTACGCCGTTCTCACCGGTTGTCGATGGCGTCGTACTGCCTGCTGCGCCATGGCATGCGCTCGCCAACGGTGCCGCGCGGGGTATCGATCTGCTCATTGGACACACCCGTGACGAGTACTCGCTGTTCAACGCCCGGCGCGGCACAGAGATGACCGATGAGCAGGCGACCGCCGCACTCGAACGTCTCGCGCCCGTCTCGGACAGCAGCGGCGGATACCGCGCCGCCTACCCGGAGGCCGCCCCTGAACAGCTGTATGAGCTCGTCAACTCCGACTGGCTGCTTCGGATGCCGAGCCTGCATCTCGCCGACGCCCAACACGCCGGGCATGGACCCGTGTGGCTCTATGAACTGTGCTGGAGCTTCCGCCGGGATCAGGGTGCCTCGCACAGCCTGGACATGCTGCTTGTGTTCGGCACGCTCAGCGCCGATGAGGTGCGTGGCCACCCCTTGGCCCACCCGAACGCCGCGAATGAGGTCCTGGAGGTCTCCTATCAAATGCGCAGCGACTGGGTGCGTTTCGCGACCACCGGAAACCCTGGCTGGGCGTCCTACGATCCGGGAAGCCGATCCACTCGTGTCTACAGCGCCCAGCCGACTACCGAGCCTTATCCCGAGGAACGCTCACGCCTTATCTGGCATACACACCGGTTCGACTCCCTGGACCTATGCCAAAGCGTCGGAGCGGGAGGTGGTCGGTGACCAGTCAGGGGCATGGTCTGCACCTGGTGCCAAGCGGGGTAGCGGCGGAGCCAGTTCGAGGGTTCGAAGTCGGCTTCGTCGATCCAGAGGTTGGAGAGGTCCGTCGCTTCTGCCGGACGCCACGGCGGTGGCGTCCGAGCGGGTGGCGCCGATCCGGTCGATCCCGTCGTTTCAGGGGCAGCGCAACCGTCCAGCAGAGCTGCATCGAACCGCAGCCGTGGGTCACCCCGACGCTGTCATGCGTGAAGCCCTGTATCCAGCGGTGGACTACACCTGCTTGTCACGGGCCGAGGAACAATCGTTCGTACGGCAGGCGGGGCAGCGGTAGATGTCCGCCCGGCTCGGCGGCGCGTGGGCCATCCACTTCGGGTCGGACGCCGGTGCGGAGGTGTCACAGCAGGGCGGCGACCTTCTTCGCCGTCTCCTTGGCTGATCCGGGGTTCTGGCCGGTCACGAGGTTGCCGTCGACCACGGCGTAGGACAGGAACGGCAGCTTGCCTTTCTCGTAGCGGGCGCCGCGCTTTTTCATCTCGTCCTCGGCGTTGTAGGGCACGAGCTTGTCTACGCGGATGAGGACTTCCTCCTGCCAGGCAAACCCGGTCACCCTGCGACCGGCGACAAGGTGGGACCCGTCGGAGAGCTTGGTGTTGAGCAGGCCGCAGTAGCCGTGGCAGACCGAGGAGACGATGCCGCCGCGCTCGTAGATCTCCCGGGTGATGCGCTGCAGGCCCTCGCTGTCGGGGAAGTCGTACATCACCGCATGCCCGCCGGTGAAATAGATGGCGTCGTAGTCGGCCGAGTCGATCTGGTCGGGGCTGACGGTGTTCTCCAGCAGCGCCATCCGTGCCGGATCGGCACGCCAGGCTTTCGCGGTCTTGTCGTAGTTGGGGAACTTCAGTGACCGCGGTTCCAGGGGAGCGGGGCCGCCCGCCGGGCTGATGATGGTCTGCTCGAATCCGTGCTCTTCGAAGACCTGCCAGGCGTGGGTGAGCTCGGACAACCACAAACCGGTCGGGTGGGACGGGTCGTCGTAGTGGCCGACGTTGGTGACGACGTTCAAGATGCGTTTGCTCATGGTTGGTCATCCTCCTGAATGTTTACATTGCGTACATTAGCGAGGCTAGGGCGGGATGTGAGCACTGTCAACACCCGTGTCGGTGTGAGTGGGCACACTCTGGGCGGCGCCGGCCTACTGTGTGCGCGCGGAAAGGATCGCGGCGAACGCGGCGCGCACTCGATCGGCCACTTCGTGGCTCGACTCCGCCGGGAGCTTGCCGTCCAGGTGTAGGTATGCCATGCCATGGGCCAGCGCCCACCATGCCGAGGCCAGCGCCTGGGGGTCGCCGTCCGGGAAGACCTGCTTCATCGCGAGTTGTACGAGATCGTGGATTTCCGCTGCCGCCTGGACCCGCTCCTCGTTGCCCTCGTCGCAGGCGTTGCCGAACATCAGGCGAAACAACGCCGGTCGGCGCAGGGCGAACTCGACATAGGCGACCGCCAGCTCGCCGAGCCCCGCCGCCGATGTCGGGAGCTCGCGTCCGTCGCTCAGGTCCGCCTTCAGGTCACGTAAGCCCTGCACGGCCAGGGCGGACTCCAGGGCGTCGCGGTCGGCGAAGTGTCGATAGGGCGCGGTCGGCGACACGCCTGCCTCGCGAGCGATGGCACGCAGCGAGAACGGTTCGCCGACTTCGAGTAGGTGCATCGCCGCCGTCAGTAGCGACGCCCTGAGGTTGCCGTGATGGTAGCCACTCCTTTTCGCCGAAGTTGACATCGCTTACATCCCTTTCTAGGCTCATGTTAGCAATGTAAACTTACCGCATTCAGGAGCGGCGATGCCATCAACAGCCCCCATCCCTGCGAGGTCAGGCGGCGCGGAGCGGACTTCACCGGTCTTCGCGCCGTTCACCCTCCCGAACGGCTCCGTGGTCGCCAACCGGCTGGCCAAGGCCGCTATGGAGGAGAACATGGCCGCATCCGGTCAACTCCCCGACGAGTCCCTGTTCCGGCTCTATCGACGTTGGAGTCGAGGCGGGGTCGGACTGATCATCACCGGCAATGTCATGGTCCACGCCGAGGCGCTCACCGGGCCGGGCGGAGTCGTCCTGGACGCGGAGTCGCCGCTGGAACCGTTCCGTCGGTGGGCCGTCGCCGCGAAGAGCGGCGGCGCGCGGGTGTGGATGCAGATCAACCATCCCGGCCGGCAGGTGCGCGCGGACATGCCCGGCGTCGCCTGGGCGCCGTCGGCGATCCGTGTCGATGTCGGCAAGAACAGCAAGCGATTCGCCGACCCGGTCGAGATGACCCCGCGGCAGATCGAGGAAACCGTGCAGCGCTTCGCCGAGACGGCGCGTCGGGCCGAGGCGGCCGGGTTCGACGGTGTGGAAATCCATGCCGCCCACGGCTATCTGCTGTCGCAGTTTCTCTCGCCGCTGACCAACCGGCGCGCGGACCAGTGGGGCGGCAGCCTGGAGAATCGGGCCCGGCTGCTGCTCGATATCGTGCGTGCGGTGCGGGCCGCGGTCGCTTCCGGCTTCGCCGTCGCGGTCAAACTCAACTCCGCCGACTTCCAGCGCGGCGGCTTCGATGCTGACGACGCCGCGACCGTGCTCGCGATGCTGGCCCCGCTCGGCGTCGACCTCGTCGAGCTCTCCGGGGGCAGCTACGAGGCCCCTGCCATGACCGGCCAAGCCAGTGACCAGCGGACCCGAGCCCGCGAGGCCTACTTCCTCTCTCTCGCCGAAGAACTCGCGGCAACCAGCCCGCTGCCACTGATGCTGACCGGAGGTGTCCTCCGGCGACCGGTGGCCGAGGAGGTCCTGGCCGGCGGCATCGATCTCGTCGGCATGGGCAGCGCGCTGGCCGTCGACCCTGACCTGCCGAACCGGTGGCGCCGGGACGCTGACGCCAAGGTCGAACTCGCACCCGTCGAGATCAAGGACAAGGCTGTCGCGTCCGCCGCGAGCATGGCCCGAGTGCGACAACAGCTTCGCCGCCTCGGCGCCGGACGGCGCGCGCGTCCCGGGATCAACCCCAAGGTCGCTCTCCTCCACGAGACCGTGCTCCAGCGTCGCGCACTGCGCCGCTACCGCACCTGGCTGAACAACCGTGCCGCGTAAGGCCACCGGCCCCTTTCCCGGCAAATCGATCGCATCCCCATGCCTCCGGCAATATCCTGTTCCACGCGCCGATCCGCCCCGTGTTGATCTTGCGCCTCAGCTCGAACAGATCCACCAACGCGTCAGTGGCCACTGACGAACGTGAAATCGAGTGTCGGACAGCCGCTTACCACGATTCGATCAGCGGGGCGGCATGCTCCTGCCGCTGCCATTCTTCGGTGAGGCGACCGAGTCGGTCCGGCGCGGCGATGGCGCGAACGCCTGCGATCTTGTCGTCACGCATCTCCAGGATCACGACACCCACGACGCGGTCGTCGAGCCTGGCGAGCATGGCCGGGCAGCCGTTGACCACGGCGGCATGGATCGAGGGCGAGCCGCCGGCGAGTCTCCGCTTGGCCGGAGACGGTTTGAAGCCGGCCCGCACCACGCCGGCGATCCGCTGCGGGGTCGAGTACCGGATCAGCTTCTCGGCCAGCCCCAGCCCGGCGCCGTCGGAGATGCCGGTCGCGTCGTCGGTCAGCAGCGCCAGCAGCCGTTCGGTCCGGCCCGAGGAGGCGGCGTCGACGAACGCCTCGACGATTCGGCGCGCCGCGGCTCGGTCGACGTCGGTGCCGTTGCCCGCGGCGGCGATTCGGCGCCGGGCTCGGTGGGTGTGTTGCTGACTGCCGGCCTCGGTGATGCCGAGAATCTCGGCGATCTCGGCGTGGCTGTAGGCGAAGGCCTCGCGTAGCACGTAGACGGCCCGTTCGATCGGCGACAGACGCTCCATGAGCGTCAGCACCGCCAGGGTCACCGATTCGCGCTGCTCGACGGTGTCGGCCGGACCCAGCATCGGGTCACCGTCGAGGAGCGGTTCGGGCATCCAGGCGCCGACCGCGCGTTCGCGGCGCACCTTCGCCGAACGGAGCCGGTCGAGCGCCAGATTGGTGACGATCTTGGTCAGCCATGCCTCGGGCACATCGACGTACTCCTGGTCGGCGGCCTGCCACCGCAGGAACGCGTCCTGCACCGTGTCCTCGGCATCGGCGGCCGAGCCGAGCAGACGGTAGGCGAGGGAGGCCAGCCGACTGCGGCTGGCCTCGAAACGCGCCACGGTGGCAGTGTCCATGAGCACGACCCTATGCGGCGACCACGTGGGGCGAGTGCTCTGCGGTGGTGGCCGAGCGATAGTGGCGACTCGGCTTTCCGAAGGTCGGGTGGCTCACGCTCCAGGCGGCAGTCCGAAGGATCGCCGACTTGACGCGCGCGGCCGTCCCGCCGCACAGGGCCCACGACTTCGCACGTGCGTCACCGTCGACCAGCTGGAAGATCCCATCCTTGCGGCCGAGACTGATGTGGTTGCCGACATACGCCAGCGAGGTCGTCGAGACCTTGCGCCCGGTCCGGTCCCCGATGATCGCGGCGGTCGCCTGCATGCTGGTGAATCCCGCGGAAGCGCAGGACATCGGCAACGGCCGACCGTTGTCACCGATGACGAAGACGCTGTCACCGGCGACGTAGACGTCCGGGTGGGAGACCGACCGCATCTGACGGTCGACCGTGATCTGGCCGTTGGCCACCACCTCGAGGCCGCTGGCGGCGGCGATCGGGTGGACGGCGAAGCCTGCGGCCCACACGGTCGCGTCGGAGGCGAAAGCGGTGCCGTCGGCGGCGACCGCTGCCGCCTCCTCGACGCGCTCGATGGTGGTGTGCTGGTGGACCGTGATATCGAACCTGTCGAAGGCGCGCAGCAGGTGACGGCGAGCCTTCGTGCCCAGCCAGCCGCCCAGTTCGCCGCTGGTGGCCAGGCCGACCCGAAGGCCTGGGCGTGATTCGGCGATCTCGGTGGCGGTTTCGATCGCGGTCAGATTGCCGCCGATTACCAGCACCTTCCCGTCTCCGCCCAGCTCGTCCAGGCGTGCACGCAGGCGCAGCGCGGACGGCCGCGCGGCCACGGGGAAGGCGTGCTCGTGGACGCCCGGAACGCCGTGGTCGGCGGCAGCGCTGCCGAGCGCGTAGAGGAGGGTGTCGTATCCGAGCCGCTCGACGCCCTCGGCGTCGGCGACTGTGACACTCCGGTGCTCGACGTCGACGTCGGTTACCCGCGCCAGTCGCAGCTGGATGCCGGTACCCGCGAACATCTCCGCCAGCGGCCGGTGGCGGAGATCCTGCCCGGCGGCGAGCTGATGCAGGCGCAGCCGCTCGACGAAATCGGGTTCGGCGTTGACGACGGTGATCTCGAAGTCGTCGGAATGGAGTTGGCGCGCCAGGTATCCGGCGGAGAAGGCTCCGGCGTATCCGGCCCCGAGGACGACGATGCGGTGCTTCATGGTTCGCTCCTGTCTGGTTCGCGTGCTCCCTGAACGAGACAGCTCCCCAATCCCTGACAGCATCGACCAGTGACGTGAGTCACTCCCGAAACTCGCATGACCTCACGGCTGTCGGGCGGAGAAGGCGATCCGTTCGCCGAAGGAAGCTGCTGGTGCTGTCCGCGTCCCCGGCGGCCCCACCGGGGGCGGGCTGCGCCTGTCCGGCACTCCAGCCTCACCGATCACGGTTCCAGTCCGGCGGCAGTCAGGGTGAGGTGCCGGGCCAATGCGTCGGCTGCGGCGTCGGCGTCACGGGCCAGTGCCGCCTCTTCCAGACGGCGGTGTTCTTCGAGGCCGTCGCGGTCGGGGTTGCGGCGGGTCGACCAGCGGCGGGTCAGCTCGCTGGCGGTCCACAGCCGGTCGAAGGTCTCCAGTAGGACTGGGTTACCGCAGCCCTCGACCAGGGCGCGATGAAAGAGCCGGTGTGATTCGGACCATGCCTCGCTGTAGTGTTCGCCGTCTCCCAGTAGGTACACCGGAGTGCCGGCCAAGCGGTGGTGGGCGGCTCGCACGCGAGCCTCCCAGTCCAGGTCGCCGCGCTCGATGGACATACGCAAGAGGACTGGCTCGATAGTCCGGCGGGCCTCCGCGATCTCCTGCCATCGGCGGTCGGAGAAGGCGGGAACGGCGAAGCCGCGGTTGGGTAGCCGGTCGGCGAGGCCCTCGCCGACCACCCGCACCAGCGCCTCGCGGACGACGGCAAGGCTCACGTCCATCTTCTTCGCCAGATCCTGCGGCTTGAGGGCCTGACCGGGAGCGTATTCTCCGCGCATGATCGCGCCCCGTAGGTGCGCGTAGACCTGCTCGGAGAGCATCTTCTTTCTGGGTGAGTCCGGAGTGCGCGATGTCCGATGCATACTCAGATAATAGATCATCTAGAGAATAATCGATTATTTTTGTACTGTGGATGTCGGTAGATGAACGGAAAGAAGACACCGATGAGCGCCAACGACCCCTTCGCCCGCCTCCCCGAGGCGGCCTCCTTCACCGTCACCAGCACCACGGTCACCAACGGCGGCGCTTGGCCGCCCGCGCAGTTCTCCTCCGGCGTTCCCGGCGGGAAGGACGTCTCCCCGCAGCTGTCCTGGAGCGGCGCGCCGGAAGGCACGGCGAGCTACGCCGTCACCGTCTACGACCCCGACGCTCCGACCGGGTCGGGATTCTGGCACTGGGCGGTCGCCGACATCCCGGCCACCGTGACCGAGTTGCCCGAGGGCGCCGGCGACGACACGGGGGCGGCTCTGCCGACCGGCTCCTTCCAACTGCCCAACGACGCCCGCGCGGCCAGGTTCAGCGGCGTGGCCCCTCCGCCGGGGCACGGACCACACCGATATTTGGTCGTGGTGCATGCCCTCGACGTCGAATCCATCGGCGTGCCGGTCGATTCCACCCCGGCCCTGCTCGGCTTCGCCATGACCTCGCACATCCTCGGCAGGGCGGTTCTCATCGCCACTGCGGAAACGCCGCCTGCCGAAGGGAAACCGGCAGACGCCGAACGGGTCGAGGTCTCCCGGCTCATCCCCGCATCCCCCGATGCCGTCTTCGCGGTGCTGACCGACCCGAAAGGGCACGTGGACATCGACGCATCGGGAATGCTGATCGACGCCGAAGGGAAGCCGGTCGAGCGTCCCGGCGACCGATTCCTGGTCCACATGGATCGCGAGGCCCTCGGGGACGTCCCCCTGGGCAGGTACGAGGTCGAGGTCGTCATCACCAGGCTCGTTCCGGACGAGGAGATCGCCTGGACAGTCGAAACCGGTGGCCGCCGATTCGGCCACATCTACGGCTACCGGCTGGCACCGGCCGAGGGCGGCACCCTCGTCACGTCGTATTGCGACTGGTCACAGATCGATGAGAAGTGGAAGCAGCGGCTCAGCTTCCCGGTGGTTCCCCGGTCCTCCCTCAAAGCCACCCTCGGGATCCTCGAGCGCACCGTCCGCCGCCGAGCCGGCCTCTGACCACCGGGACCGCCAGACCCGGCCGGTGTGGGGCACCGTCCTCGACCGCGGCAGGGCAAACATCCGGCGCAGAACTGGAAGTCGTTGTCCGCGAAGGCATGCTCTCCGGCGTGCTCGATTTCGGCGCGCTGGGCGCTGGCGATCCGGCGACGGATCTGGCTGCTGCATGGCTGATTCTGCCGGTGGGCAAGTCCACGCCGTTCTTCGATGCCTACTCCGCTACTGCGGCCAGCCGGTGCCGAAACGTGACGTGAGCGCGTGAGCGCCTCCAATCCTTTCGGCCGCGCGGCGGATAGGGTCGCTGGTCAGCTCACGCTGGTCGTTGACCTCGTATTTACTGAGCCAGGACGGCCGCCGCACTGCCTGAAGTGCGTGATACGTCCTCGGTGGGGAAGCGAGGTTGCGCAGAATCGAACGCTACGATCTGGCCGTGTCGAAGGTGTGCAACTATCCGGGCTGTACGCGCCCGATTCCGAGCGGAGCAGGACCCGGTCGTCCCTCGGAGTACTGCGACCGGCCCGACCACACGCGCTGGCGTGCGTGGCGCGAGCGGCAACGGCAACAGCAGGAGGCCGAGACTGCGGCCACTGCTGTCACTGTGACGCAGCCGGGGCCGGTGACCGTTGCGCGATTGCGGGCCGATGAACTGCTCACCCAATTCCGGGGACTCGCCGAGCAGTTGAACACCACGCTGAACGCCGCGGTCGCGGAGTTGTCCACGCTGGCCGACCCGGCGGTCGCGGAAGCCCAGGTGCAGGCGGTTCAGGTGGACGCGGCGCGGCGGATCGCCGAGGCGGAAGGCGCGGCGGTAGTGGCCGAGCAGGCGCGGCGGGAGGCGCAGGAGGCGAGGGAGCTCGCCGAATCCGCCGCCGACGACGCGGCCGGCGCCGCCGAACACGCCGAAGGGCTGGTCGCCGAGGCGAATTCGGCCCGCGACGACGCGCTGCGTGAGGTCGAACGCGTCACCAAGCAGGCGGCCGATGACGTGTTCGCCGCACGCAGCGCAGCGGAAGCCGAAGTCCGCACCGTGCGCCGCGAGTCCGCCGAACAGATCGAACGCATCGAAAAGCAAGCCGCCGAACAAGTCGAGCGCGGCGAGCGTCGCGCGGAGACCGACATCGCACACGCCCGGCGTGAGGCGGAAGCCCTGGTCGCGGCCGCCCATTCCGAGCGCGATCTCGCCGTGCAGCGCGCGGCGGACGCCGAACGAGCGGCCGAACGAGCCGAGCGCGCCGCCGCGGAGCGCGCCGAAGCCGCCGACGAAGCGCGAGCCGAATGGCGCCGAGTACGCGCCGAACTCGACACCACCCGCGCCGAACTCGCCGAAACCCGTCGCGCCGCGGCCGCCGAACTGGCCGCCGTCCGCGCAGAGGCCGCCGCGACTGTCGACAAGGCGCGCGCGGAAGCCGCTCAGCGGCTCGAAGCGCTGGACGAAGCTCGCGTGCAGACCCTCGCGCGCGCCGAACGCGCAGAAGCCCAGCTCGACGAACTCCTCGCCGAAGCTCGCCGCAAATCACCCGCTACCGAGCCCGACCGGCGCGACGACGCCTGAGCGGGCGCAGGGCTTCCGTACTAGGCTCTCGGTGCATCTCGGTGCATCTCGGTGCATCTCGGTGCATCTCGGTGCATCTCGGTGTGCGACGTGTGCGACGTGGAGGAGGAGTCGAGCATGGCCGTCATCCATCGGACCACCATGGTTCCCACGAAGATGGAACTGCTGACCTCGTGGCTGCCCGGCCGCGCGTGGTACCGCGGTGAAAAACCAGCGGATCTGCACAAAGCCGGTGGTTTCCGGCTCGATGACCCGGACGGGGAAGTCGGGATCGAATTCGTGGTGATCACCGATCACTCCGGCGCGCAGCCGCACACCTATCACGTGCCGCTGACCTACCGGGGCGCACCGCTGCCGGACGCCGCCGAGGCGCTTGTGGGCATTTCCGAACACGGTGTCCTCGGCACCCGGTGGGTGTACGACGCCACCCGTGACCCGGTCGCGGTGGCCCAGATCGTCTCCGCGCTCATCGGGAACGCGCGGCCTCAGGCCCAAAGCGAGAGCGACACGCCGGACCCCTCGGTCACGGTACACGTCGCGGATACGCTCTCTCTCGCAGGAGGTTTCGGTCCAGCTCGGGATGGATTGTTCTACACCGACATCCCGGTGGGCGATCGGATCCTTCGTATCCATCGCCTTCTGCAAGTGCCGGTCTCGCCTGTGGAGTCGGCGGTTGCCGGTCGGGTCGACGCGTGGTGGCGGCTCGACGACACCATTGCCACCGGCGTATTCATCAGCCTGACTGCGTAATTCGAACGGAGCGGTGTGCCCGCGCGCACGACGAGGATCGGGATAGGGCAAACGAGCCGCTAACCGCGGCTCTGGTCATATCATGTAGCTATGCCCGAAAACGGAGTCGAAGGGCGTACGGAACCACTGGCCGGGGCAGCCCGGCAGACGGTACTGGTGGCCGGTGCCTGCTCGATGATCATGGGTGTGGCCCTAGCGGTGTGGCCGCACAAATCGCTGCCGACAGCGGAACTGCTGTCCGGCGGCTACCTATTGCTCAACAGCGCCCTACAACTGGTCGTGGCGCTCGGTGCCCGCTTCGTGACCCCGCTGCGGATGCTGGTGCTGGTCAGTGGGGCGCTGTCGGCCCTACTCGCGGTGCTCTGCTTCGCGGGCGGGAATTCGGCTCCGCTGCTGTCGTTCTGGATCGGATTGGCGTGGGCGATCCGCGGGATCTGTCACGCCACCGTGGCGGTCTGGGTCGATGATCTGCCCGGGCGCGGACGGCAGGAGTTGTTCGGGCTGATCACGCTGGCACTCGGTCTACTGGTCGGTTCGGTGTCGTTCGAGTCACCGGACACGCTCGGCTGGGTGGCCGGATCGTGCATGATCGCGATCGGGACGCTGGAGGCCTTGTTCTCCGTGGGCTCCCGCCGCGACACGGTCGCGCTGCCGGGGATGGTGCCGACCTTGCGCTTGGATGGCTGATCTCGAGGTGGCGAGCAGGATGCTATCCAGGTTGACTGGGCGCCATGGCATCCCAGCAATCCGAGCTCCGGTCGCCCGCGGAACTCATCGTGGTCACCCATGGCGCCGGTACCGCGATCACGCCGATCGCTCTGAGCGACAGTCACAGCGCGCAAGCTCGTCTGACGGAACTACTTCCGGCCGGGAGCGAACTGGTGCGCATCTTCGGACCGGCGAACCGCTTGGAGCGCAGGCTCGCCGGCACCTCACGCCTGGAGACCGGAGCGGAGTATCTCAACTACTTCTACGTCCGCGGTGTCACCGGCCGACTCGACGAACTGGCCGAGCGGTTGCGGACCGCGGACGACATCGCGGCGGCATATGTGAAACCGCCCGCCGAGCCGCCGATAGCGCCGGAAGGCGCGCGAGCGATCACCGGCCGTTCCGCCGCCGAGGCCCCGCCGGTCACGCCGGATTTCGCGGTGCGGCAAGGATATCTGGATGCCGCCCCGCAGGGGATCGACGCTCGGTGGGCGTGGACGGTGCCGGGGGGCCGCGGGACCGGTGTGCGAGTGGTGGATGTCGAGGGCGCGTGGCGGTTCACCCATGAGGACTTGCAGGTCAACCAGGGTGGGGTGATCGGAGGCACCCCGTCACCGGAGCAGGGTTGGCGCGACCACGGCACGGCGGTCGCCGGAGTGATCAGCGGTGACGTGAATGCCTACGGCATCACCGGGATCGTGCCCGAAGCGTACATCCGCGCGGTGTCGATCTTCGGGTCCGGATCGGCGTCCGCGATCCGCTCGGCGGCGGACGTGCTCAACCCCGGCGATGTGATGCTGCTCGAACTACATCGGCCTGGCCCGCGTTTCGCCTACGCCAACCGGCCGGATCAGCGCGGCTATATCGCGATCGAATGGTGGCCCGACGACTTCGCGGCGATCAACTACGCGGTCGGTAAAGGCGTTGTCGTGGTGGAGGCGGGAGGCAATGGCGGCGAAGACCTCGACGCCGCGATCTACGACTCCCGCCCCGCGGAGTTCCCGAGCACGTGGCGCAATCCCTTTCGCGGCGGCGAAGCCGACTCCGGTGCGATCATCGTCGGAGCCGGCGCACCGCCACCCGGCTTCCATGGCCGCGACAACGGCACGGCCCGCTCCCGCTTGCCGTTCTCCAACTACGGAAAGCGGGTCGACGTGCAGGGCTGGGGCCTGGAAGTCACCACGACCGGGTACGGTGACCTGCAAGGCGGTCCGGACGAGGACCTCTGGTACACGGACGTGTTCAGCGGAACCTCGAGCGCGTCCCCGATCGTGGTCGGCGCGGTCACCAGCTATCAGGGCATGAGTGCGGCGGCGGCCGGACGCAAGACCCCTGCGGAAGTGCGCGCCCGGCTGCGGGAAACCGGATCACCGCAAACCGATGCCGCTGATCGGCCCGCATCCCAGCGCATCGGCAACCTGCCGGATCTGAAATCGATGATCCTGCCCCGGTAGGCCGCCGGGGTCGGGATACTCGACTCGATGCGTGCAGCCGACCGATTCCATAGGCCGCAATCCACTCATAAGATAGTTGATGGAAATGGAATCCGGACCGAGTCGAGCGGCGACTCATCGCCTGCTGGTCTCCGCCGCCGAATCGGCAGGTCCGCGAGGAAGGTTCGAACCGCCGCGTTGACCGAACTGGCCGACGGGCGTGGCCGCCTCCGCCGTCACGCGGGTGACGTCCATCAGCACCAGCGGAAAGCCGAGCGGCGGCGAGGTGGACAGCCCGTCTTACCCGCTGCCGGTTCTCCGCGCATAGCCGCAATCGGTCGGTCGCACCGCACTGATCAGTCCACGCGCGCGGCGAGCAGCAAGTCGAGCAGCAGATCGGCGAATTCGGCAGGTGCGTCGGTGAATCCGCTGTGCCCGCCCGGGAATTCGGTGAGCGGAATGTTCAGCTGCTCGGCGAGCGCTTCCGCGGGACGGTGGGGGAGCTTGCCCTTGCTCTCTCGTCCTGCCCCGAGCACAAGGCGGTCGCTGACCGGCGCCAAGGCCGCGACGTCGGGGAGATGGGAGGTGATCGTGCGCAACTCGTGCGCCATGTTGCGCGGCGCGTTGGCGTGCAGGCGTTCGATCATCGCCGCGGCGCGCGGGGAGAGTTCGGCGGGATCGGGCATCCGCACACCTCCGCCGATGCCTTCGAGGAAGCGGGCGCCCGCGGCGGCGAGACCGTCGGTGACGAACAGTTCGTACACCTCGTCGACGAACGCTTTGTGCTCGGCGGCATCGGGCAGCACCCCGAAGGAGGGCGGCTCGTGCGCGATAACCAGACGCAACCGCTCGGGATGCCGGGCGAGCAGGTCGAGCGCGACCACCGCCCCGCCGCTGCCGCCGAACACGTAAGCGTCCTCGTCCTCGGGGGTGAGGTGCTCGAGGAGCAAGTGGGCGTCCTCGCTCTGCACCTCGACCTCGATGTCGGCCGGTGGGCCGGGGTCGAGCACACTGCGCGAGTAGCCGCGCGGGTCGATGGTGACCACGGTGAAGTGTTGTGCGAGTGGCTCGAGGATGGGATCGAACACCGCCGCGTCGCCTCCGCTGCCCGGCAGCAACAGCAGCACCGGCCCGGCGCCGCTGACCTCGTAGTACAGAGTGGCTCCCGGGACTCGCAGGGTGCCGGATCTCATGATTTCTCCTTGTCGGTCGGCCACTGCTCCAGGGCGACGTGCAGGGCGTCGATGATGCGTTCCCAGGACTCGGCGGTCGAGCGCGTGTGCCCGAAGCCGCCGGTCGCCTCCAGAACGCTGTATCCGTGGAAGGTGCTGCGCAGCAAGCGGACCGCGTCGGTCCGGTCGGGTTCGGCCAGACCGTAGGCGCGCAGCATGCCGTAGGTCAGCTCGATGGCGTGCAGCGCGCCGGTCGCGGTGGGCGTCATTTCGGGATCGAACGGAAGCTGGGTCGCGGCGTAGCGGCCGGGGTGACGCAGGGCGTAGTCCCGCCAGGCGTGGGCGTAGGCGGCGAGCGCATCACGTCCGGCGCGACCGGCCACGGCGGACGCGATCAGTTCGGTCTTCTCCGTAGCCGCCAGAACGGACACCCGCGCGCGGAGGTCTCGCAGATTCTTCACGTGCGAGTACAGGCTGGCGTCCTGGACGCCGAACTTCTTGGCCACCGCCGACATGGTGACGTTCTCCAAGCCGATTTCGTCGGCGAGATCGGCCGCGGCCCGCGTGATCCGATCCGCGGTCAGTCCCGCTCGGGCCATCATGTGCACACCTCCTCGCTCTTGGATTCCTAGTTTCTATCCTAGAACCCTTAGGTTTTGCAATCGGCGTCGCGGGCTCGGCCCTTCTCGTTCGCGGCGGGCCACCTGGGTCACCTGTGAGTGGTTAATTGCTTAGCGCAAGTAAGCACGCTATAGTTGCGTAGCACAAGCAACTAATTCTCGCGCTGGGAGTGGGCATGGCGGTATCACCCGATGCGGCTCGGAGCCTGATAACTGAGCTCTATTTCATGGGCCGTGCGATGCGCGCTGTTCTGTCGCACCCGGAAGAAGGGCACCTGCTTCCGGGTGGCGTCGGCGTGCTGGGGTCCCTCGAGGCCAGGGGGCGATGCCGGCAAGTGGATCTGGCCGTGGACTTGTGCATCAGCCCATCGACACTGAGCAGGCATGTCGCCGAGTTGGTGAGTTCCGGCGACATCGCCCGCCATGCCGATCCCAGCGATGGCCGGGCCACCCTCATCGAAATCACGGACCAAGGACGCGATCTGCTGCGACGCATCCGAGTGTCGCGGGCGCGGGGATTGCAGGCCGCTCTCGCCGATTGGAGTGAGGACGAGGCCGAGCAGGCCGTCGTGGTTGTTCAGAAGCTCAGGAATTCACTGGCCGCAGTCGCGCATCACACCGCGGTGGGCGGGAGCGAGCCGGTTTCGACAGAGAGTCAGGAAGTAGATGTCTAGTTCAGTCGAGTCGGTGACGCGACGCGACCCCTCCGCGATGACCCACCGCGAGGTCCTGGAAGCGATGACCGGGCTGCTGGCGGCGTTGTTCACGGCGCTGCTCAGCACGACGATCGTCTCGACCGCGCTGCCGACGATCATCGGCGAGCTGGAGGGATCGCAGACCGCCTACGCCTGGGTCATCACCACGGCGCTGCTGGCGAACGCCGCCTCCACCCCGATCTGGGGGAAATTCGCCGACCTCTTCAACAAGAAACTGCTGGTCCAATCGGCCATCGTGATCTTCGTCATCGGCTCGATCATCGCCGGACTCGCCCACACCGTGCCGATACTGCTGGCCGCGCGCGTCGTCCAAGGCATCGGCATGGGCGGGCTGACCGCGCTCGTCGTCGCGATCATCGGCTCCATCGTCGCCCCACGCGAACGCGGACGCTACTCCGGCTACATGGGCGCGGTGATGGCGGTCTCGATGTCCGGCGGCCCCATCCTCGGCGGCGTCATCGTCGACAGCCCACTCGGCTGGCGCTGGTGCTTCTTCGTATGCGTGCCACTGGCCGTGATCGCACTGGCGCTGCTGCAGCGCACCCTGCGGCTGCCCACCGAACGCAAGGACGGCGTGTCGATCGACTGGCTCGGCGCCGCGCTGCTGACCGCCGGTGTCTCGGTGCTGCTGATCTGGGTGTCCTTCGCCGGGAAGGCGAACTACTACGCGTGGATCTCCTCCGAGTCGGCGCTCTACGTCGGCGCCGGTGTGCTGCTGCTGCTGGCGACCGTGTGGGTCGAGTCCCGCGCCAAGTCGCCTATCATCCCGCTGCCGATCGTCACCGAACCCACCACAGGCCTGGCGATCATCGCCTCCATCGCCGTCGGCGTCGGCATGTTCGGCGCGACCACCTTCCTGGGCCAATACTTCCAAACCGCACGCGGCTACTCCCCGACCATCGCCGGTGTTCTGACCATCCCGCTGGTCGCGGGCATGCTGATCGCCTCGGTCGGCTCCGGCCAGCTCATCACCCGACGCGGCAAATGGAAAAGCTTCGTCGTCGCCGGCGCCGCGCTGCTGGTAACCGGATTCGCGCTGCTGTCCACCATCGACCACGCCACCAACCTGTGGCAGGTCGGCGCCTACATCACCATCGTCGGCCTCGGCGTCGGCATGATGATGCAGAACCTGGTCCTGGCCGTACAGAACACCGTGAGCGTGCACAACATCGGCGCCGCCTCCAGCAGCGTCGCCTTCTTCCGCACCTTCGGCGGCGCCATCGGCGTCTCGGTGCTCGGTTCGGTGCTGGCCAGCCGGGTCAGCGAACTGTCCGCGGAGGGATTCGCCAGGCTCGGCGTGCGGACCGGCACCACGGGCGGTGGCAATCTGAATCTCAATGCCTTGCCCGCGCCTATCGCGACCATCGTGCGCGCCTCCTACGGTGACGCGACCGGGCGGATCTTCCTCATCGCCGCCGCCGCGACGGTCGTCGCGCTCATCGCGGCGGCGTTGCTGCCGAACCGTCCGCTGCGCCGCACGATCGACATCGATCCCGCACTCGACCCGACCACGAAAAACTCTGCGGTGCAGGATGATCCGACTGCCACGGACGACATGGCCGCACTGGATGCCGAACTGGACGCATTCGCGGAGTCGAGCTGGGAGGAAAACCAACTCCGGGAAGGCGCCGAGCGGGTGTTGCCCGAGCCGGTCCCAGCCGCGTCGATCGGGCGGCATGCGGTGGTAGAGCAGAACGGTCGTGTGTACCGGATGGCCGCGTCGTCACAGAACGGTCAATCGACTGGCGGCTTGTCGGGGTCGGACTTCGATGGTGGGGCGTTGGGTGGTCGTGTCCATCGTGAAGACGGTCGTCCGGTGCCGGGTGCGGTGTTGACGTTGGTTGATCACGGTGGCCGTCAGGTCGCGCGGGCGAACAGCGCTGCTGATGGTGGTTATGCGATCACCGCGCCGGAGACGGGTGACTATGTGTTGATCGTGTCGGCGATGGGGCACCAGCCGACCGCGGTGAACGTGCCGGTCGGCCAGCGGCCCCATCGCCTGGATCTGACCTTGGTGGGCTCCGGCGAGTTGTCGGGTGTCGTTCGTACCGCCGGCCCCGGTGTGCCGCTGCCGGGTGCGACCGTCACGTTGACCGATTCGCGTGGCGAGGTGGTCGGGTCGGCTGTCACAGGCGGCGACGGCACCTACGTATGTCGCGGTGTGGTCTCAGGTGTCTATACCCTGGTCGCGGTCGCTGAACATATGCGTCCCAGTGCCACCACATTGACGGTGCCGGACAGCGGTGTCTTGCGTCATGACATCGAGTTGGCCACGATGGCGGTGCTTGCCGGCTCCGCGTGGGCCGAGGGCAGCCGAGCGGTGCCGGATGTCCTGGTCAGTGTGCTCGACGCCGCGGGGCAGGTGACCGCCACGGCACGCACCGACGAGAACGGCCGGTATGTCGTGACCGATCTGCCCGAAGGGCAGTACACCGTCGTTGCGCGCGGTTATCCGCCGGTGACCGGGCAGGTCACCGTGTCCGGTGGCGAGGTCGCCCACGATGTGCGGCTCGGTTACGAGATCGAGGATCGTCGATGAGCGGATTGACCGGTCGTGTTCGCACCGCACAAGGGTGGCCGGTGCCGAACGCGGTGTTGACAGTGACGGATATGACGGGGCGCCAGATCGCCCGTGCGGTCGTCGACGAGACCGGGGCGGTGGGCACTGAGCTGTTGCCCGCGGGTGTTCATACCGCGGTGCTCACCGCTGTCGGGTTCGAGCCCGTAGCCCGGACCGTGCGGATCTCTCCAGCAGGGACGGGTGTGCTCGGGGAGATGGTGTTGGCGCCGATCGCCGGGACGGTGGCGGCACCGCCACCGGGGCCGTGGACGATCGATCCGGTGCATTCGACGGTGATCGCAACGGTGCGTCATCTGGGTATAGCGAGTATCAAGGCCCGATTCGCCGAGGTGAGCGGGCGGCTCGATATCGGTGAGCCGTTCGAGCGGTCCACCGGACACGCGGAGATCAAAGCGGCGAGTATCGATACCGGTATCTCCGCGCGTGACAATCACCTCCGTTCGCCGGAGTTCTTGGATGTCGACACCTATCCGCTGATCGCATTCACCGGCAGCGGGTTGCGTCGTACCGGTGGTGACACCTGGGTGATGCCGGGTGAGCTCACCCTGCACGGGCAGCGCCGTCCGGTCGATCTCGAGGTCACCTACGGTGGCTTCGGAGCGGATCCATGGGGCGGCGTGCGTGCTGCTTTCCACGCCGAAACAGTGTTGCATCGCAACGATTTCGCGATCGATTACAACGCGGTCGTGCGCGCGGGAGTGGCCGCCGTCGGCACCACCGTCAAAATCGACCTCGACATCGAAGTCGTACAAGGCGAGCAGCTACCCGCGATCTAGCCGGCTGCGGAGAAATCATCTGCGCTGGGTCGATGAATTTCGTTCGTGCACATCGTCTGCATTCCGAAGAGGGAACCGACTGCACGAGGAGAACCCATGACCCATCTGCCGTCCGCGGTCACCGCGCGGACCCTCGACGTCCCGGGTGCGCACCTGTACTACGAACTGCGTGGCGCGGGCCCGCTGGTCGTACTGGCGGGCGCGCCGATGGACGCCGCCGCGTTCGCGCCGTTGGCCGACCTGCTGGCCGTGGACCACACCGTGCTCACCACCGACCCGCGTGGGCACCAAGGTTCCACGCTGAAGGACGCCGAAGCGGACTCGACGCCGGAACTGCGCGCCGACGACCTCGTCCGGCTGATCGCGCATGTCGACGCCGGGCCCGCCGTGGTCTTCGGTTCCAGTGGCGGTGCGGTGACCGCGCTCGCACTCGCCCGGTCTCGTCCTGATCTCGTCACTACGGCGATCGCGCACGAACCACCGATCAACGCGCTGATCGCCGACCGGGACGCGCATCGAGCCGCGACCGACGACCTCGTCGCCACCTATGCCCGAGGCGACGTGCTCGGCGCTTGGCGGAAGTTCTTCGCGGCCGCGAACATTGCGATGCCCGAGCCGGTGCTCGAGCAGATGTTCGGCCCGGAGCGCGACCCGCGGCAGCTGGCCAGTGAACGTTACTGGTTCGCCCACGAGATCCGCGGCACCACCACCTGGGAACCCGATATCCGCGCCCTGCGCCACGCGTCCACTCGTCTCGTCATCGGTATCGGCGCGGAATCCGCCGGGCAATTCTGTGATCGCACCTCGCGCGCGCTCGCCGCGGCGCTCGACCTGACGCCAACGCTGTTCCCCGGTGGACACACCGGATTCGTCGACGATCCCGGCGCCTTCGCCGACCGGCTGCGCGAAATCCTCGACAAGTCCTGAATCGGCTGGAGTCGCCTGCGAAGTCTCGGGATCCGGCTCACAACGTGAATCTGCGGCCCTTCGCGGCCCACTCGCCGCGGCCGCGCGGCGTGATGGCCCAGCGGCCGCGGTGCTGGCAGTCCATGATCAAACCGCGCGACTGCAGGCGCAGCAATGCGCTGCGCACCGACCAGGCGGTCAGCCGCGCCTGCTGCGCCAGCTGCTCCACAGTGAGCAACCCGCCCGGCGCCAGCACACCCAGCACCGCGAAATCGGCGGCAGTCCTGGGGCGTCTCATCATGTCGCGGCCCTTTCCCTCGAGGAGAAGGCAGCCCGGGACCGACATCGGCGCGGTGGCCCGGGTTGCCGAATCGACGGTAGAAGCCACACCGATACCGCCGCCCACATTTTGCGCGACTTTGCGAAGTGCGTTGACCGGCATCGGGTCCGGTGGGGACGATTGCACGACATCGTCCGCCAGCTCTCGCAAAGGATCAGCTATGAACCTGCGACTTCTCGGATCCGGATCCGACCATGGAGCTTGCCCCGCCGTGTATGCGACCGACACCGGCGTGCTCGTGGTGCAGGGCGATGCCACCGACCGCACGGGCACGGTGCGTGTACCGCACCAATTGCTGGACTGGCTGGAACCAGGCATGTGGCTACGGGTGGAGCCGAGTGGAACCTGCGGATCGGTGCTGGTGGCCGGCGAACCGGTCACCGACCCCGAACTGCTCGCCCAGTTGACCCTCGACTGTCACGAAACCGCCGTGGTGGTGCGCTGATGCTGCACGTCGCCGGTGACCGCTGTTTCGAGCCGCTCTTTCGGGCGGCTCGATTCCGCGCTTTCCACTTGGAGGTGAGAGATCAGTACCTGATGGAGGACGAGCAGGAAGCGTTGCGCCGCTTCGATGCCGGAGTAGCGTACGAGCGAGAGGAACAGCCCGAGTCGTGGAAAGCCTGGGATGCTCTGATGGTCGAGTCGGCCACCCGCGGAGTCACGCTGGAGCGACTACGTGTCGTGACGGTCCCGCATACCGGCTACACCCGGTGGTTGTTGTCGGCGACCGACGACAACATCGCCACCGGCGAGGCGGTGCGCTGGCTACCGCGGCATCTGGTCGACGCGGCGGATCTGCCGCACGACGACTACTGGCTGTTCGACTCGGACACGGTGGCCTTCAACACCTTCGCCGAGAACGGGGCGTTCACCGGGCTGTCGATCAGTACTGATCCGGCGCTGGTCGCCCGGTACCTGCGGGTGCGGGAACGGCTGTGGCCCATGGGCATCGATCATCAACGATATTGCGAGAGTGAGCACGTACCCGAGTGAACGGTGTGTCGGACGCACGCGAGGTGCTGGGCGCGCGCCTGCGTGAACTTCGTCGCGCTGCCCACCTCACCGGCCTGGAGCTGGCCGCGAGGTGCGGCTGGCATTCGAGCAAGGTCTCCCGGATCGAGGGCGGCAAGCAGACGCCGTCGGAAGCGGACCTCGCCGCGTGGTGTGAAGCGTGCGGTAACACCGCCGTGCTGGACGATCTGGTCGCCAATGCGCGCAATCTGCAGTCGATGTACCTGGAATGGCAGCGCACCGTCGCCTCCGGGCACGCGCGCAGGCAACGGCAATCGATCCATTTGGAATCGCAGACCTCGCAGATCCGCTGGTACGCGCCGGACACGTTGCCGGGGCTGCTGCAAACCGAGGGCTACGCGCGCGCGATCCTGACCGCCTGCATCGCGGTGACCGGTGGGCGCGACGACCTGGAAGAAGCGGTGGCCGCGCGCATGACCCGTAAGCAGGTGCTCTTCCGGGCGAAACACCGGTTCCACTTCGTGGTCAACCAGGCCGCGCTCTGGCGCACGGTCGGCGACGCGATCGTCATGGCCGAGCAACTCGCCCACCTGCTCGCGGTGATGGCCAACCCGACTGTGCGGTTGGGCATCATCCCGATCTGCGCCGAGTACCGCGCCCCCGCGACGAACTTCGTCATCTACGACCGCTCACAGGTGCTGACCGAGACGGTCTCGGCGGAGCTGACCATCACGCGCCCGTCCGAGATCGCGCTGCACGAGAAGACCTTCGCGATCCTTGCCGACCAAGCCGAGTACGGCGATCGAGCCCGGGCGCTGATCGCGAAAGCGCTGCAAGGCCGGCGCGGCGCCTGAGTGCGTCGAGCCGTGAGACGACGATGCCGCCGCGGTCGTGCGGCGGCATCGGGGCGAGCGGGCCGGTCAGCGAACGAACGTCGCCGCCTGATCGGCGAGATCGAGCAACGGCTGCGGAAAGACACCGAGCGCGAACGTGATCGCCGCGGTGACCGCCACGATCGTCGTCGTCAGCGGCGGGCTGACCAGCAGCGGCGCGTCGGCGGGCGGGTCGGTGAAGAACATGAGCACGATGACCCGCAGGTAGAAGAACGCCGCGACGGCGCTGCAGATCACGCCGATGACGACCAGTGGCGCCGCGCCGCCCGAAGCGGCGGCTTCGAAGACGGTGAACTTGCTGACGAAGCCGCTGGTGAGCGGCAACCCCGCGAAGGAAAGCAGGAACAGCGCGAATACCGTTGCCAGCCAGGGTGATCTGCGGCCCAGACCCGCCCACCGTGGCAGGCCGGTGGCCTCGTCACCGTCCGGCTCGCGGACCGAGCTGACCACCGCGAACGCGCCGAGTGTGCCGATTCCGTAAGCCAGCAGATAGAACAGCACGGCCGCGACACCGCGGTCGTTGGCCGCCACCGGGCCGGTGAGCAGGAACCCGGCATGCGCCACCGAGGAATACGCAAGCATTCGTTTGACGTCGGTCTGCGTGATCGCCATGACCGCGCCGACGGCCATGGTGGCGATCGCGACGGCCGCGAGGATGGGCCGCCAGTCGTCGCGCAGACCGGGCACCGCGACCTGCAGCACACGCACCAACGCGCCGACCGCCGCGATTTTGGTGGCGGCGGCCATGAACCCGGTGATCGCGGTGGGAGCGCCCTGGTAGACGTCGGGCACCCAGGACTGGAACGGCACCGCGCCGATCTTGAACAGCAGGCCGACCGCGAGCATCGCGATCCCGAGGACCGCCAGCGTCGCGTTGTCCGGATGCTGGGCGATCGCGTCGGCGATGCCGCCGAGTCGCACCGTAGCCGCCTGGCCGTACAGCAGCGCGACGCCGTAGAGGAAGAACGCCGAGGAGAACGCGCCGAGCAGGAAGTACTTCAGCGCCGCCTCTTGGGAGAGCAACCGCTTGCGCCGGGCCAGACCGCACAGCAGATACAGCGGCAGCGACAGCACTTCGAGGGCGACGAACATGGTCAGCAGGTCATTGGACGCCGGGAACAGCAGCAATCCGCCGACGGCCAACAGCGTCAGGGGGAACACCTCGGTGGTCGCGACACCCGCGCGCAGCGCCGCGGCTTCGGTCGCGCTGCCGGGCACCGCCGAGGCCTGGGGCGTGAACGCGTCCACACCGCGTTCGAGGGTGGCGGCGGCTCGGCTCCAGGTTCCGGGGCCCGACCGCGCCCGCAGACGCGGCTCGGCTCCGCGCTCGGCGATGAACAGGATCCCGAGCAGCGACACCACCAGGATCGTGCCCTGCAGGAACAGCGTCACGCCGTCGATCGCGACCGCACCGGCGACAGCGGTGGATTCGGTGCCCGCCAGCAGCACCACCGCGATCAGCGCGGCGACCAAGCCGACCAGGCTCAGTACCAGATGGGTGGCATAGCGGTAGTGCCGGGCGACGAACGCTTCGGCCAGTACACCGAGTACGGCGGCGCCGAACACGATGAGCATGGGGGACAGGGCGCCGTATTCGATGCTCGGCGCGGGAACGCTCGCGGCGAGCGTCGCGGTGGAGGCGAGGTCGGTCATTTGT
The DNA here is from genome assembly GCF_053604885.1 of Nocardia sp. NPDC003999. Lineage (NCBI taxonomy): Bacteria > Bacillati > Actinomycetota > Actinomycetes > Mycobacteriales > Nocardiaceae > Nocardia > Nocardia sp. NPDC003999. The sequence continues at coordinate 26,438 of NZ_JBSGIB010000031.1, forward strand.
GGACACCTCCGGGATGGTGGGTCGATCCCGCTTCCGCCGGTGGTGTCGACGGTGCGGGGTCGGTCCGGCCGATGGTGGTGAGGGTCTGGCTCACCGCGGGATTGATGAAGTCGGTCAAGACTTTCGGGTAGATGCCGAGGAACAGCAGCGCGGCGATCAGCGGTACCACGACGGCGAGTTCGCGCGGGGCGAGATCCCAGATCCGCTCGTTGCCTTTCTTCACCGGTCCGGTCATCATCCGCTGGTAGAGCCACAGGACGTAGAGGGCAGCGAGCACCAGCGCGCTCGCGGCGATCACGGCGGCGAACTGGTAGCGGGTGAAGGTACCGATCAGCACCAGGAATTCGCTGACGAAGGGTGCGAGCCCGGGTAGCGAGAGCGTCGCGAGACCGGCGATGAAGAACGTGCCCGCCAGCACCGGGGCCACCTTCTGCACGCCGCCGTACTCGGCGATGAGCCGGGTTCCGCGCCGGGACACCAGGAACCCGGCCACCAGGAACAGTGCGGCGGTGGAGATGCCGTGATTGACCATGTACAGCGTCGCGCCGGTCTGCCCCTGGCTGGTCATGGCGAAGACGCCGAGGATGATGAAACCGAAGTGGGAGATCGAGGTGTAGGCGATCAGGCGCATCACGTCGGTCTGCCCGATGGCCAGCAGCGCGCCGTAGACGATGCCGATCACCGCGAGCGTGATCACCAGCGGCGCATAGGTGCTCGACGCGTCGGGGAACAGGGGCAGGCAGTAGCGCAGCATGCCGAAGGTGCCCACTTTGTCGACCACCGCCATCATCAGCACCGCGCTGGAAGGCGTGGCGGCGACGGCGGCGTCGGGCAGCCAGGTGTGCAGCGGCCACAAGGGCGCCTTCACCGCGAAAGCGAACATGAACCCGAGGAACAGGGCATTGAGCACCGCGGGACCCGCGCCGAGCTGCCCGGCGTTGGCGGCGGCGACCACGGTGCGGAAATCGAACGTGCCCGAGGACCCTTCGCCCAAACCTTCGCGGGCGGTGAGTACGTACAACCCGATGACCGCGGCCAGCATGATCAGCCCGCCGAACAGGTTGTACAGCAAGAACTTCACCGCCGCGCGCGAGCGCTGCCTGCGCACCAGCGCGTCGCCGGTGCGCGGCCCGAACCCGCCGATGAGGAAGTACATCGGGATGAGCATCGCCTCGAAGAAGACGTAGAACAGCAGGATGTCCAAGGCGACGAAGGAGACCAGCACCATCGCCTCGACGAGCATGATGAGCGCGACGTAGGTGTGGGCCACCCGCTTGCCGCTGCCGACTTCGCGTTCGTCGTGCCAGCCCGCCAGGATCAGCAGGGGCACCAGTGCCGCGGTCAGCAGCACCAGCACCAGTGCGATGCCGTCCAGTCCGAGGGTGTAGCCGGCGCCGAACGCCGGAATCCACTGATGGGATTCGACGAACTGGTATTGCGCGCCGCCGGGATCGAAGCGCACCGCCAGCGCGATGCCGATACCGAGCGTGAGCACCGAGATGGCCAGTGCCACCGCGCGCGCGAGCGTGCGTCGCGCGGCGGGCAGCACGAGCACGATCGCCGCACCGACTACCGGCGCCAGCCACAGCGTCGTCAACCAGGGGAACTCGCTCACCACAACCTCACCGCCAGCAGGGCTGCGGCCACCAGGGCCGCGCCGGTGAACATGGACAGGGCATAGGAGCGCACGAAGCCGGACTGCACACGCCGGGCTCGTGCGGACAACCCGCCGATCAGCGCCGCGGTGCCGTTCACGACGCCGTCGATGCCGCGATTGTCTAGGAAGACCAGCGCCCGGGTGAGGTACTGTCCCGGCCGCATGAACGCCGTTTCGTTGACCGTGTCGCCGTAGAGGTCGCGGCGCGCCGCGACGGTGAGCGCGGAGACGGCTTCGGGTGCGGTCTCGGGGATGTCGCGCTGCGCGTATTGCGAGTAGGCCACCCAGACTCCGACGGCGACCACGCCCAGCGCCAGGATGGTGACCAGCGCCGCGGGAACGGCTTCGGTGCCGTGGTGGGCGCCCACGACCGGTTCGAGCCAGTTCTGCAGCGAGGAGCCGAAGACGAACACCGCGCCCGCCCCGATCGAGCCGAGGGCGAGCAGGATCATCGGCCCGGTCATCACCGCGGGGGCTTCGTGCGGGTGGGTGTCCGGTTTCCAGCGCCGTTCGCCGAAGAACGTCATCAGCATGACCCGCGTCATGTAGAACGCGGTCAGTCCCGCGCCCAGCAGCGTGACCAGTCCCAAGGCGACTCCACCGAGACCGCCTTGGTTGAACGCCGCCTCGATGATCCGGTCTTTGGAGAAGAATCCGGCGAACGGCGGAACACCGATGATGGCGAGGTAGCCGAGGCCGAAGGTGACGTAGGTGATCGGCAGCAGGGTGCGCAGTCCGCCGTAGCGGCGCATGTCGGTTTCGTCGTTCATCGCGTGCATCACCGAACCGGCGCCGAGGAACAGCCCGGCCTTGAAGAACCCGTGGGTGAGCAGATGCATGATGGCGAAGGCGTATCCGGCGGGGCCGAGTCCGGCGGCCAGCACCATGTAGCCGATCTGGCTCATGGTGGAGGCGGCGAGCGCCTTCTTGATGTCGTCCTTCGCGCAGCCGATGATCGCGCCGAACAGCAGGGTGACCGCGCCGACCAGCACCACGCCGAGGCGCGCGTTCGGTGCGAGGTCGAAGATCGCGTTGGAGCGCGCGATCAGGTACACGCCCGCGGTGACCATGGTTGCCGCGTGGATGAGCGCCGACACCGGGGTGGGGCCTTCCATCGCGTCACCGAGCCAGGATTGCAGCGGCACCTGCGCGGACTTGCCGCACGCGGCCAGCAGCAGCAACAGGCCGATCGCGGTGAGTGTGCCCTCGCCCGCGGCGGACGCGGCGCCGAACACGACGTCGAAGTCGATCGACCCGAACGTCGCGAACATGACCATCATCGCGATCGCCAAGCCCATGTCGCCGACCCGGTTGACGACGAAGGCCTTCTTGGCCGCCGTTGCCGCCGAGGGCTTTTCGTGCCAGAACCCGATCAGCAGGTAGGAGGCCAGGCCGACGCCCTCCCAGCCGAGGTAGAGCACGAGGTAGTTGTTCGCCAGGACCAGCAGCAGCATGGCCGCGAGGAAGAGGTTCAGGTAGGCGAAGAACCGCCGCCGAGCCGGATCGTGGCTCATGTAGCCGATCGAGTAGATGTGGATCAACGAGCCGACGCCGGTGATCAGCAGCGCGAAACAGATCGACAGCTGATCGAGTCGCAGCGAGAAGTCGACCTGGAGACCGGCTACCGGAACCCAGCTGAACAAATCCTCGCGCACCGCGCGGTCGGCGGTGTCGCGCCCGAGCATGTCGGCGAACGCGAGCGCGGCGACCACGAACGAGGCCAGGGCCAGCGCGGTGCCGAGCAGATGGCCCCACTTGTCGGCGTAACGTCCGGTCAGCAGCAGGACGATCGCGCCCGCCAGGGGGAGGGCGGGCAGCAGCCACAGCGTTGCGGTGTCCACGTCAGAACTTCAGCAGGTTGGCGTCGTCGACCGAGGTCGAGCGGCGGGTGCGGAAGATGGTCATGATGATGGCCAGGCCGACGACCACCTCGGCCGCGGCGACCACCATCGTGAAGAACGCGAACACCTGTCCGTCGAGGTTGGCGTGCATCCGGGCGAAGGTGACGAACGCGAGGTTCACCGCGTTGAGCATCAACTCGATGCACATGAACACGACGATGGCGTTGCGCCGCAGCAGCACTCCGGCCGCGCCGATCGTGAACAGCAGGGCGGACAGGAACAGGTAGTTCTCGGGATTCACCGGTTGCCTTCCTCGTCGCTGGGTGTGTCGGCCGCGTCCGCCGCGGGCGTGGTGCCGACCGAGATGACGGCCGCTTCGGTGAGCGCCCTGGTGCGGCGGTGCCGCAGGATGGTGCTGACCGACAGTTCCTCGAACGACCCGTCGGGCAGCCGCGCGGGGATGTCCACCGCGTTGTGCCTGGCGTAGACGCCGGGGGTGGGCAGTGGTGTGGCGCGGTGGCCCTTCTCACGGAAGCGGCGGCGCGACAGTTCACGCTGATCGGTGCGGGGGCCGAAGTGCTCGCGGTGCGCGAGCACCATGGCGCCGATGGTTGCGGTGATCAGCAGGGCGCCGGTGAGTTCGAAGGCCCACACGTAGCGCAGGAAGATCAGTTCGGCCAATTCGGCGATCACGTTGCGGCCGGGGAAACCGTTGGCGGGGAAGGTGGTTCCGGATTCGCGTACGCCGTGGGCGATGCCGCCGCTGAGCAGCAGCCCGAAGCCGATGCCTACCGCGGCGGCGGCGAGTCGCTGGCCGCGGATGGTCTCTTTGAGCGATTCGGCGGAGTCGACGCCGACGAGCATCAGCACGAACAGGAAAAGCATCATGACCGCGCCGGTGTAGACCACGATCTGCACGATGCCGAGGAACAGTGCGTCCTGGGCGATGTAGAACGCGGCCAGCGCGATCATCGTGGCGGCCAGGCACAGTGCGGAGTGCACGGCCTTGGGGGCGAACACCATGCCGAGCGCGCCGAGCACGGCGATAGGGGCCAGGATCCAGAATTGGACGGTCTCGCCGGTGGATGCGCGGGTCAGTGGCTCCGCGGCCAGGATCAGTTCGGTCATCGTGTCACTCCTTCCGCGCCGGCGGCGGCGGGTTTGCGGAGCGCGTCGGTCGCCGTGGCACCGCTGGTGGCAGGCGCGCCGGGCACCCGGCCGAGGTAGTAGTCGGCCTCGTCGGCGCCGGGGTGCATGGCGTGCGGCGGTGGGGTCATCCCGGGCTGCAACGGGGCGAGCAATCGGTCCTTCTCGTAGATCAGGTCGGCCCGGTTGTCATCGGTCATCTCGTAGTCGTTGGTCATCGTCAGCGCCCGGGTGGGGCAGGCTTCGATGCACAGGCCGCAGCCGATGCAGCGCAGGTAGTTGATCTGATAGACCCGGCCGTATCGTTCACCGGGCGAGAACCGTTCGGTCTCGGTGTTGTCGGCGCCCTCGACGTAGATCGCGTCGGCGGGGCAGGCCCATGCGCACAGCTCACAGCCGATGCACTTCTCCAAGCCGTCGGGATGCCGGTTGAGCTGGTGTCTGCCGTGGTAACGCGGCGCGGTCGGCGTCTTCTGCTCGGGATAGAACTCGGTGTTCGGCTTCTTGAACATGGTGCCCGCGGTGACCGCGAACCCGCCCAGTGGATCGAACAGCCCGGCTTTGGTGCGGGTGGCGTCGCGTGTGTGCGCGTCGGCGGGCAGCGGCGGAACCGGGAAGCCGAGGAAGACCGTCGACTCGGGGGAATCCGCGGTCACGGGTTGCTCGACCGGTGGCGGCGCCGCCTGCGCCCGGCCCGCCCGCAGGAATTGCAGCACCAGCAGACCGGTGACCACCAAGCCGCCGATCACCAGGATGGGGGTTTGCACCCGATAGCCCTCGGCCTGCAACACCCGTGCGGTGGCCACCACCATGACCCAAGCCAGCGAGGTCGGGATCAGCAGTTTCCAACCGAGGTTCATGAACTGGTCGTAGCGCAGCCGGGGCAGTGTGCCGCGCAGCCAGATGAACACGAACAGGAACGTCCAGACCTTCGCGGTGAACCACAGCACCGGCCACCAACCGGAATTGGCGCCGTCCCACATGTTCAGCGGCCACGGGGCGTGCCAGCCACCCAGGAACAAGGTGGTGGCCAGCGCGGACACCGTTCCCATGTTGACGTACTCGGCCAGCATGAACATGGCGAACTTGAGCGAGGAGTACTCGGTGTGGAAGCCGCCGACCAGCTCGCCCTCGGCCTCCGGCAGGTCGAACGGCGCCCGGTTGGTCTCGCCGACCATCGAGACGCAGTAGATCAGGAACGACGGCAGCAGCAGGAAGACATACCAGGTGCCTTCCTGCGCGGACACGATGCCGGAGGTGGCCATCGTGCCCGCGAGCAGGAACACCGTCGCGAAGCACAGCGCCATCGCGATCTCGTAGGAGATGACCTGCGCGGTCGAGCGCAACCCGCCCAGCAGCGGATAGGTCGAGCCCGACGACCATCCGGCCAGCACGATGCCGTAGACGCCGATGGAGGTGATCGCGAGGATGTACAGCACCGCCACCGGCAGATCGGTGAGCTGCAACGGCGTGATGACACCGAAGAACGACACCTCGGGCCCGAAGGGGATCACCGCGAACGCCATGAAGGCGGGCACCACCGAGATGACCGGCGCCAGGATGTAGATCGGCTTGTCCACGATCGCCGGGACGATGTCCTCCTTGAGGGCCATCTTCACGCCGTCGGCGATGCTCTGCAACGAGCCGAACGGCCCGGTCCGGTTGGGGCCGATCCGCATTTGCATGCGTGCCACGATCTTTCGTTCCGCGAGCACGGCGATCAGCGGAATCAGCATCAGGTAGACGAAGACGGCCAGCGCCTTGACGATCACCAGCCACAAAGGGTCGTGCCCGAAGCCGGCGGGCGCGTAGGGATCGGAGGCGGCGCGGGTAACCGTGGAGGTCAAGGCGAGCGCGGCGAGATCACTCATGACGGTGCTCCTTCATCCTCTCGTCGGCGTGCCGCAGATGCACGATCGCGCCGGGCTGCACGGCGAGTTGCTCGGCGATGGAGCAGCCGGGCGAGTGCTGCGGCAGCCAGACCACCCGGTCGGGCAGGTCGCTGATCATCAGCGGGAGCGTGACCGTGCCGCGGCTGGTGGCGACCGTGACCGGGTCGTCGGGTTGTACGCCGATCTCGGCGGCGGTGGCGGCCGACAGGCGCACCACCGGGGGCCGGGCGATGCCGGCCAGATTCGGTTCGCCGTCCTGCATCCGGCCTTCGTCCAGCAGCATGCGCCAACTGGCGAGCACCGCCGTTCCCGGCTCGAGCCGCGGCAACGGGTTCGGCCCGTGCGTGGGGGCGGTGACGGGTGCGCCGTCCCACGCGCCGAGTTCGGCGAGTTCGGCGCGGGCGGATTCGATGTCGGGCAGGCCGAGGCGCACCGACATCTCTTCGGCGATGGCGTGCAGCACGCGCTGATCCGACAGCGGCGCGGTCTGGCGGCGCACCATGTCGTCACCGAGCGCGGCGGCGAACGGGCGCGGCCTGCCCTCCCAGGTGCGGAAGGTGCCGGATTTCTCCATGGCCGCGGCTACCGGGAAGACCACGTCGGCGCGTTCGGTGACCGGGCTGCGGCGCAGTTCCAGACTTACCACGAACCTGGCCGCGTCGATCGCGGCCAGCGCTGCGGCCGGATCGGGCAGGTCGGCGACATCGACTCCGCCGATGACCAGCGCGCCGAGGCCGGAGGCGGCCTCCAGGATCGCCGTGGTGTCCCGGCCCGCGCCGACGGGCAGCTCCGGCACGTTCCAGACAGCGCGGACCTGTTGGCGGGCACGGGGATCGGCGACGGGCCTGCCGCCGGGAAGCAGGCCGGGCATGGCGCCCGCTTCGACCGCGCCACGTTCGCCTGCCCGGCGCGGCACCCAGGCGAGGGCGGCCGAGGTTTCGTCGGCGAGGCGCACCGCGGCCGACAGCGCGCCCGCGACGCCCGCCATCCGCTCGCCGACCATGATCACCGCACCGGGTTCGCGCAGCAGCCGGGCCAGATCGGCCAGCTGGGCGGGATCCGCGCCGGGCGTGGTGATCTCGCCGGTGCGGATGGCGTCGAGCAGATGCGGTTCGGCGCCCGGCACGGCGCGCATCAGCCGTCCGGACATGCGCTCGAGCCCGCGCGAGGAGTACGGCGCGAGCGAGTAGATCGGCAGGCCGCGCTTGCGGGCCGCCTTGCGCAGGCGCAGGTAGACGATCGGCGATTCTTCCTCGGGTTCGAATCCGACGAGCAGGACGACCGGTGCGGCTTCCATGCTGTCGTAGGTGACCGCGCCGTCCTGGCCCGCGACGCGGGCGGCGAGGAAATCGGCCTCCTCGGCAGAATGCGCGCGGGAGCGGAAGTCGACATCGTTGGTGCCGAGGGCGACTCGCGCGAACTTCGCGTAGGCGTAGGCGTCCTCCTCGGTGACCCGGCCGCCGACCAGCACGCCGGCGTTGCCGAAGGACGCGGCCAGCCCCTCCGCGGCCGCGGCCAGCGCTTGCGACCACGAGGCGGGGGCGAGTTCGCCGTCCCAGCCGCGCACCAGGGGGGTGGTGAGCCGGTCGGGTCCGGTGGCGTAGGCGAAAGCCCACCGGCCCTTGTCGCAGTTCCACTCCTCGTTGACCTGCGGGTCGTCTCCGGCCAGCCTGCGCAACACCTTGCCGCGCCGGTGGTCGGTGCGCTGGGCGCAGCCGGAGGCACAGTGCTCGCAGACGTTCGGGCTGGACACCAGGTCGAACGGGCGCGCGCGGAATCGGTAGGCGGTGCCGGTGAGCGCGCCGACGGGGCAGATCTGCACGGTGTTGCCGGAGAAATAAGAATCCAGCGGTTCGGCCTGCGCGGTGCCGACCTGTTGCAGCGCGCCGCGATCCATCAGTTCGATGAACGGGTCGCCCGCGATCTGCTGGGAGAAACGGGTGCAGCGGGCGCAGAGTACACAGCGTTCCCGGTCCAGCAGCACGGCCGTGGACAGCGGAATCGGTTTGGGATAGGTGCGTTTGCGGCCGTCGAACCGGCTTTCGGCGCGGCCGGTGGACATCGCCTGGTTCTGCAACGGGCACTCGCCGCCCTTGTCGCACACCGGACAGTCCAGCGGATGGTTGATCAGCAGCAGCTCCATCACGCCCTCCTGCGCCTTGTCGGCGGCGGGGGAGGTGAGCTGGGTGCGCACCACCATGCCGTCGGCGACGGCCATGGTGCAGGAGGCGACCGGCTTGCGCTGCCCTTCGACTTCGACCAGGCATTGACGGCATGCGCCGACCGGGTCGAGCAGTGGATGGTCGCAGAAGCGGGGGATCTGGATGCCGATGAGCTCGGCGGCCCGGATCAGCAGTGTGCCGGGCGGCACGCTGACGGCGGTGTCGTCGATGGTCACGGTCACCAGGTCGGCGGGCGTGGGCCCGCCGTTGTTGTCACGCACGGCGGCAGGCCCGTTCGCCGCCCGGCCGCCACCCCTGATCGAATCGCTCCGCGATACCGGTTTCATCGGACCTCTTCTCCTGACTCGGCCCATGCCGTGCTGCGCGCCGGGTCGAACGGGCAGCGGCCCAGCCGCAGGTGTTCGACGTACTCCTCGCGGAAGTACTTCAGCGAGGAGATGATCGGGCTGGCCGCGCCGTCGCCGAGGGCGCAGAACGACTTGCCGTTGATGGTGTCGCTGATGTCGAGCAGCTTGTCCAGGTCGGATGCGACGCCGGTGCCCGCCTCGATACGGTGCAGCAGCTGCACCAGCCAGTAGGTGCCCTCCCGGCATGGGGTGCACTTGCCGCAGGACTCGTGGGCGTAGAACTCCGTCCAGCGCAGCACGGCGCGCACCACGCAGGTGGTGTCGTCGAAGATCTGCAAGGCTTTGGTGCCGAGCATGGATCCCGCACCCGCGACGCCTTCGTAGTCGAGCGGCACGTCGAGGTGTTCCTCGGTGAACAGCGGCGTGGACGAGCCGCCCGGAGTCCAGAACTTCACCCGATGCCCGGCGCGCACGCCACCGGCGTAGCCGAGTAGTTCGCGCAGCGTCACGCCCAGCGGGGCCTCGTACTGCCCGGGCCGGGTGACGTGACCCGACAGCGAATAGAGCGTGAAGCCGGGCGAGCGCTCGCTGCCCATGGAGCGGAACCACGCGATGCCGTTGCGGATGATGGGCGGCACGCTGGCGATGGACTCGACGTTGTTCACCACGGTCGGGCAGGCGTACAGACCCGCGACGGCGGGGAACGGCGGGCGCAGCCGAGGCTGGCCGCGGCGCCCTTCCAGCGAGTCCAGCAGTGCGGTCTCCTCACCGCAGATGTAGGCGCCCGCGCCCGCGTGCACGATCAGCTCGAGGTCGTAGCCGGAGCCGAGGATGTCATGACCGAGGAAGCCCGCCTGGTAGGCCTGGGCCACCGCGGCCTGTAGCCGCCGCAGCACCGGAACCACCTCGCCGCGCACGTAGATGAACGCGTGCGCCGCGCGGATGGCGTAGGCGGCGATGACGACGCCTTCGATCAGCGCGTGCGGGGCGGCCAGCATGAGCGGAATGTCTTTGCAGGTGCCTGGTTCCGATTCGTCGGCGTTCACCACCAAGTAGTGCGGTTTGGTGACGCCGTCGGGACCCGGCCCCTGCGGGATGAAACTCCATTTCATGCCGGTGGGGAAGCCCGCGCCGCCGCGCCCGCGCAGGCCCGCGTCCTTGACGGTCTGGATGATCTGATCCGGGTCCGTCCGCAGGGCGGTGCGCAGCGCCTGGTAGCCGTCGTGGCGCAGGTAGGTGTCCATCGTCCAGGACTGCGGATCGTCCCAGTAGGTGCTCAGCACCGGGGTGAGCGTCATCGCCTGCCCTCCGCGTCCTCTTCCGGCGCGGGGGCGCGCATGCCCTGTTCGCGGGCCACCCGCAGGCCGGCGAGTGTCGCGTCACCGGCCGCGCCGTCGAGCACACCGGGGCGCTCGTCGGGGAAACCGGCGAGGATGCGGGCGGTCTGCTTGAACGTGCACAGCGGCGCGCCCCTGGTCGGGGTGACCTGCTGTCCGGCTCGCAGCGCGTCCACCAGCGCCCGCGCGGACTCGGGGGTCTGGTTGTCGAAGAACTCCCAGTTGACCATGACGACCGGCGCGAAGTCGCAGGCCGCGTTGCACTCGACGTGCTCCAGCGTGATCGATCCGTCCGCGGTGGTCTCGCCGTGCCCGATGCCGAGGTGGCGCTCGAGTGCGGCGAGGATGGCGTCGCCGCCCATGACCGCGCAGAGCGTATTGGTGCAGACGCCGACGTGGTAGTCGCCGGTCGGTGTGCGCCGGAACATCGAGTAGAAGGTGGCGACCGCGGTGACTTCGGCGCCGGTCAAGCCCAATTGCTCGGCGCAGAACTCGATTCCGGTGCCGGTGACGCAACCCTCCTCGGACTGCACCAGGTGCAGCAGGGGCAGTAGCGCCGAGCGCGGATGCGGATAGCGCGCGATGATCTCCTTGGCGTCGGTTTCGAGCCGTTCGCGCACGAAGGGCTGGTACGGCTCGGGCCGGGCGCTGAGCTTCAGCAGGACCCGTGTGCCACCGGTCCCGTAGCCACCGTTCGGGGTATCGCCGTCTGTTGCCGGGTTCATCGGTCCACTCCGCCCATGACGGGGTCGATGCTGGCGACCGAGGCGATGACGTCGGCGACCATGCCGCCCTCGCACATCGCCGCGACCGCTTGCAGATTGGTGAACGAGGGGTCGCGGTAGTGCACGCGGTAGGGCCGGGTGCCGCCGTCGCTGACCATGTGCACGCCGAGCTCGCCGCGCGGTGACTCGACGGCCGCGTACACCTGGCCGGCCGGAACGCGGATGCCTTCGGTGACCAGCTTGAAATGGTGGATCAGGCCCTCCATGGACCTGCCCATGATCTTGCCGATGTGCTCGGGAGAGTTGCCGAGTCCGTCGGCGCCGAGTTGCAGGTCGGCGGGCCAGGCGATCTTCTTGTCGTCGATCATGACCGGGCCGGGCCGCAACCGGTCCAGGCACTGCTCGACGATCTTCAACGATTCCTTCATCTCTTCCACCCGGATGACGTAGCGGCCGTAGCAGTCGCATCCGGTGGTGATGGGAACGTCGAATTCGTAATTCTCGTAGCCGCAGTAAGGCTGGGCTTTGCGCAGGTCGTGCGGCAGGCCGGTGGCGCGCAGCACCGGGCCGGTGATGCCGAGGGCCATGCAGCCCTGCAGGTCGAGATAGCCGATGTTCTGGGTGCGGGCCTTCCAGATCGGGTTGGCGGTGAGCAGGCGCTCCATATCGCGCAGCCGTTCGGGCAGCAGCGCGAGCAGTTCGCGCACCTTGGTGACGCCGTTGTCGGGGAGGTCCTGAGCCAGGCCGCCGGGGCGGATGAACGCGTGATTCATCCGCAGGCCGGTGATCGTCTCGAACACGTCGAGGATCAGCTCGCGTTCGCGGAAGCCGAACAGCATCGGCGTCAACGCCCCGAGCTCCATGCCGCCGGTGGCCAGGGCGACCAGGTGCGAGGAGATGCGGTTGAGTTCCATCAGCAGCACGCGGACGATGGTGGCGCGCTCGGGGATCTGCTCGGTGATGTCGAGCAGTTTCTCCACGCCAAGGCAGTACGCCGTCTCGTTGAAGAACGGCGACAGGTAGTCCATCCGGGTGACGAACGTGACGCCCTGGGTCCAGTTGCGGAATTCGAGATTCTTCTCGATCCCGGTGTGCAGGTAGCCGATTCCGCAGCGGGCCTCGGTGACCGTCTCGCCTTCGATCTCGAGGATCAGGCGCAGCACACCATGGGTGGACGGATGCTGCGGACCCATGTTGACGACGATGCGTTCTTCGCCCGCGCCGGACAGCGTCTCGGCCACCTGGTCCCAGTCCTGGCCTGCGACGGTGACCGTGGCGGGCTCGGGCGCGGTGACCTCGGGTTCGGTGTCGGTGTCGCTCATCAGCTGTATGCCCTCCGCTCGTCGGGCGGCGGGATGCGCGCGCCCTTGTATTCGACCGGGATCCCGCCGAGCGGGTAGTCCTTGCGCTGGGGGTGACCGCGCCAGTCGTCCGGCATGGTGATCCGGGTCAGCGAGGGGTGCCCGTCGAACCGGATGCCGAAGAAGTCGTAGGTCTCGCGCTCATGCCAATCGGTGGTCGGATACACCTCGTAGAGCGAGGGGATGTACGGGTCCGCGTCCGGTGCGGAGACCTCCACGCGTAGACGGCGGTTATGCGTGATCGACATGAGGTGGTAGACGGCGTGCAGTTCACGGCCGGAGTCCTCCGGGTAGTGCACGCCGTCGACGCCGAGGCAGAGCTCGAATCGCAGTGCGGGATCGTCGCGCAACGCGCGGGCCACCGTGGGTAGATGCTCCCGGCGCACGTGCAGAGTGAGTTCGCCACGGAAGACGATCACCTTCTCGAGCGCGGCGTCCGAGCGGACGCCCGTGGCGGCGAGCGCGGCGTGGAGCGCGGCGACCAGCTCGTCGAAGTACCCGCCGTAGGGGGCGGGCGTGCCGCCGGGCAGGGTGACGGGGCGGACCAGGCGGCCGTAGCCAGAAGTGTCGCCGGTGCCGGTGACGCCGAACATGCCGCGGCGCACGCCGATCACGTCGGCCTCCGCCGGCCTGGAATCCTCCTCGGGCAGTGTGCCTTCGGGGCCCGCGGTGGCGGCGGCATCGATCGCGTCGTGCGCGGGCGGTGTTTCGGTGTCGTCGGGGGTGTCGAAGGTCATCGCAGCAGACCCTCCATCCGGATTGTCGGCGTCGAGGCGAGCGCGGCCTGTTCGGCGGCGCGAATGGCTTCCTCGCGGTTGACGCCGAGCGGCATCTGTTGAATCTTGGCGTGCAATGCCAGGATCGCGTTCAGCAGCATCTCCGGCCGGGGCGGGCAGCCGGGCAGATAGATGTCCACCGGCACCACGTGATCGACGCCCTGCACGATGGCGTAGTTGTTGAACATCCCGCCGGAGGAGGCGCAGACGCCCATCGCCAGCACCCATTTGGGTTCGGTCATCTGGTCGTAGACCTGGCGCAGCACCGGAGCCATCTTCTGACTCACCCGGCCCGCGACGATCATCAGATCGGCCTGCCGCGGCGAGGCGCGGAAGGCCTCCATGCCGAAGCGGGCGATGTCGAAACGGCCCCCGCCGGTGGCCATCATCTCGATGGCGCAGCAGGCGAGCCCGAAGGTGGCCGGCCACAGGGAGCCCTTGCGCAGGTATCCGGCGAAATCCTCGACGGTGCTCAGCAGGAAGCCGCTGGGCAGTTTTTCCTCGAGACCCATGTTCTACTGACTCGCTTCCACTCGTCGGCTACGAATTCGGCTGCGCGGTGGTCAGTCCCAGCTGAGCCCACCCCGTCGCCATTCGTAGGCGTAGGCCACCGAGACGTTGACGATGAACAACGCCATCGCGGCCAGACCGAAGAGACCGAGCGCATCGAAGTGGACTGCCCACGGGTAGAGGAACACGATCTCGATGTCGAAGATGATGAACAACATGGCGGTGAGGTAGTACTTCACCGGAAAGCGTTGCCCGGTAACGTTTCCCGGTCCGCCCGCCACGGCATGCGGCGTGGGTTCGATACCGCATTCGTAGGGTTCCAGCTTTGCCCGGTTTCGTCGTTTCGGGCCGACCAGGGCGGACAGGACGATGGAGAACAGCGCGAACGCCGCCGCGATCGCGCCGAGTACGAGTGTCGGCACCTCGATGTTCACGACTGCACTTCCCCTCCTTGCGAGCGGCAGCTGACAACAGCGTCCGAGGCGGGCTGACGTCGTTGTCCGCCTCGGCCAGACTCGCCCCTCGGCTCCACCCGGGGACGGTCATGACCGGATCCGTCTCCGTGTGAGGTAGGGCACAGCCTACAACTGAACCGGCGGCCCGCACCGCGTTTGGCGACGTCGTTTGATCGAATTCAGTACAAGCATTTATGACCGAAACGGTGGTAATCCGCGCGAGGGGTCCGCACCGTTGGGTGAACGGTCAGTTGGAAACGTTGAGGTGTCGGGTACGGCGACGTCAAATGTGGTCCCGAGCGGGTTCGCAGTCGGAAAAAGGCGGCAAACTGCGCGGCGAACAACGGCGCCGAGGGCGGCGCGGTCGAGGGTCGCTTACCGGCGGTCCGGGCGCGGCGGCGCGCCCGGGTGAATTAATTCATGATCGCTATGAATCGCTGGCGGGTTCAGGCCGCGGAGCGGCTGCGCAGCAGATCCACGACGGCCTCGGTGAGCCGGAGCGGATCGATGGGATGCGCCACCGCTGCCTCCGCGCGCGACCAGCTGGCAAGCCATGCGTCGTCGGCCCTGCCGGTGAGCACCAGCAGCGGCGGGCACGGATCGACTTCGTCCTTCAACTGCTTCGCGATGCCGAGCCCGCCGACGGGGGCGGCCTCGCCGTCGAGCACGGCCAAGTCGATGCCGCCGGCGTCCAGCTGCGCGATCACCACGGGAGCGGTGGCGACCTCCAGGTACTCGAACTCCGGTAGCTCTGCGCTCGGACGCTTGCCCAAGGCCTGGATCACCTGGCGCCTGGTGTCGGCGTCGTTGCTGTACACGAGGACCCGCAGTGGGGTGGAACGAGTGGAATCGGCCACGAACGGCATGGTACGTCCGCGAGGGCATACCGCGTGGCAGGTTCGGCGCAGATGGTTCACACGCGTCGTGCGCGGCGCGTCACCAGTGCGGTCGTCCGGCGAAAGCCGATGGCAAGCAGTTGATAAGGATCTGCCGGTAAAGTCCGGCCAATGCGGGGAGATATCACGCAGGCCCTCGTCGACACCGACGTATGGACCGATGAAATGCTCGGCAGCGCCGGGATTCCGGTGTTCGACGTACCGTTCGTGACCATCGGCAGCGGGATCGGATCGTTCGTCACCTACGACACGCTCCGGATCTTCGGCGTGCCCGCCGAAGCGATGGCGGTGCTCGGTCCGCAGGAGCACCCGTGGACCTCCTACGAGTACCTCACCAGGGTGTCGCAGATCCCCCGTGGCGAACGCCTGCGCAGCGACTCGGCCTCCACGCCGGACAACATCTGGGGCTTTCCGTCCTACGCGGTGCGGGAGGCGATCGCGGACAAGTCGATCAAGCCGCTGTGGAACGTCTTCGTCGAGCCGATCTTCGCCAACTACTACACCCCGCGTGCGGGCCAGGCGTTCGCCTCCATGGAGCGGGAATTCCACCGCATCGGCTATGCCCGCTCGCTGCACCGCGGGCACGTGCGCATGGTCCGCAAGCGCAACGGCGGCGGATACTTCACCATCCTCACCCCGCCCGCGGGTTCGGCACCGACCAAGCGGGTCGCTTTCCGCAGCACGTATGTCCATGTCGCCGTCGGCTATCCGGGGCTGAAGCTGCTGCCGGATCTGCAGGAGTATCGCGAGACCCATCGTGATCCGACCCGTGTGGTCAATGCCTACGAGCCGCACGAGCACGTCTACCAGGCGCTCCAGCGGCGGCCCGGCACGGTGCTGATCCGTGGCAGCGGGATCGTGGCCAGCCGCGTCCTGCAACGGCTCATCGACGACCGGGACAAATACCGGCTCGACACCCGGATCCTGCACCTGTTCCGCACGTATATCGCGGGCTCGCACGGCAAGAACATCTTCAGCAGGCGCAAGGGCGGCGACGGATGGGCCTACCAGGGTTTCAACTATCCGAAGTCGGTGTGGGGCGGTCAGCTCAAGCAGAAGGTGCGACGACTGCAAGGCGAGGAACGGGCGCGCGCGTACAAGGAGATCTCCGGCACCAACACCCCCATCCGCGACAACTGGCAGGAACAGTTGCGCCGTGGCCGCCGGGAGGGGTGGTACCAGGTGATGGCCGGCACGATGCGCGCTCCGCGTCCTGCCGCTGGACGGCAAGGCGTGGTCGCCACGATTCTTCCGGATTCCAGCGCGCCCTTGCCTTTTCCGCCGCCGACGCAACCGTTCGACACGACCGTCGACTACATCATCGACTGCACGGGGTTGGAAGCCGACGTCCGGGAGCACCGGCTGTTGGCAGACCTGCTCGACCACACCGGCGCGGGCCGTAATCCGCTCGGTCGGCTGGACGTGGACACGACTTTCGAGCTGATCGGCACCCGCAGCGGCACAGGACGGATATACGCCTCCGGCAGCGCGACGCTCGGCGGGCCGTTCGCCGGGGTGGACACCTTCCTCGGCTTGCAGATCGCCGCGCAGGAGATCGCCGACGACCTGGCCGCGGTCGGGTTCTGCCGCAGGATGGGGCCGCTGCGCTCGACGCGGCAATGGTGGCTGTGGGTTACGAACGAGAAGATCTGAGCGATGCTTCCTACCTTGAACGGGCGAATCCAGACCCGTCTGCTCGCGCTGAGCGTGATCGGCTTCGTCGTCGCGCTGCTCATCACCCCGTTCCTGCCGACCGGGTCCTCGAGCATCGGTCAGGCGTACCGGGTGACGTTGTCGGTGCTGCTGGCGACCGTTCTGGTCGGTGTGCTCTGGGAACTGCTCTACCACCTGCTCCAACAGTTCCGCTGGGAGAAGGACTGGCCGACCTTGTTCGGTCTGGTCACCATCCTCAACGAGGGAGCGCTGATCTGGGTGCTCGTGCGCTACACCACGGTGGTGCTGTCCGAGCATCTGCGTCCGCCGCTCGCTGCCTTCCTCATCCAGTTCGTCGTCACATGGATCGCCTTCTGGCTCATCGTGAACGGGCCGATGCGGGTGGTCTTCCATCGGTGGCGCTTCCAAGGCGGCCGGTTCCTGTGAGCGCGCAGATCGAGGTGTTGCCCGGCACCCACCTGGTGGCGAGCGCGAATGGCGCGGTCGTGGTCGTCGCGCACCGGGGCGACGGGCTCCTCACGGCGGACACGGTCGCTGCCCGCACGATGACGGCGCTGCTGGACATCGTTCGCGAAGCCGTCGCGCGCGACCGGCGCCGCAGCGGGCGCGCGGTGGCGCGACTGGCCACGACCTGGCTGATGGGCCTGTCCAACGGCGAGGAGGAGGAAGTCGAATTCGGGGTGATCACGCCGGTGGACCAAGGTCTCGCGGTGTTTCTGCACGGTGGGGTCACCGCGGTGCTCGCCGGTCCGGGCCACACGGAGGTGCTGCGCGGCCGGGACGCCGGATTCACCGTCGACCGCATGGTGACGCCCGCACCCGGCAGCGGCGCCGGGTTGTTCGTGGACGAGGCGGGTTGGACCGCGGAATCGCTACCGGGGCGGGGGATTCTGTCGCTGGATGCGGGCGCCGCGCCAGGGTCCGGCGCGGTGCTGTGGTCGGGCGCGATCGGTGATGAGCCGGACCGCCACGGTGACGCCGAGTCCCCGCGGCGACCGCACGCCGGATCCGCGCCGCCATCTCCCGCCGAGCCCCGGCCGGAGCCGCCGCACGTCGCGCCACGACCGGCGGCCGAACCGCATCGCCTCGAGGATCGGCCGCCGATGCCGGATCAGATGCCGCAACCGATTCGCACCGCCGGACCGCAGGCGATGCCGCAACCACACCGGCCGGGCGGGCAGGCGGGTTCCGAGGCGTCCGAAGCGCAACCACGACGGGCGCCGAGCCTGCGGAAGGGCGAGGAGTCCGGCGATGCTGCGACGGAAGTCGATCTCCAAGCGCCGGCGCGGCGGGCCACGCCACGCGAAGGCGTGACGCCCCCGGCGGCGCAGCCCGTACCACCGGCGCCGGACCAGAGCCCAGCGCGGCCCGCGCACCGCACCGATCGGGATCACGCGATCGCCAACGACGCGAATCTCGCCGAGACGATGGTTCCCTCGACCGGCGTCGTCGCCGACGCGCTCGGGTCGACCGGCTCGAACGCGCTGGGACATCGCGTGATCGTGCCGGGTTTCCAATGCGCCCGGCATCATCACAACGATCCTCGGGTGTCGTTCTGCGCGGTCTGCGGGATCCGGATGGATCAGCTCACCTGCGTGCTCAGCGAAGGGGTGCGCCCACCGCTCGGTGTGTTGCTACTGGACGACGGCACGTCGTTCGTCCTGGACAGCGACTGCGTTCTCGGCCGCGAACCGGAGCATTCGGACGCGGTCGCGCGTGGCGCGCGCCCGGTGCGGCTGGAGGACAGCTCGGGCGGAATGTCGCGGGCGCATGCGGAGATCCGCCTCGTCGACTGGGATGTCACGGTCGTGGACGGCGGTTCCACCAACGGCACCCACATTCGTCATCCCGGACGCCAGGACTGGGTCCGAGCGGTCCCCGGCCAGCCGATCGTCCTCGCACCCGGAGCCCAGATCCAACTGGGCGGCCGCGTGCTCACCTTCGACTCTCAGCACGGCCAGCTGTAGCCGAGGACGGCGTCGCTCAGGTGTGGCGGAAACGGATGATGCCCGACCAGGGGGTGCGCATGGGTTTGCGGGGGTCGGGCTGGGGGAGATAGGTGAAGGGACGTAGGTACCAAGGTGCGCGGTGGAACTTGCGGGCGTGCAGCAGCAGGCTTTCCAGTTCGATCGGCTGCCAGCCGAGGTCTTCGAAGAAGCGGACGCCGTTGGGGGGTTCGAACTGCATCGGCGCGTTGGCGAAGGTGTCGCCGGAGCGCATCTTGCGCATGCCCAGACTCAGGTCCAGCAGCCACCAGGCGATCTCAGGGCGGGCCAGTGCGGTCGCGAGATCGGTGACCGTCGGCGGGTCGAGGTACATCAGCAGCCCCTCGGTGAGCACCAGGGCCTTGGACGCGCCGGTGGCGCTCGGGCCGATCGCGCCGAGCGCCTCGTCGAGGAACTTCATCCGCGCGTCCGGGTCGGCGAGATCGACCGCGCGGCGGATGAGCACGCAGTGCGGCGTCTCGCCGGCGAGGGCGCTGTCCTTCTCGGCGACGATCTCGGGGAGGTCGGCCTCGATCCAGAGCAACTCGTCGGGCAGATCGAGCCGGTAGGGGCGAGCGTCCAGACCGGCGGCGAGGTTGAGGACGCGGTCGCAGCCCTCGCCGATCGCGGTGGCTATGAGGTCATCGATCAGTTTGGTCCGCGTGACGATTGGCCACCCGTCGCGCATCACCGCAGGCGCGTTGTCGGCGATGGCGTGGCCGCGTTCGCCGGCCAGCCGGTCGGCGAGCGGATCGCGGAACAGCGCGTCCGGGCGGATCGTCTCGCGTGCCCGGTAGGCCGCGACCCAGCGCGCGGTGTCCGAGACGTTGGACGGAACATCCCCTCGGGTCATGCGAGTCAGTCTGTCATATCCGTCCAGTCGGTTTCCGTGGCGGCTGTGGTGCCGGTTCGCGCAGGTCGCGGGCCTCAATGCGGGTGGAAGGCGTCGGAACCGACCTCCGCGGGGTCGAGCAGATGGGCGAGGAACAGGCGGGTGGTCGGCGTCGGTGTGCGGGTGGTGATGGCATGCCAGGGACGATCCAGCGGGGTGCCCTCGACCGGGAGCACGCGCAGCGCGCCGTTCTCCAGGTCCTGGGAGATGGCGTCGCTGTGGATCAACGTCACGCCGAGTCCTTCTCGCGCGGCGGCGAGGACGGCGCCGTGGGAGCCGAGAGTGAGCACGGGCGGTTCGATCCGGAGTTGGTCGAGCAAGGCGAGGGTGGCCTCGCGGGTGCCGGAGCCGCGCCCGCGCAGCAGCCAGGTGGTGTGCAGCGGGTCGAGTTCCGGTAGGCCGACCACGACCAGACGGCTGGGCCGCCGGGCGCGCACCACCAGCCCGGTGTCGCGTGGCGGGCGGCCTGCGATGACGAGATCCGTTTCATGGTGTTGCAATTCGAGGAACAGCGCGTCGCGCGGATGCACCGACAGGCTCAGTTCGATGTCGGGGAACCGGCGGCGGAACGAGGCGAGCGGCCGCAGCAGGACGTACTCGCCCGCGGTGGCGACCACGCCGATCCGCAGCCGCCCGGTCTCGGCGCGGCGCACGGCCGCCTGCGCCTCCTTCATCAACCCGAGGATGCCGCGGCAGTACTCGGCGTAGACGCGCCCGGCCTCCGTGAGCGCGATGCCGCGCCCGGACTTCGCGATGAGCTTTGCCCCCAGCAGTTTCTCGATGTGCGCGACGGCCGCGGAGACGGCGGCCTCGGTGATGTGCAACTGCGCCGCGGCGCGGCGGATGCTGCCGTGGCGGGCGACGGCCAGGAAGGTTTCCATCCGAGCCGCGCTCACCATACCCACCCGAGAACGGTAACAAACTCAACGAATATGTTGAGTGTCGCGAGAAACAATCAAATTGTTTGTCGGTATCCGGCCCGTCATCCTGGAAATCCCAAGGCACGCCCGTTCGCCCGGGTGCGGGTGTCCCGCAGTGGCACAGCAGGAGGAACGATGGCCGAAGAAACCGAACGCGACCGCTGGGATCCGGGTGTCCAATCCTATGCGTCGATGGGGTATTACGCGCCCGACTACCAGCCGTCGGATACCGACGTGCTCGCCGTGTTCCGGGTGACTCCGCAGCGCGGTGTCGATCCGATCGAGGCGGCGGCCGCGGTGGCGGGTGAATCCTCCACGGCGACCTGGACGGTGGTGTGGACCGACCGGCTCACCGCCCACTCGCGCTACCAGGCGAAGTGTTACCGCATCGACGAGGTCCCCGGGCGGCCGGGGGAGTACTTCGCCTATATCGCTTACGATCTCGACTTGTTCGAGGAGGGATCGATCACCAACCTGACCTCCTCGATCATCGGCAACGTGTTCGGGTTCAAGCCGCTGCTGGCGCTGCGGCTGGAGGACATGCGCATTCCGGTGGCGTACGTGAAGACGTTCCAAGGGCCGCCGCACGGCACGGTGATGGAACGCGAATATCTCAACAAATACGGCAGGCCGCTGCTCGGCGCGACGGTGAAACCGAAACTCGGGCTATCCGCCCGCAATTATGGACGCGTCATCTACGAGGCATGCAAAGGCGGCCTGGATTTCACCAAGGACGACGAGAACATCAACTCGCAGCCGTTCATGCGCTGGCGCGACCGGTACCTGTTCGCGATGGAGGGCGTCAACCGTGCGATGGCGGAGACCGGCGAAATCAAAGGCCATTACCTGAATGTGACCGCGGCGTCGATGGAGCAGATGTACGAGCGCGCGGAGTTCGCCAAGGAACTCGGCAGCGTCGTCATCATGATGGACCTCACCGTCGGCTTCACCGCGATGCAGTCGATGTCGCATTGGGCGCGCCGCAACGGGGTGCTGCTGCATCTGCATCGCGCGGGGCATTCCACCTACACGCGGCAGAAGACGCACGGCGTCAGCTTCCGGGTGCTGGCCAAGTGGTGCAGGCTGATCGGCGTCGACCATCTGCACGCGGGCACCGTGGTCGGGAAACTGGAGGGCGACCCGGCGACGACCAAGGGGTTCTACGACACGTTGCGGGAGAACCACATCCGGACCGAGCCGGCCAACGGGATCTTCTTCGACCAGTACTGGGCGAGCCTGCCCGGTGTGATGCCGGTGGCTTCCGGCGGCATCCATGCCGGGCAGATGCATCAGTTGCTCGACCTGTTCGGTGACGACGTGGTGCTGCAGTTCGGCGGCGGCACGATCGGGCATCCGCTCGGCATCGCCGCGGGCGCGGAGGCGAACCGGGTCGCGCTGGAGGCGGTCGTGCAGGCCCGCAACGAAGGCCGCGACCTGTTGAAGGAAGGCCCCGATGTGCTCAGGAAGGCGGCCGAGATCTGCCGTCCGCTCGATGTCGCGCTGGCGACCTGGGGCGATGTCACCTTCGACTACACCTCCACCGACGCGCCGGACGCCGTGCCGACGGCCAGCCGCTGACCATCCAGGAAGGACGAGCCGATGTATCTGAGGCACGGAACATTCTGCTACCTGCCGCCGCTGACCGACGAGCAGATCGCCGCCCAAGTGCGCTACGCATTGCTCAACAGCTGGCCGGTGTCCATCGAGTACACCGACGATCCGCACCCGCGTAATGCCTATTGGGAGATGTGGGGGCTGCCGCTGTTCGACTTGGACGAGCCCGACGGTGTGCTGGCCGAGATCAACGCGTGCCGGGCGACTTTCCCCCGGCACTACGTGCGGGTGCTCGCCTACGACGCCCGCTACACCAGGCAGACGACGGCGCTGAGTTTCCTGGTGCAACGACCGCCCGACGAGCCGGGTTTCGTGCTCACCCGCACCGAGGGTCCCGACCGGATGCAGACATACGGCCTGCATTCGTATGCCACGACCGTCCGGCCGGGAGAGCGGTATGGCGGCTGAGCGCAACGGCTCCGGATTCCGTCTGCACCGGCCGGGGGCTGATGTCCCCGGCGCGGTGCGGACGGCGTCGCCCGATCCGGAAGAGCCGGAAATCCTGGCCGAGGACGCGGTGCTGGACTTGTCGAGCGACATCGCGGGTCACGACGTCGAGGAAACGTTGCGCAGGCTGGACGCGGAGTTGATCGGGCTGGCTCCGGTGAAGCGGCGGGTCCGCGAGATCGCGGCGCTGCTGTTGATCGACCGTGCCCGGCAACGTTTCGGACTGACCTCCTCGCGGCCGACCATGCACATGAGCTTCACCGGCGGTCCCGGCACGGGCAAGACCACGGTGGCATTGCGGATGGCGCAGATGCTGCACGCCCTGGGCTACATCCGCAAACCCAAGGTGCACACGGTCACCCGCGACGATCTCGTGGGTCAGTTCATCGGGCACACCGCACCGAAAACCAAAGAGGCGCTGGCCAAGGCGGCGGGCGGGGTGCTGTTCATCGACGAGGCCTACTACCTGTTCCGGCCGGAGAACGAACGCGACTACGGGCAGGAGGTGATCGAGATCCTGTTGCAGGAGATGGAGAACGAACGCGCCAGCCTGGTGGTGATCTTCGCGGGCTACCCCGACCGGATGGACCGCTTCTTCTCCGCCAATCCGGGCCTGTCCTCACGGGTGGCCCACCACCTGGAGTTCGCCGACTACACTCACGCGGAGCTGCTGGGAATCGCCGAGCTCATGGTGGCGGCGGAGAACTTCCACTTCGACGACGCGGCGCGGACCGCTTTCGGGGAGTACCTGGAACACCGGATGGCCCGCCCGCGCTTCTCCAACGCGCGCAGCGTCCGCAACGCGCTCGACCGTTGCCGGTTGCGGCAGGCCAAGCGTCTCGTGGAACTGCGCAGACCGCTGACCAAGACCGATTTGATCACGCTGACCGACCGGGATGTCTACGGCAGCAGCGTGTTCACCGACCCCGAGCCCGCCGGCGAGCCGACCGTGTGACCCCGGTGACGAGATCGAGGCGTTATGCCAGAAGGACTGAAGACCCTCACCCGCTTCACCATCGAACAGGAGCATCGGCATCCCGGATCGTCCGGTGAGTTCTCCGCCCTGGTGAACGTGATCGCGACCGCGACGAAGATCGTCGCCAATCAGGTCACCAGGGGCGCGATCGTCGGCTCGATCGGTGCGTCCGAGCCGGACAATCTGCCGCCGACGGTGCATCGCAAACTGGACGCGATCACAAACGACATCATCGTCGCCGAAACTCAATGGACCGGGCACCTTTCGGCGTTGCTGTCCGAACAGATCAGCGAGATCCATCCGGTGCCCGCCACCCATCGGCGCGGGAAGTACCTGCTGGCCTTCGATCCGCTGGACGGTTCGTCGAACATCGACGTAAATCTGCCGGTGGGCACCATCTTCAGCGTCTTGCGTGCGCCCGCGCAGGGCCCGGGCCCCGCGGCGGCCGACTTCCTGCAGGCCGGCGTCGAGCAGGTGTGCGCGGGGTTCACCCTGTACGGGCCCGCGACCATGCTGGTGCTGACGACCGGCAGCGGGGTCGACGGGTTCACCCTGGACCGGGAGATCGGCGCGTTCGTGCTGACCCACCCGCGGATGCGCATCCCCGAGGACACCTCTGGATTCGCGATCAACGCGGCGAATGAGCGGTTCTGGGAACGACCGGTGCGCCGTTACGTGCACGAGTGCCTCGACGGCGTCGACGGCCCCCGCGAGCGGGATTTCAATATGCGCTGGGTGGCCTCGCTGGTCGCCGACACCTTTCACATCCTGACCCGAGGCGGGGTGTACCTGTACCCCCGCGACACCCGCCCGCCCACGCGTCCGGGAAGGGTGGCATTGCTCTACGGCGCCAATCCGATCGCGTTCATCGTCGAACAGGCCGGGGGCTCCGCGACCACCGGCAGCGAGCGAGTGCTGGAAGTGACGCCCGGCGACGTCCATCAGCGGGTGCCGCTGATCTTCGGCTCCCGCAACGAAGTCGAGCGCATCGAGCGGTATCACCGCGAACCGGACGAGGGCCCCAGCTTCGACAGCTCGCTGTTCGGCAGGCGGTCGCTGTTTCGTCCGGCCCAGCGCTGAAGAGGAGAACCATGTCGGTCAAGCACCCGGTCGTCGCCATCACCGGGTCCTCCGGGGCGGGGACCTCCAGCGTGACGCGGACCTTCCAGGAGATCTTCCGCCGCGAAGAGATCAACGCGGCCATCGTCGAGGGCGACGCGTTCCACCGTTACGACCGCAACGAGATGAAACTGGCCATGGCCGAGGCGGAGCAGAGCCGCAATCTGCGGTTCTCGCATTTCGGGGAGGAGGCCAACCTGCTGAAGGAACTGGAGACGCTGTTTCGCGACTACGGCGAGACCGGGGTCGGAACGGTGCGCCGGTACCTGCACGACGAGGCCGAGGCGAAGCCCTACGGCCAGCCGCCGGGCACCTTCACGCCGTGGGAGGAGCTGACGCCGGGCAGCGACCTGCTGTTCTACGAGGGCCTGCACGGCGCGGCGGTCACCTCCACCGTGGATGTGGCGCGATACACCGATCTGCTGGTCGGCGTCGTGCCGATCATCAATCTGGAGTGGATTCAGAAGGTGATCCGGGACAAGACCGAGCGCGGGTACTCCAGCGAGGCCGTGATCGATACGATCCTGCGGCGGATGCCGGACTACGTCACCTACATCTGCCCGCAGTTCTCCCGCACCTACGTCAACTTCCAGCGGGTGCCGACCGTGGACACGTCCAATCCGTTCATCGCGCGCACCATTCCGACGGCGGACGAGAGTTTCGTGGTGATCCGGTTCGCCGACCCGAAGGTGATCGACTTCCCCTATCTGCTGTCGATGCTGCACGACTCGTTCATGTCGCGGACGAATTGCATCGTGGTGCCCGGCGGGAAGATGGAGCTGGCCATGCAGCTGATCTTCACGCCGCTGATCCTGCGGTTGATGGACAAGCGGCCGAAACGCTCGTACTGAGGCGCGGCTAGTCGGGGAGAAGAGGAACCGAGAGGCCCTCGCCGCGGTTGAGGAGGGCGGCGCGGGTGACGGCGGCGGAGCCGAAGCGCTTGCGCAAGTCGTCGAGGGTGGCGTCGAGGCTGTTGGTGGCACGGGCTTCGAAGGGCAGGGCGAGCTGGACGGAGTCGGCGTCGTCGAGGTTGGTCAGCGCGAGACCGATCAGGGTGAGGCCGCGTTCCTGGATGACCGGCATCGCCCCGGCGAGCAGGGTGCGGGCCGCGCTCAGGATCGTCTCGGTGTGGTCGGTGGCCCCGGCGAGAGTATGCGAGCGGGTGGCCCGGGTGAAATCGTCGAAACGCAGGCGTAGCACCACGGTTCGGCACACCCGGTCGGCGGCGCGTAGGCGACGGCCGAGCCGATCGGTGAGCCCGTGCAGGTAGGCCTCGATCTCGTCCGGCAGCCGGTGCTTGCGGCCGAGGGCACGCTGGGCGCCGATCGAGCGCCGCCGCCGGCCGGTCTCGACCCGGCGCGGGTCACGCGCCCAGGACAAGGCGTAGAGGTGGCGTGCCGCGGCGGGACCGAGGATCGCCCGCAGCGGGCGCTCGCCGAGTTCGGCCAGTTGGCCCACCCGCGTGATGCCGTGCTCGTGCAACGTGCGCGCGGTGACATCGCCTACACCCCAGAGCCTTTCGACCGGCAGCGGATGCAGGAAGTCCAGTTCGCCGTCCGGCGGCACCAGCCGTAATCCGTCGGGTTTGGCGACGGCGCTGGCCACCTTGGCGAGGAACTTGGTGCGAGCGATGCCCACCGAGATGGGCAGGCCGACCCGGTCGCGGACTTCCGCACGCAGCCGCGTCGCGATGGCGACGGGCTCGCCCGCGATCCGGCGCAGTCCGCCGACGTCGAGAAAGGCCTCGTCGATCGAGACGCCCTCGACCACGGGTGTGGTGTCGCGGAAGATCTCGAAGACGGCTCTGCTCGCCTCGGCGTAGGCGGACATGCGCGGCGGCACCACGATCGCGTGCGGGCACAACCGGCGCGCCTGTCCGCCGTTCATCGGGGTGCGCACTCCGAACGCCTTCGCTTCGTAGCTGGCAGCCAGGACGACGCCGCCGCCGACGATCACCGGTTTGCCGCGCAGCCACGGGTCGTCCCGCTGCTCGACCGAGGCATAGAAGGAGTCGAGGTCGGCATGCAGGATCGATGCCTCCGGCCGCGCGAGAATCCGGGGCCTGCCGGATCGGGAGACGGGCGCGTCGGACACGAACATATGTTCGCATATGGCCCCGACAGGGTGCGGTCGGAGCGGACGGATCTACTGGTTGCCTCCGTAGTAACCCACCCAAACCGGTAACCTGTTCCCACGACGGGGCACAGCTCGGATGAGGGAGTCGGTACGGTGCGTGGATTCGGGGATCTGGAGGCGGTGATCATGGACCGCATCTGGGATCAGGACGCAGAGGACACAACGGTGCGTGAGATCTTCGACGAACTGTCGGCTCAGCGCGACATCGCGTATACGACGGTGATGTCGACCATGGACAACCTGCATCGCAAGGGGTGGCTGGCGCGCGAACGCGCGGGCAAGGCCTATCGATACTGGCCGACGCTCACCAGGGAAGAACACAGCGCCCGGCTCATGCTGGAGGCACTGGGTTCCGGCGGACGCTCGGATCTGGTGCTCAGCCATTTCGTCGATCGGATCAGCGCCGAGGAGTCGGCGGGGCTGCGTGCCGCGCTACGCAGACTCGCGGCGCGTAAGTCACCAGAAGTGCCGTGAGCCTGGCCCTGGCTCTGACGTTGTACGGCGGCGTCGTGGCGGCCTTCGGTCCGCCCGTGCTGCGCAGACTGACCTATCGCGGGATCGCGCCGCGGCTGGGTGTGATCGCCTGGGTTGTCGCGATCATCGGTGCGCTGAGCGCATGGGGGGTCGCGGCGGCGGTGCTGACCGTCGAGTTCGCCACCTACTGGGGACATCCGAAGGACGCGTTGCACGCGTGCGCCTCGTTCCTGTGGGCTCCGGTGGATGCGCACGGCGCCGCGGCCGGCCGTGCGGCCACGTTCGCGGTGGCGGCGCTGGTGTCCACCGGAACCGTCGCGCTGGTGGCGCGCGCCGTGGGAGTCGTGCTGGACATGCGCAGGCGCACCAGCGTCCACGCGCGGGCGGTCCGTCTGGTCGGCAGGCCGGTGCCGGGAATCGGGGCGGTCGTGCTCGACTCACCGGAGCGGCAGGTGTATTGCGTGCCGGGACGACCCGACACCATCGTGGTCACCACCGCCGCGCTGGCGGCGCTGGACGAGGATCAACTCGCCGCGGTACTCGCGCACGAACGCGCGCACCTGTCCGGCAGGCACGCGGCGTTGACCGCGGTGCTGCGCGCGGTGGCCACCACACTGCCCGGCCTGCGGTTGTTCACCGGTGGCGCGGCCGAGATCGCCCGCCTGCTGGAGATGTGCGCCGACGACAAGGCCGCCGACGAGCACGGTTCGCTGCCGCTGCTCGGCGGGCTGCTGGCGATCGTCGGCATCGTCGAGCCCGCGCCGCCGGGTGCGCTGGCCGCGGCGGGCACGGCGGTACTGGCCCGCGCCGAACGGCTGGCCGACCCGGTCGGCGCGATTCGGCGCGCCACCACCCGCACCGCGTTGCTCGGCGTGATCGCGATGACGGTCGCCGGGTCGGCGCTGGCCGCCGCGCTGGTCGCCTGCGCGGGCACGATGCTGAACTGAGCAGGAGAAGGAGCGCGAATGCGGGCCACCTGGGATCAGGTTTTCGCCTGGCGGCTGGACCGGCACTATGTCTTGTCCCGGACCGACGAAGGTGCGGTAGCGGTGGCCGGGCGTCTGTGCGGTGTGCAGGCTCAGGTCACCTCAGCGGCCGAACTGGCGGTCGCACTGCGCAGCACGAAGCCCGAATCCGGCGCGCTGGTGCGCGCGCTCGACGAGGGCGCGCTGATGAAGACCTGGGCGATGCGCGGCACGCTGCACGCGCTGCCTTCGGAACTGGCCGCCGCCGTTCTCGCGCTCATCGGTTCCGCGCGCACCTGGGAGAAACCCTCCTGGCAGAAGAACTTCGGCGCTTCGCCCACGGAGGTTGCGGCACTGACCGAGGCGGTCGCGCAGGTACTCGACGCCGCGGTGCTCACCCGGGAGGAGTTGGTCGAAGCCCTGGTGTCCGCACCGGAATTCCATCGGCTGGGGGAGGAACTGCGATCCGGTTGGGGTGCGCTGCTCAAACCGCTGGCCTGGCAGGGCGTGCTGTGTCACGGCCCGGGACGAGGCACCAAAGTGACGTTCACCAGTCCCGCGCACCTGGTGCGCGACTGGCCCGGCCTGCCCGCTCTCGACGCCGCGGCGCGGGTGGCGATCCTCGGCTATCTCGGCGCCTACGGCCCGGCGACGCCGGAGACCTTCGACGCCTGGCTCAGCCGCAACAGCCTGCGCAAGACCACCGTGCGCCGCTGGTTCGCCGAGTTGGGCGACCTGATCACCGAAATCGACGTGGAGGGCCGCCGCGCCTTCCTGCCGACCGACCAGGTCGACGCACTGGCCGCCGCCGCGCCGAGTGCGACGGTGCACCTGCTCGGCGCCTTCGACCAATACGTGCTGGGACCGGGCACCGGTGACACCGTGCTGCTGCCTGCCGCCCACCGTGCGAAGGTGAGCCGCACCGCGGGCTGGATCTCACCGATCGTCGTGGTGGGTGGGCGCATCGCGGGTGTCTGGGAGCTCGCCGAGGACGCCGTCGAGATCACCATGTTCGACGGTGCGCCGTTGCCTGCGCGGGGCCTGGAAGCGGCCGTCGCCCACGTGGCGCTGGCGGCCGGGCGCGAGAGCCTCACGGTGCGAGTCGCGTAGCGTTGCCATGCTGTGCCGACCGAAACGGGCTACTGGTGCCGATCCTGCCGCTCGTGGTCCGGCGATTTCAGCGCCCAGCCGCTGAACCGCCCGTCGCGTGGGACCCTGGTCGGCGTCCGGTGCTGTTCGGACGTCGACCAGGGATCGACCAAGTGTGCGGTCACGAATCGGCCGATGACAACCACTACGGACAGCGCCGCGATGGATCCGGAAAGTGCGGCCGCGGATCGCCGAGCAATGGCGGCGCGACCCGCGCTGTCGAATCGGCGCTGTCGAGCGGAGTGTCACGCACGGGCCATGGGCTTGGACCCGGATCAGGCGACGGCCGACTCGATAGCCGATTCTGGTTGTGCGACAGTGGGTTTCGTAATACGCGCGGTCACGCCGACCAAGCCCGCGAGGACCGCGACCACGGCCGTCGCGTACCACCCGTGCCGGAACGCGTCGAGTGTCGCCTCCGGGCTTGTAGGTGAGCCGAGCACCGCGACCAGGCCCGCGACGCCGACGGCGAGACCGAGCTGGCGCGCCATGCTCAGCACGGCCGATCCGGTGGCGAACCGCTGCGGCGGCAGTCCGCCGGTGCCCGCGGCGAAGGCGGTCGGCAGGGTGAGGCCGACGCCGATGCCGCTGACCACCATGCCGCCGAGCAAGCCACCGACATAGTCGGGCGTCAGGGTGACCGCCCGCGCCCACCACAGCATGCCCGCGCCGAACACGATCCCGCCCGCGGCGATGACCGGCCCGGCCCCGATCCGGCCGATCAGCCGTCCCGCCAGGGCGGCGACCACCGGCACCATCAGCGGGCCCGGCGCGATGGCCAGTCCGGTGCGCAACGCCGACCAATCCCAGACGTTCTGCGCCCACAGCACCACCGACAGCAGCATCGCGCCGAAGGCCACGTTGAACAACACCGCGTTGCCGGTCATCCAGGCGAAGCTGGGCGCGCGCAGCAGCGCCGGATCCACCACCGGGCTGTGGTGCCGGGCCGAGGAGACGACCAACGCCACCGTCAGGATCGCCGCCAGCGCGAACGCGACCAGCACCCGCGCCGACGACCAGCCCCAGCCCTCGCCCTTGACCAGGCCGAGCACCAGGCTCGCGATGGCCCCGACCAGCAACGCCGCACCAAGCAGGTCGGGCAGCCGCCCGCCGTCGCCCTCGGGATCGGGCAGCGTCCGCAGTCCGACCACCACGGCGGCCAGACCGATCGGCACATTCACCAGAAATACCCAGCGCCAGCCGAATTCGACGAGAAGGCCGCCGAGGACCGGGCCGAGCGCCGCGCCGAGCCCGCCGAAGGCGACCCACAGCCGCACGGCGGCGGCGCGGCGCGATGGGGGGCTGGCCGCGAGCACCAAGCCGAGCGAGGCGGGCGTCAGCAGCGCGCCGCCGACGGCCTGGAGCACGCGGAACAGCACCAGCGACCCGACGTCCCAGGCGGTGGCGCACAGTGCCGATCCGACGACGAAGACCACCAGCCCGAGCAGGAAGGTGGTCCGGATGCTGCGACGGTCGCCCAGTCGTCCCGCCGGGACCAGCAGCGCGGCGAACACGATCGCGTAGGCGTTGAGTACCCAGGACAGTCCCGAGATCTGCGCTCCGCCGAGGTCGGCGGCCATGTCCGGCAGGGCGACGTTGACGATGAACAGGTCCAGGCTCGACAACAGGACGCCGAGGGAGACGACGGCGAGCACGACCCGGTAGTCGGTGGCCCGGTTGGGCGGCGTGGATGAAGAATGCACGATCGTCTCCGTTCAGCCGAGCACGCGGCGGGTCTGGCGGGCCGAGGCGAGCAGCAGGCCGCTTCGATCCCAGATCGAGGTGTCGTCCACCGACCAGCCGCCGCCGGTCGAGGCGTTCACCGTGCGCACCAGCACCGGCGAGCCCTCGGTCGGCACGTCGTGCAGGTGCATCGACAACGCCACGGTGGGAATCGCGACGGGCGCGCGCAGTGTGGGAAAGACGGCGGGCGGCAGGGCATCGGCGAGGATCGCGAGGGCCGCGGCATCGGTGGGCAACTCGGGGACGAGTTCGATCCACGCGCACATCATCGGTTCGTCCGCACCGGTCAGCGGCAGCGGCCCGGCTGCCGGACGGATGTCGAAATGCACGCCCACCGGAACGATTTCGGGCGGGAGGGCGAAGTGCGCACAGGAATCGGGATCGGGCACTCGCGGCGCGGGCGCGCCTGCGTAATCCGCGACGCCCGACGCCATGGCGCGACCGAGCGTGACGGACGCCCCGGCGATCGGGCTGCCGTCCTGGTCGGCGCCCACCTCCACCACGACGGTGCTGCGGCCGACGGCGCGTGCGGTCGCGTGGAAGGTGAGCACTTCGTCTGTGGGGCGCCCCAGGAACCGGAGGTCCACGGCCCGCACCGGCAGCGGTTCCGCGGCGGCCGCGCGAGCCACCTCGATGAGCAGTGCCGCGATCACGCCGCCGTGCGGGCCGGTCCAGCCGCGCCAGGACCGGTCGACGCGCGCCTGCCACCCAGCGGTGCCGGTCTCGGTGAGCGTGAACTCCTCGGCGAGTGTCCGCTTAGTGAGTTGTTTCATGCAACGCACCATAAGCGAGTGAGTTCTATGAAGCAACCGACTATGCTGACGGATATGCGCAGGACGAGCTTCGAGGACATGAACTGCTCGCTGGCCCAGTGCCTCGAGGTGGTCGGAGAGTGGTGGACGCTGCTGATCGTGCGCGACGCTCTGTTCGGCGTGACGCGCTTCGACGACTTCCACGCCCGTCTCGGCATCGCCCGCAACGTGCTCACCCAGCGTCTCGAGCATCTGATCGAGCATGGGGTACTGACCAGAGAGCCCTACCAGGACAATCCGGTTCGCTACGACTACCGGCTCACCCCGAAAGGCCGTTCGCTGTGGCTTGTCGTCACCGCGATGCGTCAGTGGGGCGACGAATGGGCCGCCCCGGACGGCCCGCCGGTGCAGACCGTACACACCACGTGCGGGAACCTCGCGACCGTCGAACCGGTGTGCTCCGAGTGTGGTGAGCACATCGCCCCACGCGACCTGCGCCCCGTTCTCGGCCCCGGCGCCAAGGATCCTTCCCTCCTGCCATCGCGCTGAGGCGGGTGCGGCCGGTTCCGCGTTCACCGCCGCGCGGCGATAGGCTGCGGCGGTGGCGGACGGGCGAGTGCGGCAACTGATCGACACGGTGGCGTGGGTGCGCATCGAGGAGGGACGCATTCTCTGCGCCAGACCGCGCGGCAAAGGCGTCTTCTACATCCCGGGCGGCAAGCGCGAGGGCGCTGAAACCGACCTGCAGACACTGCTGCGCGAGATCGAGGAGGAACTCACCGTCGCCCTGCTGCCGGAGACCGCAGCGTATGTCGGCACCTACGAGGCGGTGCACGGCCCGACGGACGGCGCGCTGGTGCGGATGAGTTGCTACACCGCGGATTATCGTGGAACGCTGGCCGCCAGTAGCGAGATCGAAGAGGTCGCGTGGTTCTCCTATGCCGATCGCGCCCTCGTCCCCCCCGTGGATCAGCTGCTGTTCGACGATCTGGTGCACGCGGGTCTGCTGCGGTGAATCGCGGGCCGAACAGCGCTACCGTCGGCGATATGTCCTGGTTTCGGCCGCTTCTGCGCTACGCAGCCTACGCACTCCGGGCGCTGCCCCTGGCGGCGCGGCGAATTCCCACCCGATTGCGCGTGCCGCGGCGAATGCTCGGCGAATCCGTTCTGCCGCATAAATTCTCGGCTCTCCGGTCGGTGTCGCACTCGGTGCTCAGTGGTGGGGTGGGCCTGGTGACGTGGTTCCTGGCGTTCCTCGCGGCCCTGGGCGCGTTCCGCGGAGTCTGCTATCCGCTCGTCGCGAGTGATGATCTCGAAGATTCTTGGGGTGGCCCGACATTGGCGGGGGCGTGGGCGGTGCACGCGGCGCTCGGTGTCGGGTTGCTGCCGGTGTGGTTGCTGGCCCTGGCCGGGCTCGGCGCGTTCCAATTGCGGCTGACCCGCGGTTTGCTCGGCCGGAACGGGCCACGGTGGCCCGCTCCGGCGGCGGTCGTGCTCGTCGCCGGTGGCGCGCTGCTGTTCGTCGCCTGGCTGCGGCAGGTGTGAGCCCGGAACTCTCGGGGTTTCAGTCGCCGAGGGAGTGCACCGCGTGTGAACACGCGGCGCGATCAGGTGGTGGCGTGTGCGCGCTGTGCCCGCTGGATCAGATGCTCGACGAGGGTGAGCAGGACGTCTTTGCAAGAGCTGCGGTCGCGGGCGTCGCAGAGCATGACGGGGGTCACCGTGTCGAGGTCGAGGGCGTCACGCACTTCGTCGATGGTGTATCGCGGTGCGCCGTCGAAGCAGTTGACGCCCACCATGAACGGCAGACCACGCCGCTCGAAGAAGTCCACGGCGGCGAAGGAGTTGCCCAGTCTGCGGGTGTCGGCCAGCACGACCGCGCCGAGCGCGCCGCGCGCTAGTTCGTCCCACAGGAACCAGAACCGATCCTGGCCGGGCGTGCCGAACAGGTAGAGCACCAGCTCACGGTCGATGGTGAGCCTGCCGAAGTCCAAGGCGACCGTGGTCGTGGACTTCTGCTCGACGCCCGACAGATCGTCGATGCCGGTGCTCACCTCGGTGATCAGTTCTTCGGTGCGCAGTGGCGCGACTTCGCTGATCGCGGAGACCATCGTGGTCTTGCCGACGCCGAACCCGCCGGCGACGAGGATCTTGACCGAGGCGGCCAGTTGCGGTGTGCCGCTCGGGTCAAAGTTTTCGGATTCCATCCAGTACCGCTCGCAATATGTTGAGGTCATCGGGTCCGGCCTCCGTCGGAACGGGAGCGCGGAAGATCAGTTGCCCGTCGCCGATCAGGTCACCGACGAGGATCTTCGTCACCGCCAGCGGCAAACGCAACTGTGCGGAGAGTTCGGCGACGGTCTGCGAGACCCGGGACAGGCGAAGGATTTCGGCGTACTCGGGTTCACTGCGTCGCAGTGCGGACGCGGAGGTGTCCGCGACCACGGTGGTGAGCATATCCAGTTCGGGTCCGGCGCCGCTGGTGCGCCCGCGCGTGAGCGCGTAGGGACGTACCAGCGGACCGGCCGCCTCGTCGAACCAGGGCTCACGCGGATTGGTCATGGCGGTCGCTATTCGACATGTCCGACGAGGTCTTGGCGCGGAGTTGTGGACAGGTAGTTGCCTACGCGCTGGACGGTCAGATTCATCTCGTAGGCCACCATGCCGAGATTGGCCGATTCGGCGGCCTGCAGTGCCAGGCAGGCGTTGTCGCCCGCGGAGGTCACGAACAGCACCGCGCGGTCCAGTTCGATGACCGCCTGGCGGACCCCGCCGCCGTCGAATCGGTTGCCCGCGCTGCGCGCCAGCCCGTAGAGCGCCGAGGACATCGCGCCGAAGTGTTCGGCGTCCTCGCGGTTCATTCCGCTGGAGCGGCCCAGCAGCAGCCCGTCGGTGGACAGCACCACCGCGTGGCGGACGCCGGCCAGCCGGTCGACGAGATCGTCGAGCAGCCAATTGAGATCACCTGCGGGAGAAGCGGACACACCTAGCCTTCCTGTTCGTCGGAGATGGCAGCGCGACGGCCCTGCCTGGTCCCGTTCTCGATGGCGGACATCAGATCGCGGGCTTGCTCGGCGGAGCGGGGCGGCTGCGCGGGTGCGGCCTGCTCCTGGACCGGCTGCGCCAATTGCGGTGCGAGGTTGGTCTGGCGGCTCCGGCGGGGCAACGCCGGACGGCCGTCCGGACCCGCTTGCGTCGGCGCCTCGGTATACGGGCGCGGTCCGTAGCGCGGGGGTGCGGCCGGTTCGGCGGACAGGGTCGCCACCGGCGATGCCGACTGCGCGAACGTCCCGGTATCCGCCGCGACCGCGGCACCGGCGACGAGTTTGCGTCGGCTGCCGGGATCGGTGAGTTCCGCCGGTGTCTGCGGTGCGACGGAATCCGTCGCGATCAGCGCGGTCGGAATGAGCACGATGGCCTTGATACCGCCGTAGTCGGAGTCCGACAGCCGCACCGCGATGCCGTGGCGCGTAGCCAGCTGCGCGACCACGAACAGCCCGAGCCGGGAGTCCGCCGACAGCGCCGCCACGCCGAAATCCGGCGGGTTGCGCAGCATCTCGTTCATCTTGGTCAGTTCGGCTTCGGACATGCCCATGCCCTGATCGCCGATCTCGACCACTACGCCCTTGCCGACCACGTTGCCGGTCACCTCGACCCGCGACTGCGGCGGGGAGAAGGAGGTCGCGTTGTCCACCAGCTCCGCGAGCAGGTGGATGAGGTCGGCGACCACCGTGCCGAGTACGCGGACCTCGGGCAGCCGCGCCACCCGGACCCGCGCGTAGTCGAGGGTCTCACCGACGGCGCTGCGCACCAAGTCGACCAGCGGCACGGGGTTGCGCCACTGCCTGCCCGGCTTGCCGCCGCCGAGGATGGTGAGGTTCTCGGCGTTGCGCCGCTCTCTGGTCGCGAGATGATCGAGGCGGAACAAGGTGTCGAGCAGGATCGGGTCCTCCTGCCGCTGCTCGGCTTCGTCGAGGATCTCCAGTTGCCGGTGCACGACGATCTGGCTGCGGTGCGCGATGTTCAGGAACACCGCTTTGACGCCCTCTCTGGTACGAGATTCGGCGACCGCCGCGGAGACGGCCGCGGAATGCGCGTGCTGGAAAGCCTTGGCCACCTGGCCGATCTCGTCGCTGCCGTAGTCCAGATTCGGGGATTCGACCGCGGGATCGACGGTCTCTCCGTCGCGCAGCCTGCGCATCATCTCCGGCAGCCGCTCATCGGCCAGGGCCAGCGTTTGACCGCGCAGCCGCTTCAACCGGCGGATGACCCGATTGGCGATCACCACGGCGATGAGAAACGCCAGCACGCTGATCACCAGCACGCCGCCGCCCGCGAACGCGGATCTGGTCGCCGCCGCGGCCGCCTTGTCCTCCGCGAGTTTCTGCGATGCCCGGTTGTGCCCGGTCCAGGCATCCATCAGGCCGCGGTTGACCTCGGCGGCGGCGCTGCGCCATTCCTGCGTGTTCAGTGGCAGCGGCGGCGGACTCGATGAACGCGGACCGCTGCCGGATGTGCTCGAGCCGGTCGGCGCGGCAGGAGTCACGGCGCGCTGGGCGATGGCGTTCTCCATCGCGGAGAGCTGCTGCCAGGCCGGGCTCGCGGTCAGCGTCTGCAGTTGGTGCTGTTCGGCGCCCTGCAGTTCGGCGCTGAGCGCGGCGATCTCGGTGTGGTAGAAGCCGACCTGACGGACGTACTCCTCGGCGGGAATGGCCGGTGGCGCGGTGGCGCCGTCGACGTACAGGCCGCCGAGCGCGTTGCTGCGCGCCATCGCCTCGGTAGCGTTGAACAGGCGCATGCCGGTGGCGATCCGCACGCCGATTTCGGTGTACGGGGCGGTCTGCTCGGCGACTTTGGTGCCGACGGAGATCACGTCGAGCAGGCGGTTGAAGAACATGTACGCGTCCGAGGGCGGCAGCGCTGCGGCGTCGACGCCGGAACGCACGGCGGTCATGTTCTGCGTGAGGGTGGTGAAGTTGGCGACGTTGTCGCCGAGCTTGGAGTCGTCGATGTCGCGGAGGCCCTCGGAGGCCTGGACCAAGCCGCGCAGCGCACCGTCCAGTCGCATCCGCGCGGCGCCGAGTGGTACCGCCGCCGTGGGGTCGCCGCTCAGCTGTGCGAGCGTCAAGTAGCGTTCCTGCTGGACCGCCTCCATCAATTCCCTGGTCGAGGGAATGGCTTTCTGATTCTCAGCGGCCCAGTCCTTGGCTTTGGTTCCTTCCGCGACCAGATAGCTCGCAGCGCCCACGCCGACGACAAGCAGAGTCAGGCTCGGAATGAGCGCGATCGCCAGAATCCGGGTGCGGACCCCGAGCCTCGCTCTGAACATCGGCACAACGTAATCCACGAACCCGGCGATCCGGGCGTCCTGTCCCGGTGAGCGGGACTGGAGTTGACGTGACACACGTCCTCATGATTCGGCGGCGCTCTACCGAAAATTATTGCCGGAGCACATAACTGGGAGGTGATGGCGTCCGGCGCGGCTCACCTGAGCGGTCGGCCGTGGCCCGATACGCCCCGAAATCCTCCCGTGACCGGTTCAGGGCGCCTCGAACGCGGCGTAGATTGTCCGTATCCCTCGGTTACTCACAAGTAGGAGGCAACGATGCCCGCGCCGGAAGCCGATGTATTCGACCGCCTCAGCGCGCTGGCCGCGATCGAGGCGCCCGCAGATCGTCAGCGCAGGACGATCGCCGAGACCTTCACCGGAAAGCCGCTCGGCAGCGTGCCGGTCGGCACGGCAGCTGATGTCGCCGCCGCCTTCGAGAAGGCCAGGGCCGCGCAGCGGAGCTGGGCAGCCAAGCCGGTGGCCGAACGCGCCGCCGTGCTGGATCGTTACCGCGCGCTGGTGGTGGAGCACCGTGAATTCCTGATGGACGTCGTGCAGGCCGAGACCGGCAAAGCGCGCTGGGCGGCCCAGGAAGAGATCATGGGCCTGATGTTCGCGGCCCGCTATTTCGCCAGGATCGCACCGAGCCTGCTGGGCGGCCACCGAGTACCGGGCGCCTTTCCTGTGCTCAACCGCGCCTCCGTGCGGTACCAGCCCAAAGGCGTGGTCGGCGTCATCGCTCCGTGGAACTACCCGCTGCTGCTGTCGATCGGCGATTCCATACCGGCGCTCATCGCGGGTAACGCCGTGGTGGTCAAACCCGACAGCCAGACTCCGTTCTCCACGCTGGCCGGTGCGGAATTGCTCTACCGGGCCGGTCTGCCCCGGGAGCTGCTCGCGGTCGTCCCCGGGCCGGGCGGCGTTGTCGGCACCGCGATCGTCGAGGCCTGCGACTACCTGATGTTCACCGGGTCGTCGGCGACCGGCCGCACCCTGGCCGAACAGTGCGGCCGCAGGCTGATCGGCTTCTCCGCCGAACTCGGCGGGAAGAATCCGATGATCGTGGCCGCCGGCGCCGACCTGGACAAGGCCGCGCGGGCGGCCGTGCGCGCCTGCTTCTCCAACGCCGGGCAGTTGTGCATCTCGATCGAGCGGCTCTATGTCGAGCGGCAGGTCGCCGCGGCGTTCACCGAAAAATTCGTCGCCGCCACGAACGCCGCCAGACTCGGTGCCGCCTACGATTATTCGACCGACATCGGCAGCCTCATCTCCGAAGCGCAACTGGAGACGGTGTCCAAGCACGTCGCGGACGCCACCTCCAAGGGAGCGAAGGTCCTCACCGGCGGAAAGGCCCGCCCGGATCTGGGTCCGCTGTTCTTCGAGCCGACCGTCCTCGCCGAAGTGACCGACGAGATGGAATGCGGCCGCGACGAAACCTTCGGACCGCTGGTGTCGATCTATCCGGTCGACGATGTCGAGGAGGCCGTGCGCCTGGCCAATGACACCGCCTACGGTCTCAACGCCTCGGTGTGGGCGGGAAGCAAGTCCGAAGGCGAGCGGATCGCGGCGCGGCTGCACGCGGGCACGGTCTGTGTGGACGAGGGCTACGCGCCGGCATGGGGCACCACCGGGGCGCCGATGGGCGGTATGGGTATCTCCGGTGTGGGGCGCCGCCACGGGCCGGACGGCCTGCTCAAATTCACCGAGCCGCAGTCGATCGTAGTCACCCGTTTCATGAACCTCGACGCGCCGAAACTGTTCCCCAAGGGCAAGTGGCAGCCGTTCCTGATGACGGTGGCCCGGAGTCTGCGTTTCCTGCCCGGGCGCTGAGACACGACGTCCGTCCGGGTGGTCGTGCCCACCCGGACGGACGACCCGCCGGTTCGGTCGTGCAGGGGTCACGCCAACCGGTCGGCTCCGGTGCGCGGCGGCCCGCCCGCCGCCAGCGCCGCTGCTTCTTCGTCGGTGAGCAGCCGTGATCTGATGACGAAACGCATGTCCTCGAGTGCGTCCGAGGGGCCGCCGCCGGGCTCGTCGGCCACGTCCACGGTGAGGTGGGCGTGCTTCAAGTGCTCGTATTGCTCCCCGCTGATCCACAATTCGGTGTGCCAGGGAAGGCTGCCCAGCAGAACGTCCTCACCGCCGATCCGGGACTCCCGGATGGGCAGGCAGCGCGGCGAGCCGCTGTCGTGGTGTCCGCCGGATTGGTGCAGCAGCACGGCCCCGTGCTGGTCGATCACGTGGCGCAGCACGGCCCTGGCGCGGTCGGTGATGTCCACCCGATGCGTTCGGTGCGCCGCCGTACCGCGTGGGCGACGGAGCCGGGCATCGGGTAGTCGGCGATGCCGGAGTCCGGCCCCCGGTCTGGTGTAGCTCATGATTCCTCGCAGATATCTCGGACCGACCCACTATGGTCCGCCGAGGTTGGTGCGAGGTTGGTGGGAAAATCTCAGTCGCGCAACGCGGTATGCAGCCGAGCCGCGACCAGGGCGCGGCGCACGTCGTCAGGCGGCAGCAACCGCAGCGCGTGCTCGTGCACCGCGATGTCACGGGGCACGCGTTCGCCGAACGCCACCGCGTGCTCGGCGCGGTCCCCGGCGAGCACGGCGGTGCGCACACCCACGTCGAGATGATCACGCCACTGCAGCACGGCGGGCGCTTCCGATCCGGGCAGCAGCGGCCCCCGGTACAGCCAGACCGCCGAGGTGGTGTCGCCCGCGGTGACGGCGGCGAGCAGGTCGACGGCGTCGCAGGACACCGGACCGGTGAGGGCATAACGGCGATTGCTGATCTCGCCGCCGATCGCGCGGCGCAGGTGCGAGACGTCGGCTTTCAGCGTGCTGATGGAAACCGCGCGGTCGCCGTAGAGGG
This sequence comes from Nocardia sp. NPDC003999, assembly GCF_053604885.1. NCBI lineage: Bacteria > Bacillati > Actinomycetota > Actinomycetes > Mycobacteriales > Nocardiaceae > Nocardia > Nocardia sp. NPDC003999. Next base: position 66,610 of record NZ_JBSGIB010000031.1, read on the forward strand.
CGGCGTGCAATTGCTCCGGGGAGAAGCCGTCCGGCTGGAGCGCCAGCAGCGCGAGGATCTCCAATTGCCGAGGCGGCAGGGGCAGCGGCACGCCGTCGCGCACCAGTCGCGCGGCGCCGAGGCATTCCAGCCGGATTCCCGGCTCGGGCACGGGCGCGGCCGTGCGCAACATCGTCTCCACCGCCGTCACCAGCGCGCGCACCGAGGTCCGCACCGCGGGATGGGAACGGTCCCAGGTACTGGACAGATCCAGTGCGCCGACCTGCCTGCCGTCGGGGCCGTGGATCGGTGCGGAATAGCAGACCCAGCCGTGCAGGGCGGCGACCAAGTGCTCGGCGGAGAACACGGAGGCAGGGCGATCGGTGTGCAGCGCGAGGGCGAGGCCGTTGGTGCCCATATGGCTTTCGTCCCAGCAGCCGCCGGGTGCGAGATTGACCTGCTCGGCCTGCCTGCGCAGGGTGCGGTCACCGCAGGACCACAGGACGGTGCCCGCGCTGTCGGTGACCACGGCCAGATAACCGGAGTCCTCGGTGACGGCGCGCAGTTCACCCGCCAGCGCCGTCACCGGATCGCGCAACGGGGAAGCGGCCCAGCGGTCGCCGATGTCGTCCACTCCCGGCGCGCCGGTGGTGCCCGGATCGACGGTGTGCAACGACCGCCGCCAGGATTGCGCTACTTCGTTGCGCAGGACGGTGTTCCGTGGCTCCGGTGTCGCCCGCGGAGCCGTCGCCCAACGCTCCCATTCTCTTTCCAGTTCGACCCGCTGTTGCGTGAGGGTGCGGAACCGCGCCACGTGGAAGACCCATCGTCGTGTGAGCTCGTAATCGCACTCTCATTCTGGCGGACGCCGGTGACGGTGGCGAACTGTTCGAGCCCTACCGGCCGGTCACGCCATAAGCTGCTGGCATGGCGACCGGTACTCCACGTGCACGGCTCGCCGACGTGCACGCAGTGGCCTCGGGCATGCCCCACGTGACGCGCGTCGACGGACCACGCGGCAACCCGATCTACCAGGTCGGGGGCAAATCGTTCGTGTTCTTCCGCAACCCGCGTCCGGACGCGGTCGACCCGGCGACCGGCGAGCGCTATGCCGATGTGATCGTGATCTGGGTGCCGTCGGAGTCGGACAAACAGGCGCTGGTCCAGGACCCGGACTCGCCGTTCTTCACCACGCCGCATTTCGACGGACATCCGTCGGTCCTGGTGCGCGCGGCCGAACTCGGCGAACTGAGCCGTCGGGAACTCACCGAGGTCATCCAGGACGCCTGGCTGGCCCGGGCCTCGCGTAAGCGCGCGGCGGACTGGCTTGCCGCCCATCCGCCGCGCTGAGCGGTCACTTCCGGATGAAAATGCCTGCGACGTCGGCGTTCTTGATCGGGGTGTCGGCATTGGCCTGGGCGCCGCACAGCAAGTCGACCGAGACCATCGTCGCGTCCACCACGGTCCCCGCCGGCTCGCGGTCGTCCTTGCTCTGTTGCTTGACGAACTTGGTGATCGTCGTGCGCTTGGTGTCCTGGTCCTGCTTGATGTACTCGCTGCACGGGGTGTCGCCGCCGCGGTTGAGCGCGCGTTCGATGTCGGTGCAGCCCGCGAGCGCCATGGCGACCATCGCGATCCCGAGGCCGGTTCGGCCGGTCCGTGACAGCGTGGCGTTCATGGGACTCCTCCTGAGGTTCGGCGGCGCTGCCCGCCGCGATCGGACTCCAGACTAGAGCGCTCCCGGGCGTATGTTCACCACGACAGGGGCTAGGGGGTGTTTCGAAGTAGTTGATGGGGTGGGCCCCCCCAGCGGGGCCACACCAACAACAGATAGAACGTCAAGATGTTTGAGAGTGT
>NZ_JBSGIB010000032.1:0-63745 GCF_053604885.1 Nocardia sp. NPDC003999
AGGGCGAGAACATCCCGGAGCCGGGCATTCCGGAATCGTTCAAGGTCCTGCTCAAGGAACTCCAGTCGCTGTGCCTCAACGTCGAAGTGCTGTCGTCCGACGGCGCCGCGATCGAGCTGCGCGAAGGCGAGGACGAGGACCTGGAGCGCGCTGCGGCGAACCTCGGCATCAACCTGTCGAGGAACGAAGCCGCGACCGTCGACGATCTGGCGAACTAGGCGGTCGGCCGGATGCCGTCACGGCATCCGGCCTCCCGCAACGGATTACCCAACTAGTGAACTTTTGCTCGAATTCGACCCGCACAGGGGAAAGGAAGTTACGTGCTAGACGTCAACTTCTTCGATGAACTCCGGATCGGCCTGGCCACCGCCGAAGACATCCGTCAGTGGTCCTACGGCGAGGTGAAGAAGCCGGAGACCATCAACTACCGCACGCTCAAGCCGGAGAAGGACGGCCTGTTCTGCGAGAAGATCTTCGGTCCCACCCGGGACTGGGAGTGCTACTGCGGCAAGTACAAGCGCGTCCGCTTCAAGGGCATCATCTGTGAGCGCTGTGGCGTCGAGGTGACTCGCGCCAAGGTGCGCCGCGAGCGCATGGGCCACATCGAGCTGGCCGCTCCGGTCACCCACATCTGGTACTTCAAGGGCGTGCCCTCGCGCCTGGGCTACCTGCTCGACCTGGCGCCGAAGGATCTGGAAAAGATCATCTACTTCGCCGCCTACGTCATCGTGGCGGTCGACGAGGAGCTGCGGCACAACGAGCTGTCCACGCTCGAGGCCGAGATGGAGGTCGAGAAGAAGGCGGTCGCCGACCAGCGCGACGCCGACCTCGAGGCCCGCGCTCAGAAGCTCGAGGCCGACCTGGCCGAGCTGGAGGCCGAAGGCGCCAAGTCCGACGTCCGCCGCAAGGTCAAGGACGGCGGCGAGCGGGAGATGCGCCAGCTCCGCGACCGTGCCCAGCGTGAGCTGGACCGGCTGGAGGAGATCTGGAACACCTTCACCAAGCTGGCGCCCAAGCAGCTCATCGTCGACGAGGTGCTCTACCGCGAGCTGGTCGACCGCTACGGCGAGTACTTCACCGGCGCGATGGGCGCGGAGTCCATCCAGAAGCTGATGGAGAGCTTCGACATCGAGGCCGAGGCCGAGTCGCTGCGCGAGACCATCCGCACCGGCAAGGGCCAGAAGAAGCTGCGCGCGCTCAAGCGGCTCAAGGTCGTCGCGGCGTTCCAGGCCAACGGCAACTCGCCGATGGGCATGGTGCTCGACGCCGTTCCGGTGATCCCGCCGGAGCTGCGCCCGATGGTTCAGCTCGACGGTGGCCGCTTCGCCACCTCCGACCTGAACGACCTGTACCGTCGCGTGATCAACCGCAACAACCGCCTCAAGCGACTGATCGACCTCGGCGCGCCCGAGATCATCGTCAACAACGAGAAGCGGATGCTGCAGGAGTCGGTCGACGCCCTGTTCGACAACGGCCGCCGCGGCCGTCCGGTCACCGGACCGGGCAACCGTCCGCTCAAGTCGCTGTCCGATCTGCTCAAGGGCAAGCAGGGCCGCTTCCGTCAGAACTTGCTCGGTAAGCGCGTCGATTACTCCGGCCGTTCGGTCATCGTCGTCGGTCCGCAGCTGAAGCTGCACCAGTGCGGTCTGCCCAAGCTGATGGCGCTGGAGCTGTTCAAGCCGTTCGTGATGAAGCGCCTGGTCGACCTGAACCACGCGCAGAACATCAAGTCGGCCAAGCGGATGGTGGAGCGGCAGCGGCCGCAGGTGTGGGACGTCCTCGAAGAGGTCATCGCCGAACACCCCGTGCTGCTCAACCGCGCGCCCACCCTGCACCGTCTCGGTATCCAGGCCTTCGAGCCGCAGCTGGTGGAAGGCAAGGCCATCCAGCTGCACCCGCTGGTCTGTGAAGCGTTCAACGCCGACTTCGACGGTGACCAGATGGCCGTGCACCTGCCGCTGTCGGCGGAGGCGCAGGCCGAGGCTCGCGTGCTGATGCTGTCGTCGAACAACATCCTGTCGCCCGCCTCGGGCCGCCCGCTGGCCATGCCGCGTCTGGACATGGTGACCGGCCTGTACTACCTGACCCGTCTGGAAGAGGGCGCGAAGGGTTCCTACCAGCCGGCCACTCAGGACGGTCCGGAGCAGGGCGTGTACTCCTCGCCCGCCGAGGCGCAGATGGCGGTGGACCGCGGTGAGCTCACCGTGCGTTCGCTGATCAAGGTCCGGTTGACCGACCAGCGTCCGCCGAAGGAGATCGAGGCCGAGCTGTTCCCGGAGGGCTGGCGCCGCGGCGACGCGTGGACCATCGAGTCCACGCTGGGTCGGGTGCTGTTCAACGAGCTGCTGCCGGTGGACTACGCGTTCATCAACGAGCAGATGCCCAAGAAGCGCCAGGCGACGATCATCAATGATCTGGCCGAGCGTTACCCGATGATCGTGGTCGCGCAGACCGTCGACAAGCTCAAGGACGCGGGCTTCTACTGGGCCACGCGTTCCGGCGTGACGGTCTCCATGTCCGACGTGCTCGTGCCGCCGGAGAAGGCCGAGATCATGGAGCGCTACGAGGCGCAGTCGGATCAGATCGAGAAGAAGTACCAGCGTGGTGCGCTCGATCACCAGGAGCGCAACAACGCCCTGGTCAAGATCTGGCAGGAGGCGACCGAGGAGGTCGGTAAGGCGCTGCGCGCGCACTACCCGGCCGACAACCCGATCATCACGATCGTCGACTCGGGCGCCACGGGTAACTTCACCCAGACCCGTACCCTCGCCGGTATGAAGGGCCTGGTGACGAACCCGAAGGGTGAGTTCATCCCGCGGCCGATCAAGTCCTCCTTCCGTGAGGGCCTGACGGTTCTGGAGTACTTCATCAACACCCACGGCGCTCGTAAGGGTCTGGCCGACACCGCGCTTCGCACCGCCGACTCGGGTTACCTGACCCGTCGTCTGGTGGACGTCTCGCAGGACGTCATCGTGCGCGAGCACGACTGTGGCACCGAGCGCGGCATCGTGGTGCCGATCGCGGAGAAGCAGCTCGACGGCTCGATCATCCGCGACGCGCACGTGGAGACCTCCACCTATGCGCGCACGCTCGCGTCCGACGCGCTCGACGCGCAGGGCAACGTCATCGTGGGCAAGGGCGCCGACCTCGGCGACCCGGCGCTGGAGGCGCTGCTCGAGGCGGGTATCACCGAGGTGAAGGTCCGCTCCGTGCTGACCTGCACCACCGGCACCGGCGTGTGCGCGACCTGCTACGGCCGCTCGATGGCGACCGGCAAGCTGGTCGACATCGGTGAGGCCGTCGGTATCGTCGCCGCGCAGTCCATCGGTGAGCCCGGTACCCAGCTGACCATGCGTACCTTCCACCAGGGTGGTGTCGCGGGTGACGACATCACGGGCGGTCTGCCTCGTGTGCAGGAGCTGTTCGAGGCGCGCGTGCCGAAGGGCAAGGCGCCCATCGCCGAGGTCTCCGGTCGCGTGCGGCTGGAGGACGACGATCGCTTCTACAAGATCACCATCATCCCGGATGACGGTGGCGAAGAGGTTGTCTACGACAAGCTCTCGAAGCGGCAGCGTCTGCGTGTGTTCAAGCACGACGACGGCACCGAGCGTCTGCTCTCCGACGGTGACCACGTCGAGGTCGGCCAGCAGCTGCTGGAAGGCGCGGCGGATCCGCACGAGGTGCTGCGCATCATGGGCCCCCGGCAGGTTCAGGTCCATCTGGTCCACGAGGTCCAGGAGGTCTACCGCTCGCAGGGTGTGTCGATCCACGACAAGCACATCGAGGTCATCGTGCGCCAGATGCTGCGTCGCGTGACGATCATCGACTCGGGCGCCACGGAGTTCCTGCCCGGCTCGCTCACCGAGCGCGCCGAGTTCGAGGCCGCGAACCGTCGCGTTGTCGCCGAGGGCGCCGAGCCCGCGGCGGGTCGCCCGGTGCTGATGGGTATCACCAAGGCGTCGCTGGCCACCGACTCGTGGCTGTCGGCGGCGTCCTTCCAGGAGACCACCCGAGTCCTGACGGACGCGGCGATCAACTGCCGCTCCGACAAGCTCATCGGCCTCAAGGAGAACGTGATCATCGGCAAGCTGATCCCGGCCGGTACCGGTATCAACCGCTACCGCAACATCCAGGTGCAGCCGACCGAGGAAGCCCGTGCCGCCGCGTACGCGGTGCCGTCCTACGACGACACCTACTACAGCCCGGACAGCTTCGGTCAGACCACCGGCGCCGCGGTTCCGCTCGACGACTACGGCTTCAGCGACTACCGCTGATCCGTCAGCCGTAAGCATCCGGCCCCCGCTCCGTTCTGGAGCGGGGGCCGGATTCGTTTCGCGCGCGGTGGACAACCGGTGGGGAAGCCAGTAAAAGTAGAACAGGTTTCAGTTCTGCTCCTGGAGGTGGCGGTGGACGGCGTGGCGTTGGCGGATCTGGTGGTGGCCGGGTTCCGGAAGCTGGGGTTCATCCAGTACGCGGGGGTGGAATGGGAGGAGTTCGCGGCGGGGCGCAATGTGGTGTCGGTCGTGCCGCGGGCGGAACACCTGAACCACAACGGGGATCTGCACGCCGCCGTGTTGTTCGGGATGGCGGAGACCGCCGCGATGGGCGCGTCGGTGTCGGGAATCGTGGACCTGATGGGGGATACGTTCATCGTCGCCAAGGACGGGCGCATCGAGTACAAAGCCCGGGCGAAAGGGGAAGCGGGGCCGTTCCGAGCTACTTCCGCGTTCTCCGGCGAGACGCTGGCGAAGATACGTGCGGACATCGAGGCGAAGGTGCCGCTCGAACTCGAAGTTCCGGTGGATATCGCCGACGCCACCGGAAGGACCGTGGCCGCAGCGGTGTTCACGGCCGTGCTGCGTCCGCGCCGGACGTGATCGCGCCCGGAGATGCTCGGAGCTACCGTGCTCCACGGTGAGTGACCGGCACCGCGGGCCGGGCGCGCGGACGCACGCACGCCGGTTCTTATGGAGAACAGCGGAATAGTGGGGGTCGCCCGGACCGCTGTCGCGGCGAGGCCGTCGGGACTCGCGTCCCTCGCCATGCCGTTGCCGTCGATTTCGGCATCGGGGGTCCGGGCACGGGTGGTCCGGGGCGCGGCCGCGCTCCGGACGTGACCTCACCGCTCGCTGTCGAGCATCGCCATCTGTGCCGTGGCGTAGCGTTCCCCCGCGACTCGGTCTGCGGGCACGGCCGACTCGATGGTGGACAGCTCCTCGTCGGTTAGCGAAAGATCGAGGGCGCGAACAGCTTCCGCCCAGCGTCCGCGTCGGCGGGTGCCGATGAGCGGCACGATGTCCGCGCCGCGGGTCAGTGCCCAGGCGATGGCCAGTTGCGCCACCGAGGCGTCCTTGCGCGCCGCGATCTCGTTCAGCGCGCGGACCAGCTCCAGATTCCGGTCCAGGTTCTCGCCCTGGAAGCGTGGGCTGTGCGCGCGGAAATCGGTCGGGTCGAAGGTGGCGCCGGGCTGGATCGCATCGCTGAGCAGACCGCGTGAGAGCACGCCGTAGGCCGTGACGCCGATGCCGAGCTCGCGGCAGACGGGCAGGATGCGCTCCTCGATGCCCCGCGAGATCAGCGAATACTCGATCTGCAAGTCCACGATGGGATGCACGGCCGCCGCGCGCCGGATGGTTTCCGGGCCGACCTCGGACAGGCCGACATGGCGGACGTATCCGGCTTCGATCAGCTCGCCGATGGCGCCGACGGTGTCCTCGATCGGCACGTCCGGATCCAGCCGGGCGGGTCGGTAGATGTCGATGTGGTCGACGCCGAGCCGCTGGAGGCTGTAGGCCAGGAAATTGCGCAGCGCGGCGGGGCGGTTGTCCATGCCGACGAAACCGCCGTCAGGGCCGCGCAGCGCGCCGAACTTCACGCTCAGCACCACGTCCTCGCGAGGACGTTCGGCGATGGCCTTGCCGATCAGCATCTCGTTGTGGCCCGCGCCGTAGAAATCGCCGGTGTCGATGAGGTTGACGCCGGAGTCCAGCGCCGCATGGATGGTCGCGGTCGATTCGGCGTCGTCGGTCGTGCCGTACGCGCCGGACATGCTCATAGCGCCGAGGCCGATCCGGCTGACGGTCGGACCGGTGGCTCCCAGCCGCACTTCGTCGATCTTCGTTGTCGTCATGGGACCAGCCTGAACCGTGCGGTACCGCCGCGGGAGAGATCGTTTATCGGGGGAGCGGCGATCCCTGGCTGAGCACGCCGTTTCGGGGGACAGTGAAGACATGGACCGCCCCGAACTCGCCGACTTCCTGCGCCGTCGCCGGGAGCAGCTCACGCCCGCCGACGTGGGATTGCCGCCCGGCGTCCGGCGGCGCACGCCGGGGCTGCGCCGCGACGAGGTCGCCCTGCTCGCGGGCATCTCGACCGACTACTACACCCGGCTCGAGCAGTCGCGCGGTCCGCGTCCGTCCACCCAGGTGCTCGCCTCGCTCGCGCGCGCTCTGCGCTTCGACAACGACGAACGCGACCACCTCTACCATCTGTGCGACCACGCCCCGCCGGGCCGCGAGACGACCGACAAGCACGTGGGCCCCGGCCTGATGCACTTGCTCGCCAAGCTCGACGACACCGCGGCCACGGTCGTCACCGATCTCGGCGAGGTGCTCGTGCAGAACCGGATGCACACCTTGCTGGTCGGCGATCACGGCGAACGGCGCGGCTGGGACCGGTACTACGCCTACCGCTGGTTCACCGACCCGTCCGCGCGCGCGACCTTCCCGGAGGAGGATTGGGACCGGCTCAGCCGCCATCACGTCGCGGATCTGCGTGCCACGGCCGCGCGCCGGGCGGCCGATTCGGACGTGATCGAGTTCGTCGCGCGACTACGCTCCGCGAGCGTCGAGTTCGACCGGCTCTGGAACGAGCACGAAGTAGCCGTGCGGCTTTCGGATATCAAGCGCATCTTGCATCCGCAGGTCGGGCTGATCGACATGGTCTGCGAAACGCTGCTCACACCCAACTCCGCCCAGCGCCTGCTGGTCTACCTCCCGCGCCCCGGCACGGACGCGGCCGAGAAGCTGGACCTGCTGCGGGTGATCGGCACGCAGCAGTTGACGCCCGTCGACCGGCTCGACTAGGGCGCGGTGACGTACTCGAGCGCCGCGTCGACGGCGGGCTGTCCACCGCCGATGACGTACCCGGCCATCGCGCCGATCGCGGCGCCCGCGACCGCGGCTACGGGCACCGTGATGAAGTCGATCACGAACAGGCCGAGCGGGAATCCGACGATGAAGCCGATGGCGGCGCCGATCCCCGCGCCCGCCAGGATGGTCGGCATGACCTTCTCGGCCTCGGCGTAGAACCGCTCCTGGGCGCTGACGTCGCGCAGCGGCGCGTCGGCCATGGCGATCGGCGCGACGGTGAGCCGATGTCCCGCGTCCTCGAGTACGGGCCGCAGGGACACGCGCTGGTCCCCGATGCGCAGCGTCATCGGCAGCGCGGCGACGATCTGGCCGTCGCGATCGGCGACCGTCACCACCCGGTCGTCGTGGGTCAGCTCGAACGTTCCGTCCTGGAGGGTCGCCACCGCAGCACGGCGATCCTCGCTGGCGGCGACCTCGTAGGCGACCTGGTGGAACGTGCCGTGCAGGTCGAGCGGCGCGTCGGCGGGCGCGGGCTGCGCGTGCGCGGCGCTCGTGGTGAGTGCGGTGGCCGCCAGCGCAACCAGAGTGGTCGCGGTGAATTGGATGATCCTCATCGTGCTCTTTCCGTGTCCCGCCCCGTGTCCGGTTCGTCCGGACAAGATACCGCTCGACGGGCTCGATCAGAAGGGTTGAGCGACAGTTCATCACCGATTGCGGCGGCGAAAGTATCTGTCGCACTTCGCCGGCGAGTGCCTGTAAAGCGGGAATCGGTCGCCGGGGCGGGCTTCGGCCCCGGCGTCGTCGGGTCGGCCGCCGGGTCGTGGTTTCTCGGCCGACCGTCGGTCGAGTTGCCGGATCCGGGCGATGCGATTCCCTCTTGACGTCCGCGCCGTGCTGCGCAACACTGAACTAGATGGTTCAGTATGACTTCTTGGACGCCTCCTTCGGAGCGCTCGCGGATCCCACTCGGCGTGGCATCCTCGAACGCCTCGGCAGTGGGCCCGCGACCGTCAGCGAACTGGCGGAGCGCTTCGAGATGACGCTCACCGGCATCAAGAAGCACGTCCAGTTGCTGGAGGCGGCGGGCATGGTGGTGACGGAGAAGCGCGGCCGGGTGCGGTACTGCCGCCTCGGCGAGAACGTCTTCGACCGCGAAGTGGCCTGGATGCAGGGCTACCGGCGGATGGTGGAAGCGCGGCTGGACCGTCTCGGCGAATTCCTCGGACGAACGGAGCAGGAGCGATGAGCACAACCACGAACGACGCTGTCATCACGGCCGACACCGACCGCGCGATCCACATCGAGCGGGTCTTCGATGCCCCGCGCGAGCGGGTGTGGGCCGCCTACAGCAGGATCGAACAGCTCGCCCAGTGGTGGGGTCGAGGCAACCGGCTCGACATCGAGCGCTGGGAGTTTCGTGCCGGCGGGCACTGGCGTTTCGTCGAGCACGCCGAGGGGGAGACGCACGGCTTCGAGGGCCGCTTCCGCGAGATCACCCCGCGGGAGCGCATCGTGTACTCCTTCGAGTGGGACGGTATGCCCGCCCACGTGGCCATCGACAGCGTCAGCTTCGTCGATCTCGGCGACGGCCGCACCAAGGTGGTCACCGACAGCCAGTTCCACACGTCGCAGGAACGGGACGGGATGCTCCAGTCGGGCATGGAGTCCGGGCTCAACGAGAGCTACCGCGCACTGGACGCACTGCTCGCCCGAGGCTGAGACCGTACGCTTCGGCTTCGGTCGCGTGAGCGGAGCCGAAGCGTGGGGTGCGCCGTCTCGTGTCAGGGGAATCGGCGGCCGATCCAGGCGCGTCTACGGACGCGAACGGCCGTCCGGCTCGGGACGGTGGCGGCGGCAATCCTCAACAGGTGGCGGTGCTGACAACAGCGGGGCGGCCGGGCGGAGCCGGATGAGATCGCGGCGCGGTTCAGTCCCTGGCCGGGCCGATCCGGCGCTTGCGCGGCTTCAGATGCAGTCCGGGCAGGGGCGGCGCGGGAATGCGCTGCCCCGGGGTGTGGCCCGCGATGTCGGCGAACCGGCTGACGTCGTGATTCTCCCAATCGGCGCGGGCGGCGACGATGTCCTCGTGGCTGCGGCCGACGAAGTTCCACCACATCACCAGTTCCTCGCCGAACGGCTCCCCGCCGATCAGCGCGACGTGCGCGCCGCCGGAACTGGTGAGCTGGAGTTCGTCACGGCCGGTGCCCAGGTACAGCAGCGGTCCAGCCGCGAGTTCGTCGCCCGCGACGGTCACCTCGCCCTCGATCACCAGCACAGCGTGCTCGAAACGAGGGTCGAGCGGGAGAGCGACATCGGCTCCCGGCTCGAGCCGCACATCGGCGCCGACGATGGGTGTGTAGGCGATGGCGGGCGAGGTCTTCCCGGCCAGCGACCCGATCAGCACGATCGCTCGCAGGCCGGGCGCTTCGACGACCGGCAGTTCGCGATGCTGCTCGAAATGCGGCGCGATGCCGGTGCGGTGGCCCGGCAGGGCGATCCACAGCTGCAAGCCGTGTCCGGCGGGCGCGCCGGGCACGGCGTACTCGGAATGGGCGATGCCGCGCCCGGACGTCATCAGGTTCAGCTGACCGGGTTCGATCTCCACGTCCGACCCGACCGAGTCACGGTGCCGGATACGGCCTTCGAACGGCCAGGTCACCGTTTGCAGGCCGATGTGCGGATGCGGATCGATGTCCGGCGGCGCGCCGGTCTTGGTGACCGTCGGCGAGCCGAAGTGGTCGAGGAAACACCACGCGCCGACGGTGGGCAGGTCGCGCTGGGGCAGCACCCGTTCGACGTACACACCGCGCACGCCGCCGAGTGGCACCTCGCGGGCCGGATAACGCTCCGCGACCGGGCCGGGGCCGGGCGCGGGTTCACACAGCGTCTCAGCCGGGCGCGGATCCAGGTCACTCACCGATCGACGCCCTTGCCGATCACGTGCTTGTCGTAGTCGGGGTGCTTGTCCAGGTACGCCTTGATGAACGGGCACACCGGCCGGATCACCCGCCCCCGCTCGACGACGTCCTCGATCGCGCTCTTGGCCAGGACCGAGCCGAGGCCCTTCCCGGAGAACGCGCCGTCGACCTCGGTGTGCGTGAACACCGTCTCGTCGTCGCGTTCCTCGTAGTCGGCGAAGCCGGCCAGCTCCCCACCGTAGAACACCTCGTAGCGATGCCGCTCGTCGTTGCGGACGACCTTGGACTCCGAAGCCGATTCGGTCATGGTTCCCTTCTCCTTCCGTGCGCGAACCGGATGCCTGCTGAGAATCGAGACCCGGTTGAACGCGCCGATCGTGGTGGCCACCCAGATGACGACGGACAGCTGGTCATCCGTCAGATACCGGCGAGCAAAAGCGTACTCACGCTCGATGACGTGCTCGTCCGGGAGCGTCGCCGTCACTTCCGCGATCGCGAGCACGGCCTGCTCGAAGGGCGGGTACGTGCCGCCGCGCCGCCAGCCGGGCAGCACCGCGATCTCCTGCTCGGTAGCCCCGGCCGCCAAGGCCGCCCGGTAGTGCACGTCGAGGCAGTACGCACAACCGTTGATCTGGGAGACGCGCAGATTGATCAGTTCGATGATCCGGCGATCCAGCCCCACGGCCGCGGCGGCGGCCCTGACCTCGCTCGCGACGCCGTTCAGTGCGCGGAACGCGGTGGGCGTCCGTTTGTCGATCCAGACGCGATCTCGCGGGGCTTCGGGGCTCATATTCATGGGATGTTAGCGGTCGCCGGTGAACGGCGCAGACCGCGCCGCCGGAGAAACGGACTTCGGTCCGGGAGCGCGTGGTAGGGAAGGAGTCCGTGGTGGGCCGGGCCCGCACGCGACCCCGGACCACCGCCGCGCTCATCCGATCTCGGTGAACCGTCGCAGCTGGAACGGTTCGACCAGGACGTCCTGCAACGCCGTCGCCAGGGCCTTCAGGTGTGGCGTCTGGAAGTGCGCGGCCAAGGCGTCCTCGTCGGCCCACTCCTCGAGCAGCACCATCCGGCTCTGGTCGGTGGGATGCAGGTAGAGCTCGTACCGGACGCAACCGTCCTCGGCGAGCGTCGGTTGGATCATGCCTTGCAACAGGTCCTTCAACTCCGCCTCGCGACCCGGCTTGGCGGTGAAGCGGACGTTGAGCGTCAACGTCGACATGAGCGTCTCCTGATCTCGTGGTGGGTTATTCGCGGCCCGCCGACGTGAACGACATGTCCGCGTACCGGGTGCCGGTCACCCGGCTCGCGATCGGCTCCAGTGTCGCCAGTTCGTCGGCGGTGAGCGAAATGGTCGCGGCGGCCACGTTGTCGGCGAGCCGGGTGCGGCTGCGCGTGCCGGGGATCGGGACCACTGCGAGGCCGCGCACAGCGGCCTGTGCGTGCACCCAGGCCAGGGCCACCTGCGCCAGGGTGATGCCGCGTGCCTCGGCGATGGCCCGCAGCGGGTCGAGCAGTTCGGCATTGCGCGCCGCGTTCTCGCCGGTGAAGCGCGGCATCGTGGAACGGAAATCGCTCCTGTCGGCGGTGCCGGTGAACGATCCGGTCAGGAAGCCGCGACCAAGCGGCGAGTACGGCACGAAGGTCACACCCAGCTCCGCCGCGGCGGGCACCACGGTGCGTTCGACGTCCCGGGAGAACAGCGACCATTCCGACTGCACGGCCGCGATCGGGTGCACCGCGTGCGCCGCCCGGAGTTCGGCGCCCGTCACCTCGGACAATCCGAGCGCGCGCACCTTGCCCTCCCGCACCAATTCCGCCATCGTGCCGACCGTGTCCTCGATCGGCACGGCGGGGTCCTTGCGGTGCATGTAGTACAGATCGATGGTGTCGACCCGCAGCCTGCGCAGGCTGCCCTCCACCGCGGCGCGGATGTAGGCGGGGGAGTTGTCGAACCCTCGGAAGGCCGGGTCGTCGGCCTTGCGGACGATGCCGAACTTGGTGGCGATCACCAGCCGGTCGCGCTCGGCGCCGAAGAAATCGCTGAGGAATTCCTCGTTGTGCCCGGAGCCGTAGACATCGGCGGTGTCGAACAGAGTGACACCCAGTTCCAGCGCCCGATCCAGGGTCGCCCTTGATTCGGTGAGATCGCTGGGCCCGTAGAACTCGCTCATGCCCATGCAGCCCAGACCCTGCGTCCCCACCTCGATGCCGCTGGTTCCCAGGGTGGTGGTGGGCAGGCTGTCCGTGCTCGTCATAGCTTGATTCCTTCGCTGTCGTGCGCGGTGACCATGGCCGGGGGAGCTGTCTCGACTTTGCCCTCGTACAGGGCGATCTTGTGGTCCAGCACGGCCAGGGTCTGACGGAGTTCATCGATCTTGGCGAGTACCTCGGCGCGGGTGTCCCGGAACATCTCCAGCCGCTGGGGGAGCGTGGCGTCTCCCGTCCGCACCAGCTCGGCGTAGCGAACCATGTCAGCCACCGACATGCCGGTCGTGCGCAGCCGCCCGATCAGCGCCAGCCATTCGAGATCCCGGTCGCTGAACCGGCGCTTGCCGGAGTGGTCCCGGCCGATGTAGTCCATCAGCCCGATCCGTTCGTACCAGCGCAACGTATCCCGGCTCAGCCCCGATCGCTCGGACACCTCGCCGATCGAATACCGCGGCAGCTCCCGGTCGTCACTCGCGGTCACCGGAAACGCGGTTTCACTCATGACTTCACTCGCTGACGCTCGTTCACTGCACTCGCCCTTCTCGTTGAACACTGACGACGCTAATCACCTGGAGTGCACTCCAAGCAAGACCCATTCTCCGATTGTTTCTCCCGGCTGTCGCCGTCACCGCGAGACCGGCTTCGCGTCCTGTCGCGCGACGGTGTCGACGAAGTCGGCGACCAGCGGGGCGATCTCCGGGAGGAACTCCTCCAGCGCGAAATGGCCGGTATCGAAAACGTGCAGATCGGCGTCCGGTAGGTCGCGGAGGTAGGCGTGCGCGCCCGGCTCGGGAAAGAAGGCGTCGTTTCTTCCCCAGACGATCAATGTGGGTGGGCGGTGCGACTGCAGCCAGCGCTGCCAAACGGGGTAGAGCTCGACATTGGAGTGGTAGTCCAAGCCGAGCGCGATCTGTGCCCGCTGCCGCTCGGGGCGGTCCAGGAAGTACTGGTCGAGCACCCATCCGTCGGGTGCGACGAGTTCGGAATCGGTGGTGCCGCCCAGGTATTGGCTCTGGGTCACCGGCAGGGTGAGGATCTGCCGGATGTTGTCCTCGGCGCCGGGCACGCCCGGCCGGTTGGTGACGGTCTGGCGCGCCAGTTCGGACAACCCTTCGGCGTAGGCGTTGGCGTTCTGGATCACCAAGCCCGCGATGCGGTCCGGTTGCCTGGTGGCCAGCCGGAACCCGACCGGGCCGCCGAAGTCGAAGACGTACATGACGAACCGGGTCAGGCCGAGCGCCTCGACGAAACCCTCCAGGACGTCGGCGAGCGAGTCGAACGAATAGGGGAAGTCGGCGGGCGCCTCGGTGTGTCCGAAGCCCGGGTAGTCCGGCGCGACCACGTGGTAGCGGTCGCCGAGCGCGTCGATGAGCCTGCGGAACTGGTGGGAAGCGGATGGGAATCCGTGCAGCAGGAGAAGCGTGGGCGCGTCGGCCGGTCCGGCCGTGCGATAGAAGACGCGCACGCCGTCGACCTCGACGAACCGGTGCGAGACCTTGGCGATGTTCACAGGACCACCTAAACGAGAAGAAGTTTGCATTAAGATCGTGGCAGGGCTGACGGATCGACGCAAGGGAAAGCTGTTCGATGGCAGAGGAGATCAGGCCCGGTGCGGTCCGCCCGGGCGGAAGGACGGCGCGCACGAAGCGGGCCGTGCTCGCGGCGACGCTGACGGAACTGGTCGAGAATGGCTACGCGGGAACAAGTTTGGAGAAGATCGCCGCGCGAGCCGGCGTCGCGGTGTCCACCTTGTACCGGCGCTGGGGCGGCCTGGATCGCGTGATCCTCGAGGCCGGGATGGATGTCGGCACGGGCATCGTCACGCCGGACACCGGGGACTTCGAACGCGATCTCATCGACTTCGCCCGCGCCGTGGTCGAGGTGTATCGGAATCCGGTGGCGGAGCACTGGCTGTACGCGATGGTGGTGGCCGCGACCAGGGATCCGTCCGCTCGCGCCACGTTCTCCCTGCTGTTCGAGAACCGCTTCGCGGAGGTGGTCGTCATCGTGCGGCGCGCGCTCGAACGCGGTGAGGTGCACCCCGACACCGATCCGGCGGAGGTGATCCGGTTGGCAGCCGCTCCGATCTACTACCGCATGCTCGTCACCGGCGAGCCGGTCGACGACGCGGTGGCCGAGCGCGCGGCGCGTACGGCGGCGCTGGCCGCCCGGGCGGGGGTGCTCCGGGCGGACTGACGCGCGTCGGTCAGCTGCTGTAATCGGGCAGCTGCTGGACGGCCCATTTGTTGCCGTCCGGATCAGCGAAGTAGGTGAACCGCCCCCAGGCGAGGTCCTCGACCGGGGCGGCGTCCACACCGGCGGCGATCAACTGCTGGTAGGCGTCGTCGGCGCTGGCGACCACGATCTGCATGCCTCGGACGCTGCCGGGTTCCGCGTCGGTGATGCCCTCACCGAGACAGATCGAGCATCCGGAACCGGGCGGGGTCAGTTGAACGAAGCGCAGGTTCTCGTTCACCCGGTGATCGTGGTCGGCGTTGAAGCCGATCTTGGTGTAGAAGTCCTTGGCGCGGTCGACATCGGTCACCGGAATGGCGACGAGTTCGATTTTCCAATCCATCCGGCGAGCATTCCATCGTGCACCGACAAAGTCCCGGATTCCGGCCTACCCTGGGCACATGCCTGGAAAGGACATCGACCGGATCAGGGCTCGTTCGGCCTGGGCGACGGTCAAGGAAAGCCCGGTGATCACCGCGATAGCGGTCGCGCCGTTCGCGCTCGCGCTCGGCGTGGTGTGGTGGTTGTTCGGGGGACTCGCCGCGTTCGCGCTGCTGCTCGTGCTCGGCGCGGTCGTCGTGGTCGGCGGCAGATTACTGCGCTGACCGCGCGTCCGGATCGCGTGCGGTCAGCGCGGGATGTGGAATTGCACCAGCTCTCCGGTACCCGGATCGACGTCCGCCCAGTCGCGGTCGAAGCGCAGTACCGCGAGCGCCGAAGTCGGAAACTTCCGGCTGAGTTCGACCGCGGGGGCGCTGTCGCGATTGCTCGCCAGCTCCCAAGCCGTCCACGGCATGCCCGGCGCGTGGCCGACCACCAGCAGTGTCGCCACGTCGTCGGCGCTGAGGCGGACCAGCTCGATCAGCGTTTCCGGCGTGGCCTCGTAGATCCCCGGTTCGAAGACCACCGGCGCGGTGATGCCGGTCGCGGACAGCGTCTGCCTGGTGCGGGTGGCCGTGGAACAGTGCACGGCATCGATCGGCGGCTGGGTCGCGCGCAGCCACTCACCCGCGAGTCCGGCCTCGCGCCTGCCTCGCGGCGCCAGCGGTCGCTCGTGGTCGTCGACGCCGTCCGGATAGGCCGATTTGCCGTGCCGCATGAGGATCAGAGTCCGCGCCATGGAGATACGGTAAGCCCTCCGGGCGAGAGGTCCCGACCACACTCGAGGCAAACTGAAAGCGGCATCACATCACGTGCTCCCGCGGGCGACCCTCGCGGCGGACGTGACGGACGCCGCTCATCTGTCCACCACAACCCCTGGGTGGCCACAGCCCACGTACTTCTTCGAGGATCAGCACAATATGGCCTACGTAATCACGCAGCGTTGTTGCAACGACGCCAGCTGCGTCTCCGAGTGCCCGGTCGACTGCATCCGTCCCACTCCGGACCAGCCGGAGTTCGCGACGACCGAGATGCTCTACATCGATCCCGACACCTGTATCGACTGCGGCGCCTGTGTCGACGCGTGCCCGGTGGAGGCCATCTTCTCCGAGGACGACCTGACCGCTTCGCTGGCGCGATTCCGCGACATCAATGCCGCCTATTTCCAACGGCATCCGCTGGAATCCAACTTCGATCCGATCGTCACGCCCTCGCGTCCGCCGAAGGAGCTGGGCACCCTGCGCGTCGCGATCGTCGGCGCCGGGCCCGCGGCCTGCTACGCGGCGGACGAACTGTTGCGCAGGGCC
This sequence comes from Nocardia sp. NPDC003999, assembly GCF_053604885.1. Lineage (NCBI taxonomy): Bacteria > Bacillati > Actinomycetota > Actinomycetes > Mycobacteriales > Nocardiaceae > Nocardia > Nocardia sp. NPDC003999. Next base: position 16,144 of record NZ_JBSGIB010000032.1, read on the forward strand.
GACGTGGAAGTCGAGATGTTCGACCGGCTGCCCACCCCGTGGGGTCTGGTGCGTGCGGGCGTCGCGCCCGACCATCCGGGCACCAAGACGGTCTCGGGCATGTTCGAGTCCGCGTTCCGCCGCGAGACCCTGCAGTACTACCTGAACGTCGAAGTGGGCACGCACATCTCGCACGAGGAACTGCTGCGCCACCACCACGCCGTGATCTACGCGGTCGGCGCCTCGAGCGATCGCAAGATGGGCGTCCCGGGCGAGGACCTGCCGGGCAGCCACTCCGCCACCGAGTTCGTCGCCTGGTACAACGGCCATCCCGACTACGCCGACCGGACCTTCGATCTGTCCGGTGAGCGCGCGGTGATCGTCGGCAACGGCAACGTCGCCTTGGACGTGGCGCGCGTGCTGACCGTCGATCCGGACGAACTCGCCAAGACCGACATCGCCGATCACGCGCTGGATGCCCTGCGGCAGAGCAATATCCGTGAGGTCGTCGTGCTCGGCAGGCGCGGCCCGCTCCAGGCGGCCTACACCTCGCCGGAGTTCCTCGCGCTCGCGCATCTGAAGGGCGTCGACGTCGTCGTGGAGGAGGCCGACCTGGAACTCGACCACGCCAGCCAGGCGCTCGTGGACGACCCGCAGGTGGAGCCGTCGCTGGCCTTGAAGTACACCCTGGCCAAGGAGTACGCGGGCGGGCGCAGGGCCGAGGGCAACAAGCGGATCGTCTTCCGCTATCTGACCTCGCCCACCGCGCTGACCGGCACCGATCGGGTGGAGTCCATCGAGATCGTGCACAACGAGTTGTTCGACGACAACGGTCAGCTCGTGGCGCGCCCGACCGACCGCACCGAGAGCATCGAGACTTCGCTGGTGCTGCGCTCGATCGGCTACCGCGGCGAGCGGATCGGCGAGCTGCCGTTCGACGAGCGGCGCGGCGTCGTGCCGAACGAGCACGGCCGGGTCGTCGGCGACGACGGGACGCTGCTGAGCGGCGTGTACGTCAGCGGATGGATCAAGCGGGGACCACGCGGCGTCATCGGTTCCAACCGAACCGACTCCGAGGAGACGGTGGAGCTGCTGCTCGCCGACTTCACCGCGGGCAAACTCGCAGCGCCGCAGGCCGACCGCGCCGCGCTGAAGGCGCTGCTCGCCGAGCGCCAGGCCGACTTGGTGGACCGGGCGGGCTGGCGAGCGATCGACCAGGCGGAAAAGTCCGCGGGCAAGTCCGCGGGCCGCCCGCGGGTCAAGTTCACCACCCGCGAAGACCTGCTCAAAGCCGCCCGCGGCTGACGACCCAGGACGCCGGTCGGATCACCCCGCGACCCGACCGGCTCCGATCCCCAGGTCCCCGACGTGGCCCAAGCATCGGCTGGATCCAACGAGGACGCCGACCAGGTGGATCTTCTGCGAGAACCGGCCGACTGATTTCGCAGGCACATGGATAGCTCGTCGGGTACGTCCAAAACCCGAGCGGCACCCACGCAAGCCCTGAACGCAACTGCCGAGCCCCTGACCAGTACGGCCTGAAGAGGCGGAGACGCGGAGCAGCCTACTGATTTCGCAAGTACATGGGTAACTCACCGGGTACGCCCAAAACCCGAGTAGCACTCGACGCAGGACCTGAACGCAAATCCCGCGCCACCCGACTGGTACGGCCTAAATACTCGGAGAGGCGGGAATGGGCATGATGCGGACCACGGTCGTGGTGGTCCCGCCGACCACGAACCACAGCCGCAACACCGGCTGGCCGGTCCGATCCCCGGGTTCGTACCTGCTGCGCACGCTCACGTGCTGGCGTGCCAGCACCGGCGCCACGTATTCGATCACCGCGCGGTGTGGACCCGCGAGCAGTTTGGGATATTCGACCAGGAACTGTTCCACCGCTTGCCAGTAACAGGCGTTGTTGACGTGGTTGTACTGGTCGATATCGGTGGCCCGCACCGGGAACGGTAAGTCGGTGTCCGACTCCGGCGGTGTGGCGTCGGTCAGGTAGGGCCGCCACCGCAGGCGGTGTTCGGTGGACGTGCGGGCGAGGTAGGCGAGGCCCTCGTCGCTGATCCGCGCGGGCATGCCGGTGGACTCGCTGATATTGATCCAGAAGCCCTCGGTCTCGATCAATCCGCCGTTGCCGCTGGTGATCCGCACACGCATATTGGTCCACCGGGTGGACATCGCCGAGCACCACCGCAGCAGCTGCACGTCGTCCGGCCACAGGATCGGCCGGATGACGTCGATGACGGTGCGCCGGACGATCCAGTTCGGGTCCGACCGGTGGAAGAACGTGCTGTGCAGGTTTTCCCAGGCGATATCTTGCAGGTAGCGGGCGACGGCGTCGAACCGCAACCGGTCGTAGGGATCCACATCGCCAGCCCGGATGGGCCACGCCGAAGCAAAGCCCATGCCCTCCTCGGGAAGCGGGGCGAGTGGCTGATCGAGTGACACTTGTGCTCCTCGCGCTGCACGGTGTGCCGCGTTTTCTTCGTGCGGTGCTGTTGTGACGACTTTACGGGGCGTACGTCACACCCTCGCGTCGAGCCGTCCGTACCTCCTTAATAGTCCGTCTGCGGGGATCTGGGCCAGCAAAAACGGGGTCTTGCGCGCGCGAGAGAATCCGACGCACGGTCGCGGCGGCTCGGCGGGCGTGAAGCATGGCCGTGCGCGGGGTCAGTACCCCTGGTACGCGCCGCCCGAGTTCACGGCAGCGACACCCGGGACGTTGCCGAGCGAACCATAGCGGTCGATCGAGTACCGCACGCCGGCGATGATGTTGTCGACCGGGTTCCAGACGTCGTCGTGGCCCGGCGCCTTGTACGCGTTGAACGTGCTGTCGATGGTCTGCATCAGACCCTTCGACGGATGCCCGGCCACCCAGTTGCTGTCCCAGCGGTTCTCCGCGTATGGATTGCCCGCGGATTCGTGCTCGATGATCAGCGCGATGGCCCGCTCATCGATCTGCGCTGGGTCGTACCCCATCGCGATGAGCTTCTGCTTCGCCTCGGCGATCCACTGCGCGACGTCACCGGTCGGCATGGGCCCCGACGGCGCGGACGAACTCGTACCACCGTGATACGGCGTGCTCGACGAGGTGCCGTGCGGCGACCCGGAGTTGTGGTGCCCGGACGTCAGCTGGCTCGATTGGTGCGACGACGGTGCGGCGACGGGAGTCCCCGATGCGGCGGCCGGTGCGGTGGCGGCGGGCGTGGTGGGGGCCGCGGGCACGTTCGCGCTGGGCTCGCCGAGCCCGGCGAACGCCGCCTCCAGTTTCCCGGCCGCGCTCTCGACCTGCGTCTTCGCTTGGTTCGCCACGTCATCGGCGGTCTTCAGGGCGTTGGTCAGCTCCCACGTCCGCGAGGCCGCCTGTAGTGCTTCCTGGAAGACGAGCCCATCGACGTCGGCTTTGTCCGCGTGCGAGCGCAGATAGTCGATGCGCGTCTTGGCGTCCACGGTGCCGTTGGGCGCTACGTCGAACGGCGGCGTCTGGTTCAGCGCGTCGTCGCGCAGGCTCAATACCTTGGCTTTCGCTTCGGCGAGGTTCTGCACCTGGGTGGTGAGCGCCGTCTTCAGCTCGAGCAGGGCGGCGCTCACCGCGGAAGCGCGGGTCTTCTCGGTCTGCATCCTGGCGTTCGCGGCGTTGCCAGCGGAACCGGACCACTGCTCGGCGTCGGCGAGTGCTTTCGTGTCGTCCGCGCCCTTGCCGACCGCGGTGTCCAGGCCCTGCGACATCCGTTCGGCGAGCGCACCCGCCGCCGTGAGCTGCTCCGGCCGCCAGTTCTCGACGTCTGGGATGCTGAGCGTCATGGCACCTGGAGTCCTATGGTGCGAAGTTTCGCCGCGAAGTCGTCCTCGACCAGCTCGTACTTTCCCGCCGCGTTGTGCAGGTTGTCGGCGACCGTGCTGAGCCGCGAGCCGATCCGCTCCAGGCAGCGGTGCGCGGCGTCGTTCGCGCGCTGGGCCGCAGGGCCGAACTCGGTGCCTGGCAGCGCCCCGACGACGGCACCGAGACTCTCGCCGCCGCCGAGGTCGGCGACCGAGGTGGCCTCCGTACGGAGAGTCTGCGCGAACGAGCGCAGCGCCGCCGGATCGACTTGCATCGTCGTCGCAGGTTGCGATTGGTTTTGCTCGACCATGAATCCCCCTTCCCTCCCGACCGCGAGGTCGCGGCCAGCATAGCAAAATCGGGCGTCCGGACGGGCGTCGTCGGACCGCGCCGGTTATGTTGTCGGTGTGGCGCCGGCCGCGGATCAGGCCGGTGCGAGGACAGAGAGGTCGGCACATGCGCGCAGCCCAGGTCAGCAAGCTGGAAGGCCCGGAAGCGATCCGGATCGTGGATATTCCGGAGCCCGCGGCTTTCCCGGGCGGGGTCGTGATCGACGTGCACGCGGCCGGTGTGGCCTTCCCGGACGTGCTGATGACGCGCGGCCTCTACCAGATGAAACCCGAACTGCCGTTCGTCGTGGGCGGCGAGGTCGCGGGCATCGTCCGGGAAGCGCCCGAGGACGCGCACGTGCGACCGGGTGACCGGGTGATCGCGCTGACCATGCTGGGCAACGCGCTGGCCGAGACGGCCGTCGCGCCCGCGCAGATGGTGTTCCGGCTCCCCGACAACGTCTCGCTGGAGGCGGGCGCGGGCATTCTGTTCAACGACCTCACCGTGCACTTCTGCCTGCGTACCCGGGGCAGGCTGGCGGAAGGTGAGACGGTGCTCGTGCACGGCGCCGCGGGCGGCATCGGCACCTCGACGCTGCGCATGGCGGCGGCGCTCGGGGCGGGCCGGGTGATCGCCGTGGTGAGCACCGAGGCGAAGGCCGAGGTCGCGCGCGCCAACGGGGCCACCGACGTGGTGCTGACCGACGGCTGGCTGGCGGCGGTGAAGGAGCTGACCGGCGGCCGCGGCGTCGACATCGTGCTCGACCCGGTCGGCGGCGACCGCTTCACCGACAGCGTTCGGTCGCTCGGCTCGGCGGGCCGGTTGCTGGTCGTCGGCTTCACCGCGGGGGAGATCCCGACCGTCAAGGTCAACCGGCTGCTGCTGAAGAACGTGGAGGTGACCGGCGCGGCGTGGGGCGAGTGGGTGATGTCGCATCCGGGCTATCTGCAGGAGCAGTGGGCCGAGGTGGAACCGCTGCTGGCCTCCGGCAAGATCGCCCCGCCGGAGCCGGTGCTGTACCCGCTGGACAAGGCCGCGGAGGCGGTCGCCTCGCTGGACAACCGGACGGCCACCGGCAAGGTCGTGGTCACCCTGCGCTGAGGCATTCCGGCCGCGTCATGAAGCTGTCCAACCGGGTACTGAACCGGACCCTGCTGGCTCGCCAGCATCTACTCGAGCGCTCGCGGTTGACGGTGCACGAGATGTGCGACCATCTCGTCGGGTTGCAGGCGCAGGATTCGCTGCCGCCGTTCGTCGCATTGTGGAGCCGCGTAGCGGATTTCGATCCGGCGACGGTCTCGGACGCGCTGGAGGACCGGTCGTTGGTTCGGATCACCCTGATGCGCGGCACCATTCACCTGGTCACGCCGCCCGACGCGGTGCGGATCGCGCCGCACATACAGCCGGAACTGGAGAAGGTGCCGTTCCGGAATGGTTTCAACTACGGCGCCATGGTCGGACTGGATCCGGAGGAGGTGCGCGGGCACGGCGAAGCCGCGCTCGCCGACGAGCCGACGTCCGCGGCGGACCTGCGCGCCCGCGCCGCGGAGTTGTACCCCGACCGCGACCCTGGCGCGGTGCTGCAGACCTGGCTGTACCAGCTCCCGGTGTTGCAGACCCCGCCGCGCGGCAAGTGGAAGGACAACAGCAGGCCGATCTGGTCGCGGGTCGAGCCTTGGTTGGGTGCGCCGCTGGACCCCTCGTATCCCTTGGCGGAGTTGATCTTCCGCTATCTACGTGCTTTCGGGCCTGCGAGCACCATGGACATGCAGACCTGGTCGAAGTTGCTCGGCATGAAGCAGGCCGTCGCGGAACTGGGCGACCGGGTGCGCACCTACACCGACGAGCGCGGTCGGACGCTCTACGACATCGCCGACGGTGAACTTGCCGATCCGGACATTCCCGCCCCGGTGCGGCTGCTCGGCTGGTACGACAACGCCTTGCTGTCGCACCAGGATCGGACCCGCATCGTGCCCGACGGCGCGGCCCCTCCGCTGCGCGCCTTCGCGGCTCAGGTCTCGCCGGTGCTGGTCGACGGCTTTCTCGCGGGCATGTACAAGATCTTCACGAACGCGGGAACCGCCCGGCTCCGCATCAGTCCGACCCGGAACTGGACCGGGGCGGAGCGCGCGGATGTCGAGGCGGAGGCGCATGCTCTGCTCGCCTTCTTGGAGGCGGACAAGCAGGGCAGCGTGGAAATCCTCGACGTGCACGCCGGCCTGCGCCCCTGACCGGGGTCGCTCACTGCTCGCGGGCTGGTCGGTAGGCGGGCGCTTTGGTCGTCCCGGTCGGGCTCAACGTGCGCAACAGGGGCAGCGCCCGGCGGGATACCACGGTGGAAAGAACGATGACGCTGTGCGAGCGCACCACCGAAGAGGTCCGGTCGATGCTCAGCAGCACGGCCTGCAACCCCGCGTGCGAGTCGGCCCCGATCCGGCACAGCACGTCGCCGGTGCCGGTCGTGGCGTAGGCCTCCAGCACGCCGGGGATGGCGTCGAGCTCGGAGGCCACCGCGTCCAGCGCACCCTGGGCTATCTCCAGCGTGACGAAGGCCTGCACGTCGAACCCCGCGGCGGTGACATCGATCTGCGGGTCGTAGGAGGCGATCACGCCGGACTCCTCCATGCGCGCGATCCGGGACTGCACGGTGGCCCTTGCCACTCTGGTCCGCCGGGACAGTTCGAGAATGCCCGCCTTCTGGTACTCGTGCATCGCGGACAGGATGGCGAGATCGAGTTCGTCGAGCTTCGCCGATGTGCGCGCCATGCCGGCCTCCGTTCGCCGCACCGGGCTCGCTGCCCGGCCCGCTCATGCTATTCAAATTGTCCAGCATGGCCCGCCACTTCCTAGCCGAATTCGCCACACTGACTACCGGGAATCGGCGCTGTTGCCTAGCCGACGGAACCGGCGATTTCCTTGGAACATGACCATCGAGCACCTGCCGGACACCCGGTCCGGCGCCGTTCCCAGCGACGGCGAGCTGCGCACGCTCGTGGGGCTGGTGGACCACGACAACAGCGGTGACCCGTTCCCGGTCATCGGGTGGGACGCTCTGGTCTGGGCGGTGGGCAACGCCACCCAGACCGCGCACTTCCTGGAATCCGCCTTCGGCATGCGGTTGGAGGCGTACTCCGGTCCGGAGACCGGCAATCGCGACCACAAGGCATTCGTGCTGCGTAGCGGTGCGGCGCGTTTCGTGATCACCGGAGCGGTGCACCCGGACAGTCCGCTGGCCGCCCATCACAATCGACACGGCGACGGCGTGGTGGACATCGCGCTCGAAGTGCCCGACGTCGACCGCTGTGTGGCGTGGGCGCGCACCCACGGCGCCACCGTCCTGGTCGAACCGCACGACGAGACCGACGACTTCGGCACGGTCCGCTCGGCCGCGCTGGCTACCTACGGCGACACCAGGCACACCCTCGTCGACCGTTCCGGCTATTTCGGGCCCTACCTGCCCGGCTATGTCGCCCGCCGCTCCAACTACCAGCGGCGCGACGGCGCGCCCAACCGGTTGTTCCAGGCGATCGATCACGTCGTGGGCAACGTGGAACTCGGGCGGATGGACGAGTGGGTCGAGTTCTATCGGCGCGTCATGGGTTTCACCAACATGGCCGAGTTCGTCGGCGACGACATCGCCACCGAGTACTCGGCGCTGATGAGCAAGGTCGTCGCCAACGGCAACCATCGGGTGAAGTTCCCGCTCAACGAGCCCGCCGTCGGCAAGAAACGCTCCCAGATCGATGAGTACCTGGAGTTCTACCGCGGCCCCGGTGTCCAGCACATCGCGCTCGCCACCGGCGACATCCTCGGTTGCGTGGACGTTTTGCGCAGGGAGGGTGTCGAGTTCCTGGAGACGCCGACGGCCTACTACGAGGATCCCGAATTGCGCGCCCGCATCGGCCGGGTCCGCGTCCCGGTCGAAGAACTCCAGCGGCGCGGCATCCTCGTCGACCGTGACGAGGACGGCTACTTGCTGCAGATCTTCACCAGACCGCTCACCGACCGCCCCACGGTCTTCTTCGAACTCATCGAACGCCATGGCTCCCTCGGTTTCGGCAAGGGGAACTTCAAAGCTCTGTTCGAGGCGATCGAACGCGAACAGCAAGCCCGGGGCAATCTTTAATCGGAGCTCGCGCAGCTATGGCCGGCCCGGCTGTCGCGGGCAGCGCTGCCCGGCCGTGTTCGCCGGACGGTCCGCCCGGAGCGCAATCGGTAGAGTTCTTGCCATGCGGATCAAGTCGGCGGTCGTGACCGCGGCAGCCTTGGTGCTCGCACTGGCGGGTTGCGGTTCGAGCGGAGACTCCGAGGACCCCGGTCCGTCGCGGCCTGCGCCCAAAGTGGTGGCCATGGGTCCGTTCGTCGGGGAGTGTGGGCACGTGACCGACGACGAGGTGCGCGCTCTTGGCGGGCTCGGCCGGATCTCCGGCGTCTTCCGCAATGCCGTCGGCTGCAATTGGCAGTCGGCCGGCATCGGTTCTGCCAGTATCACTTTCGCTTCCTATCGAGGGAGTCCGATCGAGCGTGAGCGGGCGTGGGTGACCGTGAACGGCCGAGCCCCCGATCCGATAAAGGTCGGTGGGCGCGAGGGTTTCGCCGCCTTGGATCCGAGTGGACAGATCTGCGACCTCGCCGTGCAACTCGGTGACGACTTCTTCGAATGGTCGACGAACATCGGAAATTTCAGCACGGGCTCCGGCAACCCGTGCGACCGCAGCCGTGCTCTCGCCGAGCTGACTCTGCAGCGGATGCAGTGAGGGGGAGGGCATGAACGTGCGACGAGTCCTGCGCGGGCGAGGCGCGGTGGCCGCCGCGGCGGTAGCGGTGGCGCTGTCCGTGGGCGGCTGTAGTCAGGTGGTGCCCGGTTCGCCGCAGCCGGTGGGCGGAAGCCAGCCGGTCAACACCAGGCTGGACAAGTTGCTGCGCGAATGCATGATCCTGTCCGAGGAGCAGATCGGCAAGGCCGTCGGCGAGGGTGTCACGGTCAGCGAGTCGTTCTTCGGCGCGGTGTGCATGTGGGATCTGATCGGCGCGCCCGGCGGCAACGGGATGGCCACGCTCAACTGGTACGAGAACGGGACGCTGAGCAACGAGAAACAGACGAACAACAAGCTCGGCTACGAGACCACCAACATCACCATCCAGAGTTCGCTGGCATTGCAGATACGCAGGCCGAAGGACCCTGATTCCTGCGGCGTGACGGCGAGTGCGCCGGACAACGGCGTGATCGGCTGGTGGATCAACTACCGCCCCGGCTCGGCACATCCCGACCCGTGCGACGCGGCCAAGAAGCTGATGGAAATGACCTTGAACCTGGCCAGGTAGACGATCTTCGAACCGACCCACTTTGACCCTGTGTCCCGGCCACGGGTATCGTGGACCGCTGTGCCCGGAAGCATGCGGGCAAGTTCGTGCGTGACCGTAGGCCAGCGAGAGCGGCCGACGAATCCAGCGTGCCCGGAATAAGGGCTCCGCGCCGCGCGCGACACGCCCGACCTCGGGACGCGAGAAACGTGGCCGGACGTGCGAGTGAAAGCTCGATGACAGCGGCGTGAACGACGGGCCTCGAAGTGGAAGCTTGTCTTCACGAAGGGCCCCGGGAACGCCGCGAACTTAAAACAGACACCAAGTCCACACACCGCGTTAACTAATAAGGAAAGCCGGTCTATGCCAACCATCAACCAGCTGGTCCGCAAGGGTCGCCGCGACAAGGTCGCCAAGACGAAGACCGCGGCCCTGAAGGGGAGCCCGCAGCGTCGTGGCGTGTGCACCCGCGTGTACACCACGACCCCGAAGAAGCCGAACTCCGCGCTGCGCAAGGTCGCGCGTGTTCGCCTGACCAGCTCGGTCGAGGTCACGGCCTACATCCCGGGCGAGGGGCACAACCTGCAGGAGCACTCGATGGTGCTCGTGCGCGGCGGTCGTGTGAAGGACCTCCCCGGTGTTCGTTACAAGATCATTCGCGGCTCGCTCGACACCCAGGGTGTGAAGAACCGCAAGCAGGCCCGCAGCCGCTACGGCGCCAAGAAGGAGAAGAGCTGATATGCCACGCAAGGGCCCCGCACCCAAGCGTCCGCTGATCAACGACCCGGTCTACGGTTCGCCGCTGGTCACTCAGCTGGTCAACAAGATCCTGCTGGACGGCAAGAAGTCCACCGCCGAGCGCATCGTCTACGGTGCGCTGGAGCAGGCGCGCGAGAAGACCGGTACCGATCCGGTCGTCACCCTCAAGCGCGCGCTGGACAACGTGAAGCCGTCGCTGGAGGTGAAGCCCCGCCGCGTCGGTGGCGCCACCTACCAGGTGCCGGTCGAGGTCCGTCCGGGCCGCGCCAACACTCTGGCCCTGCGCTGGCTGGTCAACTTCTCGCGTGCGCGCCGGGAGAAGACCATGGTCGAGCGTCTGGCCAACGAACTGCTCGACGCCAGCAACGGCCTCGGCGCCTCGGTCAAGCGCCGTGAGGACACCCACAAGATGGCCGAGTCCAACCGGGCCTTCGCGCACTACCGCTGGTGACGTCTGCCCGGCCCGTCGTCTGGGTCGGGAGGCACAGCCGGAGGCGGCACTCACCGGCCGCTTCCGGCGTTGACATAGAGGCGACCACAGGGTCGTCCCCGATAATCCCAACTAGCTACGAGCGGGGAAGATTTCCGTGGCACAGGACGTGCTCACCGACCTGAACAAGGTCCGCAACATCGGCATCATGGCCCACATCGATGCGGGCAAGACGACCACAACTGAACGCATCCTCTTCTACACCGGCATCACCTACAAGATCGGTGAGGTCCACGACGGCGCTGCCACGATGGACTGGATGGAGCAGGAGCAGGAGCGTGGTATCACCATCACCTCCGCGGCTACCACGTGCTTCTGGAACGACAACCAGATCAACATCATCGACACCCCCGGGCACGTCGACTTCACCGTGGAGGTGGAGCGGTCGCTGCGCGTGCTCGACGGCGCCGTCGCGGTGTTCGACGGCAAGGAAGGCGTCGAGCCGCAGTCCGAGCAGGTGTGGCGTCAGGCGGACAAGTACGACGTGCCGCGGATCTGCTTCGTCAACAAGATGGACAAGCTCGGTGCGGACTTCTACTTCACCGTGCAGACCATCAAGGACCGCCTCGGCGCGAAGCCGCTGGTCATCCAGCTGCCGATCGGCGCGGAGGACACCTTCGAGGGCATCGTCGACCTGGTCGAGAACAACGCCAAGGTCTGGCGCGGCGAGACCAAGCTCGGTGAGCAGTACGAGGTCGTCGAGATCCCGGACGAGCTGAAGGAGAGGGCCGAGCAGTACCGCCAGGAACTGCTGGAGACCGTCGCCGAGTCGGACGAGGCGCTGCTGGAGAAGTTCTTCGGCGGCGAAGAGCTGACCATCGAGGAGATCAAGGGCGCCATCCGCAAGCTGACGGTGACCTCCGAGCTCTACCCGGTGCTGTGTGGCTCGGCGTTCAAGAACAAGGGCGTGCAGCCCATGCTCGACGCGGTCATCGACTACCTGCCCTCGCCGCTGGACGTGGAGGCCACCACCGGCCACGTGCCCGGCAAGGAAGAGGAACTGCTCACCCGCAAGCCGAGCGCCGACGAGCCGTTCGCGGCGCTGGCGTTCAAGATCGCGGTGCACCCGTTCTTCGGCAAGCTGACCTACGTCCGCGTGTACTCCGGCAAGGTCGACTCCGGCGCCCAGGTCATCAACTCGACCAAGGGCAAGAAGGAGCGTCTGGGCAAGCTGTTCCAGATGCACTCCAACAAGGAGAACCCGGTCGGCGCGGCCTCGGCCGGTCACATCTACGCGGTCATCGGCCTCAAGGACACCACCACAGGTGACACCCTGTGCGATCCGCAGAACCAGATCGTGCTCGAGTCCATGACCTTCCCGGACCCGGTCATCGAGGTCTCCATCGAGCCGAAGACCAAGTCCGACCAGGAGAAGCTGGGCACCGCGATCCAGCGTCTCTCCGAAGAGGACCCGACCTTCTCGGTCAAGCTCGACCAGGAGACCGGCCAGACCGTCATCGGCGGTATGGGCGAGCTGCACCTCGACATCCTGGTCGACCGCATGAAGCGCGAGTTCAAGGTCGAGGCGAACGTCGGTAAGCCGCAGGTGGCCTACCGCGAGACGATCACCAAGCCGGTCGAGAAGCTCGAGTTCACGCACAAGAAGCAGACCGGTGGTTCCGGCCAGTTCGCGAAGGTGATCATCGCGCTGGCGCCGTTCGTCGGCGAGGACGGCGCGCACTACGAGTTCGAGAACAAGGTCACCGGTGGCCGCGTGCCGAAGGAGTACATCCCTTCGGTGGATGCCGGTGCCCAGGACGCCATGCAGTACGGTGTGCTCGCCGGCTACCCGCTGGTGAACCTGAAGGTCACGCTGCTCGACGGCGCCTACCACGACGTCGACTCGTCGGAAATGGCGTTCAAGATCGCGGGCGCGCAAGCGCTCAAGGAAGCGGCTCGCAAAGCCGGTCCGGTGATCCTCGAGCCGATGATGGCGGTCGAGGTCACGACGCCCGAGGACTACATGGGCGACGTGATCGGCGACCTGAACTCCCGCCGTGGTCAGATCCAGGCCATGGAGGAACGCAGTGGTGCCCGTGTCGTCAAGGCGCTGGTTCCGCTCTCGGAGATGTTCGGTTACATCGGTGACCTGCGGTCGAAGACCCAGGGCCGGGCGAACTACTCCATGGTGTTCGACTCGTACGCGGAGGTTCCGGCCAACGTGTCGAAGGAGATCATCGCCAAGGCGACCGGCGAGTAATGGCTCCCGGGCGTTTGTAAACCCTTTCCCCGTTGTCCGCGGGGATGACCCCCGCACTGCTGCAATTGCACGCACCAACAAGTCCAGGAGGACAAAGAAGTGGCGAAGGCGAAGTTCGAGCGGACGAAGCCGCACGTCAACATCGGCACCATCGGTCACGTCGACCACGGCAAGACCACGCTGACTGCAGCGATCACGAAGGTGCTGGCTGACAAGTACCCGGATCTGAACGAGAGCTTCGCGTTCGATCAGATCGACAAGGCGCCCGAGGAGAAGGCTCGTGGTATCACGATCAACATCTCCCACGTCGAGTACCAGACCGAGAAGCGCCACTACGCGCACGTCGACGCCCCGGGTCACGCCGACTACATCAAGAACATGATCACCGGTGCGGCGCAGATGGACGGTGCCATCCTCGTGGTCGCCGCCACCGACGGCCCGATGCCGCAGACCCGTGAGCACGTGCTGCTCGCCCGTCAGGTCGGCGTGCCCTACATCCTGGTCGCGCTGAACAAGGCCGACATGGTCGACGACGAGGAGATCCTCGAGCTCGTCGAGATGGAGGTCCGCGAGCTGCTGGCTTCGCAGGAGTTCGACGAGGACGCGCCGGTCGTGCGGGTCTCCGGTCTGAAGGCGCTCGAGGGCGACCCGAAGTGGGCGGAGTCGGTGCTGGAGCTGATGGCCGCGGTCGACGAGTCGATCCCGGACCCGGTTCGTGAGACCGACAAGCCGTTCCTGATGCCGATCGAGGACGTCTTCACCATCACCGGTCGTGGCACCGTGGTCACCGGTCGTGTCGAGCGTGGCGTGATCAACGTGAACGAGGAAGTCGAGATCGTCGGCATCCGCGAGAAGACCACCAAGACCACCGTCACCGGTGTCGAGATGTTCCGCAAGCTGCTGGACCAGGGCCAGGCGGGCGACAACGTCGGTCTGCTGGTTCGTGGTCTGAAGCGTGAGGACGTGGAGCGCGGCCAGGTCGTCGTGAAGCCGGGCACCACCACCCCGCACACCGAGTTCGAGGGCCAGGCGTACATCCTGTCGAAGGACGAGGGCGGCCGCCACACCCCGTTCTTCAACAACTACCGTCCGCAGTTCTACTTCCGTACGACTGACGTGACGGGCGTTGTGACCCTGCCCGAGGGCACCGAGATGGTCATGCCCGGTGACAACACCGAGATGTCCGTCAAGCTGATCCAGCCGGTCGCCATGGACGAGGGTCTGCGCTTCGCGATCCGCGAGGGTGGCCGCACCGTCGGCGCCGGTCGCGTCACGAAGATCATCAAGTGATTCGCTGAATCGCTGAGAACGGCGCCGCTCCGAAAGGGGCGGCGCCGTTCGCGTTTCGGGGCTCCTATTCCAGCGGATCGAACATCCGAGGTAGTGTGGATGTCATGAGCGCTGCCTACGACGTCGTCCCTTTCAGCGACTTACTGCACAAGCCTGCGGTGACCGCGAAGCTCTTGGACGACGTGCGCGCATTGCGGCTGCGTCGGCGCGATGCCGACGATTTGGCACTCATGCGGGTATCGCAGATGGATGCCGAGGGCATAGTTGTCGATTTCACGGCGCGACTGCTCGCGGGTCTGGTGCGTCGGCTGGGCGCGGAGGCCGTGCGGGATGTCCTGCCGGACGCTGTTCCTTGGGTGACCTTCCTTCCGGCGGGGGATCTCGATCAGTTTCTCGATGAATTGGTCGCGGTAGCGCGGGGCGCGGCGGCCTTGGAGAACCTCGCTCCACTGGCCACGCTGCTGGCACAGTGGCGGCACACAGCTGAGATCTATGCCGACCCGGCGCTCTTGGCAATTCTGACTCGTGAGCCGGAAGGCGATCTCGGGCCGGTCCCGGTGCCGGAGTCGGAAGAGTCGGCCGGATGAGTCCGAAGCGGGGCGATCGCGTCGCGCCTCCTGCGGTCGGCGAAGAATTCGAAGTCCGTTTCGCGACTACCGAAGCCTGTACCGGTTGGGAGCATTTGGCGCAGCACGCGGCTGCCAACCTTCGTCGGGCGTTCGACGCGATCCGAGCGAATCCGAGGGCATCGGCGAACCCGGAGCGGCAGCATCGTCTCAAGGGTTCGATGGGATCGGCGGTGTGGAAGGGCGCCACTCTCGAGCGCTGGCAGTACGAAGTCACCAGTGGGGGCAGAGTCTGGTACTTGATCGATGACGATCATCGGACCATCTGGATAACGTACGCCGGAACCGGCCATCCGAAGGCCACGGAATAGCGTTGGATGCTGCAGCGGCGGGTGCTCAGCAGGCATAAGCGCGGCCGACGGCCGGTTCGCGCTCCGTCTGCGGGAGTTCGCGCAGGCAGCCGAGCGGGACGACGCCCTCGCTGCTCAGTTGCACGCCCGTGCCCTGGGCGGGGTGCACGCAGGTGAGGCCGGTCGTCGCGATGCGACAGGCGTAGTCGCCGAAGGTGACGGTGCTGTCGTACGGCAAGGTCCGGCCATGACCGTTGATGAAAAGCCCTGGATCGCCGCGGAATTGGCCCACCGTCAACCGGCGCCCCGTGTAGGTCACGTATCCGCCGAACCATTGGCCGTAGCCCTCGCCCGGCGCGGGCGCCGGTTCCTTCAGCTCGACCGTGCAGTCGAACCCGTCCATTCCCAGCGCTGTCCCCGTGACGCAACTGATCTTGCTGGTAGGGCTGACGAACGCGATATCGTCCCGCAGGTCGGTCACCGGACGGCCCTCGATCCGGGCCGAATGGAAGTCGGCGAGATCAACCGGCGTGCCTTGCCGAACCCAAGCGATCCGATCTCTGAGTTCCCCTTCCTTCTCCGGTGCCGCCGTCGCCCGCGGCGACGACGCCGTCTGTGACGCCCCCGCTACCGGCTGCGGCCTTCCCGCCGTGGTCTGCGCGCAGCCGCCCAGCAGCAGCACCAAGCTCATCGCAACCATCCACCGCATGCTGCTCACAATATCGCTGCCTCTCAACGAAATTCACCTTCGCAAGCCAGACGCTCAACACTGGCTGCTCCCTACAACTGTGCGGTGGTGATTACGGGGGTGCGGGGGAGTCCGCGGTGGTGACGAGCAGGCGGTGCAGTACCTGCGCGGGCGGTGCGGCCTCTGCGGCGTTGAGGACTACGTCGGTGAATGCCTCGGCCAGAGCAGCGGCGGGGTGGAATCGCCCGCGATCGAAGCTGCGGCCGCTCAACTGCGACCGCCATTCCTGGAAGCCGGACACCGTGCGATTCAACGAGCCCTTGTCCTCCGGGTTCAGCTGCGGCATATACGCCCTGACCAGCACGCGCTGTGCGGCGGCGCGAGCGCGAAAGCCGCCTGCTCCGTCGAGCGCTCTGCCGAGCTCGCGCACGATCGACGAATACACGGGCCGTCTAGCGCATCCGGGGGCGAGCATGCCCGCGTTGTCGGCTGTGGTGACGGTCTGCTGTAACCGCTCCGGGTCGGTGGCAGCGCCCACCGCCAGCGCGATGCGTGCGGTGAGCACCCCCTCGGACGCGACCGAGGAGCGCTTCTCCGGTGAATCAGGAGCGTTCTCGGAGTCGCCAGGTGTCGCGCCCGAATCCCATTCCAGCCGCGTCGCTTCGCCGCTCGCCAGTTCTTCGATCCCAATGGCGCGCAGGACGATTTGCGGGTATCGCGGCAGCACGTCGTCCACTGCGGCGACGATCTCGGTCAGTACCTGGACCGCGACGCCCGGGGTCTCGAAACCGAAGGCGCGCACGCCGTGGCGGTCGGCGAGTTCCCGGGCGAGGCGGGCTGCGACCGACTCGGCGGAGGCGTCCACTTTCCGGTTTGCTTTCTCGTCCTTCTGATCCGGTCGTGCGGGAGGGCGGCCCGGCGCGCGCGGCGGCGAACCGGGTGTCCCCGCGTCCGGGGCGGAAACCCTCGGCGGACGCGCTGTGATGGGCCTGGACCATGGCGTACTCGGAGCCGTGGCGCCGGTCTGCTTCGCCACGCCGGCCCGGGGCGTCACGGCGGTCTGATTCGTGGCGGCAGGCTTCGTCCACGGGGAAGACGGCCGATTGCCCTGCGTGGGACGCGTGGATGCGGTTTCTGCCCGATGAGCGGGTTGCGCGCTGGAACCGGGTGTATTTGGCTGTTCGGTGCCGCGGTGGTCACGGCCGGGCGGATTCCCCTCGGTCCCGCCCGGCTGCTGCCTCGGGCTCGAACCGTCCTCAGGCGTGCCGGGAGTACCGGCAGGAGCGCTCGACAAGTCAGGTGACCGAGCGGTCGCAGGCGCGGTGACGGGAGTTCGGTGGGCCGGCGGGGCCGCCGTCGAGGCCGCGGTGGGCAGAGGAGATCCTGCGTATGGCTGCGCGGCAGTAGGTACGTCCGTAGCGTTCGGGCCGAGCCGGTGGGTGGGGGTGACCTGCTCTCCCAGCGGGATCGATACCGGATCTTTCTGGAACGCGTCGGCAGTGTCACGGATACGCTGCCCGACGGCCCGATCGTGATTCTCAAAGTTTTCGGCGAGGTTGCGCAGATCGGTGCCTGCCTGCTGGAGCACTTCGACGAGGCTGTTCAAGTCGGCCATCGTTCGTTTGTGCTCCGGAACGTAAGATTCGGCGAACGCGCGGCCGGCGTCGTCCTTGCCCCAAGGCTCGCCTTCCTCGGCCAAGGCCGCGCGCAGTTTTCGCACGGTGGCCGCCACGTCCGCCCCGATCAGGTCGAACTGCGGCGCGTGCTCCCGCAGCCGATCCGGATCGACCGAAAATGTTTCGCCCACACCGTCTCCCTATGTACTTGCAGACATTGTCCCGGAACCGCTGGTCGCATACCCGCCTGTGGTGAGACTCCCGCCGCCGGGCCGGGACCGCGTGACGGTTGCCCCAGAAAGCGCCGTCTGGTCGATCGGCTCGGTGTGGGATAACGAAGCTACTTTCGGCGCAGTACTTTCGGATTAGTTGCAATCTCGACTGTCCGTCGCGCTGGGTACGGCCAGCTTTCCCTTACCGATCGAATTCCCACTATTGGGAATAATGAGTGCGGTCCGATATGTCTGAATGATCTCGCAGCGAATGTGAGGGTGCCGGGAGGCAGGCTGCGATGGATGCTAGCGGTTTGCTGGCCGAGGTGCCTTCGGCTGTGCGCGAATTGGTCCTCGGCCACTGGCCGGAGACCGACATCGATGGAATGCGTCGTAACGGGGACGCGTACCTGGTGGCTGCCGGTGAGTTGAACGACTCCGCCGACCGATACGAGGGCGAGGCCGGGCGTACCGAGCAAGCCGTGCAAGGCGCCACGTCGACAGCCCTGGCCGACCGCCACCGTGTCGTCGTGAAATCCATGCGCGATCAGGCAGCGGTGTGCCAGAGCTTGGGAAAGCAGTGCCACGACGTCGCTGATTCGAGTGTGCAAACACAGCATCTGCTGCTCGCGATGGGGATCGCCCTCGCCGCCCAATTGGCCTACGATGCTCTGCTGTTCTTCCAGGGCGGGGGCGCGAAGGCGCTGATCGACCGGATCGAGGCCGAGCAGGCGATGGCCGCCGCGGCCGCGAGACTCACCGCGGAGGTGGGCGAACGAGCGGTAGCGGGCGCTGCGCAGCGGGCTGCGCTGCACGGCGCGGTGCACGCGGCGAAAGTCGGTCTCCTGACCAGTGCCGCGATCAGCGGCGGCGCACAGCTGTGGGACCTGAAAGACGGCGTGCGCGACAAGTTCGACGTGGGCGCCTTCCTGGAAATGCTCCTCGGCGGTGTGGTCGGTGGTGTGGCGGGTGCGGAGGTCGGCCGCAGACTCGCGCCGCGCGTGCTGGGCTGGGCGCGCGGCCGAGCGATCAGTCAGCGCGGTCGGCTCGCTGCCCATATGGGCGGCACGATGTTGCTCGGCGGCGCGGGCGGTGTGACCGGTGGTCTGGCAGGCGCGGTGCCGTCGGTGTTGATCCACATGGACGAGATCCACAGCCTCGGTGACCTGTTCAAGATGGTTCGCGAAGCCGCGATCACCGGCTTCGGCAGCGGGTTCGTCGGCGCGGCGGGTAGTGCGATCCGAGTCCACACCGCAGGCCGTACCGCGATGCGTTCGGAAGGTGACACCCCTCGACTCGGTCTGCGCCACTGGGAATTCGCCTCACGCATCAATGAGCTGTTGAGTTCCGGTGAACCACCGCGAGTGGAGACCATCGAACGATTCAGCACCGAGGGCAAGTCGGCGAGAGTGGTAGAGCGGCTCGTCTTCCACGACGGCACCGAAGTGATCCACAAGGTGGTTTCCGATCCGCTGCACGCACACGCGGAATTCCTGAGCTCGCTGGTCGGCGACGCGGTGGGCGCACGGGTGCCCGCGGTGCACGTGATCGGCGACCACGTCTACATGGAAGTGGTGCCCGGCACGGTGGCGGCGGACACGTATCCGCGAAGCGCGTTCCCGCAGGACGTCGTCAGCGGTCCTGCCGGAATGCGCCAAGGTGTCATGGACGTGCTGATACGCATACCGGACCGCAATGGCGACAACTGGATGGTGGATCCGGACGGCAACGTATGGGGGATCGACCACAGTCGCGCGTTCGAGAATTTCACCGACGCGCAGTATTCCGTCGGCCCCTTCGCGGAGAACTTCCTGCGTTACGGGGACACCAACGAGATCTTGTGGAACGACCACGCTCTCACCCGCCCGGAGTTGCTGGAGATCCGGCAGCGTGTCGAAGAGTTGAGCCCGGTGTTCTACGCCGCGGGTCATCGGGACTGGTACGACGGCATGCTCCAGCGGATGACCGCGTTGGAGGAACATGCCGCGGGTGGTGGTGACGCCGGGCGTGGGGTTCTGCCGCCTGTGTCACCGCAGTCTCCCGGCTCGGCGCCGGGAATCACCCCTGGTGACGGCCGGGCGGTGTCGGTCACGCCGCGACAAGACCGGCCGCCCGGCGCTGACGCATTTGCGGGCAACGGGAGGCCACCCACACCGCGCGGCGAAGTCGACGGCTCGGCGGTCGCGCCACGAGGCCGCCGGGACCAGCCGCCGGCGCTACCACGGAATGCGGATGGTCCGCTCGTCCGGCAGGAGGAACTGACGCCGCGGGTCCCGGTCGACGAGACGTCGGATGGACGGCCGATCCGGGACGATTCGCGTGTTCCGGACGAGTCGAGGCCGCGTCCTCCGGTCGCTGAGGCAGATCCGGCCGGGCGGCAGTCGGCAGCGGATGAGGCTCCGGCGACACACGAAGAGCCGACGCCCCACACGCGGACCGACGAACCGACGTATGACGGCCCGCCGACACGACCGCAGCCGCGCGTCCAGCTGCATGAGCAGTCGGCGAGCCAGGACCGGTACACGCTCGCGGGTGCGCCGCCGCCGGCCGGACTCACCGGGCACTACCGCCATCCCGAGGGTGGCTACGTCGACGTGGTGCTGACCGGCCCTGAGGGCGCGCGGATTCCGCTGCGACTGATTCCCGGCCAGGAATACGTTTTCGGACGCGGCCAAGGCGCGCTGCTGGAGCAGGTCGCGAACGATCGGGTGTCACGCCGTCACGCGATGCTCAAGGTGGACGATCAAGGCCACGTCATGCTCCGCGACGAGAATTCGATGAACGGCACTTTCGTCGACGGCAAGCAATTGGCGGGCGGGCAATGGGTGCGCATCTACGACGGGCAAGAGCTGCTGCTGAGCCGGGACCTCGAACTGGGGGTGACATTCGAGCGGCAGACAGCCGAAGTCCGGTTGTTCGGGGACGACGGGCCCACGTTCACGCTGCATCGTGGCCGAGAAGTGGATCTCGGTCGCGGCCTCATACACCCTGAGGCGACCGGCCGAATCACTGTGTCGGGCCGCCACGCGACCATGGGCATGGACGAGGACGGTCGCGTGTGGATCCGGGATGCGGGCTCCACCAACGGCACCCGGGTGAACGGCGACCTGCTCGCCGAAGGCGAGAAGCGCACTTTGGCACCGGGCGATGGCGTGCGATTCGGCGGCTACCGCGGGGAGGCGCAGTTCATTCCGCTGGACGCCGCGCTGGACGCCAGCCCGGTGCACGTGCGGTTCGGCGTCGGGACGGACGCGACATCCGTGCGGCTGGAACCCGGTAGGCCGGTCATCATCGGCACCGGCGAGAGTTCGCCCTTCGCATCCCAGTTGCGTGGCATCCGCGGCATCGGGGAGCAGCACGCGACGCTCGGGCTGGACCACGACGGTCGTCTGTGGGTCAGAGACCACCGGGGGTCGGAAGGGGTATGGATCAACGGGGACAGGATCGCTCCGAACCAGAGGGTGACACTGTCCGAAGGCGACAACGTGGGACTCGGCCCGGACTATGTCGGGACCGCTCGTATCGGCAGCGAGGAACCCCCGCAACTTCCGCCCGCCGAGCTGCGCTTCGAGCAGCGCAGACAGAAGCTCCCCATCCGCCTCGAACCCGGCCAGGAGGTTTCCGTCGACGTCAGTGCGCTGAACGGCCACGCGATGGTGATCGGCAGGCCGGGACGGCAGGTGATCGTCGGACGTGACCTGGATGGCGGCATCTGGGTGCTCGATCGGGTTCACGACGGCTGGAACCCGCTGCGGGTCAACGACGAGATCGTGCCGGAGGGCCAGAAACGCTACCTGAACGCCGAGGACGAGGTGAAGTTCGGGGACGTGTCGACACGGCTGCGATTCGGCGAGGAACCGCCGCTGGAGCTGCGGTTGTCCGACGACGAAAACGTGCCTCCGCTGACATTGCGGCGTGGTGAACAGGTTGTGCTCGGGCGCGGGACCGACTCCCCGCTGTCGGACCAGTTGACCGACACATCGGTATCCCGCCGCCATGCCGTCATCTACCGCGACGAGTTCGGAACTCTGTGGTTGCGCGACGAACACTCCACGCGGGGGACGTGGGTCGACAACATCAAGGTCGATCCCGATCAAGGGCCGGTTCGGCTTCGTCCCGGCGATCAGGTCCGGCTCGGTGACTGGATCGGCGCCGCACGTTTCGAGGACGGTTATGGTCAGGCCCCTCCGCGCCCGTTGGCGGTGAAGCTCAACAACTCACTCGGCGACGTGTCGCTGGATCTGGTGCGCGGTGGCGAACCGGTCCTGCTCGGGCGGGACGGGACGGGGATACCCAGCGGGCTTTCGCGCGCCGACCGGATCTCGCGCAGGCACGCCAGTATCGGCACCTACCCCTCCGGCCGCGTTTGGATCCGCGATGAAGGATCTACCCACCACACCTACGTCAACGGCGAAAAGATCGCACCCGGCACGAAAGTCATGCTGCATCCGGGGGATCAGGTGCGCCTGGCCGATGTGTACGAATTCACTGTCGCTTATCCTCCCGCCGACGGTGGCGCATTCGTCAACATCATCGACCAGACACCTGAGACCGGGCAGATGGTGACAGATCTCGCCCGAGTGCCCAGCCATATCTACGCGAGGGTAAGCGAGCATATGAACGCCGTGGCCGGTGGCGGAATCGTCATAGGTAATCGCCCCCTACTCCAGTTGCCCGGTACCGAGAGCCTTGCAGGCAGTACCCCATACGGACGCAAGGCCGGAACGAGCTGGAACACCGTCCAGGGCGTGTACATGGGTGGACCGCGCCGGCTGGTGATCAACTCCGGCGGGCGCAGCGGCAGCGAGAACGTGGTCTTCCACGAGTTCGGGCATGCGGCCGACGCGGCGTACGGTACCGGTGGAAGATGGCTCAGCGACACCCAGGAGTGGCGCGACCTGCACGCGTCGATGCTTCAATCCATCGGGAAAAAACATAAGTGGAACGATTACTACAACCGTCGCTGCGAGGCTTTCGCCGAAGCGTTCACGGCGTGGATGCACGGCGACATCAAGCAGCTTCGCAAGTTCGCCCTCGGCAACGACCAGATTGCCCGTCAGTTGAAGGATTATTTTGACCGCGTATTCGGATGATACGAGCCCACCCATGCTGGCAGAAGACGGCGTGACCATCCTGCTGCCGCTGCGTGGCCAGACCGAGGACGGCGTCTTCTACAGCGGCTTCGAGGAGTTCCACCCCGGCGACCCGGGCTACGAAGAAATGCTGCCTGTCGCTCGGGAGAACCCGGTCGCGGAGAAGGAAGAGCCGCAGCGGCCGGTCGATACCGATACCTTGACCCGCATCCTCCGTGAGGCGGGTTTGGACGGACCGACCGGCGAAGACGACTAGCGGGAGCTGCGGCCCCGCAGGAACCACCCAGAGGTGGCCGACGACTACGGTCAGTGCCGGCCGACGAAGTCACGGATGAGGGCGCCGGTGCCGTCGGGCTCTTCGACCATGGGTGTGTGGCCACAGTCGAGGCTCTCGATCCGGATGCCAGGGACGCGGCGGTAGTCCTCGTAAGAGTCCGGCTGCCATCGCTTGTCCTGAGAGCCGTAGAGCACCATGGCCGGAACGCCGAGGTCGGTGAGCCGGTCCGGTTCGGACCGTTCCCGCAGGTAGTCGTCCGACGCGGTGGAGGTCGCGGTGAGACTGCGGTAGGTCATGCCGCGCAGGTCGGCGACGAACTGGTCGGGGATCCGCACGTCCCGGGTGAACGCGGAACTCATGGCTTGCCGGAGCACGACATCCGGGAGCAGCGGCCACAGCGGCTGTCCGATCGCAGGAACGAACAGTAGGTTGCCGACCGGACCGCTGCCGGTGACGGCGTCCAGGCGGGGACCGGAGTCGATCAGCATGATCGCCGACACCAGGTCGTGGCGCTGTTCGGCCAGCGAGGTGGCCACGTAGCCGCCGGAAGAATGCCCGACGACGATCGCCTGTCGTACGCCCAGCTGGTCGAGCACGGCCCCCACTCGGCTCGCCTGTTCGGACGTGCTGTAGCCGCTGTCGGGTTTATCGGACTTGCCGTGGCCGAGCAGGTCGATACGCACGACGTACCGGTCCCGCAAGGCGGGCAGCACCGGATCCCAATAGGCGGTCGAGGCGCCCAGTCCGTGCAGCAGCACCACCGCGCGAGCGC
Source organism: Nocardia sp. NPDC003999 (assembly GCF_053604885.1). Classification (NCBI taxonomy): domain Bacteria; kingdom Bacillati; phylum Actinomycetota; class Actinomycetes; order Mycobacteriales; family Nocardiaceae; genus Nocardia; species Nocardia sp. NPDC003999. Next base: position 39,902 of record NZ_JBSGIB010000032.1, read on the forward strand.
CCGGCGTTCCGTCGGCGACGACGTGGATGTCTCCGCCCGGAAGATGAACCATGTGCTCGTGCGAATCGTCGGTCTCGGCGTTCGCCGCGCCGGTCGTATAGCCGGTGGCCACGGCGACCAGGACGGTGGCGATCAGCAGCCCGATATTGCGCCACCGATTCGGTCTCGCGGCGGTAGTGGTTTCGTCCACGGTTGCTCCTTCGATTGGTTGGGACACCACCACGTTCTGGCACGACAGCGGGCCGCGTATTGAAGAAATGTCAGCGTGCGCGGCTGCTCATACAATCGACGTGTGCCTTGGGACATCGCGCGACCGGCGCGGCCACCCGCCCTGCGCGGCGTCGACATGGCCGGATTCCATGTGCACGGGGACGGCCCCGAGCAGGTGCGTGTCATTCCACATCCGGCGGTCACGGTGATCGTCGAGTTCGGCGAGTGCGGCTTCGAGGTCCGCGACTCGACGGGCCGTAGCCATTCGGGCAGTCTGACACTCGGCCTCGCCGGCACCGCGCTTCCGGTCCGTGTCGACGCCGTCGAATGCGTCCAGATTCGCCTGGAACCGGTTGTCGCCCAAGCGATTCTCGGCCTTCCTCCCACCGAGCTGGGCGGAAGCATCATCGGCCTGGACGACATCTGGGGTCGTGAGGCGGGGTGGCTGCGCGAGCGCCTGCACGAGACGCCGAGCTGGCCCGACCGGTTCGCCCTGGTCGACACCGCGCTGTCCGCGCGGTCCCGGCACGACCAGCGCGTCGACCCTGAGGTCGCCTGGGCATGGCGGCAGATCAAACTCAGCCGCGGCCGTTTCCGCGTCGAGCACCTCGCCGCCGAGCTGGGCTGGAGCCGTCAACGACTGTGGTCACGCTTCGGCACGCAAATCGGCCTGACCCCCAAACGCGCCGCCAAACTTGTCCGCTTCGACCACGCCGTCCACCGCCTCGTGCAAGGACATTCCCCCTCCCGAGTAGCAGCCGACACCGGCTACGCCGACCAATCCCACCTCCACCGCGACATCCGCGAATTCACCGGCGTATCCCCCACCGCCGCAGCCACCGAACCCTGGCTCACAATCGACGACCGAGCCTGGCCGTCGACGATCGCGACGTAATTCGGCACGATACCGCTCGGATACTCCTGGCCCCGCGAAAACGGATGGGCGGCGAAGGGAATCGCCCTCGCGGCCGATACCGACATAGCTGGTCGCGGGCACAGCGCTGCCGCGCCGATCACGTTGGCGGGGCAGCGCTGTGTGGCGGTGCCTGACCTCGGTCTCGAAACCGGAGGTTCAGTGGAGAATCGGGAAGTTGGCGCGGAATACACCGTGTGGGTCGCGGGCCTGCTTGAGCTTTCGCAATCGGTCCAAGGTGCCGGTGTCGAAAACCTCCGCGACACTGTCGCCGGCGGACAGGACGGTGTACGGTTTGCGGCCGCTGACTCGCGCGCCCAGATCGGCGATGATGCGCTTCTGCGTGGCGAGTACCGCGGCAACGGTGTCGGGATCCGAGCCGGTGGCCTGCAGAGACAGTGCGTAGGGCTCCGCGAACGGCGGAGCCGCGCCTCGGGTGGGCTCGGCGAGCGCACCTCCCAACTGCCGGAGCTGGATGCCCATCAGCGGATCGATCGGTGCGTGCAGCAGGATGTCGGCGGCGGTCTCGTCCAGTGCGGTCAGCAGTTCGGTTCGCAGCAGTCCGGGGCCTGGGGCGGTGGGCTCGTTGACGATGGCGCCCAACTCGGCCGGGGACAATTCCCGGCGCGTGTCCGCGAGGATGCCGTCGATCGTGTCCAGCCGTCGCAGCAGGTCCCGTCCGCGCGCCGGTTCGCCCAGGTAGGCGGCGGCGATCGCGATCACCGGCGGAGCCTGCGGCAGTTCCAGCCGATTGAGCCAGACCGTGAGTTCGGCCGGTGCGTGATCGGTGATGTCCTGGAAGGCCGCACGGACCGCCTCGGTCTGCGCGGCCGGCCAGGCGATCAGGCCACCGAACAAGGCCGGAGCCGCGAACAGATCGAACTCCACAGCCGTCACCAGTGCGAAATCCCCGCCGCCGCCGCACAGTGCCCAGAACAGCTCCGGGTCGGATTCCGCGGTGACCCTGGCCTGACGACCGTCGGCATCGACGATGTCGAAGGCCCGGACGCTATCGGCCGCCCAACCGTATTTACGGCCGAACCACGATAATCCGCCACCGAGGGTATAGCCGACAACGCTGACCACCGGGGAGCTTCCGGCCAGCCCGGTCAAGCCGTGCCGGGCGGCCGCCGCCTGGACGTGCCCCCAATTGGTCCCCGCACCGACGCGGGCACGTCGCCGGGCCGGATCCACCTCGATCCGATCGAGTCGGCGCGTGCGCATCAGGATGGCGCCGGCGGTATCACCGGAAGCGCCGTGGCCGTTGGGCTGCGCGGTCACCGACAGGCCCGCGTCGCGCGCGTAGCCGACCACGGCGGCCATATCCTCCGCGTCTTCGACGTGCACGACGGCCGCTACCGGCTGGTCGATATTGAGGTTCCACGGGGTCCGTGCCGTATCGAACGCTTCGTCGCCCGGCAGCAGTACCCGTCCGCGCACGGCGGATCGCAATGTGTTGTGTGACATGTAGATTCCCTTCGCTACAGAAATGTTCACCGCGTCGTGCCCGAGCCGATGGACCGAGCCTGGTTCCGGGTGGCCGGGTCGGTTGCGGGGGAGATGGGTGTGGGCATCGGAAAGGCCGCTTCGATATGGGCGGCGGCCGTCAGCGCGCGGCGCTCGGCGAATGGGGCGGTGATCAACTGGACACCGATGGGAAGACCCTCGGCCGATACGCCCGCTGGGACCGTGACCGCGGGCAGGGCCAGGTAGTTGGCGGCGATGGTGAGGCGATGCGCCGCATACATGGTCGCGACTTGTGCGGTGCCGCCGAGGTCGTAGCCGACCGGCCAGGGCAGTTCGTCCGAGACCGGACCGAGCACGATCGGATGCTCCGCGAGGAAGCGGGACCAGGCCGCGCGGCGGGTGAGGCGCTCACCCAGCGCGGTCATGTAGCCCGCCAGATCCAGCGGCGGGAACAGGTCGATCGCCGCGTCCACGAAGGTGTTCAGTCCGGCGCTGCCGACTCGCCGCATGGCTTCGCGGCGCTGGACCACCACCTCGGTGGAAACCAATCGGCCGTAGTCCGCCGCCACTTCGCCCAATTGCGGCGGATCCAGTTCGGCTACCGGATACCCCGCGCGTTCGAGGGCGTCGGCGCAGCCGAGCAGCGCTGCCCGCACCTGCGGATCGATATCGTCACCGAGCGTGACGGCGACCGCGGGCAGGGCGGTATCGGTCGCGTCACGCACTGGAATCCATCCGGGATCGCGCAGGTCAGCGCTGTCGCTGAGTACCTCGAAAGCAGTCGTCAGATCGCGCACGGTGCGCGCCAATGGCCCTGGCGCCGCGAACAATTGATTCGTCGGCGCGGGTGCGGCCCCGGACAGGCTCGAGGCCACCGCCACCCGGCCGGGTGTGGTGCGCAGGGAGGCGACTCCGCAGAACGCGGCGGGTACGCGCAGTGAACCGCCGAAGTCGGTGCCCAGGCCCAGGGGGGTCATGCCCGTGGCTACCGCTGCGGCGTCACCGCCGCTGGAACCGCCCGGGCTGCGAGTCGGGTTCCACGGATTCACCGTCGGGCCCGCCTCGTCGTTGTCGGTGTGCCAGCGAGTGGCGAAGTCCGGCATGTTCGTTCGCCCGATGACGATCGCCCCGGCTCGCCGCAGTGCGGACACCGCGGGTGCGTCCGCTGTCGCGACGGCCTGCCCGAAGGCCGCCACGCCCCAGGTGGTCGGGCTGCCCGCGACATCGAGGTTGTTCTTGATGGTGACCGGGACCCCGTGCAGCGGCCCCGTCGGCGCCCTGCGGTCGGCCGCGGCCGCCTCGGCGCGCGCGGATTCGCTGAATACCGTGGTGAGTGCGCCGATCTCGGAGTCGGCCTGCTCGATACGCTCGAGATGCGACTCGACGACCTGGGTCGCGGTGACCGCACCCTCGGCGATCAGCGTCGCGAGCGAGACCGCGTCCCGCGTCCACAGTGCGCCGTCCTGGCCGGTGTTCACAATGCCTCCTGTTCGGCGAATACCGCTGCGCTGTGCGGTGTTCGACTGTCGTCGATGGATTTGCCGACGGTGATGAAGAAGAGGATCAGCCCGACGGCCAGCAGGATGTGGCCCACGCCCGCGCCGAGCGCGATCGCCTCACCACTGCTCTTGCCCAGCACGGTGAGGGTGCCGTGCAGCGTCATGGACGCGACGGTGATGGCCAGGCCGATGTTGTACAGCCAGAAGAACCAGCCGTACAGGCTTCCCCGGGCGCTGAGCGTGAACTGTTTCTCCAAGGCCAGCACGATGAGGAAGAACAGCATGCCCAGCGCCAGCACGTGGGTGTGCACGACACCGAGCTGCGACTGCCCGGTGAAATGTTCGACCTTGGTGATCTCGCGGTAGTAGAACCCGGAGATCAGGCCGATGATCATGTAGATGTGCGCGGTATTGAGCAGTGTCTTCATCGGGCGCTCAGCGATTTTCCCGGCGCAGCAGCAGCGCGCCGGCGGCGGCCACCAGGCCCGCGGTGAGACCGTGCACGCTCAGGGCGGTCGCGGTGGAGCCGCGGCGCACCAGGATGGTGAGCATATCGCCGGTCGGGATGAGGGCGATGGTGAGCAGGGTCGCGCCGAGGGTGCGGCGCTGCCCGGCCGCGAGCAGGACCAGCATGATCAGACCGATGACCACATCGCGGACGCCTTTGACGTTCAGAAAGCCGTTGGCCTCGCCGCGCGGCCAGTCGGTGAAGCCGAACCCCGGGGCCATTCGCTGCGGGGCGAGCAGATAACCGCCGCCGACGGAGATGATGAACCCGGCTCCCAGTACGGCGCCGGCCCTACCGAGACGTTCGCCGAGTCGGCGGGAACCACGCACGGAAACAACTGTTTCCGTATTCGAAGGAACTGACATGAGCACTCCTGGATCGGTGGGATACGTGTCCCGAGCATCCAGTGCCGCCCGTACCGTTCGCTGACAGCCGCTGTCAGCGAACGGTACGCAGCAGTTCGAGCACCGCCTCGTCGGAAAGCCGGGCGCCCGCGAGGAATTCCGCGCCCAGGCGAACGGGCCCGAGCGCCTCTTCCGCTTGGTCGAGCGCCCGCCGCCGGAACGGGCCGATGCGGATCACCCCGGCCCTCCGGTTGATCCGGTCGGTTGCGCCGAGAATGCGGGCCGCCTGGTCCGGGGCGTCCTTCGCCAGAGCAACGAGGGCGTAACCGATACCGACCTCGGCCAGCAGCGCCGCCGAGGTCTGGGCGGCCAGATCGCGGGGCATGGCCAGCTCTCGCAGCGCGTCGTCCGGCCGGCCCGCCGCGACCAGGGCCGCCGCGTGCGCGGTGCTCACGAAGGCCAGGTTCACGAAGCGGACGGTATCGTGGCGTCCTGCTGGTGGCGGGCCGTCGGGGAGCGGATGCTCGGACATCCGCCGGTACAGTTCCATCGCGCGGTCGTTGTCGCCGCGCAGGTGGGCCAGGTGCGCCTGCGTCGCCGCCAAGAAGCGCCCAGGCGCGGGGATGATGTGCGGGGTGATCAGGGCCTCGGCCTGGTCGATATAGGTTGCCGCGACCTCCGTATCGCCGCCGACCAGGTACATATCCGCCGCGAAGAGCAGCACGCCCATGCGCTCACCGGCGCCCAGGTCGGCGCTGAGCAGTTCCAGCGCGCTCGCGATCAGCGGGCGGGCGCTGTCCAGGCCGAGCATCCGGGTCCGGTAGCTGGCCAGGGAGATCAGGGCGCGGCTGTGTGACCGGGCGTCGCCGTGCGCGCTCAGGCAGGTCAGCGCCGCCTCCAGAGTGGGCAGGGCGCGGGCCGGGTGGTCGCCGCCCAGTTCATCGAAACCTTTTGCTATCAGCGCATTACCGCGTAGCCATGGATCATCGGAGGTGGTGCACGCGGTCAACAGGCTGTCGTCGTCGCCGAGTAGGTCACGCAGCGCCAGTATGAGCACGAACATCGGGTGCGGAGGTCGATCCTCGGTGAGGGCCGCGCGGGTCAGCCGCTCGAATTGTCCCGTGTCATCTCGGATCTGGCCCCACCAGATGTTGGTGAAGTACGCCGGCAGCTCCTCGGCGTACCGGCAGGCCAGATAGGCCCCGGTGCACCCCGGCGGCGGTGTGTCGTCGATCAGGGCGAGGACCTCGCGGCGGCGTTCGGAGATGTCGCCGTGCAACCCGCGCAGCAGCCAATACCAGACGAGATTCGAGTACAGGCGAACCGCGCGCTCGCCGTCGCCGACGTCCAACGCCCACCGCAGTGCGGTCTCGCAATTGCCGTGTTCGGCGATCAGCCGCGCGAGCCAATCGGGTTGTGCGGTAGTGCGCAATCCGTGGGCGGCGGCGTCAGCGAATTCCGAGAAGCAGTCGGCATGGATGCGGGCGACTTCGTCCGCATCGCCTGCGGCGGTCAATTCCGCTGTCGCATAGACGCGGATGGTCTCTGCCATTCGATAGCGCTGTCCATCGAAGTCGACCAACGACTTCGTCACCAGTGAGGTGACCGTGTCGATGGCGTCCGGACCACACACCGAAGTAACGGCGTCCAAGGTCGCGCCGCCGGCGAAGATCGAAAAACGCCGGGCTGCAGTGGCTTCCGCATCGGTGAGCAGTCCCCAGCTCCAGGCGACGGCCGCGTGCAAGGTTCGATGGCGCGGGACCGCGTGGCGAGTGCTGTTGGTGAGCAGCCGGAAGCGATCGGTGAGCCGGGCGCTGAGGTCCGGTAGCGGCAGGCTGCGCAGGCGAGCGGCGGCGAGTTCGATAGCCAGCGGCATGCCGTCCAGGCTGCGTACGATGGCGCGGATATCCGCGGAATTGAGCTCGGACAGTGCGAAATCCGGGAGTGCCGCGGTGGCGCGGTCGATGAACAGCCGGACCGCGGGCGATGCGGTGACCGCCGCGATATCCGAGTCGGCTTCGGGCAGGTCCAAGGTCCGGACCGGATACAGTCGCTCGCCGTCCACGCCGATCGGCTCCCGGCTCGTGGTGAGCACCCGCAGCAGCGGCAGCCGCTGCAACAGATCGTGAATAAGGCGCGCGGTCGCCTCCACGACATGCTCGCAGTTGTCCAGTACCAACAGCATTCGGCGGCCGGACAGCGTCCGCTCCAGTACATCGGCCCATTCCGTGGACAGTTCATCGGGTCGCTCGAACTGAGCGAGCGCGTTCGCTATCGCCACTCCGACCGCGTTCATGGCCGGCCGGTCGGGCCGCTCCCGCTCGAGTGCGGCGAGTTCGACGAAAGCGAAACCGTCCGCCCAGTCCTCGGCGTGCGCCCCGACCGTCTCGGCGGCCAGCCGAGTCTTCCCCACGCCCCCGGTACCCGACAGTGTCACCAGTCGGGCCTCGCGCAGCGCCCGTCGCACTCCTTCCACGTCGCGTCCGCGTCCGACGAAGCTGGTGAACCGCCTGGGCAGCAGCGGTGCGGATGCGCCGCTGGTTCGCGATGCTTCCGTAACTCCCGTCGGACCCGATCCGGACGCCGTCTCGATCGCAGGTTTGTCGACTGTGGGATTACGGGGTGCGTTCGTATGAATTTCGGCCAGGGCCGAGCGCAGGACCTCGGCGGGTGTCGTGCCGAGTTCGTCCAGTAACAGGGTCTCGGTTCGCTGAAACTGTTGTATCGCCTCCGAGGTTCGTCCCGCTGCCGCGAGCGCCCGCACCAGTCGTGCGGCCAGCGTCTCCCGGAACGGATGTGCGGCTACCTCCGTGCGGAGCTCACCCAATACCTCGCCGCCTCGGCCCAAGGCTCGAAAGGCGTCCGCTCGCAGTTCGACCGCCTCGAGCCGCTGTTCGGTCAAATGCAGCGCAGCGACCCGCAATGCCTCCGATTCTCCCGCATCGATCAGCGGCTCCCCGCGCCACAAGGCGAGCGCGGCATCGAAGCACGCGATGGCTCGTTCGGGCTCACCGGCCGCCAGCAACGCTCGCCCTGCCTCGACCTCACGCCCGAACCGATGCACATCGACGTCCTCGGGCGTGAGCTCGAGCACATACCCGCCCCCGTCATTCCGCACCGTGCCCGGTGCCGCCGCTCGCAACCGACTCGCCAGAGTCTGCAACGCATTCCCCGCCCCCGCCGGCGGGTTCTCCCCCCACACCCCGTCCACCAGCCGCGCCGCCGGCACCACTCGCCCGGCTTCGAGCGCCAGCAACCCCAGCAATGCCCGCACCCGCGGCCCCCCGACCGACGCCTTCCTCCCGTCCGCGGCCACCACCCGCACCGGACCCAATAGCTCTACCAGCATGAATCGTCCATCTCGCGATCGATCCTGCGTGGCGCCCCGACCTCTCGTCAACCCGGGCGAACCTGGGACCTCGCCGCATTGCGGCTATCGAACCGCCTCGAACTGTCGGCGCATGCCGACCGGCGCGGCCTGTCGTCGATCATCACCGAGATCGGCGCGCGTGACGTGATGCCGCGCCCACGGATTTCGCTACCGCGTACCCGATCGGGTGCTTGCTCGGCGTGTATTCGGCACAGACATCGGGCAGGATATTTCTAACCTGGTGAAGTGCTATCGGTGGTTTCCGCGCGGCACTGTGACGTGAGGCTTGACGGCGAATGAGTGACGAAACGGAACCGATTCCGGTCGTGGTTCCCCGGTCCGGTGGTCGTCATGCTCGGCCGGAAACGCCTGTCGAAGGGGTTCGCGAGGTGTCCGCGGAGGCGACCGACCCTGCCGAGGGCCCCACCGACCGGTATGTGCCGGTGCGGCCCACCCGCCGCGATCGGACCGCGCAGTCGTCGTGGCAGGCCAGGGTCGCACGGACCGCCCTTCGCCTGGTCGTTGCCGCTACCTCGGTGGTCGTTGTATCGGGCACCGGATTCGCCTACTACACCGAGCGCGCCGTCGATGACGGGTTCGCCCGGTCCGGGGCTATCAGTTCCGAGGACGCCGCCGCGCTCGACGGCGACATGAACCTCCTGCTCATCGGACTGGACACCCGCAAAGACCGCAACGGCAACGACCTACCCAAAGAAATCATGGACCGGTTGCACGCCGGCGACGGCAGCGAGGGCGGCTACAACGCCAATTCCCTTATCCTGGTACATATTCCGAAGGATCTGAAGAAGATCACCGCCTTCTCCATCCCGCGCGACGACTACGTCGCGGTCACCGGGATCCCCGGCTACGACCACGCCAAGATCAAGGAAGCCTACGGGCTGAAGAAGGTGGCGGTCGAGCAGAAGCTCGCCAACCAGGGCGTCAAAGACAAGGTCGAACTGGAACGCCAGGGCCGCGAGGCCGGCCGCGAATCCATCGTGCAGACCGTGAAGGCACTGACGGGAGTACCGATCAACCGGTTCGCCGAGGTCTCCCTCGTCGGCTTCTACGACCTGGCCGCCATTCTCGGCGGCGTCGATGTCTGTCTCAATCACGCCGTCGACGACGAGTACTACTCCGGCGCGGTGTTCCCGGCCGGACCTCAGCACCTCGATGCCGCCAACGCGCTGTCGTTCGTCCGGCAACGTCACGAACTCGACAACGGCGACCTCGACAGGACCCACCGCCAGCAGGCGTTCCTCACCTCGGTCGCCAAACAACTCGCGGAGTCCGGCACACTCACCAACATCGGCAAACTGCAGCAATTGATCAACGCCGCACAGAACGATGTGGTGCTCTCCCAAGGCTGGAACGTGCTCGACTTCGCGCAGACCATGGGAAAGGCGGGTTCGATTCCGATCGAATTCCAGACCTTGCCGGTGCAGGGCTACCGGACCATCGACGGCCAAGACGTCAACGTCATCGATCCGGCCGCCATCAAAAAGACGGTGCGCACGGCGTTCGGCGTGCAGGCAGCCACGCCCACCGCACTCACGACCACACCCACCAGTACCGTCGACGTCGTCAACGCGGGCGGACCGGCAGGTATGGCCGCCAAAGTGTCGACAGTGTTGGCCGACAAGGGATTCGGCAAAGGAAACATCGGCAACGCCGCCTCCACCGATGGTTCCGGCTCGGTCGTCTATTACGGCACAGGCGCCGACACCGACGCCACCCAGGCCGCGAACTTGCTCGGCGGGCTACCGACAGCCGCGTCCAAGAATATCGACCCCGGCCACATCGAGATCGTGATCGGCAGCGACTTCACCATGCCCGACGAATTGAGTGCGGGCACATCGACGAGCTCCACCACACCGACCGGCACAGCCTCGCCCACCGGGGCCCCCACCTCCAAACCCGCCGACGCGCCGCCCGACTCCGGTAAACCCGTCACCACCAGCATCGGATCCAACATCCCCTGCGTCGACTGAGGTTGCCGCCGTGGACGCCTCCGGCCCGGCCTGGTCGGTGCGGCATCGGGCAGACGAGTGTGGTGTTCGCAGGAGCGCGGACACGATCTCGGCTGCACCGATGAATTTCTTGTGGATCCGTCGTCGATACCTGTGGATACACCGACAGCGGTGGGTCAGAGCAATCGATCCGGACAGTGATCCGGCCGGGTGAGCGGGAGGCGCAGTGAGCGGTACCAGGGTATTGGTGGCGGGGGCGAGTATCGCGGGGCCGGCGCTGGCCCACTGGCTGCGCCGGCGAGGGGCCGAGGTAACCGTGGTGGAGCGGGCCCCCGAACTGCGTCCCGGTGGGCAGGCGGTGGACGCGCGTGGGGTGACCAAGGAGGTCATCCGGCGGATGGGGCTGGACGCGGCGGTGCGCGCGGCCCGCACTGAGACGGCCGGCGCGTACACCGTGGACGGGAACGGGAACGTGCTGGAGACCTATCGCGCGGACGACGATGGCGGCGACGGGTACATCTCGGAGATCGAGATCCTGCGCGGGGACCTGTCCCAGGTGCTCTACGACGACACCCGTGACGGTGTCGAGTACGTCTTCGGTGATCGGATCGCCGAGCTCACCCAGGACGCGGACGGGGTCGACGTGGCCTTCGCGGGCGGCGACCGGCGGCGCTTCGAGCTGGTGGTCGGCGCGGACGGGCTGCACTCGGCGCTGCGAGCGATGGTCTTCGGGCCGCGCGAGCGGTTCGTCCGCCACCTCGGGCACGTGCTGGCTTTCTACAGCGTTCCCAACGAGTTCGGGCTGGACCGCTGGCTGATCGACTACCAAGAGTCCGGGCGCTCCGCCGGGCTGCGGCCCATCCAGGACGCCACCCGGGCGATGGCCATGTTTTCCTTCCCCTCGGGGGACTTCGATGTCGACTATCGCGACGTCGCGGCCCAGAAGCGCCTGCTGCGCGAGCGGATGGCCGGCATGGGCTGGTTGACCCCGCGCATCCTCGCGCACCTGGACGACACTCCGGACTTCTACCTCGACCAGGTCGCCCAGGTGGTGATGGACCGCTGGTCGAGCGGACGGGTGGTGCTCCTCGGGGACGCGGCGTTCAGCTCGTCGCCGATGTCCGGGCAGGGCACCGGGCTGGCCCTGGTAGGCGCCTACCTGCTGGCGGGAGAGCTGGCCGCCGCTGGGTGGGACCCGGAGGCCGGGTTCGCCGGCTATGAGGCGCGGATGCGCTCGTTCGTCGAGGCCAACCAGGAGATCGCCCAGTTGAACGCCCGCAGCCGCGACGTCCCCGGGCCGGACGCCGAGCCGAGCCCCGATTTCACCGGGGAGTGGTTCGCCGAGTTGGTCGAGCGCGCGATCAACGGCGTCGAGCTGCCCGACTACACCGGGGTGCCGGACTCCAGGGCCACGGCCGGGCCGCCGATCACTTTGTCGGCCAAGCCGTAGGTGTCACATAACGTGTCGAGAGGGACGACGCTTGGGTAGGCCACCGCCGGACTACGTCCGCGCATACCGCGCGGATCTGCACTGGTCAGCGTAGCCATCGGAAGACAACGGGCGTTGGGACTTTCGCCGGATGGCGGTGTAAAGCATCTGCCGGGTGCTTCCGGGGCGGGGGTGACGCCCAGCTTGTGTTCAACGATCCCGTTGTGACACTTCGGTACCCGGGTGTCGATCGGGGGTGCGTAGAGGAGCGCCGACATAGTGCAAGTGTCTCAGCGCCTCGCGGTAAGAGGAGATCAACCCGGTTTCGTGGTAGGGCACGCCGATTTCGGCGCAGTAGTCGCGGACGATCACCTGGGCATGACGCAGATTCGGCGTCGGCATGCTCGGGAACAAATGATGCTCGATCTGATAGTTGAGCCCGCCGAGGGCGAGGTCGGTCAACGCGCCACCTCGTACGTTGCGGGAGGTCAGCACCTGTCGACGCAGGTAGTCGAGGCGGTCGTCGCCGGTCGAGGTCGGCATGCCCTTGTGGTTCGGGGCGAATATGCAGCCCATGTACAGGCCGAAGAGGCCCTGGTGGACAGCGAGGAACGCGAATACTTTGTCGGCGGGCAGAACCGCGAACAGTGCGGCCAGGTAGGTGGCGAAGTGGACGAACAGCAGCGCGCCCTCCAACCCGCGGTGTTTGACCGATCGATTTCTCAGCGCCCGAACGCCCGCCACATGGAGGTTCAGGCCCTCCAGCATCAGTAGGGGGAAGAACAGGAACGCCTGCGCCCTCCCGATGAGACGAGGCAGACCGCGGCTGGACCGTGCTTGCTGCTGTGACCAGACCAGAATGTCGGGCGCGACATCGGGGTCGAGTTCCTCGTGGTTCGGATTGGCGTGATGCCGAGTGTGCTTGTCCTGCCACCAGCCGTAGCCCAGACCGATGCCGGCGTTGCCGACAACTCTTCCCACGAGCTCCGTCGGCTGCCGTAGCCGGAAAACCTGGCGATGTGCGACATCGTGCATGACCAGCGCGATCTGAGCGAACGTCACGGCCATGAACCCCGCGACCAGCAGCGTCCACCACGAATCGCCGATGAGGACGAACGCTGCCCAGCAGGCTGCGAACGCGACCCCGACGAGGCTTAGCCGGACGGCGTAGTAGACGGGACGCCGGTTCATCAGCCCCGCGTCGGAGATCCGGCGCAACAGACGGGCGTAGTCACCGTCGGCGCCGCGCCGCGGTGACCGTGGAGATGACTCGGGGACCAAGGCAGGTGTCGTCATAGATCTTCCTGAGAGCTGAGCCGGAGACGCCACCCCCATCCGTCGACGATGTCGGCCGGTCGATGTCGGAGCGGGGCGCGGATTTCGATACCCCGAAGCTATCGGCCGGATTCTCGTTACTCGTAACCCTCTGGTATGAGAGGGAATCGGACTGCGGTGTGATATTCGATGTCCACAGCTGCAGAGGCGGCTGGCCCGTTGTCGGCCGACACATCCGGGTCGCCGGACCGGACTCCCCTCATGCCGCTGATCGAGCGATGTGGACAGAACCGTTTCGTCGAATCTGTGGCGCTTGCACCGGGCAAAGCGACCGGCGCCCTCCGTCGCCGGCAAATATGTTGCAGTAGGGTTCCTGGGAGGTGCCGTCACTCGCTGTGATGTGGCCGGAGGCGCTTCTTTGCCGAGGATCCGATTCGAATTCAAACCTGCACTGACGCAATGGTTCTGTGAAATACTCGTGCTGTTCTCCACTGTCCGAGGAGGGCTTGATGCGATCGGTATCGCAGCTTTTTGCGGTCTGTTCCTGCTTGTTGATCGGTGGGCTGGCCGCGTGCGGGTCGCCCGATGCACCGACCACGGTTTCTCCGACCACAACCGCCCCGAAAGCTGATACGTCCAGCGCAGTGACCACCTCTCCCGACTCGGCGACTGCCAGCTCGGTCCTTTCAGTTACTCCGTCCGTATCCCCCGAGACCGGGCGGGTGATCCCCTCAACCGTGTCAGTCTCCGTGGCGAGTAGCACGACCGGAGTCATCATCCCGACAACACCGCCCACAAACGTGCCACCGACGGTTCCGATTCTTCCGGGCAGGCCGGGCACTGGAGTCGATATCACGACGACTGTTGCGCCTCACCCAGCGACGACCAGTGAGCCCCCTCGATGAGTGGGGACGACGCCGATTCGACTGGCCGGCACAGTCTTCGTCGAGCTCTGACCGCTGCGGGAGCCATCGCCTCGCAGGGCGCGGTTATCGCCGCAGTGCTCTACTACTTCGGCATGGTGTACACCCGCGCCTGGTACGGCTATTTCGGCGTGGATGTCGGGATGCTCGGTTTGTCCACCCCCGACTACGTCATCGGCAGCCTCACCAGTAGCTACTGGCCCGTGACCATCGTCTTGCTGGTCGTGCTCGCCTGCTACGCACTTCGGTCGGTTCCGCTTGCCGTTGCCGTACGCAGCCGACGACCCGTCGCCACGCTCCGGCGCTGGACGATGGCCATCTTGATCAGCGGCGCCATCCTGGCCACAGTCTTCGCGCTTCTGGTCATCGTCCGCGACTGGCTACCGCCGTGGCTCGGTTCATACATGCCGATCATGCTCATCGCGGCGGTCTCACTCCTCGGGTACGCCATCGCGCTGCGGGAAACCCATCCCCGCATTTTCAGCCGCCCCGGCGCCGGTCGCAGACGCACACAATCCACCCCATGGCTACCGATCCTGGCCTTGCTGGGCTTAGGTTTCCTCGGCTTCTCGTGGGCGGTGGGCTCCTACGCCCATCAGCGCGCCATTCGCGACGCCCGCCTCACCGTCGAGACCGGCTTCGGCGCACGTCCGGTCGTCCTGCTGCTCAGCGTCGATCGGCTCGCGATCGAAGGCGGCGGCTCCCAAGTTCTCCCGATCACCACACCCGGGGAGAAATACCGCTACGCCTACAGCGGGCTCCTACTACTGGCGCGCACTCCTGACCGCTTCTTCCTGATCCCGCACCAGTGGACGAAGGCCAACCACGACCGAGTATTCGTCATCAGCAACAACGACAACGTCCGCATCGACCTCGCACCCCACCCATAACAAAGGCCCTCCACGATTCGGGCACAGCACACTAGTCCCCTGATGCAGGCACACTCTCGATCCGTCGCCCACGCTGCATGCTCGCCCGATATCTGACCGGTCCTACCTACCCGTCAGTCGCCGACGACCAGGAGATATCCGTTGGCGCGAAGGCGGCCGATAGCTTCGGGGTTTCGTTCCGAACCGCTGTCACGGTGCTCATCCCGATCCAGACGCCGCCACATCGAAGGTCAGCGAGACCCACAAGGGTTTCAGGTGGGGGATTGGTGATCGAAGCTGATTACCCGGTGTCCACCAGAAGGGCGTCCCCGACGCATTGCAGCGTACGTGTAGTGGGCTCCGCTGCGCCTTCGGCGGGAAAAGACATCGAGTAACGGCCGTCCCCGAGGTCACGCCAGGAGCCGGTCGTCGCCCGGGCCCGGTCATCGGCGCCGGGACGGTATTCGACGACGGTGCCGTCTTCTCCGAACTCGAGGCCGGACCGGCCACGTGACCGGGGAAACGGGAAGTCACGTGGCCGATAAATGGACACCGTGTCGGTGTCCTCCTCGTGGGAGTGCACCCATATTCCGAGGATGGGGATCGGTCCGGTCACCGGCAATCCTCACCGGGTCCCCGGCGCCGACCAGTGTGGCGCTCGGGCGAGGACGCCGTTGATCTCGTCGAGTAATGAACGCAACAACGCTACCTCGCCCTCGAGGTCGGCGACCGCACCCGCGCCGCCGGAGGAACTCGAATTCGTCGATGGCACGGAACGGGGTGCGGCCGCCTCGCCGCGTCCGGGCGTCGCCTCCGCGACCATGGAGGACACCGCCGGTCGCAGATCCCCGGCCGGAGCGCGAGCGGCGACCAGGAACGAGGCCCTCGGCCCATCCAGGCACGCGTTCATCCGCAAGGATTGGCCGGTGGTGAACATGAACATCGCCGCGTCGTCGGTGTAGTCCATGTAGTTCATGAACATGTCGCCATTGGGGCCGTTGTTGCAGGAAATGTGCGGGAACTGGGGTTTGCCGAAGTTCTGGGTGGCCTGGTTGGGCGTGTCGTCGACCAGATCGCCACCGGAGCAGCCGCTTCCGTCATCGCCCCAGATATGGCGCAGACTCAGCCAGTGCCCGACTTCGTGCGTCGTGGTGCGCCCCAGGTGGAACGGCGCGGTGGCGGTTCCGATTGTGCCGAAGCAGGTTGTCGCGATGACGACGCCATCGGTGTCGACGGGACCGCCAGGGAATTGCGCGTAACCGAGAATCGAGTTTCCGGGCGCGGTCTGCGGATCGGCGCATACCCAGAGGTTGAGGTATTCGTCGCTCGGCCAGGGATCGGCGCCGCCGGTCGCGGTGGCTTTCACATCGTCGGCTTCGGCGCTGAAGAATGTCTTCGCGGTGGCGGTCCGGGTGATGCCGTCGGTCGCATTGCCATCAGGATCGGTTGTCGCCAAGGCGAATTGAATTCGACAGTCGGCGATACGATCGGTCCAGACGGTCGGCACGCCGACGCGGTCGAGATTGGTCGCCCGGAAGTCCTGGTTGAGCACCGTGATCTGGCTCTCGACCTGGGCCGCGCTGATGTTCTCGGCCGGGAACGCGGGATTGTGGACGACGTGGACGACCACGGGGATCGTGATCGGACCGGTGCGCATCGGTGCGCGCATACGGCCTTCGTAGGCGAGCGCGCGGTTCTCGAACATCGCCGAACGCTGTCGGTAGCTTTCGCTCTGTTGGAGCAGTTTATGGTGAACTGCCATGGTGCCGCACAATTCGCGGCTTCGTGCACCAGGTGTAGGAAGATCGGCCATCACATATCCTTTCGCGAATCAGTCGGATGAAATCGCCCGGTAAGGATGCTTCGCCGATTCTGCGGCCGTGACACGAGTAGCGACTACCTGCATCCGACCTCGCGCGGCTAAAATCCGTACAACTTTGAAATATGTGGAAGATCGGCGACGACCCCGCCGCACAGCGGTGGAGTAACAGCTCGCGCCGGTCGGCACCGGACCGCACATGACGAGGTTCGCGAACGGATCCAGCGATCACCCCGCCCCGCGTCCCGATGAGTATCGCCGGGTAGGAACCCGTAGTCGACTACTCGTGAGACGACGACATCCGAGGCGAAGACTCGGGGAATCGGATCGTCCGTTGCGGGGCGATTTCGCAGGCAAAGAACGTTTACGCGAAATGGAGGAAATCATGACCGCAGGCATGGATTCGGCAGTTGTTCACACGGCGAACGAGGCAGCCGATATCAAGAAACAGGATCTGCTCGATCAGACTTCGTGGGTAGCGCATTTGTGGGCCGACGTCCCCGCGGCCATCAGCTACGCGAACTCGCCGCCGCTCTCGCAGGCGGGCACCATCGTCTTCAATATCCGGGACAACGGCCAGGTGTGGACGTACGACCTGCACTGACTCGCGTCACCGGTGAATCGTGGATCCGGTTCCACACTTGCGGGCTGTCGTGTGACTGGCATGAGTCGCCCGGCTTGGTATGCCAAGTGGCGTCGGAATCGTCGGCGGGGTCGTCGTCGGTGGTGATGATGATCCCGAAATAGCCATGGCGCGGTGCGGAAAAATGATAGTGCCCTCGGCAGGATTCGAACCTGCGACACCCGCTTTAGGAGAGCGGTGCTCTATCCCCTGAGCTACGAAGGCTGGGTGGGCTCGAGGCCCGCCCGGGACGTTCGCAGTCTACCGGGTAACGGGCTCGGAGGCCGCATCGCTGTCGTATGGGCGTTGGTGGACGGGATCAGAAGCCCCCGTCGAAGCCTCCGCCGTCGAAGCCTCCGCCGTCGAACCCGCCGTTGTCGTAGCCGCCGGAGTAGTCCCCGCCCTGGTCGTAGCCGCCGGGGTAGTCGCCGCCTTGGTCGTAGTTCCCGCCCTGGCCGCCATCCGCGGCCAGTCCGTCTTGGAACCCTTCGCCGTAGCCGCTCTCGAAGCCGTGCGCGTCGTAGCCCACTCCGGACATCCCGGAGAACAGGGAGGTGAACAGCAGGGCCGAGCCGAGGCCCCAGGCGCCTGCGACCATGGCGGGTTTCCACCAGGGTTCGGAGTACCACCCAGCGGGTACCGGTCGTCCGGCCACTCGGCCGCCGGGGTAGTAATTCGGTGTCGATGACGAGGGTTCGGGGGCGGCCTTGATCTGCCTGCCCTCGTACTCGACGACGCGCTTCTCGGTCACCTGCCCCGCGGCGTCCTGGCCGTCGAGTCCGGGGATCGCGGGGCCCGGGTCCATGTTCATCGCGGTCCGTGCGGCCCTGATGTAGTAGAGCCCTTCCAGCGCGGTCTGCTTCGCCAGCCGTGCCTGCGTGGGCGTGCGCGCCTGGTCGAGTTGCGCGCCGGCCGCGAGATGCCGCTCGGAGGCGTCGGCGAGTGCCTGGACTGCCGCGTCGTTGCTGCCGGAGAGGCTGTAGACCTGGCCGCCGAGCCGTTCGTTCACTTGCCTGGCGTCGGCGAGAGCGTCGGCCAACTCGGTAGCTTTACGCTGTTCGCTCTGTTGTGACTGCCATATCAGCAAGACGATCAGCGCGCCGAGTATCAAGGCGATAAGCAGCCAAAACATGGGCACCTCTTCCGCGGGATCTCGGACAAGGCCAGTTTACTGTCGGCTTGCTGAGGTCTCACTGAGTGTGCGGGTCACGGCGTCGCGGCGGGTGCTTGCGCCTCGTCGTAGTCGGCGGGGTCGAAAGTCTTGGTCTTCCAGCGGTACAGCAGGGTCGCGCCGGGCCAGTTGTTGGTGATCCGGCCGGAGGCGTTGCGGTACCAGCTGGAGCAGAAGTTCCAGGGAGTGTCTTTCAAGCGCTTCTGCAACCAGTCGTCCCAGCGCTGCTCGGCGGCGGGGCGGGCGGCGAGGTAGCGGCCGGGACGATCGGTCAGGTACTGCACGACCTGGCGGATGTAGCGGGCCTGGGATTCGAGCATGTAGATGATGGAGCCGGAGCCGACGTTGGTGTTCGGGCCGTACATCATGAACAGGTTGGGGAACTGGGGCACCGAGAGTCCGAGGTAGGCGCGGGCGCCTTCGTCGCCCCAGACGTCGGCCAGTTTGCGTCCGCCGAGGCCGTAGATGTTCATCGGGGCAAGGAACTCGGTGCCCTTGAAGCCGGTACCGAAGATGATGACGTCCACGTCGTGCTCGACGCCGTCGGCGGTGCGGATTCCGGTCGGCGTGATCGACTCGATGGCAGTGGTCTCCACGGTGACGTTCGGCTGCGCCAGCGCGGGGAAGTACTCGTTGGAAAACAGTCCGCGCTTGCACCCCGCCGCGTAATCGGGAGTCAGTTTCGCGCGCAGTTCGGCGTCGGGCACCTGCTTTTCCCGGTGCCGGTCGGCCAATGCGATCACGGGGGTCTTGATCGCCGGGATGTCGGTCAGGCCGAGGGCGAGCGCCTCGAAGAAGGACCAGATGGCGAAGCGCTCGGCGAGGCGGCTGGGCGGAAAGTATTTGAACAGTGCGTGATGCAGAGCGCTGTACTCGACGTCGGCCTTCGGCAGCACCCAGGCGGCGGAGCGCTGGAACAGCGTGAGGTGACCCGCGGTCGGCTGAATGCGCGGGATGTATTGGATCGCGCTGGCCCCGGTGCCGATGCAGGCGATGCGCTTGCCGGTCAGGTCGACGTCGTGATCCCACTCGGCGGAGTGGAACGCCGGACCGGTGAAGGTTTCGATGCCAGGGATGTTCGGCAGGGCCGGGCGCGAAAGCTGGCCGACCGCCGGGACGAGGATGTCGGCGGTCAGTTGCGCTCCGTCGGCCGTGCGGACGGTCCACTGGCCGGTGCGCTCGTCGAACTCCGCGTCGGTGACCTCGGTGCCGAAACGGATGAAGCGTCGCAGGCCGTGCCGGTCGGCGACGCCCTGCATGTACTCGTGGATGTCGCGTTGTTCGGAGAAACGCCGTGGCCAGTCGGACTTCGGCTCGTAGGACCACGAGTACAGCGGGGAAGGCACGTCGCAGGCCGCGCCGGGATAGGTGTTCTCCCGCCAGACGCCGCCGAGATCGGTGGCGCGCTCCAGAATCGTGAAGGTGTCCAGCCCGGCCCGCCGCAGCTCCAGCGCGATGCCGAGCCCACCGAATCCGGCGCCGATGATGATGATGGACGGCGTCGTCATCCATACAGAGTACGAGCCGGTATCCGCAGGTCCGAAGACATCCGCGGTCATTGAATCGGCATTTCCGGCCAGCGAGGGCGTCAGTTCCCGGCGAGTTGGCGTGCGATGACCAGGCGCTGAATCTGGTTGGTGCCCTCGAAGATCTGCATCACCTTGGCCTCGCGCATGTAGCGCTCGACCGGGAAATCCTGGGTGTAGCCGTAGCCGCCGAACACCTGGACCGCGTCGGTGGTGACCTTCATGGCGGCGTCGGTGGCGACGAGCTTGGCCACGCTGGCCTGGCGCGAGTACGGCAGGCCCGCGTCGCGGCGGCGGGCGGCGTCGAGGTAGGTGGCGCGGGCGGAGTCCACGGCGGCGGCCATGTCGGCGAGCACGAAGCCGAGCCCCTGGTGGTCGATGATGTGGCGGCCGAACGCCTCGCGTTCCTTGGCGTACGCGACGGCCTCGTCGAGGGCGCGCTGCGCCAGGCCGGTGGCGACCGCGGCGATGCCGAGACGGCCGGAATCCAAGGCGCTGAAGGCGATCGAGAGTCCCTGTCCCTCGGCGCCGACGCGACGTTCGGCGGGCAGGAACGCGTCGTCATAGGCGGCGGTGGTGGTCGGCACGGCGCGCAAGCCCATCTTCTCCTCGGGCTTGCCGAAGTTGAGCCCCTCGGTATCACCGGGGACCAGGAAGCAGGAGATGCCGCGGGAACCTTCGCCGGTGCGGGCGAACAGGGTGTAGAAGTCGGCGCGTCCACCGTTGGTGATCCAGGCTTTGGCGCCGGTGATCCGGTAGCCGCCCGCCACGGGGGTGGCGCGGCAGCGCAGCGCGGCCGCGTCGGAACCGGCGTGCGGTTCGGACAGGCTGTAGGCGCCGATGGTCTCGCCGGAGAGCATGTCGGCCAGCCAGCGTTCCTTCTGTTCCTCGGTGCCGAAGGCGAACAACGGATGGCAGGACAGGCTGTGCACGCTGACGGCCACGGCGACGGCGGCCCACCGGGCGGCGAGTTCCTCGAGCACCTGGAGGTACACCTCGTAGGGCTGCGCGCCGCCGCCGTATTCCTCCGGATACGGCAGGCTGAGCAGCCCTGCGGCGCCCAGCGCGGGGAAGACGCCATCGGGGAAGATCCCGGTCTTCTCGCACTCGGCCACGCGCGGTTCGAGCACCTTGTCGGCGATGTCGCGGGTCAGCTCCAGCAGGTCCCTGGCCTCGGAGGTGGGCAGCATTCGGTCCACTGGCATGTCGTCTACT
The DNA here is from genome assembly GCF_053604885.1 of Nocardia sp. NPDC003999. Lineage (NCBI taxonomy): Bacteria > Bacillati > Actinomycetota > Actinomycetes > Mycobacteriales > Nocardiaceae > Nocardia > Nocardia sp. NPDC003999. Next base: position 61,032 of record NZ_JBSGIB010000032.1, read on the forward strand.
CCACGGTCGCTCGGTGCGTCTCTCGTGATTCACAGTAACCGGGCGTGTCCGGCGGCTCCTTCACGTCGGAAGGCGGTCGCGGCGAATCCAGGGTGCGGCACGGCGGGACATTCCGGTCCGGACACGATTGCGGCGGATACGACGAGTTCGGTGCAGAATATTCCGACCGGAGCGGCACCTGGTGGCCGAGTGCGAACTGTTGCAGGACGCTCCTTCTGCACGTGCAGTTGTGTGTACAGGTGCGCGTGAACGTCGCTGCGACGCAGGGGTATTCGTGCTGGTAACCGTCGTTGCGCGCGAGGTATGTCCACATCGCGGGAAGGGCGTGCCGATCGGTTTGTCTCAGTCGGGTGATATCGCTTCGCTCGCCTGGCGCACTGACGCCACACTCGACTAAGACAGAAGACTGTCGGGATCCGGGGTCGACCGGTGTGTCGGCGGCAACGCAGGGGGTGCCGCCGCCACACCGGCCCGGAGCGCTGGTGTGGCGGCTTCGTCTGTTCTAATATCTGCGTATGAATGCAGATAACCAGGAATGGCGGCCGCGTCTCGCGGAGGATCAGGTCGGACTGGTTGTCGAGGTGTTCCGCATGCTCGCCGACCCCACCCGCGTGCAAGTGCTCTGGGCGCTGGTCGACCGCGAACTGTCGGTGAACGACCTGGCCGGACAGGTCGGCAAGCCGGCGCCTTCGGTGTCCCAGCATCTGGCCAAATTGCGCATGGCGCGGTTGGTGAACACCCGCCGATCGGGGACGACGATCTTCTATCGCCTGGAGAACGAGCACGTCCGGCAACTGGTGGCGGACGCGGTGTACAACGCCGAGCACGCGGGCCCAGGCGTTCCCGCGCATCATCGTGGCGCGAGCGCGCTGCGTGAACTCCCCGGCCGAGACGAGGCGAGCGCATGACCCATCGGCACCATCACCACCACGATGACGGACATCATCATCACCGGCATCCTTCGGGACCGTTCGCGGTGCTGCGGGAGATCTTCGTCCCGCACAGCCACGACGCCGCCGACAGCATGGATGACGCGCTGGAGGCCAGCGCGATCGGCATCCGGGCGGTCAAGATCAGCCTGGTCGTGCTCGGATGCACCGCGGTGCTGCAACTGGGCATCGTCGCTGTGTCCGGCTCGGTGGCGCTGGCCGCGGATACCGTGCACAACTTCTCCGACGCGCTGACCGCGGTTCCGCTGTGGATCGCGTTCGCCCTCGGCCGCAAGGCCGCGACCCGGCGCTACACCTATGGCTTCGGCCGGGCGGAGGATCTGGCCGGGCTGTTCGTCGTCGCGATGATCGCCTTGTCGGCGCTGATCGCCGGATATGAGGCGGTGCGCAGGTTGCTCCATCCGGTGCCGATCGAGCATCTGGGCTGGGTCGCCGCGGCCGGGTTGGTCGGGTTCCTCGGCAACGAGACTGTCGCGCTGTACCGGATCCGCGTCGGCCGGCGGATCGGTTCGGCGGCATTGGTCGCCGATGGCTTGCACGCGCGCACCGACGGTTTCACCTCGCTGGCCGTGCTGCTCGGCGCGGGCGGAGTGGCACTCGGCTTCCCCCTCGCGGATCCGATCGTCGGGTTGCTCATCGCCGCGGCGATCCTCGCGGTGCTGCGAACCGCGGCACGCGACGTGTTGCGCCGCTTGATGGACGCCGTCGAGCCCGGGATGGTCACCGCGGCCGAGCGGGCGCTGGCCGCCGAGCCCGGCGTGCAGGGCGTGCGCAGCCTGCGAATGCGGTGGATCGGTCACCGGCTGCACGCCGACGTCGAGTTGGACGTCGCCCCGACGATCACGCTCGCGGACGCGCACCGCGTCGCGCACGAGGCTCAGCACGCCCTGACCCATGTGGTGCCCAAGCTGGACACCGCTGTGGTGCATGCCTATCCGGCGCATACCGAAGTCGCGGTCTCCGGACCGGGTCGCGCGCCGAGCTGACCAGCGCAAACTGATGGCGTATGCCGTCGGATGGGTGGTCGCGGTTCTTGCTCCGCGGCCCCTGCCCACAGCGGCCTACCGTTGGGTAGCATCCCCGGTGTGATGTGGCTCATGGTCGATGCGTGCTGAACCATGACGCCGCGTGTACCGACTCTCCCTGAACTGCCCGACCTGGGTCTACGCAGTCGCAAGCCGGAATATTTCGACATCGTCGCGTCGATTGGCGCGGAAGTGGATCCGCCCGAAGCCGCTCTTGCCCGCGACTATGCGGAGTATCTATGGCAGCGCGTGCGACCGGTTTATCGCAGCGGTGCGCACCCGGCCATCCAGTTGTGCGTGCGACGGTCCGAGCAAGTCGTTGTCGACCGGGCGCTGGGCCACGCGGACGGCGACGGCACCGACGCGCCGAATGTGCCGGTCGACATGACCACGCCGTTCGTCACCTACTCCGCGTCCGACTGCGTCACGGCATTCGCCGAGCGCCTGCGCACCGAGCGCGAACTGCTGGAACCGCACGCGCCGATCGGCCGCCGCATTCCCGAATACGTCCGCCACGGCAAGGAATCCAGCACGATCGGGCAGGTGCTCGCGCATCGGTCCGGCGTGGCGAACCCGCCGGGGGAGACGCTCACCGTCGCGGACCCGGGAACTGCTGGTACGGAACCCGATGGTGGCCGAGACCGATGTGGCTTTCTGTGGGGAAGTCATCGATGGAAGAAGGAGTTCCGATGTTGAGCACTATGCAGGACGAGCCGTTGTCGTTGGCGACGTTGCTGCG
>NZ_JBSGIB010000033.1:0-63660 GCF_053604885.1 Nocardia sp. NPDC003999
GGTGCTCGACGACGGTTTCTCGTACTGCACGGAAGCCGTGCTCGGCCTGGATTGGTTCGCGCAGAACTTCTATCAGCCACGCACGCTCGGCGTGGCGTCGCGCACCGCAGGGCGGTGCCACCCCATCAACTACTTCGAAACACCCCCTAGCCGCGGGGCCACTGCTGCTGGCCTCGGCCCGCCACCACTTCACTTGGGCCCGCGAGCAAGCCCACACCGGAGATACGGCCTGGAGCTCGGCCTTCGTCGAGAAGGCCAGCTGACGCCGGCCCTGTCCACACCGCCTGCATCGACCGGACCCGTGATGCACAAATTGACCCGAACCCGACGCATCCCCGGCAGCATCACCACCCTGCTCTTCAGTCGGTTCGGCAGATCGCTGCAGGACCTTATCTCCGGCGGGCGCCTGGTCTTCCACTCCTTCGCCGCGCTGGCCGAATTCATCCGCGAGCTGATCATCGACGGCACCGAGTAGGGCTTGGCCCGCCGCACGGACCCACCGGCAACACCTCGTCACACCACCGGCGATTACCGCCGAACAGATCCACCAGGCCCGTGCCAGGCGGAGGAGACCGTCTCCTCGGTCCCGAAAACTGATCGGCGTATCGCGAGCGATGATCTACAACTACCTGCGCGGATTCAACAGCTACGACTCAGTGGCCGATTTGCCGCGTCATTCGCCGATAATCAGTTCCGAGATGCTGTTCCATCGGATTGCTTCTGCGCTTCGACCGACGTTGCCCGTGAAGCCGGTGTAGGGGCTTTCAGCAGTCTTTGGCACCGGCACGGGTTTGGGTGCGCCATGCTGGTGCGGTGGCCGATTCGCGGAGCAGACAATATGACTACAACGCGTTCATTTCCTACAGCCACGGCGAAGACCGGGTGGTTGCGACCGCGGTACAGCAGGGTCTGCACCGTTTGGCCCGGCGCTGGTACACATTACGTGCGTTGCGGGTATTCCGAGACGACACGAGTCTGCCCGCGAACGCAGACCTGTGGGCCACCCTCGAACTCGCGATCCGGAAGTCCGAGTTCTTCATTCTGCTGGCCTCCCCGCAGGCCGCCGCGTCCACGGGGGTGCGGCGGGAGGTGGAGTTCTGGAAGCAGATCGGCACGCCGGAGAAATTCCTGATAGTCGTAGCCGCCGGTGAGATCCACTGGGACGAGCGGCTCGGCGACTTCGATCGATCGCGCACCACGGCGCTACCACCGCAGCTCGACGGATGGTTCCGCGGTGAGCCGCTGTGGGTCGACCTGCGCGACCTCGATTCCCGTCGGCTCACGTTGCGCAACAGTCCATTTCGGTCCGCGATAGGCAAACTGGCCGCACCCGTGCACGACAGGAGCCCGGACGACCTCGACAGTGCGGATCGCAGAGGGTTGAGGCTGCGCCGAGCGGCCCTCGTCATCGTCGTTTTTTCGACCGTGGCGACGGTAGTGGCTGTGGTCTTCGCGGGACAGCAGCTGCTGGAAGCCAGAAACCAGGGCGATATTGCGCTTTCGCGTCGGCTCGCGGCGGATGCCGCGGGGGTTCGACCGACGCAGCAGAACCTCGCCAGGCAGTTGAACATTCTGGCCTACCGGTACGCGCCGACCTCCCAAGCGTGGTCCGGACTGCTGGCCGCGGTCGCCACCCCACGGGAGACCTACCTCGGTTTCACCGATTCCGTGGCGGCGATCAATTCCGGCCGGATGCTGCTGGCTACCGCAGGCGAGTCACAAACCGTCACACTGTGGGATCTGACCGCTGCGGACAGGTCCAACGCGTTGAGCAGGCTGGCCCTTCGATTCACCTATTCGGTGACTTTCAGCCCGGACGGCCGGCTGCTGGCCACCGGCAGTCTCGACGGCACCGTTGGTCTGTGGGACATTACGAATCCGGCCGACCCAATTGCTGTCGCGCAGTTCGTCGGCCCGCCTGTCGTATCACTTCGATTCAGTCCAGACGGCCGCACATTGGCGGTCGGCGGGCAGATCCGGCGCGAGGGCTGGCGGGTTGACCTATGGTCGATCGCTGATCCCGCGCATCCGAGCCGGGCCGGCAGCATCACCGACGGTGTATCCGGTGTTCTGTCGATCCCCTTCAGCCCGGATGGGCGCATGCTGGCCGTCGAAGCTCCCGACGGCGCGATCCGCCTGTGGAACGTGGCCGACCCCCTCTCCCCGGCGCCGGGCGCGGTTCTGTCAGGCCGTCCGGAAGGAGTGTGCGTCGCGGATTTCGGACCGGATGGACGGTCCCTGGTGGCTGGCGGTAACGACGGCCGGGTGGCGGTATGGAATTTCGCGGGTCCTGCCGCCCCTGCGATAGTGAAGAAGCACGAGAGTCCTGTATGCACTGCGGTCTTCAGTCGCGATGGTCACCACTTGGTCACCGCGAGCCGCGACAGCGCCAGATTGTGGAACACCGCGGACCTGGCGAGGATTCATATCGAGAAGGTTCTGGACGACGGCGTGAACATGGTGTCAGGGGCCGTTTTCACCGCCGACGGCCGCGATGTCGTGACCGCTTCCTTCGGCGGGCGGGTCCGTACCTGGCGTCTTTACGGCCCCGCGCTCACCGATCTGACGGACCAGGCCGCCGCGATCGCGGTGCGTCCGGACGGACGGCTGCTGGCATCCGGCAGCAGCCAAGAGGTGGTGCTCCGGGATCTCGTCGATGTCGACCGACCAGTGGTGACCGCCGTCCTGCCTGTTGCTACCGGCGTGGCACTGGCGTTCAGCCCTGATGGGCGCACGTTGGCCGTCGGCGGCTACGACACCTCCGTGTTCCTCTGGGATGTAGGCGATCCGGCTGCCCCGGTGCAAGTCGGGACCGTGAACATACGCAACAGTATGACCGGGCTCAGTGCAGCGCTGTCGTTCGACCCAACAGGTACCGAACTGGCGATTGGCGTACCCGACGGACTCGAGATCTTCGATGTCGGTGACAGAACCCATCCGGTGCCCTTGGGCACGCTCGACAGCGAGTTCCGAATAAGCCGGGTGGAGGCCGTCGAACGGGGTTTGATTCTCATCGCCGGTGGCGACGGCAGCATGTCGATCGTAGACGCCACCGACCCGCGAACTCCCCGGATCGTCGCCACGTACCCGGACAAGAAGAACCGGGTCTCCGCGACGACCCTCAGCCGCGACGGTCGTGTGCTTGTATTCGGCGACGAGGACGGCCGAATACGGGTATTCGATCTGACACATCCGGACAAGGCGCGGCTGACCGCATCCATCGGCAGCCCGTCAGGTCTCTCGACGTATGCCATTGGCCTGTCCTCGGACGCGACCGTGCTCGCAGTGGGCGACAATCGTTCGGTTCGACTGTTCGACCTGCGCGACCGCTCCGCACCGCAGGAACTGTTCGCCTGGTCCCTACCCGCCGAGCTGTCCGTCCACCTGCGCGCGCTTCGGTTCGACGAGCGCGGACGGGTGCACGCCCAATACGACGATCACCCACCTATGTCGTGGGACACCACGCCAGACGAACTCATCCCCCGCATCTGCGCGCAGGTCAGCGGGCCGCTCTGGGAAGGCGACTGGGGACTCTACCTACACGGCCGTCCCTATCGGCCGCCCTGCTGAACACGCCCGAACACCGGGTGACCGAAAAACACCGAACCGCCGTTGTCGCGGAGCAGTTCCCATCGAATGCCGGACTGGCCGCCGCCTCGAAACGGTGGCGCGACTCGATGCGTCATCCGTTCTCGGTCACGGTGGTGTCGGGGTGACGGCGGCTGGTGTCAGGCTTGACGAAATGTCCAGTAATTGCTGAGCGGTCGCGCCGGTTGTCCTCGTCGTGAGGCTCATCCTCACCGAGGGTGGTCTTCGGGTTCTCCACTGCGGTCTCCTCGCTCACGTATTCGCCGGTATCGGCGGAGCGGTAGCTCTTCTCGGCCACGTGAACCTCCTTGATCGTGTTGTCGAAGCCGTTGTCGAGGCACTATGTCGTGTCCTTCACCGAATAGCACCACCGCGCCGCTGTAAACGGCCGGCCCCCTCGTCTCGGCACCCGGTACCAAAGGCCTCCACACCAGAAACTCGCTGCGACCAGCTGCGACTCACCAGCACACGCTAGACATGCTGAGCCGAATACCGCAGACACGCATTGATTCTGAAGGTCATTGCTGCCAAACTTGCTGGAGGCGCCTCCGGTACACCTCGATCGGCGTGGTGGCATCGTGCACGCGGCCGGAGCCTGGTGATCGGACCGGCTCGCACGACGAGCGCAGTGGGCGGCCGCGCCCTCAAACCTATCTCGCCCGGTTCGTCCACCTCATCGCCAAAGGCCGCGATGCGTCCGCCAGGGCACTCGGTCGTCGCGTGCCCAAGCCTGCCGATGGACTCGGAGGACCGAATGCGGTTCATAGACCAGAACAAGCAGCATCGAGCTGGCCCTGTACTACGGGCTTTGGTGCTTGCCGATCGGCGCCCGCTGCGGGTAACCACCCCGACCACGAAACACCTGATCGGAGAGATGAGCCAGAACCTGACACAGAGCGGATTCCGACGCTCGATGAGGATGCTCTTCCGGTGGAGACCATGCGGCCGTACTGGACCAGTGCAACCACCACGTGTAGTCGGCTGGTTTCCGCACACGACCATTCCGGCGGCTGAACGCCGGGCAGTTCTGGCCCCGCCGCTTATGTCAGAAAGCCCCATTGCGTAGAGCCAGCGCCACCAAGGCTGTCGGAGGGGAACGCTACCGTTGCCTGATACGCGCCTGCACCGAAACGGGCGATAAGACGAAGGAGGCATCATTGGACGAAAGGCTCTCCGCCACTGGGCAACAGGCCTCCGGCTTTCGGAGGCGTACGAGACCGTCGAACGAGCTTCCCGTGACCGTGGGCATTGATGCTGCACTCGTGCGCACCGGCGACATCGCGATCGCGCTCAGCGGTGCACGCGCCTACACCCAGGGAATCGAATTGTTTTTCCGGTTGCACGTTCGCCAGCCCGGCTCTGGAACGAAAACACCTGCAGGATCGCCGATCCCACCAGGAACACCGGCACCGACACACCCGCCGCGGGCAGCGCGGCGAACAGGCCGCTCAGCCACCGCACGCGCGTGTAGGCGGAGATCAACGTGACCGCGAGCGCCAGCAGCACCGCCAGGACCAGCGCGCAGGCGGCGAGCAGCGCGGTCTGCGGCAGCACCGACACGATCAGCGGCCACACCTGCTCGCCGGTGCGGGTGGATGCCCCGAAGTCACCGCGGGCGGCCGCGAACAGCCGGTTCAGGTATTGGCCGAGCAGATCGTGGTCGAGTCCGTAGTACTCCCTCGCGTTCTGCTTGTCCTGCTCGGTGACGAGGTCACCCTGGGTGGGGTCGAACAACAGATCCACCGCGTCGTAAGGCAGCACGTAAAGCAGCACGAACGTCACGGTGTACGCGCCCCACACCACGAACACCGCTTGGCCGAGTTTGGCCAGCACATAGCGGAACATCGGTTACCTCGGCTCGATCCAGGTGTCGTAGAAGACGTTTCGCGACTGCGCCTCGTAGCCCACGTTGTGCACCTTCGGATTCGCCGCGGTGACCTGGGCCGGGTTGTACACCGGCACGGTGAGCACCTGGTCCTCCAACAGGAACCGTTGCGCCGCCTGGGCCGCGGCCGCCCGCCGCTGCGGGTCGATGGTCTTGCTGACCGCGCCGAGCGTGTCGATCGCCTGCTGGTAGACCGGATCGCCCTGGGCCAGCTTGGCCATGTTGCCGAACTGCGGCGAGTACACCTGTTCGAGCACCGCGACGTCCGCGCGGCTCTGGTTGGCCACCTGGATGTTCCAGCGCTTCGGCTGGGTGATGGCGGCCTGGTAGTCCGGGATCGGCAGCACGTTCAGCTTCAGGTCGACGCCGATCTTGCGCAGGTCCTGCTGGATCAGCTCGTAGGCAGGCTTGTTGTTCACCAGGTTGTTGATGCCGATCAGCGCCAGTTCCAGCCTGCGGCCGTCGCGGTCGACGCGGATGCCGTCGGCGCCCCTGCGCCAGCCCGCGTCCTCCAGGATCTGCTCGGCCCTGCGCTGGTCCTGCTTCAGTGTGCCGGAGAAGTCGACGTAGCCCGGCACCCGTTCGGACAGCACCGAACTGGACACCTTGTAGCTCGGAGTGAGCACGGTCTTGCTCAGCGCGTCGCGATTCCAGGCCAGCTTGACCGCTTCGCGCACCGCGCGGTCGTTGGTGGGGAACAGGTCGGTCTTGAAGTCGAAGGCGATGTCGCGACCGGGAATGAGCTGCGGCACGATCCGGTAGCCCTCGCGGGTCAGCGGCGCCTCGTCGGTGTTGTTCACATCCAGGATCGCGTCCACCCGGCCCGCTCGTAGCGCTCCGGTGCGCACACCGGCCTCCGGGATCACCGAAATCTCCACCGCGTCCAGATACGCCTCGCCGTTGTGTTTACGGCTGGCAGGCGCCCAGTTGTACCGGAACGCTTCTTCAGCACCGTCTTCTGCTGGTAGACGTGCTCGGTGACGGTGAAAGGCCCGGTGGTGACCAGATTCTGCGGCAAGCTGCGCTGCTCTTTGGGCAGCTGCAGGGTGGTGTGCCCGAGGATGCCGGAGAAGTAGAGCGAGAGCGCCTGCAGGAAGCCCGCATTCGGGCGGGTGAAGGCTACCTCGACGGTGCGCGGGTCGAGCACGCGGGTGCCGGAGTAGCCGACCCAGTACGCGATCACCGGCACGATGCCGAGTTCCTTGTTGCCGAAACCGAGCAGGTCGAAGTTCTCCTTCACCGAATCCGCGGTGAATTTCGACCCGTCGCTGAAGGTGACGTCGTCGCGCAGATGGAAGGTGAATCGGGTGAGCTCGGGATCGATGTCCCATGAGGTGGCCAGCCACGGTTCGATGGCGCCGGTCTCGGGGTTCTGGTAGGTCAGCTTGTCGGTGATATTGCTGGTGATCAGCGATTCGGGGTAGGAACTGCCCGAATGCGGATTGAGGTTGGCCGGTGCGTCCAGCACCGCGAACCGCAATGTCCCGCCGCGACCGGCGTGCCGCCGTCGCCGCCGCCCGCGACCCGGTTGGCCGGCGCCGCGCATCCGGCCAGCACCGCGGCGGTGATGGTGACGGCGATGAGCGCCGCCGCCCTCGAGAACCTGCGTGATGACATCTGACAAACTCCTGACGAGTGGCCGTCCCCTTGCGGCGAATGCCGTGGGTGGCGAAGTGGTGGCCGAGAACCCCGGGAACAAACCGTCCGGGGCGGCGCGCGAAGTGGTTTCGCGTCAGCGACAACAGTCGGCGAACGCCTGCCGCACCGCCGAGCGCGTGGACACCGCGAATCGCATGGTCACGCTCCTTCACCGCTCGACGGACAGCGGACCGCACCGGCGATCCACAGTGCAGTCTGCACAGCGCCGGTAGCCGGAACAACCAAGCTCGTCTTCGAGAATCGTTCAGTTTTCGTGAAACCAGGAATGCCCGGTCTCCGCACGGTGGAACGGGATCACCGTGTGGTCCAGCGCCCGGCCGGTTCCCCGCTCACACAGTCGCGTGAGCATCACACCCCGGACCGGCCCATGCCGGAGTGCATGCCGAGAATCTCGCGGAATCTATTGAATACGACGTCAACTTCAAGTAGCGTGCCGACCACTGACGGTGACCCGCGTCACATCAGGTTCGTTTCTCACCCTGGAGATAGGTATGACTCCGAATTCGGATTCCGGCAGCCCGGACCAGAAGAAATTACGGCGCCTCATGGCCGCTGCCCTGGTGGGCAGTTCGATCGAATGGTACGACTTCTTTATCTACGGAACAGCCGCTGCCTTGGTATTCGGCAAGCTGTTCTTTCCCCATGCGTCGCCGCTGATGGGCACCTTGCTGTCCTTCAGCACCTTCTGGGCGGGCTTCATCGCACGGCCACTGGGCGGACTGATCTTCGGGCACATCGGCGACACCTTCGGCCGCAAGCCGGCACTGGTCTCGTGCCTGATCCTGGTCGCCGCATCCACCTGCACGATCGGCCTGCTGCCCACCTCCAAGACGATCGGCGTGGCCGCGCCGATTCTGCTGGTGGCATTGCGGTTCCTCCAGGGCATCGCCGTGGGAGGCCAGTGGGGCGGGGTCACTCTGCTGCTCACCGAAACCACCAAGCCGAACCGCAAGGGCCAAGCGGGCACCTTCGGCCAGATGGGCGTGCCCTTGGGACTGCTACTGGGCACCGGCGCGTTCCTTCTGGTCAGCGCATACGTCAAGGGTGCCGACTTTCTGAGCTGGGGTTGGCGTATCCCGTTCCTGGCCAGCGCCGCGCTGTTCCCGGTGGTGCTGTTCATCCAACTCCGCATCGAGGACTCCCCCGAGTTCCGCCGGCTGCAAACCAAAGCCGCCGTGGCCTCGACCGCGGTCGCGCAGGCCCCGATTCTCGAAGTACTGCGCACGCGCTCGAAGCGGGTTCTGCTCGGCGCCGGGCTGTTGTTCGGAACAAACGCCATCTTCTACATCAGCGTCGCCGGTGTGCTCGATTACGGTGTGCGCGAACTCGGCCTGGCCCGCAACAGCCTGCTGGCCGTCTCTCTGCTCTCCTCGGCCATCGGAGTGCCCATCATCTATCTCGCCGGCTCGCTGTCCGACCGTGTGGGTCGCCGCCCATTGATACTGATCGGGGCAGCGCTCATGGCGCTGTGGGCATTCCCCTTCTTCTGGCTGGTGGGTAGCGGCTCACTCACGGCGATCATGATCGCAACCACTGTCGGCAGCGGCATCGGCTCCGGGCTGGTGTACGGCCCGTTGGCGGCGTATCTCGCGGAACTGTTCGAGCCCCGAATCCGCTACTCCGGCATAACGCTGTCCTACCAGCTGGCCGCCATCCTGGTCAGTGGTGGCACGCCCTTCCTCATGACCGCGCTGCTGGCGGCAACCGGTTCGACAGCGTCGGTCTCCGCCTTCCTCATGGTCATGGCGCTGTGCACGCTCGGCTGCGCATGGGCACTGCCGGAAACCGTGTCGGCCGGTCAGCCCGCGACGGCCGGCGGGAACGCCTCCGTCTCCGTTCCGTCCTGATCAGCATCGTCTGATCAATCCGGGTAACTGCCAACAGGATTCACGTAAACGCCACCACTGGGCGTTGGCCTGCTGCAAAGTTGTAAACGCTCACGTACCCGACTTATACGCGAGCGTTTACAACTTCAGGTTCATGATTGGATCAAAGACCCCCATGAGGACGAGAACATCCGCCGCGGTGGCCGGCGCTGCTGCCATCACAGCCCTGGCCGTTGAAACCGCAGGCGGATTCCCCGGAACGGACCATGCCGACAGCGCGCCCGCTGGGGATACGCCGGTGGTGATCACGGTCGACACCACTGCGGACGAAACCGCGGCCGATCTCGGAAGCCGATTGTGCCGCACGGCTTCTGGTACCTGCACCCTGCGCGCCGTGGTGCAGGTGGCCAATGCCCGTCCGGGCAGCACGATCGTGGTGCCGGTCGGCCGCTATGTTTGGCGATACCGCCCGACCCGCAGAAAGTGCAGTGCCGCAACGCCGATCCGACCACGGGAGACCTGAACGTCACCGCGCCGACCGTGCGGAACTCCACCATCAGGGCGAATATCTCCGGTATCGCATCGGCCAACTGCGCGACGGCGTTCGCGCGGTTTGTCTCCGAGGGTGGCGACACCAGCGACGACGCTTCCTGCGAGTTCACCGGGGCAGGCGACACAGTCGTGTCCTAGTCGGCAGGCGTAGCCAGCCCGAGTAATGCGCGGTGAATGTACATCACCGCGTCCTCGAGCGCGAGCAAATCCCCGCCGTCACGCAAGATCCGGCGCACGGCCTCGTTGGTCGCCTCGGTCACCGCCAGATATGCACGAGACCCGGCCACGGCGGTCTCCAAATAGAACGAGCCGGGCAAACGACGGTTCCCCACGCAACAGGGTGAGATACGCCTGGATCCCGCGCCGGAGGGCCTCGAGTGGCTCCACCGGTTCGGAGAGCACCTGCCTCATCACCTGCTCCAGATGATCGATCATCAGATCGCGACCCGTCTCCGCTGCGGCGAGAAAGCACGCCTCTTTGTCCGGGAAGTGCTGATAGAACGTCCAGCGCGAAACCTTCGCCGCGGCAGCGATATCCGCGACCGTCGCAGTGAGATAGCCGCGATCCGCGACAACGACGGTCACACCGAACAACAGCCGCTGACGCTGCGACCCCGTCACCAGATCACGAGCGAGGCTGTGCGGCCCGTGCGGCAAGGTCGTCAGAGTCGGTTCCAGCAACTTCCTGCGTCGCACCCACATCTTCCATATCAGAGTGCGCGCACGGCTCGGCACAGACTTCACGAGCCGGGTGACGCAGGGACGACAGGCCTGTCCTGCCGACACCTGCGTCACACCCATCAAGGCGCGGGGAGACCTCGACGGCGTAAGCCGCCCAGCTCACCGACGGGCAACCGCTCCCCTGTCCGCCGGATCGTTCAGGCCTGGCAGCGACTTCCAGTCGATCGCCCGCTTCAGGATCTTTCCGGTGGCGCCCTTCGGCAACTGGTCCACGAACGCGAACAGGTGTGGAACCTTGTATGCCGACAGCTGCTCCTTGGCCCAACTCCGCAGTTCATCCGGTGTCGGCTCCGCTCCGGGCGCCAGGGCGATCACCGCGGCGACCTCCTCGCCGTAGTGCTCGTCGGGCACACCGATCACCGCCGCTTCGACGATATCGGGGTGCCCGTACAACACTTCCTCGACTTCACGGGGATAGACGTTGTAGCCGCCCCGGATGATCATGTCCTTGGCCCGGTCGATGATGTAGACATAGCCGTCGTCATCGACCTTGCCGAGATCCCCGGTGGCGAGCCAGCCGTCGCGCAGGTCGCATGCGGTGGCCTCCGGCCGGTTCCAGTATCCCCGCATGATCGTCGGACCGGACAGGTACAACTCGCCTACCTCACCGGGAGCGAGTACCGAGCCCGAGGCGTCCCGGACTTCGATTCGCATGCCGGGCAACGGAAGACCCACAGAACCCACCCTCGGGTCCTTCCCGACGGGGTTGAACGTCGCTATTCCCGACGATTCGGTAAGCCCATAGCCTTCCATGATCTCGCAGCCGAACCGGGCGCGAAAAGCTCGGATGACCTCCCCCGGGAGTGAGGCACCGCCCGACGAAGCCATCCGCAGACTCCCGAACTGCTCGGGCCCGAAGTCCCCTCCGGCGTGCAGCATCGCGTTCCACATCGTCGGGACACCCGACATCAGGGTGATCTCGTCCGCGCGCACCATCTCGAGCATGCGGCCGGGATCGAACCGCGACAGCAGCGACAGCGACGCACCCAGGTGCAGAGCGGTATTCATGACGACCGACTGTCCGAATACGTGGAACAGCGGCAGCGCGGTGCCCATCCGCTCCTCGCTCGTCACCCCGAGGTAGTCGATCAAGATTGTCGACGCGGCGTGCAGGTTGGCGATCGTGAGCTCTACGCCCTTCGGCTTGCCGGTGGTACCGGAGGTATACAGCAGAACCGCGACATCATCCGGGGCGAGATCGACGGGTTCGGACAGCGGCTCCGTCCGATCACGCTGTGCGCCCGGCTCGAGCACCCAGAGCGGGAGTCCGCGCTCCCGCGTGGCCGTCTCGGCCGATGTCGTCGCCTCGTGCCACGCGATCACCAGGCGTGCCGTGGAATCGTCGAGGACATAGCCGATTTCGGCTCCGGTCGCCATCGTGTTCATGGTGATGACGATGGCGCCGACGAGGTGCGCACCCAGGTAGGCAACAACGAATTCGGGGACGCTCGGGGCCACCAGCAGTACGCGGTCGCGACTGTCGATCCCGGCGGCACGCAGTGCACCGGCGAAGGCCGCCACCGAGTCCTTCAGCCGGCCATAGCTCCATTCCTCGCCCTGCGCCCTGATCGCGATCGCCTCGGGCCGATCGAGCGCGTTCTTCCACATCGGACCGGCGACGTTGACCATCCGATTCCTCCTTCTGGCCTAGCTGGTAATCCCCCTCGCACCGTAATTGAATTCGGCGTCAAGTTCAATAACTGTCAAAAGGGAAATCTGCGACAACCGCATCGGCAAGGAAACCGTGTGATGCGACCAGAACAGCCGCTAACGGTCTACCGGAGAGGCCTCGTCCGCACTCCAGCCGAGGTTCGGCAGCTTCGTGGCGGCGAAGTCTGTCATGAAAGCCCAGACCCTGCCCAGCCGGCGAAACCGGCTGGGCAGGGTTGGCGTCACTTCGCCGGGGCCGGGGCCGGCATCGGCTGGTTGATCGTCGTGAAGTACTGGACTGCCGCCATGATCGCGACCGGAGCGGTGACGAGAATCTGGCCTGCCAACGTCCCCAGCGCGCCGAGGGCCATGATTCCGCCCACACATCCGATGGCGGCTGCCGGAATGAAGCCTCCGAACAAGCCGATAATCGCCGCGGAAGCGACGGTCGCCCCGGCGATCCCGCCCAGCACGCAACCGACAGCCGCGCCGCCGATGCCGCCGACGGCGGTACCGATCGTCGCGCCCATGAGGATCGTGGAGGACAGTCGCGCCCAAGCGGCTTGTTCCCGGTCGTACTGGGTCTTCCAGGGAGCCTGGTCTTCGTAGGGCAGCGCCACCGGCTTGTAGGCGGCGTGCTCGAGGTCGAACTGCGGCGTCAAGGTAGCAGTGCGGTCGCGGATATCGGCGGCGATCGGGAAGACGAAATCATCGACCCGGAAAGACAATTCCGAACCCGCCACCACAGCACCGCCGGGGGCCTTGATCTTCAGCACCCCCTCTTCGACGGCAATCGAGCCGGCCGCGAGATCGATCACCGATGACCGCTCTCCGACCGATACCTTGTAACCGACCGCCGCGGTATCGGCCGGTGCCGCCGATACCGTTCCGGCGGTTATGCCGAGCGTCGAGACGAGCAGCGACGCTGCTGCAATCGTTTTCCTCATCTTTTTCCTTCTTCTTTGTGCCTCGAACCAGACGTTCGAGAGACTGCGAACACGCACGGGTGCGATTCGATTCGGTTCCGCCGACGAAACCGTCTCCGACCGCTCCCGCGCATCGCGCCCGACTCCATCCACATCAGATGGAATCGAGGAATTTCACCAGCGCCTCGTTGACTTCCGCTGGTCGCTCCTGCTGAATCCAATGGCCGGCGCCTGCGATCACAATGTTTTCGCGCAGATCCGCGAGGACCGATGTCATCGTTTCGGCCGGCATGAACATGCGAACCGCATCTTTGGAACCGGTCAGGAAAAGCGAGGGCTGCGTGATGACGTGACCGTCGAGCGGGGCCGTGAGCTCCCAATTCCGGTCCATGTTCCGGTAGTAGTTCAGTCCTCCGCTGAAGCCCGTGTGCTCGAACGCCTCAACGAATACCCGCAGCTCGTCCTCCGACAACCACGGGGGACGCGGTAGTTCTCCGCTCGGCCGCCGTGCCAGAGCCTGCGGCGAGGGAGTGTCGTTATTGAGGAGCGTCCATCGAACGTCCTGCGCGAGCATGGCATCCGCGACTCCCGGCTCCTGGAACCAGCACATGTAGAACGAATCTCCCAGCCGGGAACGCAGAATCCCCAGCGGTGGAACCGGCGCGCGCGGCGCCGGTGGAACGCTCAGTCCAGCCACCGCCCGCACCCGGCCGGGATAGGCCAGTGCCATCTGCCAGACCACGGCGGCACCCCAGTCGTGTCCGATGAACACGGCATCCTCCACGCCGAGGGCGTTCAACAGTCCCACCAGGTCGGCGCAGATCGTCAATACGTCGTAGTCCTCGATCTCGGACGGCCGCGAGCTACCTCCGTAGCCGCGCATATCCGGGGCGATCACGCGATACCCGGCCTCGGCGAGGGCGAAAACCTGATGACGCCACGAGAATGCGAGTTCGGGAAATCCGTGGCAGAGAACAACCACCGGTCCCTCGCCATGATCGACGACCCGCAGTTCGATCCCGTTCGTGGCGATCCGCCGAGATCCGAGCGCCTGCCACGCCGCAACATCGACCGTCATCCGCACCTCCTCCTGCTCGAGCCTCGGCGCCCCGGTCACCGGCCGTCCCGGTACCGGGCGATCAGCTCGGCCGGGAAACCCAGATCGGCCTGCGCAACCGCCTTCGTCAGCGGCATGCCCAACTCGCCCAGTCGCGAACACCCCTCCGGTCCGATTGCTTCGTACGCGTACACGGCGAGTTGGTCAGTCCGGTCCTCGATCGATTGCCGGCGCCGCCGCCCTTCCTCGCTGAGGGCGAGTCCGGGCCCATTCAGAAGCCACCCGCGAGCACGCAACCGCTCGATGCCCGCAGCCCACTCCTCTTCGCTCCAGTACCGGCTGACGCGGAGGACTTCCGCGCTGATGGCCCCCGTCGCGGCATGCGTGATCAGCGCCTCCATACCATCGAGGCCTTCGGTGAACAGCAGCGCGACGTGTCCGTCGCCTCGGAATTCGCGCAGCAGAGTCTGCGCGTGCCACAGCACCAGGTGCGGAGCGTCCGGCCACGGCAGCTGCGCGTGTCCGGCGAACAGCGGACGTCCCTGAGGCCGATCGCAGGCGCGTTCCGCGGCACGGCGTGCGAGATCGGCCGCCTCCCGAACCGTTGGACCGTCGACGTCGTCGCCCCATGCTTGGCGCAGCGAGCGGTCGACGGCCTCGTACCGCGCCTCCAGGACGTGCCCAGGCGTGGCGGTGTGCCAGGCCGCGGGCAGCGCGGAGCGCACCGCCACCGGATTGAAGTTGAAGAATGTCGCGACGGCGACTTCCGCGGGTACCGGGCCCATCGCTGCCGAGCGGGGCGCGAAATATGTCGGGGCCCGCCCCTGCAAGCCGATTTCGGCATAGCACTCCTGCCCGTGCGGGCTGAAGTAGATCATCCCGTGAATCAGTTCGAGAGCACGGAAGGTGAGCCGGGCGGTCTCCGGCGAAACAGTGGACATCGTCATTCTTTCGAATTCGACTGGCAGAAAGGTCACGGAACTCATCGCCGCTCGCCGACCGGGCCGGCTCCCTCGCTTGCGGCGGGTGCGACACCGACCTCGCGAAGCGGCCTGCCCGCGACCAGAAGCCTGCGAGACAGATCGTTCACAGTCAGGAGTGGGGCCATGCGGTTCCCTCGATCGTCGTTGTTTCGGATCTGGGCTTCGACCCTCCCTCCGGAGGGCCGAACATTGAAGCTGAACTCAACATCAAGTTGTGACCTACGTCAAGTCTCGATCCGAAATCAACGTCATTTACGGTCCTGCCGGAACGGCGGAACTCCCGGAGGCGCCGGTGTCGGCTGTCGCCCTACCCGCAGGGCTCACGGGGGGCTTCGACGACCTTGCCGGGGGCGACCCCGGCCGGTGGGCCGGGAGCTATATTGTCGAAGACGACGGTTCGCCGTTCGCCGAAAGTTCGAGTACCACCGTCTGGCACACCGGCCTGCGACCGGTCACACGACACACAAAATCACACAGAAACGACCGGAAAAGGCGGGAAATGATGAGCACCATTCAGCGCGGAGGTCGCCTGAAAGGTGCTTTGTGCGGCTCGGACGGGCCTGGCTCACAGCGGGGAGATGCGCAGCGCGTTGACCCATAACCGGGTTCCGATGCGCGTCAGTTCGTCCAGGTCGACCCTCAGATCCTCCGGTGCGCCTTCACCGGTCACGAAGTAGTCGAACGCGAGTCGACTGATCATCCCGGACAGTGCGCGCGAGGCCAACAGCGGATCGACCTCCGTGTCTGCGAGTCCCCGCGCCTGCAGGGACTCGATGCTGCGGGCGTTTCGCCGAACGAACGCCTCCGCGCGCCGCCGACGCAGTTTGCGGAACTCCGGATCGATGCTGGCTACCTGTTCGAGCAACGCCATCAGCTTGGCATTGCGCTTGTACGCCTCGAAGTACGCCCGGTTGCTCGCCTCGATGATCCCAGCAGGGTCGGCGTCGGGGTCCACATGCGGCATTCCTGGATGCATCATGTCTTCCTGCGCCAACTCGAGGACAGCCGCGAAGATCTCCTCCTTGCTGGAGAAGTACGTATAGAAGGTGCCGGACGAGCATTTGGCCTCTGTGGTGATGTCGACCAGCCGGGTGTCGAGGTAGCCCGAACGCTCGAACACCGTACGGGCAGCTGCGATCAAGGCCGAGCGCGTCCGCAATCCCCGACCGGTGGCCGGAAGCTCGCGCAGCAGCGCGGAGTTCGCCATGGACGGCGGCGGGCCCTCGTGTTCGTCCCCTGCGGTCGATCGTGACATGGGAACAGTTATAGCAACGCAACCATCGGAGCTCGCCAGATCATGCCGCGGCGAACCGCAGGCGACGTGCTGGAGCAGCCAACACCTTCACCCTGCCTGACCGTCACCGGCGGTCGGCTTGGCGACGTCCTCGAGCTTCACGACGTCCTGCGGCCCGCCGAGTTCGTTGACGCGTCATGCCTTCATAGAAGATTCTCCTGATAAGTGTCGATGGCCGGGGATTCATATCCCCGCGGCATCGGCGATAACGATGGCCTTGTGGACCAGAGCATCGATGCGCTCGACGGTCGGGGTGCCGGCTGCCGCCTTGTTCGCGGGGGTGTCCATCGCCCGGCGCAGGACACCTTCGGCGATGATCGCCACCTTCCATAGACCGAGCGCGTGCCAGAACTTCAGCGCCTGCGGGTCCCGGCCGGTCTCGTCGAGGTACATCCGGGCGAGTTCGTCCCGGTTCGGGAATCCCGCGAGTGTGGAGACCGGGAAGTCTCCCCCCGTGTCCTCCCCCGGCTCGGGCCAGTAGGCGAGCATAGAACCCATGTCGGCCAACGGATCTCCGAGCGTGGACAGTTCCCAGTCCAGCACGCCGATGACCTCGCCGCTCGTGTGGGCGACGATCACATTGCGCAGGTGGAAGTCGCCGTGCACGAGCGCGAGTTCGGTCTGCTGGGGCACCGCGGCCATCAGCCTGCGGGTCAGATCGTCGAGTTCGGGCAATTCCCGCGTCTTGGACTTCTCCCACTGGCCGGACCACCGCGCGAGTTGGCGTCGCGCGTACGGCTTATGGCTCGCCAAATCGGACAGTCCGGTCCGCTCCAGGTCGACGGCGTGGATTTGCGCGAGGGCGCGCGGCAGGGACTCCGCGATCTCGCGACGCCGTCGCTGAGGTAGTGACTCCGCGATCTCCATCGTGTCGACGACCTGGCCGTCGATGAAGTTCATCAGCACCAACGGCACGTCGGAGATCGCGGAATTCTCCGCGACACCGAGGATCCGCGGTGCAGGGACGGAAGTGCCCGCGAGCGCGGACATGATCCGCGCCTCCCGCGCGACGTCGTGTGCCGAGGCCAACAGGTGCCCCAATGGGGGCCGGCGCAGCACCCAGCGCCGACCGGCGTCGTCCCGCACGAGGTAGGTGAGATTGGACTGACCGAGACCGATCCGGTGGAAGCCCAGCCGGCCGGCGAACTCGATCCCGAGGTCGCCGAACCAGCGGGTGACCGCCATCGGATCGATGCCGATCGCATCTCGCGCCGAGGTCTCAGGCACCGAGCGTCGCTCCGTTCCGGTAGGGCACCACGTCGCCGAGCCGCTGGCCGCCGATGCCGCGCGAAGCGCCGGTGACGATCGCGGTTCTGCCGCTCAGATCCAGAAAAGACGCTCTGGCACGCGACTGCATGGGAGTCATGCTCAGATACCGTCCGGTCGCAGGTCGCGGTACTGGCGCAGTTCGCGGCGGGCGATAGCGCGCTTGTGCACTTCGTCCGGGCCGTCGGCCAGGCGCAGGGTCCGCAGGTGTGCGTACGACATGGCGAGCGGGAAGTCGTCGGTGACGCCCGCGCCACCGTGCACTTGGATGGCCCGGTCCACGATCTTCAGCGCGATGGCCGGGGCGGCGACCTTGATCGCGGCGATCTCGGTCTGTGCTTCCTTGTTACCGACGGTGTCCATCAGATATGCGGCCTTGAGGGTGAGTAGCCGGATCATCTCGATGTCGATGCGCGCTTCGGCGATCCAGTCCTGGATGTTGGCATTGTCGGCGATCGGCTTGCCGAACGTGACGCGCGACTGGGCGCGCTTGCACATCAGTTCCAGCGCGCGCTCGGCCGCGCCGATGGCACGCATGCAGTGGTGGATGCGACCGGGGCCCAGCCGGGCCTGGCTGATCGCGAAGCCCTCTCCCTCGCCTTTGAGGAGGTCCTCGACCGGAACCCGTACGTCCTTGAAGTCGATCTCGGCGTGACCTTCTCGGTCGGCGTAACCGAAGACCGGCAAGTTGCGCAGCACGGTCACACCGGGTGCGTCGATCGGTACCACCATCATCGACTGCTGCCGGTGCGTCGGGGCGGCCGGATCGGTCTTGCCCATGACGATCATGACCTTGCAGTTCTTGTGGAGGGCGTTGGAGGCGAACCACTTCCGGCCGTTGAGGACGTATTCGTCACCGTCCTTGACCATAGACAGTTCGACATTGGTGGCATCGGAGCTGGCCACACCTGGCTCCGTCATCGCGAACGCGGACGCCATAGTGCCGTCGAGCAGGGGTTTCAGATACTTCTCTTTGTGCTTCTCGGTGCCGAAGAGCTCGAGGACCTCCATGTTGCCGGTGTCGGGGGCGTTGCAGTTGCACGCCTCGGGCGCGATGTGGCTGCGGCCCATGATCTCCGCCAGCGGCGCGTACTCGAGGTTGGTCAGTCCGGCACCGGTGGCAGGATGTGGATGGAAGAGGTTCCACAGGCCCCGCCTTCTCGCCTCGGTCTTGAGTTCCTCGAGTATCGGCGGATGGAAATGTGGATCGCCGGCCGCGCGCATCTGCTCCTCGTACACGGTCTCGGCCGGGTATACGTGTGCATCCATGAAATCCAGCAGTTCGTTCTGCAACTGCTGGGCGCGTTCGGAGATGTCGAACAGGGACATGAGAACTCCTGACGGGTCCGGAGGGAATCGGGGGTGCGGCGCTCGTTGTGGCCGACGACAGCCTCGACGAGGTCGATGCCGCGGGAGGACCTCAGTCCCGCGCCAGCACCTTCGTCTGGTAGCGCCGCATGCCGCGCAGCCATCGGTCGTAGTCGGCGGCCTTGTGCCGGTACATGTCCAGCACCTGCGGGTGCGGCAGGATCAGGAAACGCTCTTCGTCGATCGCGGCGATCACGTCGGCCGCGACCTGGGCCGGTTCGAGCACCTCACCGGCGCTGGTGACGGCGCGGGTTGCCGCGGCGCCGAGGACTTCCCCGGACTCCCCACCGAACAGCAGCTTCGTATTGACGCCCTGTGGGCACAGGCAGCTGACCCGCACCCCTTGGTCTCCGTAGGTGACGCTGAGCCACTCGGCGAAACCGACCGCGGCGTGCTTGGTGACCGCGTAGGTGGCCGACCCGATCTGGGTGAGCAGCCCCGCCGCGGAGGCGGTGCTGACGAAGTAGCCCGCACCCCGCTCCACCCATGCCGGGACCAGCAACTGCGCGGCCCGGATGTGGGCGCGCAGGTTCACGTCGATCGCCAGGCTCCAGGCGGCTTCGTCGGCCTCGAGCCCAGGCGCACCGACGATTCCGGCGTTGGCGAAGTACATGTCGACGGGACCGAAGTGCTTGTCAGCCAACGCGATGAGTTGGCGAATCGCCTCGGTGTCCGATACGTCCGCGCCGGCGGACACCGCGGTACCGGGATGGTCGGCGTTGATCCGGTCGGCGACGGCCTGAGCGGTAGATGCGTGCAGGTCTGCGACGACTACGCGGGTACCCGCACCGACGAGAGCCCGCGCGATAGCGCCGCCGATGCCTCCGCCGCCACCGGTGACAATGGCGACCTTGCCTGCAACCTGCACTACCGAACCTGCTTTCGTGTCGATGGGGGCGCGCCGCCACATCCGAACGGACGGCTCCTACTACCAGCTGGACCCGATGCGGCCCCTGACATCTGTATAGTTGAAGTCGACGTCAGTTTCAAGCACTGCCACGCGCCGAGAATCGGCTCCAGTGCCGCCTCATCGCGAGCCGGACATGACCACACCTCCGTTGGTCACGCCACCCACCCCCGCTCCCTGCGAACGCGCAGGGTGGCGCGAAGCAACCAAGGTGCGCTTCGATAGATGTCGAAGGAATCAGCAGACGGGTCACGAAAGAGGTGACTTCATGCTGTTTCATACCTGTCTCGCGGTAGCTGGTGGAAGGTTCCCGGCATCCGCCTCGACCGTTCCGACACAAGTCGCGCGACGTCCTCGCGCTCGTGGCTGACGTCGTACAAGTTGGCGAACTTCGCCGTCTGGGCAGCAACAAGCTCGGCGAGATGCTGCTACTTCCAGTTGTGTTCGCACTCAGGGCATCAGGGTTGAGAGCACCACTTCCAGTGCCTTGCGCATATCGTCGGCCTCGATGCGCATCAAGGTTTCTTCGTCGAGCGCGCGGTGGTCGAGGCTGTCGTCCATGGCTAGGCGGTATTCGCGCTCTTCCTCTGCACTTTCGATGACATTTCGGATGAATCGACCGTTGCCGGCGAGGTCGACGCCGCGGCGGGGCAGGCCGCTCTGGTCGGTGCCTTCGGTGGCGTAGAGCGTCGCGCACGACTCGCGCAACAGTTCGACCGCATCGTCGGATACGGCAGAATCGCGTCTGGCGGCGATGAATTGGGCTATCTCGCAGAGTTCGCCGGGCGAGTAGGAGTCGAACTTCACGCGCTTGGCGAAGCGGGAGGACAGGCCGTCGTTGCTGGCCAGGAAGCGGTCGATCTCGCCGTCGTAGCCTGCGATGATGACGACCAGGCGGTCGCGATCGTTCTCCATCCGCGCCAGCAGGGTGTCGACGGCCTCGCGCCCGAAGGCGTCACCACCGGAAAGGCCCGCCTGGATCAGGGTGTAGGCCTCGTCGACGAACAGCACGCCGTCCATGGCCGAATCGATCAGCTGGTTGGATTTGATCGCGGTCGAACCCAGGTGCTGGCCGACGAAGTCGGAGCGTTTGGCCTCCACGACCTTGTCGGTCTTCAGCAACCCGAGCCCGCAGTAGATCTTGGCCACCACCCTGGCGATGGTGGTCTTGCCGGTGCCAGGCGGGCCGGTGAAGGCGAGATGCTGGCCGCGGGGCATGCTGTTGAGGCCCTTCTCGGCCCTGATCTTGGCCATCATCGCCGAGGACTGCAGCTTGGCGACCTGCACCTTGACCGCACCCAGGCCGATCTGCGCCGCCAGTTCCGCGCGGGCGGCGGCCAGGATCAGCTCGGCCCTGTGATGCTGTTCCTCCTCGGCCGCCTCCGCCAGCGACGGCGCGGACGCCGGATCCCAACGGTCGGTGCGTGATTCGATCTGTTCCTTGGTGGTCACCATGATCCGGAACTTGGGATCGCGCATCGCGGTGGCGTTGGCGGCGAACCCGGGGACCTGCGTGTAGACGGTCTCGAACAACGCCCGCGCCTCGTCCTCGTGGCCTTGTTCGCGCAACGCCAGCCCACGGCAGTACATGGCCGCAGTCCGGGCCGCCGGAATCGGGCCGCGCTCGGCCAGTTCCAGCCTGCGGGTCGCCTCGCCGAAGAGGCCGAGGTGGGCGCAGGCGGTGCCGACCATGACGTGCGCGCCGGCCGCCATGTATTGGTCCTGCCAGTCGGCCGACCCGGCCAGCACGCCCATCACCTCTTGCCACAGTTGACCGGTGAAATAGAGCACGCCGCGCGCATAGGCGCAGACCTTGTCGTCGACGGCACGGTCGGGATCCTCGGTCAGCTGCCTGCGACGCTCGTCGAGTTCGTCGAGAACGCGTTCGGCCGCATCGAAATCCCGGTCCTCGACGAGATGCATCGCCTGGGCGAGCCAGATCTCGGTGAGGCTGGCGATCGGATAGTCGATGTACTGGCCGATCTGGAACCGACCGGCCAGTTGCCGCGGCGGCAGACCGAGACGGCGCTGCTCACGCAGATGCGAAGTCGTCGAGGTGCGGTGTAACTGGCGTAGCACTTCCTGGGTGGCGTCCCCGGCGGCGACGCGCCCGAGCCAGGCGTCGCACATGTCGGGATCGAGCTCGGTCGCCCGGCGGAAGGCGACCTTGGCGTACTCGAGATTCTTCGCGGCTTGCTGGCCGTCGACCATCAGACCGAGCGAGAGGACGCCCGCATCGAAGACCTGTTGCGCTTGCCGAATCGCTGACATGCCCGGAAATTAGCGCGGACTCGGCTGTCCAGCCCAGCGAACCCGGACGGCGAGCACCGGCCATTCACGGACAGTTCACCCCGCCGCGCGGGCTCGACGCGATAACCGCATGTCGTTGCCACACCGCGGGTTACGACAAAGCGAACTCCGCCTCGGGCCACCGCCGCGCGGCACCGTGATTGCTACCTTCCTGATCGTCGTAACCAGGGAATTCGGGAGTCATCACGTGATCGAGTCAACGGCGATCGAGCCGCAGCTGTGCAGAGTCTCGGTGATCGGCGGGAATACTCAGGTCGATGTCGCGCTGCCCGCCACGATCCCGATCGCCACTTTCATTCCAGATGTGGTGACACTCATCGCCTCTCGCAATCCGGACCTGTCCGAACACGAGGAGGACGGGCCGCTGGTCGCCCGGCACTGGACGCTGTCCCGGCTGGGCCACACCGCGATCGACCCGGTCCGGACGCTCACCGAGGCCGAGGTCTTCGACGGCGACCTGCTGGTGCTGGCCGCAGTGGATTCGGTCGACTCCCCGGCGCTCTTCGATGACGTGATCGACGCCGTGGCCCGGCTGACCGACAACTCGTTTCGCGGCTGGACCGCCGAGTCCGCGGGCCTGGCCGGGCTCGGCGGCGCGATCGCCGCGGTCGCGAGCGCCTGCCTCCTGTTGCTGTACGCGGCGGGACACGGGGCCGGCGGATGGGCTGGGGCGGCGGGCAGCGGGTTCGGGCTCCTCGTCCTGGTCGGAGCCGGGCTCGTCGCCCGGTGGTATGCCGCGACACTGCCCGCCACGGTCCTGGCGCTGTGCGGGTTGCTGCTGATGGGCGCCGGGGCCGCGGCGCTCGTGCCCGGTCTGCCGGGCGCACCGCACCTGCTGCTGAGTTGCGCCGTCACGATACTGCTCGCGACGGTCGCGATGCGGGTGATCGCGGTGCGCCCAACCATGTTCACCGCCGTCATCACGATCGCGGCGTTCGGCCTCGGCGCCGCGGGTACGACCACGGTATGGCAGGTGGCACCGTCCAAAACCGCGGCCGGAGTCATCTTTTTCGCACTGCTCGGCATCACGCTGACGCCGCGGATCGCGGTCGCGGCAGCGCGGCTGCCGGTGCCGCCGGTGCCGACCGCGGGCGGAGTGATCGATCCGCGCGACCATGAGCCCCGACCGACCATCGAGGGCATCGGCGCGATCGGCGCGACCTCGATTCCCTCGGCGGCCGGGCTGGGCGAACGGGCCCGCCGGGCCAACGACTATCAGTCCGGGATGATCGCCGGGATCGTGACGGTGACGGTGATCGCGACGATCATGGTGGTCGCGACGGCCCGGGACCACCTCTGGCAGACCGCGTTGCTGGCGGTGGCGGTCGGCATCGTGCTGGCCCGGCGCGGGCGTGCCTTCTCCGACCTCACCCAGGCCGCGCTGCTGGTGCTCGGCGGCTGCTCGGCGCTGATCCCGCCGATGGTGCTGCTCGGCACCCAACTCACCGATGCCGCGTTGCCCGCTGCGGGCGCGCTGCTCGTCGTCGCGGCACTCGCGCTGCTGATCGGGGTGGCCGGGCCGAAGCTCGAGATCTCGCCGGTCGTGCAGCGGGCCGGCGAGCTGCTGGAGTACCTCATGATCTGCCTGATCGGGCCACTGGTGTTCTGGATCATCGACGTCTATGCCCTGGCCCGCAATGCGTGACCACGCACGATCGGCACCGGCCGCGCTCGCCGTCGCGGCACTTACGATCACGGCGGCGTTGCTGCCCACCGGTCCAGCCAGGGCCGTCGCTCCGCCCGGGGTCGATCCGGGCCTGCTGATCACCGGCGCCCCGGTGGCCCCGCCGGAACCCTCGCAACAGCGACTGCTGTGCTCGGAACCCAACTGGACGGGACCACCTCCGGCTGGGGTGCCCGCCGCCCAAAAGGCGCTCGGGCTGGCCGCTGCCTGGGAATTCGGTCGCGGCGCGGGACAGGTTGTCGCGGTGATCGACACCGGAGTCACTCGCCATCCGCGGTTGACGGTCGACGCGGGCGGGGACTACGTCTCCGATTCCGACGGCACGACCGACTGCGACGGGCACGGCACCCTGGTCGCCGGGATCATCGCCGCACACCCGTCCCCGGACGGTGGCGATGGTTTCGCCGGTGTCGCGCCGGGAGCCACGGTGCTCGCGATCCGGCAGACCAGCCTGGCCTATCAAGCCAAGAACAGCTACGGCAATGACCGGCCCGATGGCATGTCGGCCGGTGGGTACGGCACCGTCGCCACCCTGGCGCATGCCGTGGTCCGCGCGGTGGATCTGCACGCAACGGTCGTCAACATCTCCGAAGTGTCCTGCCGGCCCGCCGGTGCCGGCCCGGTGGACGGGATGCTCGGCGCCGCATTGAAATACGCTTACGACCGCGATGTCGTCGTGGTAGCGGCGGCGGGAAACCTGCAATCGCAGGGCGCGTGCAAGCAGCAGAACGGCGCCGGCTGGGATTCAGTCAGAACGATCGCGACGCCCGCGTGGTTCTCGCCCTATGTCCTTTCGGTGGCCTCGGTCGAGCCGGACGGCTCGCCGTCGCCGTTCACGCTGTACGGGCCGTGGGTCTCGGTGGCCGCCCCCGGCAGCAACCTGATTTCACTCGACAGCAAACCTGGTGCCACCGGCCTGGTCAACGGCACCCCACAAGCCGACGGTCAGGTATCGCCGGTGGCGGGAACCAGCTTTTCCAGCGCCTACGTCGCAGGCCTGGCGGCCCTTGTGCGCGCACGCTTTCCGCAGCTGTCCGCCAAAGAGGTGATGGATCGCATCATCGGCACGGCGCATGCACCCGGCGACGGCCACGACGCCCGGATCGGCGCGGGCATGGTCGATCCGGTAGCCGCGCTCACCGCCGTACTGCCGAATCCGCCGCTCCATGATCCGGCGGCCGGCGAACAGATCGCGGGCCCGGCCCCGATCGCACCGGTGAACCCGTGGCCGCGGCGCATCGGCGTGACGGGCGCCGCGATCTGCCTGACCCTGCTCGCCATCTTCTCGACGCTGTCGATCCCCTTCCGCCGCAAGCAGCGCATGCCGCTCGTTCTGCCCGGTGACGACTGAACGGAACAGCTATGAGTACACAAGGTTTCATTCGGCTGGCCCGGATCGCCCCGCCGCGGCCGCCCGGCGGCGACGTGGTGCTCAACGCACCGCCGGAGATCACCGCGCCGGTGCCCGGCCCGCTGTGGCAGCGCCTGCTTCCGCTGGTCATGGTGGTCGCCATGGTCGGCATGATGGCGCTGATGTTCACCATGAGCGGCCGGTCGATGCTGACCAACCCCATGGCCATGATGTTTCCGATGATGATGCTGATGTCGATGGTCGGCATGTTCGCCGGTCGCACCGGTGGCGGTGGCAAGAAGGCCGCCGAGCTCAATGAGGAACGCAAGGACTATTTCCGCTACCTCGATCAATTGCGCCGTGACGTCCGCGGCACCGGCACTGCGCAGCGGGCGGCGTTGATCTGGAGCCACCCCCACCCGGTCGACCTGCACGCCCTGATCGGCACACGGCGGATGTGGGAACGCCGGCCCGGCGATTCCGACTTCGGGCATGTCCGGATCGGCGTCGGCAGCCATCGCATCGCCACCAAGCTGGCCAGGCCCGAGACCGGCCCGCTCGAAGACCTGGAACCGGTGGCGACGGTGGCGCTGCGCCGGTTCGTGCGCACTCACTCGGTCGTGCACGGCCTGCCGACCGCCATCTCGCTGCGCGCGTTCCCCGCGGTCAACATCGAAGGCCCGCGGGAGCACGGGCGCGCGCTGCTCCGGTCGATGCTGATGGAGCTGGCGACTTTTCACGGTCCGGACTTCATGATCTTCGCCATCGTCACCGCCGACCCCGATGCGGACGCCTGGCGTTGGGCGAAATGGCTTCCACACCTGCAACATCCGCGAGACCGCGACGGGATCGGCGCGGCGCGCATGGTTTACGAGTCGCTATCGGAGCTGGAGACCGCGTTGAGCGAGGACCTGCTCGAGCGCGGCCGGTTCCTGCGCAACGCACCGCCCACCGCGGGCCGGCTGCACGTGGTCGTCGTCATCGACGACGGCTATGTCAGCGGTTCCGAGCGCACGATCAGCGACGCGGGCCTCGACTCGGTCACCGTATTGGACCTGACCGCGCCACCAGCCGGGCTCGCGGTCCGGCGCGGCCTGCAATTGGTCGTCGACGAGGAGGTGATCGGCGCGCGCACCGGCGGGTCGGTGGAGAATTTCGCGGGTCCCGATCGGCTGAGCCCCGAGGTGGCCGCCACCTTCGCGCGCGCCATGGCTCGGTTCCGGATCGCCACCACCGCCCAGATCGTCAATCTCGGCGACGACGTCTCCGGCGATCCCGGTCTGATGTCGCTGCTGTCGATTCCCGACGCCGCGACGATCGACGCCGAGTCCGTGTGGCGGCCTCGATCCGCGCGCGAACGCCTCCGTGTTCCGATCGGCGTCACTCCCGACGGCACGCCCGTCGAGATCGACATCAAGGAATCCGCGGAAAGCGGCATGGGCCCGCACGGACTGTGTATCGGTGCCACAGGTTCGGGCAAGTCGGAGTTCCTGCGCACGCTGGTGTTGTCGATGGTGACCACCCATTCACCGGATCTGCTCAACCTCGTCCTGGTCGACTTCAAGGGCGGTGCGACCTTCCTCGGCCTCGACCCTCTCCCCCATGTTTCCGCGGTGATCACCAATCTCGAGGAAGAACTCTCGATGGTCGACCGCATGCGTGACGCTCTCGCCGGTGAATTGACGCGCCGGCAGGAACTGCTCCGAGCGACCGGGAACTTCGCCAACGTCACCGAATACGAGAAGGCGCGCACCAACGGAGCCCAGCTCGATCCGCTGCCCGCGCTGTTCATCATCGTCGACGAGTTCTCCGAATTGCTCTCGCAGAAACCAGATTTCGCGGAACTGTTCGTAATGATCGGCCGGCTCGGGCGATCGCTGCGGGTGCATCTCCTGCTGGCATCGCAGCGCCTCGAGGAGAACCGGCTGCGTGGTCTGGACTCGCACCTGTCCTACCGAATCGGCCTGCGCACCTTCTCCGCCGGCGAGTCCCGCCAGGTGCTCGGCATCACCGACGCCTATCACCTGCCCGGTCAACCCGGCGCCGGATATCTCAAGAGCGATTCCTCGGACCCGCTGCGGTTCAACGCGACCTACGTGTCGGGCACCTATGTGCCGCCCGCCGGTGACCGTGCCGTCGCCGAGGCGACCGGCACAGCGGGCGCGGTCGACCTCTTCACCGCCGCGGCCGTCGCGGTCCGCGCGGCGCAGCCGGTCCCGGTGGAACTGCCGGACCTGAGCGAACTGCTCGGCGAGACCGCGACCGAAGCCCCCGCCCCCACGCACGAGCAGTCACTGCTGCAGGTGGTGGTCGAGCGGTTGACCGGGCACGGCAGACCCGCGCACGAAGTCTGGCTGCCGCCGCTCGACATCTCGCCCACCGTGGATATGCTGCTGCCCGAACAGGATTGGCGTTCGGAGAGCAACCGCAACGGCAATCTGTGGTTGCCGATCGGCATCGTCGACAAGCCCTACGAGCAGCGGCGCGATGTCCTCACGATCGATCTCGCCGGCGCCCAGGGCAATATCGCGGTGGTCGGTGGGCCGCAGTCGGGCAAGTCGACCACCCTGCGCACCATCATCACGGCCGCGGCGGCCACCCACACCCCCGAGCAGGTGCAGTTCTACTGCCTCGATTTCGGTGGCGGCACATTGTCCGCGCTCACCGGTCTCCCGCACGTCGGGTCGGCGGCAGGTCGCCTCGAAGGCGACCGCGTCCGGCGGACAGTGGCCGAACTCAGCATGCTGTTGCGGCAGCGTGAACGCCGCTTTCTCGACCTCGGCATCGAGAACATGCGCGACTTCCGGAAACTGAAGGCGCGGCTCGCCCAGCTGCCCGAGGACGAACGCGCGGCGCACCCGCTCTCGGCCGACCTGTTCGGCGATGTCTTCCTCGTCATCGACGGCTGGGCGGCGTTCCGGGAGGATTTCGACATCGTCGAAGGCCAGGTGCTCGGTTTGGCCGCGCGCGGTCTGTCCTACGGCATCCACCTCGTGCTCGGCGCCAACCGGTGGGCCGAGATCCGGCCGGTGGTGAAGGACCAGATCGGCACCAGGATCGAACTGCGCCTCGGCGACCCGTCGGACTCGGAGATGGATCGCCGCGCGGCAGTGGGCGTTCCGATCAATCGCCCGGGCCGCGGCATGACTCCCGACAAACTGCACATGTTGATCGCGCTGCCCCGCCTCGACACCGACGTCGACCCGAGAACCCTCGCCGAGGGCGTCGTCGCGGCCAAGGAAGCCTTGGCGCGGGTCTATGGTGACCGCCACGCACCCCCCGTGCGCCAACTCCCGCTGGAACTGGACCGGGCGCAGGTGCTGGAAACCGCACGAGCGCAGGGCCTGCGCCTGGACAACAAGCGGGTCCTGATCGGACTGAGCGAATCGGAACTGGCGCCGATGGTGCTCGACTTCCAGGAGCAACCGCACCTGCTGGTCTTCGCCGACGTCGGGTGCGGCAAGACCACACTGCTGCGCAATATCGCGCAGGGAATCGTGGAGAATTGCAGCCCGAACGATGCCCGGGTCATTATGGTCGACTACCGCCGCACCATGCTCGGCGCCATCGATGGCCCGCACCTGGCCGGATATTCGACCTCGGCGCAAACCTCGGTCCCGACCCTCAAAGAGGTCGCGGGATTTGTGTCCCAGCGGATGCCGGGCGCCGACATCACCCCCACGCAGCTTCGGGAACGCAGCTGGTGGACCGGCCCGGAGGTCTATGTGATCGTCGACGACTACGACATGGTGGCGTCGAACAATCCGCTGCTGCCGCTGATCGATCTGCTCCCGCAGGCCCGCGATATCGGCCTGCATGTGGTGATCGCGCGGCGAGCCGGTGGCGCGTCGCGTGCGCTCTACGACAATGTCCTTGGCCCGCTCAAGGACATGTCGGTCGACGGCATTCTGATGAGCACCCCCAAGGACGAGGGTGTGCTGCTCGGTGACGTCCGCCCGGCGCAGTATCCGCCGGGCCGGGGCATGCTGGTGTCACGCACGCGTGGGCGCGAGCTCGTCCAGATCTGTCAGCTGCCCGCCCTGTGATCCGGTCCGATCGGAAAGGCCTGTGATGAACGAGCCGAGCGTCCCCGCGCACCTGCCGAGGATCGTGGCCGAGCGCGGCGATCGAGCTCCGGTCGTCGCGGTCGGCAGCGTGTGCATCGTCGTCGACGCGCGCATGGTCGATGCCGCGGGTCGCTACACGGTGGCGCCGGCTGATCTCCAGGTACTAGCCCTGGCCGCACTGCTCGCCCGGCCCGGCTTCACGCGCCGCGACGAACCGGTACCCGACCGGCTCCTGACGCCCGAGCAAATCGCCGAAATGCGCCGCCGATCCGACGCTTTCGAGGAATACCGGTTCTGAACGACGGTCGCTGAGCCGGCGCACACCCGCTCAGCGACCACACGCTCAGGTCGCGACCGCGACCGCCGCCTTGACCGCGCCGGCGAGCAGCCGCATCGATGCGGGAGCGCCGGGATTGATCAGGACATCGATGCCCTCCTCCGGCAGCGCCGCGGCGAGTTCGGCCATCGAGACCTCGGTCCAGCCTTCGACCTGCGCGTGCCTGCGGTGCTCGGGCGCCGAGGTCACCAGCACGCAGGGGATCTGATCCGGGGACGCCGCGACGACCGGATTGCCGTTCTCGTCGACCGCGACACCGACCACCGCACCGCGCAGGGTCGCCAGCAGCTGGCCCGGTTCGGCCCGCTTCTCCAGGACCAGCCGCAATGTCGCGTCGATCGGGTCGATGAACGACGCCTCGTCGGCGGGGCGATAGTCCGGATTGGGCTGGAATTCGCCTGCGGTGCCGTCGGTATCGACGAACCAGCCACCCAGCACCGCGTGTGCGGGCGGGCGATCGTCCTCGTCGGCGGGCTGCCAGCCCGGATCGATCAGGAACAGCCATTCCGCGTCGTTGTCGTTGCTCTGCTCGGTCATTGATGAGCCCTTCTCGGTCAGTCTTCTCAGCTGGATTCGGTCGAATCGGGGTGTGGCGGTGGGTGCCGGGTATGGTCGTGCCGGATCTGCTGGCCGTTGCGATAGGACATCCAGCCGGCATTGTGGCTCGCACCCAGCCAGCTGATCCGTATCGGCGGCCCCTCCTCCTTGTCGACCCGCAGGACATGAAAGTTGACGGTGCCAGTGCTCGCATGGACCGGGCGCCCCGGGAACACCCTGCCGAAGACCTCGGCGAAACTGGATCCCGCAACGCCCGCTGCCGCCTTGCATGCCATCAAGACGAACGATTTCGGCGTCTCCAGCGCGGCGGCGAGCCCGGAGGCAAGCGCGGCGCCGAAAGGGTGCGCGGACTGGACGATCGAGGCAAAGGTCCGCCCGTCGACGTCGATGGTCACCCCGGATCGCAGGTTGATTTCGAAGAGGTTCGCATCGGCGTGCGCACTGATATATACCGGTCCATTCTTCCCGTTCGCATAGTCGAGGGCCCACGGCGCACGGACGTTTTCGGTGCGCGACGACTCTTCACGCAGGATTCGTTGCACCACCACACTCAAATCGTCGTCGCCGTCGCGCATTCTGGTGACCACGTTGTGGAAATTCTCCGTCCGCGCCCACAACAGCTCGCCCGCGAGATGGTCTGGCTGATGAAAACTGACGCCGATCGTGTCGCCGTGGTGATCGAGCATCGGGTTGACGAGTACGTCCGCCCCGAAGAAGCCGATTACCCGGTGGTCGCTGGTCACCGCGAAGTACGGTTCCTCACCGAAAAATGCCTCCGTCGACCGCAACTGCTCGACCCAGTCGCCGATATCGGTGTCATTCGCCGTCTGTTCGACGAATGCCGCCCTGCCATCGGTGGCCGGAGCGTCGTACCTCGTCGCGGCGTGGTCGGTCGCGACGGCGTTCAGGTAGGACATCCACCCCGCGTTGTCGCCGACGGCCAGCAGGCCCACCCCGCGACCACTCTCCGCATGGACATCGACATCGCCGCGAGACCCGTAGATCCGGCGGTCGGGGAAAGTCTGGTGCAGTGCGGCCGAGAACTCCTCGCCCGCCGAGCCGTTCGCTACCGCACAAGCGATCATGACGACCGACCGCGACGGACCCGATGTCATTGCCGCCTGAAAGGTCGGCGACGCCTGCACGATGGCAGCGAAGGTCGTACCGTCGACGGCGATCGACCGCCCGGCGCGCGAGCGGACTTCGAAACCGCGGCTGTCGGCGTGCACCGAGATGTAGAACGGTCCCGGCTTGCCCTCCTGGTACTCGGCCACCCACGGAGCCGGGACGAACCGGTCCAACCCGATCCGATTCCGGTCACCGGCGAGCGCGGCGGACCCGGCCTCGCCCGGCCGAGTGCGGAAAACCATCCCGTGGCCGTTCGGCGCGTTCCCCCAGGTACGCAGCACCTCCAACTCGTCGGGCCCGTAAAGGAAGGTGATGCCCACCGTGCGGCCCTGCTGATCGAGGATCGGCTCCTGGATCAGATTCTTCGCACGGAACCGCACCACGGTGTGATCCGCGGTGCCGGACAACTTCTTTCCACCGCCCAGCTGTCCGAGTACACCGAGGTGCTTCTTCCAATCGATCGGATGCGAGACGTGCGCGACCGCGTGACCGTCGCCCTCGTCGGCGCCGGGCAACTCGACGCCGAGCAGTTCGGCTGCGTCGGCCGACTGTGCCGGTTCCGGTGCCTCCGAATGAGTTCCGACAAGATCGTCGACGCCAGGCGGGGCGAGCCGGTCGAGTCCGAACAGGCCGCGCGCACCCGGACCACAGATCGCGAGGGTGGCGAATTTGTTGAGATGCCGCAGTTCCACGTCCACCACCCCGTCGGCCTGGAAGGTGATTCCGGGCAGCGGAGGTTGTGCCGATCTGTTCGTGCCCCATGGGTTGCGCAGCCGCAACGCCACCGGGTTGCCGTCCTCATCTCGCTGCACGCCGAGTGCCGTGTAGCCGTGATTGCCCGCCAGGCCTGGGAATTGGACGGTGTCGTCGCGACCCCAGTTGCGCGTACCCAGCATCACCAGATCGCCTCGGCCCAAGGCGAAGTAGACGCGTTCGGCGATGTGCCTGCCGGTCTGCTGGTCCAGCTCACGGGTGCGCCAGGACGCCGCCCGGTCCACGGAATCGACGAGGCGCTCGATGTTCGAAGCCCAGCGCGTGCGCTGCTGCGGGCTCAACTCACGGTGCAGGAAGCGCCGGAACCCCTCGGTCGAGCCGGGGTTGTCCGGCCGGATCAGCCGGTAGAACTCACGCACGGCCGCCCACACGTCGTTCCCGTTGCCGGCCACCAGTGCCAGCACCTGCGCGCGATCCGCGTCCGCACCCATCGGATTCGCCTCGCGTGCGCGATGGTCGCGCACCCGACCTTCCCACTCGCCACGCAATGCGCAGACCGCGCGAGCGAACTCGTCATCGCTGCCGGCCAGGCTGCGGAGTTCGTCGATGTCCATCCGCATCGGATGATGGAAATAGGCATCGGTGACCGCCCGGGACGGCTGGAACCGCAAGCCGCCGGGCAGCGTGGCGGGCAGCATCGTCGCGGCGGTGGCGCCGGGACTGCCGCCGTCGAGTCCGGCGTAGCCGAATTCACCGACGAAGACCGCGTAGGCCTTCTCCAGGACCGCGGGCCACAACACCCCCAGGTCGGCCGCGTAGCGAGTGCTGTTGTCGCCGTTGACATAGAGATCCTTGGAGACCCGCACCCAAGCCGCGTCACCGTTCTTGTCGAAGAACCGGACGGCGACGGAGTCACCGAGATCGGTCATCATTTCGCGGAGCAAGGGCAGCGGGCTGCGGGCCAGCGCCATCATGTTGGCGGCCAGGAAGCAGTTGCCCAGCGCGCCCTGCCGCACGTCCGACACCCGGGGACCACTGATCTCATCCCAGAGGGGATTGTTCGACCGGCGCAGTTCGGGGACGAGTGGACCGAGGATGTCGCTGTCGAGGGTGTGCCAGGTAGCGGCCTTCGGACGCCCGAGCATCGTCCGGCTCGGATCCGGTGTCCCATCGGAATTGTGCGCGTGTTTCACCGCCACGACGGCACGCGGAGGTAGCCAGACCGGGGTGTCGCCGGACCCTTCGATTCCGATACCGGCACGGGCCAGGAAGTAGGTGGTCTCCCAGAAGAATGTGGCGGCATTCTCCTCGAATGCCTCGGCGAGCAACGTCTTACGGATCCGGATCGGACTGGCGTCGTGCTTCTGATCCAGCGGAACCAGCCCGATGTATTCGGCGCCGGTGCCGGGATGGCTGAATGTTCCCTGCACGGCGCGCCAGCCGCTGCCGACGTCGAGCCGGTGCGCGGTACCGAGTCCGTCGATCAGCACGCATCGATCGCCGCGAACGAACGCCTCGGCGGCCGGGGCGACGTGCAAAGGCAACGCCCCCAGGATTTCCGTGGTCGGTGGGTGATGCTCCGCCGTCGCAGCGGGTGGGCTCGGCGCCGTTGCCGTCGAGCCGGCGTCCGGGTCGGCGAACAGCGCGGCGAGTGCGTCATCGCCCCATTGGATCTCGGCGGTGTCGGCGAGCAAGCCCGCGCCCGGCGCCGGGTGCCGGGCATCCTCGGACATATCCTCGAGATCGGACAGTTCCTCGAGACCGGACCCGTCGCGCAGCCTGCGTCCGCGCACCGCGTGATCGAACGCGTCGTCGAACATGTTGCGGATCAGCCACTTCCACAGGCTAGCGGCGTTCGCGGCCGCTTCGGCGGAGGTTACCGCCTCGACCACCTCGGTGGCTTCCTGGTCCGAGGAAAAACGCAGCGGAGCGCTGAGCGTGCCACCGGTGGTCGATCCGGAGCCGACCACGCCACTCGAAGCGGCGGCCGGGCCTGAGTAGCGAGTGGACGCGTGCTCTGTTCGAGTGCCGTCGCTGTGCAATGTCACCCAACCGGCATTGCGGTCCGCCGCGAGCAGGCGATAGTCGACATTCGGCCGTGCCGTATAACGCATAGTCGACTGCCACACCGAGGTAGCGGCGGCATGAACCGGCACATGCGGGAAGTTCTGGTGTAGCGTGCGCGCGAACTTCGTCGCCGCCGAACCCTTCGCGGGTTTGCAGGCCAGCAGGACGATCGAGGTCGCCGCGCCGGTGCTCAGCGGGCCTCGCAGTCCCGGTGACCACTCGACGATCTTCGCGAACGTCGTACCGTTCACCTCGAGCGTGGTTCCGGTCCGAAGCCGGATCTCGAACGTGTTCGGACCCGCGTGGGCGGTGACGAAGACCGGTCGGTGTCCGGTCCGGGTGAACTCGGCAACCCACGGCGCGTCGACCACCTCCTGTCCGACCCTTTTCGGACCGTCGAAGGCTTGCTTCCCGGTCTGCCCCGGTTGGGTGCGCACCACCTTGTCGTGCCATTCCGTCGCTGCCGCCCAGCGTCGATTCGCGTCGAGTTCCAGATCGCGGTTCTGGAAGCAGACGCCGGTCAATGCTCCGGTCGAGCCGAACATCTCGTGCGCGACGACGTCGGCGTAGGTGAAATTGATCGGCAACTCGAAGGCGTTCTTGCCGTGCAGGACGTCCGGATCGTTGGATACCCGCCACGAGTTCAGATACGTGCGCCAGCCACTGCTCACCGCCGGGGTGACGAGTGCCCCGGACTCCGCGGTGGTGTCGGCCACCGTCTCCTCGGCAACCTCGGGCACCACGCCGGTCGGCGTCCCCGTAGACCGCCCGGGTGACCCACTCACCGCGGCGGACGCATGCTTGATCGTGTTCTGCTGCACCACCTTCGCGCCATCGGGACCGATGGTGACCCAGCCCCGGTTGTCGTTGACACCGAGAGTGGCGATGGTCTTCTGCGCCTTCTTGACGCCGACCCGCACCACGCCCGCGCCCGCGTGCACCGGGGCGGTGGGCAGCAGATCGCGCATCGCCAGGGCGAAATCGGTCGCCGCCGTCCGCTTGCCCGCCTTGCACGAGATCAGCACCAGCGACCGGTCCGTCGCCTGACCACCTGGCCCCAGCGCCTCCCGGAAGTCCTCGGCGGCCTTCACGATCTTGGCGTAGTTGGCACCGTCGACCCGCACCGATCGAGTCGACTCCTGCTTCGTCCCCTTCTTCCAGATGATCTCCACCATGAACCCCTTCGAGTCCGCGTGCGCGTCGATATAGACCGGACCCGGACCGTTCTGGGCATAGTCGGTCTTCCATGGCGCGTCGACGAAATTTTCGCCGAATTCCAAGCGCCGCTTGGTGACCTGGTCCACGGCCTGACCGGTATCGGTCAGCACCACACTGTCCTGCCCGGATGCCGCGCGCGCCCACTTGATCGCCTCGCGCTGCCCCTCCGACTCGAGGACGAACGACACTCCGATCGTGGTGCCGTTCTTGTCGAGCAGGGCTCGGGTGAGTACGTCCGAGACATCGAACTCGGTGTGCCGCTTGCTCGCGCCGCGCACGCCTTCCGCGGTGGTCGTCGTCAGGGGCGAGCTCACCGGTGGATCGAGGACTTCTTTCCATTGCCGCACGATCGGATTGCGGCTGGAACCCAGTGAATTCGACCCTGCGAGCTCGGTGGCGGCGGTGGTCGACGATCCGGTCGCACCGGTGGGATAGCGGGTGCCGGCGTGCTCGACCCGGGTGCCGTCGCTGTGCAAACTCACCCACCCGGCATTGTTGTCGGCGGCGAGGTAGCGGTAACGAACAGTGGGCACGGCCGGGTTCCGCCAGTTGGAGATCCAGACCGCGCTGGCGGCGGCGTGCACCGGCGCGGCCGGAAACCTCTGGTGCAGCGTAGCCGCGAAGTCGGTGGCCGCCGAACCTTTCGCAGGCTCACACGCGACCAGCACGACCGAGCTCGGACCGCCGGCGGCGCGCGCGGCTTCCAGCGCCGGGGACTGCTCGACGAGCTTGGCGAATGTAGCGCCGCTCACCTCGAGCGTCGTTCCGGTTCGCAGCCGGATCTCGAAGGCGTTCGGACCAGCGTGGGCGTTGACGAAAATCGGTTCCCGGCCGACCCCGCCGTATTCGGCCGCCCACGGCGCCGCGACGACCTCGTGCCCGACCCTGGTCTGACCAGCGAAGACATCCTTGCCGGTTTGACCGGGCCGGGTACGCACCACCTTGTCGTGCCACTGTTGCGCACCCGCCCAGCGCTCGGCCCCCTCGATCTCCGACTCGACGTGCTTGTAACTGACCCCGATCGGCGTCCCCGCCGGTCCGATCAGGTCCTGGGTCACCACGTCGGCGTAGGTGAAATTGACCGTCACGCCCAGGAAGTTCTTGCCGTGCAGCGCATTCGGATCATCGGATGCGCGCGACGAGTTGAGATAGGTCTTCCATCCGCTGCTGATCGCGTGGTCCGCCTGCCCTGGCTTGTTCACTATCGGCGGGGCCGTGTGCGGGAGTACCTTCCAGGGAATTCCGGCTGCATGGAGCTGATCCCGCAGGGCTGATTCCGGCTCCCACTTGAAGACCACATGATCGATGTCGGCACTGGTGACGCCACCGTGCACCTGCGCCTCCACATACCCCCACTTCCGGAAGTCCGGATGCGTCAGGTCTCGCCGCAGACCGACATGGGCGGCCGGCAGGCCGGGCCTGCGGGGCGGGTAGACGCCGAAGGACTCCGGTGCGGGATCCTCGAGGCTCGAAGGATAGACATTTTGCTTATGCTCGATGGAATCTCCCACGCACACCGTCGTGCGGGCCCGCACTGCGGACTTCAGGACCACCACGGCGTCGCCGTAGACATTCAATCGTTCGTCGTTCAGCTCGCCGACCGGCTGTTCACCGCCGACGCGAACGTACCCGTAGACGGCCCGCTTATCGATCGGATGGTCATTCACGTCATGGCCGAACCAGCGGGCTTCGAGCAGCGCTCGGTCATTCATTCCGGTGTCGGTGTCGCCCAGATCGAATATCGTTTTGAACCGGCCATCCCGCAGTACTTCCAGCAGCGACTCCTCGAAGATCCGCACGGCGATATCTTTGCCCGCGAGCGCCGCGACCAGCTCGGCCTTCATCTCCGCGCGCGCCGTATCAAGCGAAATCTCGTGCTCGGCAGCAAGTTTCGCCGTGTGCCGATCGATGCTCCCCAGCTGTTTCGCGCGTGCCACAGCGATGGTGCGCTGCTCCTCCGGCAGTGTCGCGAAGTGATTCTCCAACTCGTCGTGCAATGCCTTCCGCTGCGCCGTCAACTTGTCACGCAGTGCGGAATCGTTGCGACTGGCTGCGATCTCGTCGGTCAGCTCCGCGAGCCGCTCGCCCAGCACACGACTCCGCGGGTCCGCGAACACTACCGCCGGCGCGGGTACGTGGCCGTTGACAATCGCCGCTTCGGGGACATCGTCACGCTGGAGCGGGCCGGTCGCCCGGCGTGGCGTCACGCCGATCCGATTCGCGTCCACGGACAACCAGCCGACAGTCGACCCGCCGTACAGCGTGAACTTGGTCGAGTCGAGCGGATCAGGACGTCCGTAGACGGACCCGGCGGGCAACATCGACGTTGTCCCGGCGGTGACGACATGCGCCCCCGTCGCCGTCGAGCTCACCACCACCGTGCCGTCATCGCGCGTCCGGGTGGTGAAAAGCTCAGCCACCAGTGCGCTGTCGAGCACCACCGGACCGGAGTCCGGATGTTCGATCTCGTGCACGAGGTTCTGCTCGTGCGAATAGGTCCGCACCACCGGCATTTCCTCGGTCCCGAACGCGACCAGATGCCCAGTTGTATCGGCTACGAACAGGCCCGGGAAGTCGACGACGGCGAGCGGCGCCGGCGGACCGAACTGATCGTCGCCGAACAGCTGCGGCAGTTCGGTACCGCTCAGGTCGTCCGAAAGCGAACCGGTAGCCGACTCAGAGACATCGGCATCCTGCTGCCCGAGGTCCGCCCGCTGCTCGTGTATCGGCGACGGGATATCCAGGTCCCGTGCGGATGTGTGTGCTGCCACGCTCGCGGGGACGGCGGTCGGCGGCAGCACCGTGCGGCCCATCCGCCGTGCGGCGTTTTCCGCTTGCAGGTGCGACGCCGCGGCCCGCACCGCGGCCTCGGCGGCTTCGCGTTCGGCCGTCGCCGCCCGGTGCGCGTCCTCCGCGATGGTGTAGTCGCCGAGGGCCGCGTCCCGGACCGTGCGGGTTTGCACGGTGCGACGCAGGTCATCGGCATGCTCCGCGCGGTCCTTTGTGGCCAACGCCTCATCGAGCCGGACGGTCGCGTTCTCATGGCTGGTGACCGCGTCGGTGTAGCGGATTATGGTCTGGGCGTGGTGCGGAGCGGTGGCGAACAGCGCGTCGTCGGCGGCCAGGAAGTATTCGACACTGCCCTGCTGGCCGTTGCGCGCGGCGCGGTTCTCGGCCTGGATATCGATGTCACGCACATCCGACTTGCCCGAAATGCTGACATGCAGGCCACCGGCCGCGTTGACGGCGTCGCTGATCTCGATATCGACGCCACGGCCGCCTTGACGGTTGATGATCAGGATCTTGCCGAGCTGCCCCGCCTTGTCGAAGATCGCTTTCAGGTCGGCTTCCGCGGTGGGGCCCCGGTCCGCGAACCACCGGGCATCGACGACCTCGTGCGGAATATTCGCGAGCTTCAACCGGGCCGAGATCTCGGCGACCTCACTGTTGCGGTTGGTGATCACCAGTTCGGGACGCGCCCGGGCACCGTGCCGACCGATGAGTTTGTCGGCGATCGCATCATGCTTGGCCGACTGGTTCGGAGCCAGATTCGCCTCGAGAGTGTCCAGTTTCGATTCCGTGAAGCGCGGAACCGTGACTACCGGCTTCATCCCGTAGTTGTCGACCAGGTGGCCGGACACCCCCTCGGCCGTGCCCGAAGCACCCGAGAGCCATTCGTACCGCTCCGCGAGCATGGTCTTGGCGGTGAGGCTTTGTGAAGACACCGAGTCGCCCCGGATCGTGATCCCGTGCTTGGCCTCGATCGCCTGAGCCAGACCGCCGTTCCACCGGCTCTCGGTCGAGGTCGCCGGATCGAACATCACCTTGTGGGTGGTTTGGTCGATGATGTAGACCTTGTCGACGCCGTCGCCACCTCGGTGCACGATGTAGTGGTCGTTCTCGACGAACTCCCAGTGCGCCGATGCGGCGGAATTCACCCGGTCGATCTGGACGGCGAGGTCGTCGGGGCTCGCGCCGGGATCCTCCTCGGCGAGCAGTCCTCTGACCTTCTCGGCGCCTTCGGCGTTGAGCTTCGCCGGGCCGCCGACCTGCCCGTCCGTCCGATCGAAGTCCGCGGGGCTCAGATCCCCGGAAGCAAGCCGATTGTCGAGGAAGTGCCGAGCCGCCATGATGCGGGAGGCGATATGCGGATCCGCGGCCAGGCTGGGGCCGTCGGAGATGATCCAGGTGGTGTCGGCGTAGTACAGCGCCTCGTCGAGCTCGTCGATGACGGCGATATCCCCGCGCATGAACTTGCCGCGGAGTTGCCCGAATGCCGCATCGTCGAGGGTGCCGATATAGATAGTCGGCTTCGCCGGATCGAGGCCGGTCTCGTCGGCGCCGTTCGGATTCATCCTGATCACGTTGAACACGTCCGGACCGAGCACCCCGAGAACCTGTTTGTACAGATTGACCGCGTCGTTGGCCAGAGTGTCGCGAGTGGTGAAAACGTGCACCGAGTCACCGGCGGCGGCCTTCAGAATCGAATCGGCGAGGAAGACGAACGTCTTACCCTCGCCCGCGTCCATATTGATGGGGCCCTCGCGCATTCCCATCGTGCCCATGACCTGGGTCCAGCGCAGGACCTTGCCCGGCGCCACCTCCGCACCGTCGTCGTCGAACTTCGTTGTCCCCCGCCGGATGGTTTCGACGGCGGCGGTCACCGCGCGGTGATATTTCGCAGCGCTTTCCGCGTCGCGCGCATCGTGGTGGACGCTGCCTCGCAGCGCCTCCCGCAGGTCCTCAGGTGTGGCGTTCTCCCAATCTTCACGCCTGTACATCCGGGTGATGTCTTCGGCTTCCCGGAGGAAGTCCCGCTGCGGCTCATCGGAGACGGCACGGGTGACCGGCTCGGGCAGCTCAGTCGAATCAATCTCTGTCGCAGACGTCTTTCGCGAAGTCAGCGTCGGTTCGACGGCCTGCGTCCACCCCTCGCGATCGGAATCGGTGTACTTGCGTCCCTGCTGGTCGTAATGGGCCAGGTCGCCGTAGATCCCGAGCTTTTCCAGCGCGGCTTTCACCCGAGTCGGCGAGGGCTGGTAGGCACCTGCCCAGTCGTGCACCGCGACCATTTTCCCGTTGACGAATTGCGCTTGGAAAGCCACGTAGACGCCCGCGTTGTGGAATTGCTCGTGGTGCATGTTCTTGCCGACGTACCAGTTGCCGTCATGGTCGCCGACCACGGTCCGCATCGCGGGCGCGGATATTTCGGCCCAGCGCTTCAGAATCGGGCCCTGGCGCGGCACCTCGATCGTCGTGGCGCCCTTGCGCGGGATCACGTCCGATCCGGGATCCGGCTTACCGTTGGATTCCGGATCGGAGGCTTTGGACCAGAGGCCGTCCTTGTCGATCGTGTACCGGTGATCGGGCAGCTCGTCGGTGTTGAACCGGAACACACCCCGGGAGTTCCGTTCGTCGTAACCGCGGACGCCGCCGCCCGCGCCCTCGCCGAGATCGTCGGCGCCGGCCGTCTTCTTCTGGCCGAAGCCAGGGCGCATCGGCAAGTCGCCGTCC
This sequence comes from Nocardia sp. NPDC003999, assembly GCF_053604885.1. Lineage (NCBI taxonomy): Bacteria > Bacillati > Actinomycetota > Actinomycetes > Mycobacteriales > Nocardiaceae > Nocardia > Nocardia sp. NPDC003999. Next base: position 40,651 of record NZ_JBSGIB010000033.1, read on the forward strand.
TGGAATGGCCGGAACAGCTCCCGGCCTTCGTGCGGGGACTTGTTGCCACGGAGCATCTGCATTGTCTGCTCGAAGCCCAGGACTTCCCGGATGAAGGCCTTGCCGCCCGGCCAGGCCGGATCGAGCAGCGATGTCTCGACCAGCCGCCAGCGCAGGCCGGTGGCCTCGTCGATCCTTCCGACGAGAGCCAGGTCGTCGCTGACGCCTTTTATGCCTTTGGCGCCCGCGCGGGCCCGCGGTTCGGCCACGGGCGCGGCCGAGGTTTCGCGCGCCGGAGCCTTCTCCCCTTTGTCGCCCTGGGGATTCGGAGCACCGGCTGGTTCCTTGACCGGCGTTGTCTTGTCGGATGCCGCGGCCGAATTCTCAAGGGTCGGCCGGGTTCCCTGCGTAGCGTCCGGCCGGTTCAGGGACACCGAATTCATCTCGGGTTGCGCGGATTCCGCACGCCGCTGGACCGGGTTCGACGGCACCTCGTCCGGCTTGGTCGCGACGGTCGAGTCGGCTTGTTTCGCTTGAATGGACTCCGGAGCATCGAATGCGCCACCCGCCCGCGGTTGCGCACGCGCCGAGTGGTCACCGGATACGTCGTGCTCCGGTGCCGTCGGCACGTTGTCCCGGCTTGCAACAACTTTGGTGTCCGCGCCACGTTGCGCGGATGGCGACGAACTCGTGGACTTGTCCCCGCCGGTGGCGTTCGACGCCGCCTGCTGGGATGCGGTTGCCGCGTTGTGTGGCTGCGGTACGAGCTGACCGCCGTCGAGCTGCTGCGACGCGGGCCCGGCCGTCTCGGAAGACTGCCGTTGTGCAGTCGATTCCGATTGTTCATGGTTCGCCAGCGCGTGACCGGTGTTCGGTGCGGAAGAGTCGTCACCACCCGATTTCGCGGACGACGACTGCTGCGACAGGTTGTCCTCGGCGGTGTTCCGGTGCGTTGAGCTCACGATCGAGTCATCGGTCTGGTCACCGCCCTGGTTGGATGCCGAGGACCCACTGCGGTGTTCGGACAGCGATTCGTTCGGCTGCGCGCCACTCCCTCTCCCCGCGTTGCCATTCGGCGAGTCCGAAGCGCTCTTGGGTGCAGCCGCGGGCCCGGTATCCGAGGCCGAGGGCGGCACTTCGGTCGGTGGTGTCGATCCGGCCGGACTGCGCGGGCCGCCGACGGGATCGACGTGCACTTTGCCGGCGCCGGCGCCACGCCAACGTCCCGCGCCGGAGCTGAACGCGCCCGCGGCACCGGCGCCGAGCATCCTCGGGTCCAGTTCGAATTCGCCACCGTTGATGACCTGGTTGGCGATGCCACCGCCGATCATTCCGCCGACACCACCGGCGCCGCCCTCGACGGCGCCGCGCATGAGCTGCTGGAACCTGCTGTCGAATTGCGAACGGGTGATCTTTCCGCCCAGGAGCTTGAACAGATCACCACCGAGCTTGCCGAACATCGCGCCGAACGCACCACCCAGCGCGCCGCCCAGCGCCGCGAACCACAAATCCTTACCGTTGACACCGTCGCGATGTCCGGCCGCCATCTGTCCCAGCTGGATCAGGAGCGTCAGAATCACCTGCTGCCCCATGGCTTTCAGCGCGGCGACGAGCATCTGCCGCAACAGCTGCTTCAGATATTGGAAGACAATGCGGTACCACCCGATCAACGCCGCCTGCGTCGGGCCGGCGGTCGGCGGGAACAGCCACGCGAGCGCGATCTCGTAGACCAGCTGTACGAGGCCGACGATGATCATGATCTTGTTCTGTTGAATCGCGCAACCGACCTGATCGCACGAATCAGCGAGCTGACCGAGCGATTTGGCGATAGCTTGCAACGAGGCCTGATCCGACTCATCGGTGAGGTTCCGCAGGGTGCGCGACATGGCCGAACCCGAACCGGCCGACGGATACGCCGAGAGGATATCGTCCACCGCGTCTTCGATAGTCGAGACCAGCCCGGTCAATCCCGCCGAGGCTTCCGACCAGGCGTCGGCGAGGGCGAACATGCCGTTCTCGCTGCCCTCCGGCCAAGCGCTACCGGCGACCCAGCTCAACCACCGCAGGTCCTCGGGCAGGTTGATATCGGATTGCCGTACCGCATCGGGAATCGACATCACCGGCCGCCGTCTCGCGGACCGAGCCCATGCCACGGGTCGGCAGCGTCGGGCTCGGGCTCGAACTGCTCCTCGACCGGCGGCTCACGACGCTCTTGCCGCTTCTCCTTGCCAGAGACCGACTGACCACTACTCCCCATCGCGGGCGTCCCCGGCATCCCCGGCATCGCGGCCTGGGGCAGTACGCCCGCACGCGACTGGGCGCCGATGCCACCGGCTTTCGGCACCAGCTTCTCCCCGTCATAGGCCGCCCCGAGCACCCGCGGCAGCGGCGCCGACGGAATGCCTCCACCCTTGCCGCCGGTCGCCGGACCACCGGTCTTGTCAACTGGCACACCCGTTCCCGGATCGGTCGCGCGGTACACGTTCGGACCGAGAGCACCGGGGAGCGCGGGCGCGCCGGGGTGTGCCGGGACGCCGCCGAGCGTCGGTCCCGGCATCGGGAGTGCGTCGATCGGGGTCGAGGAGGAAGCCTCTACGCTCAGTGGCGTGGCAGGATCGGGAGTACCGGTAGCCGCGAGATTCGGCGTGGAAGGCCCGTTCGGCCGGTCGGCATCCGGGTCACCGGCCGAGGAGCCAGCGGGATCAGAACCACCGCCGGTGGATCCACCCGAATTCTGTCCGCCTCCATTGCCGGACTGCTGGTCCTGATCACCCGGCCGCGGGCTGGACGGGTTGTTGTTTCCGGTGTTCTTGCCGAAGTTCGGATCGGAGCTGAGCGGGCCCTTGTACGGACCGGGGTCGCCACTGGCGTTCTCGTCTACGTAGTTCTTCAGAATCCACTGGGCGTAGAGGTCCTCGCCCGCGGCGAATGCTCTGCCCGCCTGCTCGATTGTGGTGCCATAGTTGACCAGTAGCTGTCCGAAGATCGGAATCGCCCCGGTGGCGTCCGATTCCCGACTCGCGTTGCCCACCAGCGCTTCGGCCGATGCCGAATAGCCTGTCGCGCCCTCGGCGAACTGTTTACCGAACTCGTCCGCCCCCCATGGACTTCCCAGCCGCTGCAAGGAGTCGCTCAGTGTGCTGAGAATGTCGAACAGACCCTTCGGCGCGCTCGGCAGTTCGGCGAGCCGCTTACCCTTGTCGATCAGATCCTGCGGGTCGACCTTGATCGGGTCGCCACCGGAGTTGTAATTGGCCCGGCCGCCGTAGGGGTTCGAACCGCTGTTGGGCTTGCCGCCAATGTTCGGGTTCCCACCGCTCGGGCGGTTGTTGACCGGTGGGCCGCCGCTCGGCCCCGCACCGCCGCCTTTCGGCGCGGGCTTCCCCGAGCCGCCCTTGCCGGACCCGCCTCCTGGCGCCGGGGCGCGATCGTCCCTGTCGCCCTTCGGATTCTTCTCGTCTTCATCTTTCTTATCTTTGTCGTCCTTATCCGCGTCCTTGACGCGCTTTCCGTCTTCGGGCTTGCCTTCGCCATCGAGATCCCAGGGCAACCCCGACGATTGCCAGACCTCACCCAGATCCAAGAACGACAACCCCGCCGGCAACCCGAACCGCCCCGACTCACCGAACAGCGAAAGGAACGGGTTGCTACCGGCGTCAGGGTTAGGTGCCACAAGGCGATCGTGCCGTCGCCCTCGTGTCGCTCGCGCGGCGCGCCGACGGAGTTCACCAAACCTTCAGGCGTTCACCCGGATGTAAGGTTCGGCGCGACCGCAGCCGGAAAGCTGGCCGTGACGACCAGACCGCACGGTTCGGCTACGTCGACGAAGAACAATCCCCCGTACTGGGCCGCCATGGTCGCCGCGATCGGCAGGCCGAGACCGGAACCGCCGGCCGTCGCCTGGGCTCCGCGAAAGAATCGAGTGGTCAGCTGATCGAGCTCATCGGGTGACACCCCGACACCGTCGTCGCGGACCGACACGATCACCGACTCGCATTCTTGGCTGACGGTGATCGCGGTATGGGCATCTCGGCCCGCGTAGCGTACGGAGTTACTCAGCGCGACATCGAGAATCTGGGCGAGCACACTCGCCGGAACACCCGCTTCGGCAACCTCGGTAGTCGCGTCGAGGGTGAGGGTCATGTCGGCGCGCTGGAACGCGGCATGCCACGCGTCCACTCGATCCCGTGCCACCGCTACCGCGTCACAGTCCGACGTGTTCGAGCGCGCGGCGGCGTGTCCGGGCGCGGCATCGGCCACCGCCGAGGCCAGCAAGCCGTCCAGCAACTCCGTGAGCCGGTCCACTTCGCTCACCACACCGGCGAAGGTGGCCGACGCGTGATCCTGGGCGATCATCGGCTGTAAGGCCTGCAACCGAACCGCGAGCGCGGCCAGTGGATTTCGCAGCGAATGCGCCGTATCGACCACCAGTTTTCGCTCGGCCGCGGCCAGGTCGGCGACGGCTCGGGTAATCGACGCGACACCGACCGCGAGTTCGACGATCTCCCGCGGCCCCCGGCCTCTGGACCGGGGACCCCCCGGCTCCGCGCGCCGCACCGGCAAGGTCGAGGTCAGCGCGTCGACATCGCGGCGCAGCTTGGACACCGGTCGCAGGATCCACCCTGATACCCCGAGCGCCACGCCGCCGAACGCCAGCAGGGCGGTGGCGGTCACGCAGGCGAGTTGAATCCAACTGTCGGTGATACCACGGCGAGTCGCCGAGGTCGAGATCGCGATGACGACCACACCGCCGGCTTGCTGCGAGGTTCCGATGGGCTGGCCGACCACCATCGGGTGCGTACTCCACGGATACAGCGTCTCCGGCGGGATGAACCGGTGTGCGTTGTTCGATACCTCGATGACCCGTGGGTCGGCGCGGTTCACCCCGACATCGACCATCACCGTGCCGCTGCCCGCGATCACCAGGACACCGTTGCCGGTCTGCTCGAAATAGCTCTGCGCCTCCCCCTCGAGGCGTGCCGGATCAACCGACGCCGTCGCCGCGAACTGGTTGGCGACCTGGATCCGATCGATCACCATCGCCTGGGTCCGGCTCGACGCCAACTCCATCCCGATCCCGATCGCGAAGCAGATCATGCAGATCGCCGCCAGCAAGGTGAATACACTGACCAACCGAACGCGCATCCGGCGAGGTCACCGAGTCCAGCGGTAGCCGAAGCCGTGAATGGTGGCGATCAGTCCTGGGCGGTTCAGTTTGGCCCGCAGCGCGCCCATGTGAACGTCGAGCGAACGAGACGTGGACGGGGTTTTCTCGCCCCAGATCTCGTCCATGATCGTGTCCCGGGCCACCGCGACGCCCGCGCGCTCGACCAGCACGCGTGCTATGGCGAATTCCTTCTGGGTCAGCTGTACCGGCAGACCGGCCACTTCGACGGAACGAGCTCCCAGATCCACCGCGACATCACCGGTAACCACCACGGCCGGAGCGGACTCGGTTGTCTGCCTGCGTCGCACGACCGCTTCCAGGCGGGCGGCGAGTTCACCGAGCCGCGGCGGTTTGACCATGTAGTCGTCGGCTCCGGCACGCAGGCACGACACCACCGCCAACTCGTCGCCCTCCGCGGTCAGCATGATCACCGGAACCGTGCTGACCTTGCGGAGCTGGCGCAACACCAGGTAACCGTTGACGTCGGGCAGCCCGATATCGAGCACGACCGCGTCGTAGCCTGCGTGCGAAGTCAGCAGATCGAGCCCGTGTGACAAATGGTCGACGGCCGGGAAACCATGCGCTCGGAGGCCGTCGACAACAGCGCCGGCTACGCCCGCGTCGTCCTCCACCACCACCACACGCACGAACCCGGTCCCTTCCACACGTCCAGACCCGCACCTGAACACGAGGTGAGACTACCGCAGACGATCACGCCTGCCGTCGCGGAGTGGAGCGCCGCCGATCGGTCAACATTGTTGTCCGGCAACGGTCCTCATCGAGGCGATCCGAAGTCAGGCAGTCGCTCTACCTGCACCGGCGCGCGGCTCGGCCTGCGCGGCCGGTGCGACCGCGATCGGCGGATAGCCGCTCGGCCGGGGGACGGGCGGCAGGCTGGTGAATCGTCGACGCAGGTTGTTCAGCTGCCGATAGACCTCGCGCTGCTCCTCGTGCAGCCTACGGATCTCGTGGTGTAGCTGTTCTGCCTGATCGACAAGCTGGGCATAGAAGTGGCGACCCTGCTCGAGTTGGGCCCGTTCGGCTCGCGCGCGGGTCAAGATCTCTTCGGCCGAGGTCCGCGACACAGCCGATCGGGCCGTGGCAGCACTCGGCCGGATCCGGCGCGGAACGGGAGTGCCATCGTCAACCTCTTTCACGACAACCCCAGCCTCTCGATAGAATAGTCAATGCGCCCCGAAAATGAATTATGCGCACCGCATCGAAAGCGATCAAGCTCGCCGCGAATTCTTGATATCGACTTTGCGATTATTTACATATCTCGAATATTCTTTGGAATCTCTTGACAACCCCTCGAGTTCCCAGCACTCCGCCGGCGGGCGCGCGCGGTCAGGGCGACGGTTACGAGCATCATCACGACGACCACGACGATGGTGGCCAGCAATGCGTGCCGGTAGCCGACCAAAAACGCGTTCTGCACCGCTTGGGCGAGCGGCCCACCGAGTGTGTCGCCAACCGCGGCCGCCGTTGCCACGTTCTTGCCGAGCGGTTGCCCGACCGCGACGATGCCTTCGTGCGCGGCGACTTTGGCCGGAATGACGAGCTCCGCTCGATATCCCTGGTCCACGAGACCACCGGCTACTGCCAAACCGAGCAGGCTACCGAGTTGGACGACGGCCGACTGTGCCCCGAACAGGACGCCGTTGCGAGCCGGGGGCAGCGCGGTAGCGATCGCATCGAGCGCGACCGCCATGACAATGCCCATACCCACGCTCATCACCGCGACCATCCCCACGATCCGCTCCAGGCTGCCCGCCGCGTCCGCGGTCAAACCGACAGCCAGGCCATCCAGCACCATCGTCAAGCCGATGATCAGCGGAGTTGTCGCGCCGGTACGGCGTTGCAGCATCGCACCGGCCTTGGCACCCAGCGCGGAGGCCACGCAGGCGGGCAGGAAGATGAGCGCGCCCGCCACGACCGGGTCGGTGCCACGCACCGCCTGCAGGTATTGGATCGTCACGAAGACAATGCCGAATTCCGCCACGACCGCCGCGGACAGCGCGAACATCGCGGGCTGCGCCCGCGGATCGGCTCGCAACAGAATGTCGTGCGGCAACTCGCCGCCACGGCGGGTAGCCGCCGCCACAACCAAGAGCACGGCGCCTGCCCCCAGCAGCGCCACGACGGGAGCCGCGGTCCAACCCCAGTCGGGCGCCTTGAACAGACCGAGCGCGACCAGCCCTGAACCTATCGTCGCCGCAACGACACCCGGCCAATCCACCGGGGCTTGCGGATCGCCGGGCCAGCGCGGGACGAACTTGACGATGCCGACCAGCAGCGCCACCGCGACCACGGCATCGGCGAGGGCGACCCGGGGCCACCACAGATTGTTCAACAGCAGGCCGCTGACCAGCGGAACGACTGTCACGCCCGCGGCCAGACAGCCTGCCCACAACAGCAGCGCCTGGGCACGTTGCCGACCGGCATTGCTGACCAGCACGAGGATCGACAACGACGCGGGGACGATTGCGGCGACACCCGCACCCATGACGATTCTGGCCACCAGCAACGGAATCGAGGTCGCGGCCAGCAGCATGTGGGCCAGCAGACCAGCGAGAAAGGTGACATACCCGGCAATCAGCACTCGCTTGGCGCCGCAACGGTCGGTGAGCACACCACCGACGAGCAGAAACACGATGAGCGACAACACATAAGACTTCGGGATCCACAGCGAGAACTCGAGCACGTCCCGGTCACCCAGCTGCTGCAGCAAGGTCGACACGGCGATGCTGTGCAACGAAACGTCCTGGCTGATCAGGAATCCGGTGCCGCCGACGAGCGACAGGACGAGTGCGCGCCGCCCGCGGCTCGACGGCAGCGCCGGTTGCGTCCGGGTCACTCGGCCTGGACGGCTGATCTCGACTGCCATGGTGCGCCTTCGACTCGATAGCTCGGCCACCCCCGATCGGAAGTCTCGACTATCGGTGGCGATCTCGCCAATCGGCGCGGTGCCGGTCCACTGCGGTCGGCGTCAGCCCAGGTGATCGCGCAGTGAGTTGATTGTGGCGAACAGATCGTCCGGTTTGGGCGCCTCGGCCTGATCGATGTCGAGCGGTGCCATCAGTTCCTTGGCTTTGCGCGCGACCTCGAGCACCGCCGCCCGCGACGCCGCGGTGACCGCGTCCGCGAGCTCCGCCGGGGTCAATTCGCCGATCGAGCCGGAAAACTTGATGTCGGTGGCGATCCCGTCGGCATTCACGGTGACGCGCACCCGCCGTCGCGCAGTGGTGGCGACGCCGACAAGTAGCGCACGTTCGGCTTGCAGATCGGCGATTTCGGCCATCTTGGCCTGAAATTCCTCGACGGCAGCGTTGAAATCATCATCCATCGTGTCGGGTCCTTCTGTCGCGCTCACAATTCGACGGGCGGCTTCATCGGTCGAGAATCCGATGACTATCGCTTCGACGGTCATTCAGCGGGTTTTGCGACTGCGAAGTAAGCGGTGCGGGGGTGTGCTTCGGCAGTTGCGCCCGCAGCGCTGCCAGGCCTTCGAACAGATCCTCTGGCTTGGGCATTCGCGACCGCAACTCGGCTGCCGGGGCCAGGAGCGTTTCCTGCTCGGCGGCCACCTTCGCGGCCGCCGCCTGCGCCGCCTGCACTGTCGCGCGGGCGATTTGGCCATAGCTGAGCGTGTTGATGTCGTCGGCGTAGTACGTCTCGATGATCGAGCCGGAAGCATTGACCACGACGGTGATTCGGCCGTGTTCCACGGTGGCGGACGCGGTCAGCGCGTCGCGCGCACCGCGCAGACTGCGCATCTGGCTCAGGGCCCGGCTCACCGCATCGATCAGTTCAGCGGCATCGGCCGCCGTGCTCGCGTTCTCCGGTCGTATCACTGTGCCGCCACCTCTGCCATCGCTGCCGCCCGTTCATCGAATTCGACCCGTAGTCCGGCGTATCGCGATAGATACGCGATCACCGCCACGGGGTCTTGCTGGCCGTCGAGATCGGGCAGCAGCACCATGAACCTCGCCGGGTCCGGGTCCTGCTCCCCCACCAGCGCGATCAGCTGGCCGCTCCGCAAACGCAAGACCAGCACCGCCTGATCGTCGTCGGGAACCTCCGCAAAGCCCGCCTTCACCGCCCACTCCAGGGCGGAGATGCCGATATCCAGCCAGCCGATGAGCCTGCTCGACCCCGGCGTCGGCCAGGTGCGCGGGTCGACCGCGACCGTGACCGGGTCGGGCCAGGGCCGCCGCCGATCCAGCTCCGCCAGCAGGCGGGCGAAGAAGCCCAGGATCTCGTCGCGGTCGACGCCGTCGGCCGCCTCGACGGCGGGATCGGGCACCGTCTGCGTCGAAACGGCCTGCGCCAGCGCCGGATAGAACTCCTCGACCGTCTGGGCATAGCTGACGCGGTCGATCAGGTCTTCGGCTGCCGCGCCGACGACCTCGGCAGCGGACAGATCGTCGACATGGGCCATCGATGCGCAGAGCTGAACCAGCGCCGCGGACGCATAGTCGGCGAACTCGGGCGCATCGGTCGGCCCGACCGGTGCGGGCACGATGACGGGTTCGAGCGAGAAGAACGGGCGGTCGACCTCCGCCACGGCCGGCCTGTTCGGATAGTCGTCCCCGGTATCAGGTCGATAGCGTAGGTAGAGTTCGGTTTCGGCACTGCTCAGTCCGGGCCGCTCACTGTCGCCTGGTTCGCCCTCGACGAACCCGACCTCCCAGGCCAGGATAGTCGCGAGCTGCGCCGGCGACAGCAGACCGGCGGGCATCGGCTCGTCGGTAACGGTGCAATCGCCGTCGTCGGCCGTGGCGCTGACCAACATCACCCGCAGTTGCTCCGGCGGTGTCGCACAGTGCCCGGCGGCGTCGAGGGCGTCGGATCCGACGATGACACACACCCCGCCGGCAGCGACAACCACGCCGCCATCGCTTCGCCTGCCCACAATCCGCGGCATCAGCAAGTTCCCTTCGCGCTCGACTGCCAGGAAAGTACCCAGCCCACGCACGGGCGGCGACCGGGCATGATCTGGTCGCCACAGCCGTTCACCTTCTCGTCACCCGCGGACACCGGCTACGCCCCGCCGGTGCGGACGACATCCCTGGCGATGAGGGCGGATTGGCGATCCAGCATCGGCCCGGCTGGCAGTTGACTGATGATCTGCCACGGCACCAGCTTCGGCTCGGCGGTCTGTCCGAGCACGACTGCCGTCGCGGCGTCCGGAATACCGAATCGAACGCCGGTGTCGGTGACATAGAACAGGCCATCGCGCCGGGTACTGTCCAGCTCGATACCGGTGGCCTGCACGAATTCGCCGCTGGCAGCGGGTATATAGGCCGTGTGGGCAGCCTCGCCCCCGACGAGACGCACCGGTGTCCGGCCGGACGCCAGCGGCAGTTGCCTGCCGACGAGCAAGCGCAGGGTGGCGGCTTGATCGCTCGCGCTACGCGCCCAGCTCGCGCAGGCCACCGGATCGGTATCCATGGCGACGATGGACGGGACGCCGGCCGGGAACTGCCCGATCGGCAGGGTGTTCAGCACCGGCAGACCGCCGATCGCGTCCGGGGACAGCAGCGGAATGACGGTATGCCCCATCGAGTTCGACGTGCGCAGTACCTGCGCGGTGAACTCCGAAATCTTCTGCAGCCCGTCGGCGAGCACCACATACGGCTGCGCGCCGTTGACGCCTTGGACCCGGATCACCGACCCCACAACGACATTGCCGACGCGCACGGCGCTGGGCGCACCCGCGTCGGGTATCGCCGGAGCGAGGAGTTCGGGGGCGGCGGCGGTCGCGTTGAGCAGTCCGGCACCGATCGGCCGCGGCCGCATGTCGCGAATCTGCAAGGTAGCCACGACCGCTTCACTGCTCATATCGATGCGTGCGTGCTTGCCGTCGTAGATCAGGTAGGTGGCGCCGTCATAGGTCGCGAGCACCGCCTCATCCGGTGAGGCGGGCCGGATCTGCGGGCCGAGCTGTGGCACGCCGTCGAGAACCGTACTGCGCAAACCGTCGGTCGCGTCTTCGCACAGCGTCCACTCGGAGCGATCGCGATCGACCGCCCCCGGCAGCGACGCGGGTGCGCCGGGGATGCCGAGCATCGGTCCGCGCGGTACCGAGGCCAGCTTCGAATCCGGCACCGACGTCGGTGATTCACTGGTGCCGGTGATCAGCCTGGCCGAAGCCAGATTCAGCACCGGGTGCATGGTCTTGTCCACCATGACGTAGAGGGCACCGCTGTCGCCGGCCATGATGATCTCGGCATCGCCGAGTTGCCCCTGCGGCCGCAGGAACGCCAGGACGCCGCAGCCTGCCGTCACCAGCACTGCCAGCACCAAACCCGTCAGCAACGAACGGAATTGGATGCGCATGGGATCGTGCAGCATTCGCACATCGCGGCGAACCAGCGCGTGCTCGAAACGCTGCAACAGAAATCTGTATCCATTGACCTGCGCCCGGGTCGTCAACTGTGCCGGCATTTCAACTCCTCCGTGCGCACGAACACGTGCGCATGAACACCGTGTGCCTGAATGTGCACACTCGTACGACATATGAGAGGCTACCGCACCACACAGGCGAGCGCCGAATGGAGATGTTCTGAATGAATAGCGAGATAATGCCGCCGGAAGATACCCGGGAATCACCTGTTGTGCCATTGCTGACTTCGGGTCCGAGCGAACTGTTCACACGGATTCCATTGTCCATCGTGCTGCCATCGGCGGCCGCGGGAACAACGGCCGCCACCACAGCCATCGCCCTCTGCGCAGATATTGGACTAGCTCTCGGCATCGGGATCACAATTGCGTTGCTCGGTGGCGTCCGAGTTTGGAAAACCAATGTTTGGCGAATTCTGGGAATGCGCGGCTCGCTCTGGTGGCGCAATCGGCGCGGTAGTGGTAATGAACCACGCCCCGAGTCGTTCGATGTCGATATCCCGGACTCCGGTGGCGCCCGCTGTGGCATGCGCTGGGACGGCAGCCACCTGATCACCATGGTCGGGCTCGGCGACACCGTGGTGCGGCCGACCCTGCTCGGATCGGCTCGGATCGAGGCGGGCGCGGCCATCTCACTCGCCGATGTGGCGCGGTGCCTGTCCCAGTTCGATATTCGGCTGGCCGCCGTCGACGTCGTCACGCTCGGTGTCCGCACCCAGGGCCCGCACAACGTCGTCCGGGTCTACGAAAAACTGCTCGGGCCACTGCCTGCCGCCGCTACCCAGACCGTCTGGCTGGTCCTGCGTTTCGACCCGCTCGACAACGTCGGCGCGATCGACAACCGGGGCAACGCACAGGAAGGCATGATCCGCACCGCCCTGGTCGCGACGCGCCGGGTCGCGGGTCGCATCGCCGCCAGCGGCGTCGGGGTATCGATCCTCACCGCCGACGAACTGGCCGCCGCGGAGGCCGCGGTCCTGCACGACAACGACCCACAGCAGTGGGCCGAGGATTGGCGCGTCTTGCGCAGCGGCGGCATCGAACTGGCCGGTTACGCGGTCCGGCCGCACCTGCTCGAACCGGGGGTGCTGGCGGCGGTGTGGACATTGCCCGGCAAGTCGGTGCTGACCCGCTTGCGCATGACACCGGCCGTCGATTCGGACTCGCCGGGCCGGCGTGGCACCATGGTCGCGCTGAGCGCGGTCGTGCGGCGCGACCTTGCCGGCGTCGGTCATCACGACGCCGAGGAACCGCCCGCCGAACTCGGGTTGCGTCCGTTGCGCGGACTGCAGCGCCAGGTCCTGCTCGACGGCGGGAACCTCGAGCCATCCGCCGCGCTACGCGGGGTACCAGCGGCGATGTCGCGATTCACGGTGCAGGCCGCAGGGTGCGGTCAGGTGATCGGCGCTACCGATGACGGGCTCGGTGTCGCGGTGCCGCTGTTCGGGCCCGCGGTCCGGCGGGTGGAGATCGTCGGGTCGCTGCGGCTGACCCAACTGATGGTGCTGCGCGCGATCGCGGTGGGTGCGCAGGTGATCGTGCACAGCGTTCGCCCCCGTGAATGGGAATGCCTGGTCGCGGCGGTCGGCGCGCCTGCCGCGCTGTCGTTGCCCGCGTCCGGTAGCGCGCGATACACGGCCGCGGCGACGATGATCGTTTTCGACGGTATCGCCTCGGCCGGACAGGTGTCGGAAGCGACGGCCGTCCATGTCCGTTCGCCGCGGGAGTCAGCGGCGGTTCTGCGCGGCGCCGATGTCGCGCTGATCGAATCGGCGGACGTGCCCGGGCGGGTGCACATTCGCAGCGCGGGCCGGGAACTGACCGTCCAGGTGGTCTCGATCCGGGAGGAAGTCGAGTATCTCGAGGGCGCTGGAACCGACGCCGAAACCGAGGTCGGGCCGCAACCAGAGCCGGCACTGCGATCCGCATGAGAACGGGGGCCCGCGGCCAGTTGGCGGCGGGCCCCCGGGGACTCCTCGGTGCCGGATCTACCAGACGAAGTCGTCCGCGACGTGCTGATCGGTCGCCCGGGCCTTGTCCAGCGCGGCCTGCACGTTGTCACGTCCCTTCTTCAGCAGTACGAGCAGCTCGTCCAGGTCGGCGATCAGGGTCTTGTGCTTGGCCAGGAACGAGCCGGCGGCGCCGCCTTCGCCGCTATGCCAGCCCTCCCGCACCAGCGAGGTCGCCGCGTTCTGCGCGTTTTCCCGCTCCGTGGTAATGGCCGCGTGGTAGTTGTCCATATCGGTGATCAGCTGGATGACGCCCGCCGGGTTGTACAACATTGTGCTGGTTCCGTTCTCAGAAGTGGTTTCGGTCGGTTCCGGTCAGAGGTAATTCGTGTTCAGCGTGGTGAACCCGCCCATGCTCTCGTTTTCGGTTGCCGCGACCTTCGTTTCACCGGTACGCAACGCCTCTGAGACCTGGCCCAGATCGACATTCACTTTGCGGATCCTCGCCTGCAGTTCGTCGGCGAATTTGGTGAACGCGACGTTGGCTTCACCTTCCCAATCCTTCTTCGCGGCGATCACTGTGGCCTCGAGGTTGTCGACGCTCTTGTCGATGGGCGGAATCACGTCGGCGTACGCGTTCGCGTACTTCTGAAATATGGCGAAATCAAGGTGGAGAGCATCTGCGCCGGCCATTGACATTTCCTTTCGGATGATGATGTGTTGAGAATTCCGGAGAAGTGACTCCGGACGATGGGTGGATGCGCGTACCGATTACGGCATCCAGCGGCCCTCGGGCAGCGCTTCGATCTGCGCACCGACGACATGGGCCAACCGGCGATCACTGCCGGGGGCCAAGGTCGTCCACGGTTGCCCGTCAGGGGCCATGCTGCCGCCGCCGATGATCCGGCCGGCCGCGGTGTCGTACACGGCGACGGCGGCGGGCGATCGCTCCGCGCTGCCGTCACGGTGGGAGTAGCACACCAACTCGGCGACCGAAATACACTGGCGCAGTGCCAGCCCAAGGGCCAGCGCGTCCGATTCGGACATGCCGAGCTGGTAGGCGGCGCTGGCCTCGGTGGTTCCCGCGTCGTCGAGCCGTCGACGCAGTTCGGCGGTGGGTGCGGTGAGCACCGGGATGTCCGCGGGTGGACGGGCGCCGAGCGCGGCCAGCAGCGGCCGGGCCAGTGCGACCGGATCCTCGTCACCCCACACGGTGCCGACCTGGATTTCGTCGCCCACTCGCACCGCCACCGCGTGGTCCAGGCCGCGCCGGGCCAAGCAGATCCGATGCGCGCCGGCGCGCCGGATCCGCAGGGCCAGTTGCCTTTCCGGACGGGCCAGGGCGAGTATCGCCGTGGTCAGCTCGTCGTCGAGGACGTTCCCGTCCTCGTCGAGCACGCCGCGCGCATAAAGCTCCGCGACAGCGGCGACGCGGGCGGCAAGGAAGTCGGCGTGCTCGCTGTGTTGTGGGCGCAGGGCGAGAACCACCGGAAGGGTTTGCGCGCCGAGCGTTTCGGCGACGACGAGGGCGGCATCGACGGTCAGGGTCATCATTGCGACGCCCCGGCGGTACGGGACTGCGCAACGCCGCCCAGAACTGGTGGTGCGGTGGCGAGCCCGGCCTGGACGACGATCTGCTCGCCGAGAGCTCCGGCCTCGGCTGCCACCGCCCGCTGACCGGCTTGCGGCGACACCGGAACCCGCGAAGTCGTGGGCGGCGCGAGCATCGACGGTGGCGGTACCTGCGAGGCCGTTGCCACGACGGGAGCGCCGGCCGTTGCCGCCACGATCGGCGAGACGGGTTGCGGCATCGGCGTGATCACCAGCGACTCACCGCCGACTGTCAGGGTCGGAGCCGGAGCGACAGTCGATGCCGACAGGTCGACGACCGGCGAACCCCGCAGCGCGGGAGAAGAAACGGCCTGCGCGTCGGGCGGCGGCCCCGATGACCCGTCGCCGACCGGCTTCGGCGCCTGCTCAGCGAGTAGGGCGGCTCCCGCGGAGACGACGGGGGCCGTCTCCTGCTCCCACGCTGCGGACAGCTTCGCACTGCCCGCCTCGTAGGTGCGCATCACCTGGGCGGCGTGGTCGCGCAAGGCGTCGATCTGATGCTCGGCAGTGTCGAACAGTCCGGCAAGCGGTGCGCCGAGCAGCGTGCCGCTGACCGTCTCCTCGGCCATCCGCACCGCCGCCGCCACCTCGTCCACGTGCGGCATCGTGAGCTGAGCGATCTCGTAGGCCGCGGCCTGCTCGGCGGCCGTGGCAGCATTGTGCTCGGCGGCGGTGGTGAGGTCGTCGAACCAGTCGGCCAGCTGCGCCAACCGGGCAATGCCCTCCGCGCTGGAATCCGATCCCCACGCGTTCCCGACAATGGCGAGAATGGCGCGATACTCGGCACCGGCCTCACCCAGGTGCAGTGCGAGCGCTGCGTAGGCAAGCCCCGCCTCGGCCATCGGCACGACGCCGGGACCGGTCGTCAGCTCGCGTGCCAGCTGCTGGGCCGGTACGGCGTCCCACATCGTGCCGGTGAAACCGGCGTGCGGAAGTTCGACCATCGCGTCACTCCTCGTCTCGATGTTCGGCGCGCGGTGCTACGCCAGGCGCTGGAACGACTGCACGGCGTCGTCATCGGAATCCCCGACGAGGTCGGCGTGGGAACGCAGGTTCGCGGCGATCTTGCGCAGTTCGCCGACGCCCCCCAGACAGGACTGCTCGAACGAAGCGCTGACTTGTCGCAGCACCTGCGCGGTGTGCCGCGACACCGGGTCGGCGGCTGCCGGCACCGGACGCAGCGCGTCACTGCGTTGAAGTAGCCCGCCCTCCAGGTCATCGGCCAGCATGTCCAGCCGACCGGCCGCCATCCTGGCGAGTTGGTGATCTATCGCGATGCTGCTCATCAACGTTCTCCTCTTAAAGGCTGAATGGCGTATCCGGGTCGGCGGTCGTTTCCACGCCGATGATGGGTGCTGCGGTCTCGGGCAGGCCGCCTCCGACCAGTTCGTCGCCATAGCGGGCATCGACAGGCGACTCCTGGCGGCCGCCCCCCGGGCGTGCCCGGTCGTCGCCGATCGAGCTGGCACCGGGTGCGAAAGGCGGTAGTACTTCATGCGAGTACGTGGAGGCCGACGCCGAAATCAGCGGCGTGCCGATCGGGCTCGCGGTCACCGTGATGACGCCTTCGGTTTGCCACACGCCCAGCGGAGCCGCCGCCGGGGCGACCGCCGCTCCCCCACTCGTCGACCCGACCGGCACGGCTGCCGCAGCGGAGCGCGTCGGAGCCGGCGCCGCGGGGTCGGCGCCAGGCTTGGCCGGGAACTGCGCGGGGACCTCTTTCCCGACGGTCTGCGCGACCGAGATCAACGGCGTCACCACCTGCTGCAATCGCGACAGCAACTGCGTCACGGTGGGCTGGTTCGGCGAGGAGGGCGCGACCCCGGCGGTGGCGAACGCCGATCCCGGGGAGGACCGCGAACCGACCGCCGACACATCCGGCGCCGAGGGACCGGCCGCCGAAACCGTCTGGGTGAGCGAACGCTGGACCTTGCCGAGGTCCGCATGTTTCGGGCTGCGAGTCGGCACCGGCTTGCCCGCCTCGGTCATCTCCGCCGACTGCGCCAGCAACTGCGCCTTGGTCTGGGCGGTGATCGCCGTCGCCTCGGTGCCCGCCTCGATGGCGGTGGCCAGCAGCGCCGCCTGGCCGGGCGGCGTCACCAGCGTGGGCCCGAGCGCTGCGGTGGTGAGCGCGAAACGCGTCGCTACCGCCGCCATTTGCGCATATCCGGCAGCGACGGTGCCCGCGGCGCCGCCGGTGGTCAGGTTGATCCGCGCGGCCTGCTCGGAGATCGATGCGGACGTCGCCACGGTGTCGACCGCCGCCGCCGTCGCCGCCGTTGCCCCTGAGCTCTCCATCGACTGCAGCAGCTGAATGCCCGTGGAGGCCAGCTGCATCGCGGTGCGCACCGCGTCGGTGACATTCCGCATCAACGTTTGCGGATCGAACTCCCCCGCGCCCAGGTTGCCGTTGCCGTAGCCGCTGATCAGGTCGGTTACCGGTTTGAACAGTGCCGCCGGGTCGAGCGGCGGGAGGACCGGCAGACCCGGCAGCGGTGGAAGAGTGGGAAACTGCGGCAAGCCGATGCCGGCCAGCAACTGCTGGGTCGGCTGATCGAGAAACGGAGCAGCCGGCGTATTTCGGAGCGCGTCGAGAACGGTCGGATGTAGCGGCGCCGCGGAGGGTTGCGCGGGAGTCACTGTTCGGCGCCCGTCAGCGTACCGAACGAAGCCACGCTGTGCTGCTCGGTCAGTTCATAGGACGCCGCCGCCACCCGCGCGGTATCGGCGGTGGTGGTGAGGATTTCGACGAGCTTGGTCAGTGCGGCGAAGTGGTTGGCCTGAGCGTACGCGAAACTCGTCAGGAATTCGTGACCGATCAACCCGAAGGTCGGAGCGATGGCCGCTATGACAGCGGCCTGGTCGACGGCCCCCGCGACGGCGACCGTCGCCGCCATCCCGTCCGAAATCTCGCCGTATCGGCGGAATGTCTGCGGCTGCACATTGAGGACGTTCATCGCGGTACCCTCCTGGGCTGGTTCTGTGATCTCGATACCTAGACGGCTCGCGTCAGAAATCTAATTCGGGCCGCGGTGTCCGCAAGCGGTGCGCGAGCGGCGACCCCGGCTGTTCACCTGCCCGTTGACTCGTCCCTGCGGGCAGGGCAGCGCTAGCTGTTCACTTGACCGTTGAATTCGTCGATCAGTTGTCCGCGCGCTCCCAAAGCCCGCCGCACCGCCGCAGCGGCGGTGGCAACGAGCACCCGTTCGAACTCGGACGGCGACAGCATCGCGATCGCCTGTGTCAGACGGACATCGAGCAGTCGGCCCACCCCGTCCACCGACACGGTGATGACCCCCTCGGCATCGGTGTGGTCGACCCGGATCGCGGCGAGATCCGCGGCGAGCCGTCGCATCCGATCCAGTCGTGCGCGAGCACCCGCCTCGAGGGCAGCGAAATCTGTCACCACGAATCTCCATCCCGGTCGAGCCAGCTGTGCGGCTCGTACCCGTGCTCCGATTCCGCTGCGAGCTCGTAGTGTTCGACCGCGTCCTGGGACGGCAGTTCGAGCAGGTCCAGCGCCGATTCCGGGACACCGATCTCGGCCAGGTACGCACGCCGGAGCAAGCCGGCCCGGTTGGCCGCGAGCTTGCACAGCCGCAGAATGTCGTCACCGAGATCGTCCGGGTCGCGCCGGAGTTGGTCGGCGGTGAGCCGAACCGCCAGCGGCACAGCCGAATCGGTCGCGCTCACCACGATGTCGCCACCGCGCAGTGCGGCCTCGCCGGTCGAATAGGGCGTGAAATCAGATTTCGGTGCTTCCAGTTCCGGCGCGTCCCGATCGAGCGTCGTCTCCGGGTCGGCCTCGGCCCCGTCGAAAACCGGGCTCTCATGGATCGTCGCGCCGAACATCGAGTCCGCGGACCACTCGGCGTCGATTCTCGGGGGTTGTTCAGACACGTCGCTCGTCCTCCATGGTCTGTGACACGGTCGCGATATCGGCGGCGATCATGGACGCCAGCGCCGTCCGATCGACCGCTGTCGCGACCGGTCCTGCCGTCTCGGCGACGGCGTAGCGGCCGTCATCGACCAGATCTCGCCATTCGATGCGGTAGGGCGTGATGCCGCGCGGCCCGAAGATCGAACTACCCATACGGGTTTCGATCACTCCGAGCCGCTCTGCGGGCCGTCGCAGCCACGCCGCGCTGGCGCGATCGGCCGCATAGTTGTCGTAGACCGGAGACCGGCCGTAGTGGTGGTCGGCCTCCGCGCTCGCCGGGCTGGTGATCAACGGAGTATCCGGCCCCCGCCCGGCCGCCCGGGCGGGGAGCGCGCCGACCACCGCACCGGCGAGCCGATCGGCATCGCCACTGGTGATCACATAACCGCCACTGTGCCACCGCGTTTCGCCGGGTAGCTGGCGAATCAGGACCGCCACGTCGCCCTGCCGGGCTCCGACCAGGCGAAGCCGGCCTGCGGGGTCGCCGCAATCGCGCGGGTCGAACGCCACCGCTGTGACCCGAATATCGGCATGGGCGACCCGGGTGAGGGCGTCGTGCAGGGCGCCGTCAGCCGTCTCGTCCAGCCCGGCCAGCGCCGCCGCCGCCAGTCGCGCCCAGCCCCGCGTGTTGTCGCCACGATTCAGCGCGAACAGCGGCAACGGTAGCCGGTCCTGAAACAGCCTGTCCCACAAGGCGATCAGTTCCGTATCAGTGAGCTGCCAGGTGCGGCTCACCGATCGAGCACCGGTCTGATCGCGAGCCCCGGCTGCCCGAGCGCCTCGTCGAGATGCTCGGTCGAATCCAGCAGCTCGGACCGCTTCTTCTCCTTCTCCTCGCCATTCGGGCGGCCGGGGTGACCGCCGAACGGGACACCCGGTTCGCGCCCACCAGCGGGTCCGGCCCGTCCGGTCAACTTCTCGTCCGGAACGGCGGTGAGGCGGGGGAACAGCTTGGCCTCCTGGTTTTTCAGCTGTTCCAGGGCGAATACGCGACCGGTCCCACCTCCGCCGCCACCGCCCTTGCCGACGAACGGGACGTTTCCTGGTGGCAGGAGGGCGGAATTCATCAGCCACGGGGTGCTGCCCGATTCTTTCGAGGTCAGGTCGTCGGGCAGGTTGCTCAGCGTCTCGAATGGTTTGTCCTTCAGCCCTTCCGGCAGGTTCGAGGTGTTCGGTCCCGTTTCTGTTTGGGGATTCGGGAGCTCGGAGGAGGGATCGTCGCCGTCGACGGGCGGGTTGCTACCGCCCGTCGGATTGTCGCCGACGGGCGTCGCGTCACCGCCGTTGTCGTCAGGGCCGGTCGGCGGCTCGTCGCCGGGATCACCGCCGGACCCGTCTGCACCGGGCGTGTCGAGCGCCTCGATCGGCGCGGTCCCGCCGACGTTCAGGCTCGGCGTCACCACCTCGTTCGGCTGAGGTAGCGCCACGATATGGGTCGTCAAATGCGTGTAGTTCTCGGTGTAATGCGTCTGGAAATGCTCTTGGAACCGGAGCAGGTCCGCGTCGTTCTGCGTCCTGGTCGTCGAGGGCGGTGGTTCGGGGGTCTGCGGCATGCCGTTCTTCGTCCGCTGCAGCCAGCCCGAGCTGAACACCAGCGAGTCACCCAACAGATTCATATCCGTCGTGAGCTGCTCGGAGGCGAATACGTACTGCGTGGTCGCCAGAATCGCCGCGTCCGCACCCGCGCCGGTCCATTGATCCGACGCACCGGCGATGGTGGTCCGCAGGGTGTCGAAACCACGGTCCAACCCCTTGGACAGCCAGTACCACACACCACCCGCGTCGGCGACCGCCTGCGCATTGATCGACTGGCCGACGTTGTACAAAATCGACCAATCCAGCTGCGAGCCCGCCTCGGGCCAGAACAAGGCCGGGTCGTAGAGCGTCGTGGTATCCGGCTTGTTCGAATGTCGGGGAATCTTCACCGATTTGGGCGCTCCGCTGGGTGGCGTGCCCGGCGGGCTGTCGAAGGAGATCCCCTCGAAGCTCACGGCCGAGTTGTGCTCG
Source organism: Nocardia sp. NPDC003999 (assembly GCF_053604885.1). Classification (NCBI taxonomy): domain Bacteria; kingdom Bacillati; phylum Actinomycetota; class Actinomycetes; order Mycobacteriales; family Nocardiaceae; genus Nocardia; species Nocardia sp. NPDC003999. Next base: position 61,709 of record NZ_JBSGIB010000033.1, read on the forward strand.
GTAAGGGCGTATTTCTTGCCCGCGGCGAGAAACGTGTTGCCCATATTGGTGAGGATGTTGCGATGCCGATCCATGCGTTCCAGCAACTCGGTGGCGATCTTTGAGTTGAACAGGGCCCACATCTGCACCCCCGAGGCGCACGCGGCGAACACCGGACTCGCGCGTTCATAGTTGCCCTGCACCCAGCTGTGCACGCCGACAACGACATTCAGCATGTCCTCGACGTGCTGTGCGCACTTCTGCGCCGTCCCCGCCTCGAGCAGAAGCTCCGCGCCGCCCAAGCTCGCCCATTTGGTGTTGTCCGAGACATCGGAATCAAGTGCCATGTCGCAACTCCTATCAGCGCAATCAGTTCGGATCGGTCATCTCAACGGCCGTCGTCGTAGACGCTGAGCCGCGAGATTCCACCGCGCGACTCGTCCCCCCGGACGCGCTGCAGTTCACCGCATTCCCGTTCGATGAGCCGCACCAGCCGCTCGGCATCGGTCGCGACCGCGGCCACCGGCGGCCCGGCATCGACGATGTAGCGGCCATCGCCGGGATGGTCTTCCCAGAAGATCCACTTGGTCACCTGCCCGCGCGGGCCGAAATTCGAGTGACCGTGCGTGATCTCGATCCGGCCGACCGTGGATTTCGGCGCGGCCTGCCACCCTCGGCTCCGAGTGTCGACATCGCGGTCGCCTTCGTCGTACAGCGAACTGCGACCGTGCCAGTGATCGAACACGGGCTCGGCCGTCGAGCTCAGCAATTCGACCTGCGACTGGCCGCCCGCCGCCATCGGGGGAAGCTTGTCCACGATCACTCGTGCGAGCTCCACCGCATCGCACTCGGTGATCACCAGTTCGTCGTGACTATAGGGCGACCGCACGCGGAATCCCTCGACCAGGATCGCTCGGTCGCCGAACAGCTTGCCCGCCATCGTCCACTGCCGGGCCAGATCATGGGGCGCGCTGTCATCATGGGCGAGCACCGCGATCCGCACATCGGCCTGCATCGACTTCACCATCGCCTCGGCCAGCGCCGGGTCCCACGCGGCCTGCAGCTCACCCCAGACCCGAGCCTTGACGAATTGGAAGTCGAAATGTCCCTTCACGTCGGCGACGTAGGCGAACGGCCAGCTCGTGCGGCGTCCCACCAGTCGCTCACGCAGCACCAGGTATTCGAGGCCGGTGAGGCGCCAGGTCCGTGCCATCAGTTGCCACCCTCCGCCGCGATACCCGGGACGCCCGCCGATCCGGGCTCGCCGACGACGTCATCGATCGACCTCGCCGTCGTGAAATCCTGGAAGACCGCGGGCTGATTGCCCGCCGCACGTCCTGGTACCCCCAGCTGAAGTAGTTCGAGCGCCTCGTTCGGGCTGGGCAACAGCGCCCGCGAGTCGACCGGCCCGGTCGCACCCGGTGGGAGGAGTAGCTCCTCGACCTCAGCTATATCCTCGCCGATCCGCTCGGCAGCCTCGGCCAATGCCTGCTTCACCGTCAGGGTGCCGTCCTCGACAGCTTTGGTCAGCGCTTGCAATCCCGGGCCGAGCTGGGCGGCAAGTTGATTGCCGAGCTGCGCGAGAGTCGTGATGCCGGAAGTGATGAGCTGCAACACCTCCGAGAACATACTGAGCATCTCGGAGGCGGAGAGAGCGCCGCTGGCGCCGGTCCCGGGGGCACCGCTCGGACCGGTACCCTGGCCGGGATCGCCCGAGGGTGCGCCGCTCGTGCCGCCGTTTCCACTGGACCCGCCGTTTCCACTGCCCGAACCCGCGCCCGATCCGTTGCCGCTGCCGCCGGGTCCGCTTCCGGATCCGCCGCCGGTGCCACCGCTTCCGTTTGCGTTGGATTTGCCGTTGTTGTTGTCTCCGCCGCTGTTGTTGCCGTTGCCGCCGTTGTTGTTTCCGGTTCCGCCGCCACTGCCTGTTCCACCGTTGGTGGGGGGTGCCGCGGTATTCGGGTCGACGAATT
>NZ_JBSGIB010000034.1:0-48563 GCF_053604885.1 Nocardia sp. NPDC003999
TCACCCATCACCTGGTGCAGGCGACCTTGGACATGGCCCGCGGCCTGGGGTTGGCCGACGTCCTCACCGACGACTCGGCCCGCCGCAAGCGCATACGACGCCAAACACCCCAGCTCAGCGCATGTTTTGACGTTCTCTGATCCGACTTTGATCGGACGCGGAGTCGTATCAAAATCGGATCAGGTCCGGATCAGGTCCGGATCAGGTCCGAATCAGATCCGGATCGGTTTCCCGCCCTGAGACCACGAGTAGGCCCCGCTGGCGACGCCAGCGGGGCCTACTCGTATGCGGTTGTCAGTGCTGCTTCTCGGCCGGTTACGTGCGGCCGTTGCTGATGCTGATGGCGATTTCGCCGTAGGCGCGGACGCCGAATCCGCTGCGGTTGGGGTAGGTACGTTCACCGAGCCGGAAGTCGAATCCTGCGGCGATGAGCATCGCGGTCACTGCGGCGACGGCATCGGCGTCGCCGGACAGTCGGAGGTTGACCACGCTGGTCACTAGTGGGCTCCTTCCTGGATGTGTTCCTGGGCCGCAGTGAGAGTGCGGGTCACCGAGGACGAGCTGAGGCTGACGTGCTCGGCGATGCGCGCGTGCGACCAGTTCTGTTCGTGACGTAGGCGCAGGATCTCGGTCACCTTCTCCGGGTCACGCCGCCCGGACGGGTCAGCGCTGCACAGCACTTCGGCGACCCGCGCCCACCGGTCGACCTCCGCACCGGGCACCGCTGCGTGCTGCGTAGGGGCTTCGATCGCGGACTGGTCGGCGGTGCGCAGCTCCGGGGACGGCTGATGCGCGGTGAGTTCGGTCGATGTCGACCGGGTCTCGGTGTGAACCTCACGCACCGACACGGTGCGTACCGGCTCGGCCCGCTGCGCTGGTTCCGGCTCGGTGCGCACCGCCGGTTCGGCGCTGGTGTGGTCGGTGCGTGCGAGCACCAGCAGGGCGACGGTGGCCTGTCCGATGGCGCCGTCGATGATGAGGGGGAACAGCCATGCCAGGTGTCCGCTCATCCCGACCTGAATCGACAGCTCGCGCAGGGCGTCGAACGACAGCCGGAACGCGCCGACCGCGATGGCGGCGGTAAGTGCGACAACAGCCCAGTACGCGAGGTGTGCCTTGTTCTGGGCGCGCACGAGCAGCCCGACGCCGTGGGTTGCTGCCAGCAACGCGATCGGCGGGAAACTGGCGACGAACGCCGCGACCGGCTGCTTGCCGTCCGGTGCGTTCATCCATGCGTGAACGAGGTTGCCCGCGATCGACATCGCCGCGACCAACAGCAATTCACCCCAGAAGAACCGGATCGCCGACACCTGCTCGCGGGTCCGTGCACCGGCCTGTGCACTGTCTGGTGCGCTGCGGTGCGCAGCAGGATCGCTGCTGCGCACCACGTCCGCACCGGAGTCGAGTCCGGTCACGGCTCACGCACCCTTGCTCGCGGCGGCCGGGGTGTAGACAGCGGTGAACAGCCGCGCCCGCGAGTACTCCGGGTCGGGTCCGGTGTAGGTGACCGACAGGGTCGCACCGATCTCGAAGTCCTCACTGCCAGCGTTCTCCAGCGCCAGCCCGATGGCCTGCTCCATGCGCCACGACACATACAGGTTGCGCGGTCCGGCGCCGGTGTCGAGCGTGACGACGGTCTGCATCACCGGCTGGCCGTCCTCGTCGAGTTCGACCTCACCAGGCGCCCCGCCGAACTTCAGCTTGGGTTCCTCGACGGCGGCGACGATGCGGCCGTAGACGGTGGTGCCAGGCTTGCTGGTCTTGGTGAACGCCGACGCGGGGCGCGCGGCACGGCGGAAACGCTGTCCGAAAGTGTTGCTGCTCATGATGGATGGGGTCCTTCCTGTTGTGGTGTTCAGCGGCTGCGGGTCCGGTCGGGCCGGCCGCGGCTGCTCGATGTGGGGTGCAGGTCGTGGACGCTGCGCGGGGATCGGGGCCGGTCGAGGTAGCAGACCGGTTCCAGTTCGTCGAGGTCGTGCCCGGCGTCGAGGTGGTCACAGAGGTCCTTGCCGTCGCGGGCCTGCAACACCCGGACCTCGCCGACGCGGTCGGCGAGGGATTCGGCGACCTGGGCGGCGTGGCGGTAGCCGGGCCGGTCACGATCGGCGACCACAATCACCCGGCCAGCGCCACGCAGCCAGCGCGCGTGGTCGTCGGTCCACTTCCCCGCGCCCATCGCGTTGCACGTCGCGAGCTGCCCGGCCTGGCGGGCTCGCTGCACGTCCTTCTCGCCCTCGCACACGTACAACTCACGCCCGGCGTCGAGCGCTTCGCGCACGTCGCCCAGCTGCCACGGCAGCGGAGCGAAACCGGTATTGACCCACTCCGTTCCGGTCCAGCGCCGCTGGTAGAAGCTCTTGGCGTGCCCGTGCTCGTGCGGGGTATGCAGCCGCACCACCGCGCCCTCGACACGGCCGCCCGGCCACCGATAGACGTAGGTGTCCACCGGCTCCGGCTCCCCGATCTGAGCACCCAGATCCCGCTTGGCGGGCAGCGGAAACCGAGCCGCGAGAATGGCTTTCTCGACCGGCGAGGCGACGCTGACCGGGCGGGCGGGCCGCCCGCCGCCCGCGTGCGGCCGACGAGCAGAACCCTGCTGGTTGGTGCGCTCGGGCAGCCGGTCCCACAGGTCACGCACCCGCAACCCGATGCGGTCGAGCACGTCCTGGTCGTCGCAGCGGGCCCAGCAGCGCACCATCGTCTTGCCCTGCCGCGGGTCATACCGCACACCCAGGCTGGGGTTGTGGTGGTGGCCGTCGCCCTCATGGACCGGGCACAGGTAGTTCGTCCACTGCTGCGGCTCCCGCGGCCACCTGGCCGGACCTACCCGGCGAATCAACGCCGCGGTAACGACCTCGTAGGAACGGCCCTGCTGCGGGGCGGATTCGGGCATCGTCACCGCCCCCGCTCGATCTCGGGCCGCTGAGCGGCGGTGAGGATGCGGGCCTGCTCGATACTGCGCCGCTGCACCCCGTTCAACGCATCTGCGCCCGGCAACGACAACATCCGCCGCACGGCACTGGGCGAGCGCGACCACAAGTCGTGGACGTCCTTCAGGTACTTCCACTCCCCCGGATGCGGCCCATTGCGCCACCCGTGGTCGATAGCTTCTTGCTGGGCGTAGAGGCTGTGGATCTCCGACTCGCTGGCGCCGGGCCGGTCCCGCAACCGCGACAACCGGTCGACCTCGGCGAACGCTTCGCGCATCGCTTCCTCGTGCTCGATGTGCATGACTCACCGCCCCCGCTGCACACCGCGCCCACGCACGGGCTGCGGCTGCTGCTGTTCGATGTCGGGGTTGGTGTGGCGGTGGAAGGCGTCGCGGACGGTTTGGCTGTCGCGGATCGCCAGATGCAACGAGTGCTGCAAGCTGCGGTATTGCAGCTCTGTCGCTCCAGCACCGTCGTTGTAGACGATGTTGTCCACCAGCCGGAACATCGGCTCCGGCGAGCGCCGCCAATCCTCGTAGGCGTCCTCGAGGTAGCCCCAGTGCTCAGCGTGCGGGCCGTCGACCCACCGCTGACCGATCTCGCGCCGCTGAGCGATGATGCGGTCGCGGTCGGCCTCGGTCGCGGTCGGCTGCTGCATATCTTCGCCGAGCTGGGTGTAGCGGGCGAACTCGATACGCATCGCTTCCTCGTGCTCGCGTTCCATATCAACGGCTCCTCTCGACACCGTTGCGGCCGTCGCCGTTCCGCTCCGGACGCGGCCACGACTCGGTGTCCGGACCGGCCTGCTCACGACCGGTCCCGGTGAGGTCGCGCAAATAGCTGGCACGCTTGCCCACCGGACCGGTGTCGCCGGACTGCCGCCCCGCCTCCGCGGTCGGCTCCGGCGCCGCACCGTTGCCGTTGCCGTGCTGGCGGTTGCCGTAGCGTTCGCGCTCGGGCGTGGACTGCACGAGCTTGCGCACCGCTTCGTCGCGTTCCTGCTTGAGCTGGTCACGCTCGGCGGTCAACTGCTCGACACCTGGCCGGTCCCGCACTTCGCCGATCTCGGCCGCGAGGCGCAGGTTGCGGTTCTTCAGCGCCTCGATGTGCCCTTCGGCGGTGTCGAGTTTGCGGCGGATCTCGTCGCGGTCGGCGGTGACCGAATCCAGGCCGCGTTGCAGCATCCCCACCCGGCTTTCGAGCCGGTCCCGGTCGGCGGCCATGTCGTTCAACTGGCGCTCCACCTGCTCCAGCCGGTCAACACCGGCGGTGTCGGGTGGGCGTTCGCGGTCGGCGTTCCCACGCTGCCGCGGGGCCTGCTCGCGGTGAACCTGCCCGGACAATGTTCGCTCCCGCAACACCGACTCGCGGTCGGCGAGCTGGTCGGCGACGGTCTCGGGGCGGCCATAGTCGACGTATTGCTTCGCGGCGTTGCTGGTGTCGCGGGTCTCGACCGCCAGGGTGGTGCCGTCCGACCACGACGTGCCGCTGATGTTGCGCTGCAACCAGCTGGTGGCGCTGTGCTCGGTGGCGAACGAGCGGGATTCGGTCAGCTTCCCGCCGTCCGGGTCGGTCCACGTCATTTCCGCGGTGTAGCGGTGGCGGTGGGCTTGGGCGGCGTCGATACGCGCCAGCAGCGACTCCTCTGCGTTGGCGCGGTGCGCGGCGTCCAGGCTTTGCTGCCAGCCCTGCTCACGCTCCGCCTCGGCCCGCTGGCGGGCGTTGACCGTCTCACGAGCGACGTGGGCGCGGTAGCGCAGCGCGTCGATACCGCGGACCTTGTGCGCTTGGGCGAAGAGGTTGCCGACCTTGAAATGCGGGAAGATCGTCGCCGAGTCCAACCCGTCGAGGGCTATGCCCTGCTCGGTGCGGGTCAGGTGCTCGTTGCCGATGAAGCCGCGGGCCAGGCGGTTGCGGTGCTCGGCCAGCGCGTGAGCGTCGCGGGCGCGCCGGTCATGGTCCACGCTGGGGTCGTTCGCGCGGGTGGCGACCGCTTGGACGTGTACGCGGTAGCGGTCGATAGCCTGGCTGGTCCAGGTCAGCTGGTGCTTGCGCATCACCTCGGCCTCGCGGCGCTGTTCGCGTAGCGTCCGGCTGATCTCCTTGCGAATCTTGCGGCGCTCCAAGAAGTTGCGGGCCTGGGCGTGCAGGCGGGTCAGTTCCGGCAGTGATCGCGCGAACTTGCGGGCCTCGGCGATCATCTCGTCCTCAGTGCTACGGTCGGTCATTGCGTTGAATTCCTGTCTCTGGTGCGTGTTTTCGGTGTTCATCGGGTGCGCTCGACGCGGTTGCGTCGGCGGTCGAGTTCGTCGGCGGCGGCGTCGGTGAGCTTGAGGCGGGTCGCGTACCGGCTGCGGGCGCGGGTCAGCAAGAGGTCGGCGGCGTCCAACTTCTCGTCGGCCATCGCCAGCGCGGTTTCCGCGCCGAGCGCGGCGTCGGCGGGGTCGAGCGGGTCGCCGAGGTTGTCGACGGCCAACGCGTCGGGGTGGCGGCGCAGGGCGGCGTACTCGCGGCGGATCTCGCTGATCTCGCGGCGCAGCTGGAACAGCTGGTCGTCGACGTTGTGCAGGCGCTCGTACAGATCAACCGGCGCGGTGCGGATGGGGTCGTCGGGGGTTCGGTTGGTGCTCAACGGTTTTCCTTTCTTATGGTTGGTTACTGGGCCGGGGTGGTGCGGTTGGTCTCGTGCTGGGTGCGGGCACGGTCGAGGCGTTCGACCAGGGCTCGCAGCAGCCCGACGATGGCGGTCGCGACGGCGGCGACGGCGTGGCTGATACCTGCGGTGACGGTGCCGATGGCCTGCGGCAGGGGCGGGCGGTAGGCGGCGTTCCACCACAGGTAGGCCACCCACGCGCCGCCGTAGACGGCCAGCGGACCGACCACCAGCGGCCCCTCACCCCATCCGGCGGTCACGGCTGCGCCAACCACAACGGCGGAAGCTGCCGCGGTGCGCCGCGCGGTCTGCGCCCGTGACCGCGCCGGGACCGGCGCCACTACGGGGGTGGCCTGCTCGGTGGGTTCATCGTCGAGGTCGGGCACGACGGTCAGCGCGGCCCGGCGCACCGGCTTGGTGTCGGCGGTGGGTCGTTCGGTCTGTGCGGGTGCGGTGGTCGGGGTGGTGTCGAGGTCGGCGATACCGGCCAGCCAGTCCTCGACTTCGTCGGCGAACAGCTCGCCCGCAATCGCGGGATCGGTCGGTGTCGCGGCGGGGTCGGGCCGCCGCTGGCCCTCGTTGTCGTCGTTGTCGTCGTCGTGGGGTCGGATGATGCGCATGGGTTTGCCTTTCAATGGGTTTCGGATAAATCGGGGGATTCAGGCGATCGCGTCGGCGGTGACGGTCTCGGCCTGGGGATCGGCGCTGGTGGTGCCGGGCAGGGGGCGCACGGTGGCGGGGTCGACGGGCACGACGTGCCCGAACTGGACGCGTCCGGCCTTGGCGTAGACGAACTGGCCGGTGTCGAACTGGCGGACGCGGTCGGGGTCGACCAGCCACTTCTCACCGACCGACACCTGACCTTCGTCGCCGGTGCGCTGACCCTTGATCAGGTGCCGCGACGGCAGCATGTGCCGGACCGACCCGAAGTGCTTGCACAGCTCTCCGGCGTTCTCGACGTAGCCGAGCAGCACCCCACCCGCACAGGACTTCAAGATCCGGTCGAGCGCCCACTGATCCCCGGCGACACCCTCGGGACTCTGGGCGGCGAACAGCACGCTCACGCCCTGGGAGCGGCCCCGCTCGCACACCTCTTCCAGCCCGATCGAGCCCTGACCGGTGGTGAGCGCGCTCAGCTCGTCGATGATCAAGGTGACGCTGCGACGCTGGTCCTTGGCGGTGCGGGCCGCGCGCTGCATCAGCATCCGCAGGATGGCGGCGACCTGGGCGCGGGCGGCGTCCTTGTCCAGGCCGGGCACGGTCACATACAGCACGTCGAGGTCGTCTAGGTCGACGCCGCCGTCGAACACCATCCGCCCGTCCTCACCCTGGAGGCTGTCGAACAGGTTGGATGCCTTGATCAGCATGTCGGCGAGCTGGTCGACCTTCTCCGACTGGAGGGCTTCGACCATCCGCTTCACATCCGGGGCGTTGCCCCACAGATCCAGCAACGTCTCGGGATTCAAGCGCTGCAAGAACTCCCGGCTCGACCGAGGCGGCCCGGCCGGGGCATCGACCACGAGGGAGACGATGCGGCGGCGCAGCTCGTCGAAATGCTGGCCCTCCGACGTCGACGCCTGTCCGGCGTTGAGCATGTCGCCGAGCACCGCGCGCTGGTCGCGGGCACGCATCGCCCACACATCCAGGCGAGCGTCGTGGGGAACCTCGGCGATACGGTCGGCGGCGATCCCGCGGCGCTGGGCGATCTCACGCAACTCGTGGCCGAGAACCTTGTCGTCGTTGCCGCCCTTGCAGGACACGACCACCAGCAGCGGGCGCGGGTGCTTGCCCCGCATGCCCGGCACGTCCTTCCACCGCTGCCAGGCGTTCCACTCGTATTCGAGCATCCCGACCGCATACCGCTTGATCAGCTCCGTCTTACCCGAACCAGTCGTGCCGAACGCGGCCATCTGGCGACGCGCTTCCTTGTGGGGCACCACCATCCACGCCTGATGCCGCGCGGTCAGCTCCGACCACAAACCCAAAGGGTTCGCCGAACGCCGGTCCGCCAGCGGCCCCAGCACAATCCCGTCCGTTGTCGTGAACGGAGCACCCACCGACCGCGCCGCCCGAGCGGCCCCCGCGAACTGCCGCGCGGCCAGCGCCGCCTGCACCCGCTCAGTACGGCCCAGGTTCTTCAACCCGACCGTGTTGGTCTTGTGCACGAACGACGCCCACCAGTACGTCGCCGCCAACGCGGCCACCGGGGCACCGAGCACAACCATCGTGCGCAGCCCACCCAGGTCACCCTCGGCGCCCCGCGCCGCACCCGACCACAACAGGGAAGCAGGCGTCATCCACGATCCACCGGCCATCGCCGACGCCGCGGGCAGCAGCAGCGACCCGATCGCGAAGTTGCGCAACCGGTGCGGCGCCAACGGCCACCGCGCCGCGACCGCGACGATCATGACCAGCATCGCGACGATCACGACACCGCACACCGTCGCTGTCGAAGCCGCGTCACCGACCGCGGAGAAGTCCAGCGTCGGCAGATCCCAGCCTTCGACGTGGCGGATCGGCGGGGCTTCCGGCACCAGTGGGCCGCTATCGGCGCTCGGCTGCACTGGCGGCATGTCCGGCTGGCCAGTGGTGGGGACTTGCGGGCTGCCGTTGGGGTGGCAGTCCTGGGGAGTGATGATCGGCTGGCAGTTGCTCATGACGCTTCCTGAGTGAGAAGAAGGTTCGGGCGCCGGGTCTTGCGGGCGGCGCGGCCCTGGTTTCGGCGGGTGAGGAACTGGCTCCACTCCTCGTCGAAGTCGCCGATCGCGAACAGCAGCTCGACGGCGGCGAGTTCGCGGGGAAGCCGCTGGTAGGCCGCATTCACGGTGTTGATGACGCGCTGGGAACGGCACAGGTAGAGCAGGCCCATCACCGCCTCGTCCTCGCTGTCGCGAGCGGCGCGGATCGCGCCCGCGAGCGCGGTGTCCATGTGGACGCGATCTTTGGCGCTCAGTTCGATCTCCAGCGCCCACCAGCCGTGCTGACCGCCGACCTCGCCGAGGAACCGCCCGTCATGCACGTGCGGGCGTCCCTTGCGCGGGGTCCGGCTGTCGCTGAACACCACGTGCCCGGACTTCGACTCGGCGGCAGCGACTTCGGCGCGGCGGCGCAGCACGCGCTCGGACACCCACAGTTGCGGGTCGGAACCGACCAGCATCACCCGTGCCTGAGCGACGGCGCGGTAGTGGTTGGCATACATCAGCGGCGGCTTCCAGTCCTTGGGCCGCCATCCCAGATACCGCTCGGCCACCTCGCGCCTCGGGTACACCCACGCCCGGCCGCGCTGCACCGACAGCAGCGGATGCACCATCCGCCGCTTCAACAGAGCGTCGGCGAGGTCGTAGGCGCTGCTGAGGCTGCTGAAGCTCATGAACTCGGCCAGCACATCGACCTGCATCCCGTGCATGTCGATCAGCGCGGCCAGCGCAGCATCCTGCTGAGCCGACAGACCCTTACTGCCCTGCACAGCTAGCACCCGGCCCAACGATCCGTAGGGGATGCCGATCTCGTCGGCGATCTCTTGCTTCGTCAGCCCCTGCGCACGCAGCCGCGTAGCCTCACCCAGGCACGACTCGATCTGAGGCAGCGAAATACCCAGCTGCTCGCCGATCCGCCGGTAGGACATGCCCTGATCACGCAGCCCCCCGACGATCTGGGCACGGTGGCGCCGCTCCAACGCGGTGTAGCGGTCGCCCCCCTTCCTCTTGTGGTTCATCGGGTTCGCTCCCTTCCCTGCCGCGAGCTGCGGCTGTGACCAGCCGCGCGGCGGCGCTCGGCGATGTCGGTGCGGGCCTGCGCGATGAACTCGCGCATCTCCGTCGCATCCACCCCTCGCCGCTCCGCGGCCATCGCCGAGCACGTCCACCGCGCCAGCTGCAATGCCTCCAGCTGCGCCTCGCTCGAAACTCGCTTCGGCACCGCTGATTCCGCGTCGTACAGGTGCGCCTTCAGCGGCCCCCGCGAACCACCCCGCGCCCGCAGCACCTGCGCCTCGTACTCACCACCAGGGCTCATGCCCTCACGCGCGAGCTGGCGCCGTGTCCGCAGATGCTGCGGCGCCAAACCCCACGGCCACGTCGGGATACCGAACCGCTTGCCATCCGGATCGTGAAAACGGCTCATCGCGAACGCTCGATCCCACGCGAACGCTCCCCCCGCAAACGGTCCCGCTCAGCCGCGACCTGGGCGCGGATCTTCACCGCCAACGCCGGACCATGGCGGTAGTCGAGCAACCGGTCCCACACCACAGTTCGCTCGGCGTGAACCTGCGCCTGATGCTCACCGACGTGCCGCGCCCTCGACATCTCGAAGTCGTTGTCGCGGTATCCCTTCGCCTCCGACACGTCGCCAGCGGTGAACACCATGTCGGCCAACACACCGTGGACGAGATCCAAGCGGGCCTTCTCGGCCTCCAGCTCCGCCTGCTCCCGGCGGTGATCCTGCGCGCTCACCGCGCCACCCCCTCAGGCAGCTGCGACCGCGGCACACACGACCCCGCCGGTTCAGGCGGAACCCCGGCATCCACCGGACGGCAGATGTTCGGCGACGGCACGTAGTCCTGCTGATCGATCCACGCAGCGGTGCAGCCACCCATGCCGATGAGCAGCAGCACACCGAACGCGGCCAGCCGCACCATCGGCGGCAACAACCCCAGCGGGGCGAACACCGCGCTCGTGCCGGTGAACTCCGGCCCGGCCATCGAATGCAACGGGTTGTGTCCGCCACGGCGGTCGAAATGCGTGACCGTGTACCCCTGAATAGGTGGGTCCTGCCTCCACTGAGTGCTCATCGCCGCACCCCCCACCGACGCTGCGCCCGCCAGAACCAGACCGCACCGGACACCATCAGGACGAAGCCCACAACCCCCGGCGCCGTCAGCACCGTGTAGCCCACTGCCACCGCAGCGAGGGCCAAGCCGAAGGAGCGCATCACGCTGCCCTCCGATCGGTACTGCGGCCCAAGACGGCCGCGAGACGCGCACGCGCATCGGACGAGATAGGCGGCGCCGTGGCGACAATCTCGGCGACGTACTCCGCCAAGCGCTCGGCCTCGTTCTGCTGCTGGTCCGCAGCCTTCGCGGTGCTCATGCCACGTCCTCAGGTACGGGCGCGAGCACCGGCTGAACCAGCGCCAGCAGTTCGGCGTGGTTGACCCGCAGCAAGTGGCCGTTGATCCGGAAGCCACGGAGGTGTCCTGCGGCGATCCAATTGCGGATCGTCTTCGCATCGACGTCGACCAAGTTGGCCGCTGTCTTGAGGCTGATCAGTCGGCGGGCGTCGGACCCGCTGACATCACCGAACGTCTTGTGCGACATGGTCGATCACTCCTTCGAGAAGTAAGGGAAATGCGTTGCAATTCCTCACTTTTCGGGAAATCGACAGACGTAATCAGTAGCTGGCGACCTCAGGGGTGGACGTCGATAGAACGTCTCCTGTACAGTGAAGACGTCCCTAGTCGTCCCAAGGGGGTTGCGATGCCGAACGACAGGCTCCGAGAAGCACTGCTACGCAATGGCTTGGATTTCGCCGATGTCGCGGAAGCGACCGGCGTCGACGAGAAGACCGTCGAACGATGGATTACGAAGGGCCGCACACCCTATCCCCGCCACCGCCATAAGGTCGCGTCGATGGTGCGCGAAACGGAGAACTACCTATGGCCGGAAGCGCTGCCCGCGGAGCGCCGGATCGAGATGGCGCAGTCAGAACTGCTCCAGGTGTATCCGCACCGGAACTCGATCCCCCTCGACGTGTGGACACGCCTGCTCTCGCAAGCGACAGAACGAGTCGACGTACTCGTTCTGGCGGGCCTGTTCCTCGCGGAAGAACCATCCTTCGCTAGGACGATCAGGCAGAAGACCCGCGACGGTCTGAAAGTACGCATGCTGTTCGGTGATCCCGATGAGGACGAAGCGACCAAGCGAAGCGCCGAAGAACGGCTGGCCGCCGGAACCGTGCCAGCGAGAATCCGCAATGCCTTGGCCCTCATCGAACCGCTGTCGGAGATCGACGGTGTCGAAATCCGCTACCACCGGACCACGCTCTACAACTCGATTTTCCGGTTCGACGACGAGATGATCGTAAACATGCACGTGTACGGGCAGCCGGGCGCATACGCCCCGGCGATGCACCTGAAGCTGTTGCCAGCCGCCGACCTTTTCGAAACGTACACAACCAGTTTCGAACAGGTCTGGACCGAGAGTTACGAAGCCAACTTCGGGAGTCACGCATGAGCCGGACCGACTATTTTCATGATCCGACCGCCCCACCCGCGAACAGCATCAAGGTGGCAGTGAGCGCGCTGGTCCAGGACGACGAAGGGCGGATACTGCTCATTCGTCGCACCGACAACGGCAAGTACTCGATCCCCGGCGGTGGCCTCGAAGCGGGCGAAACAGTGGCACGAGCAGTCGTGCGGGAGGTATATGAGGAGACAGGTATTGACGTCAAGGTCACTGAGCTAATCGGTATATTCTCAGACCCTGATCATGTCATCGCCTACAATGACGGCGAGGTCCGCCAGGAGTTCTCCATTTGCTTCCGCGCTCAACCGATCAGCGGCACGCCAAGGCCGAGCGAGGAATCGACCGAGGTCGAATGGGTTGCCCCGGAGAAGCTTTACGAACGGGATATCCATCCGTCCATCCTGCTCAGAATCCGTACGGGCCTCGAAGGTACAGCAGTTCCGTACTTCACGTGAACGGTAGGCGAGCCTTCAGCCGACTTTCCGTCCGGTCGGCCGCCTCTATGAGATACGGCGCAGCCTCTGTAACCGACCGTGAGACGACGTGATCGTGGCCGTACCGTTCCTGCACTTCGGAAATCCGTTCACGAACCCCAGTCACCTCTCCGGTTGGCGTTGTGGTCATGTCCGCCCACCACAGCGCATCTCGCAATGCAGACTCTTCGTCAGGCCATCCGATGGACACTCCGCGGCGACGAGCTTCAACACACGCGCACGAGTGGTGCGCGACCAGACCGCACAATCGATCGCCGAACCCTCGTTCGCGTAGAAAGTCCGCGCCATCGACTGGGTGGAACCCGATTCGCTTCAAGTCCGGGGCGTAGCCGATGTCGTGGAGCCACGCTGCTGCTACTAGCAACGACGGATCATCCGCCACGACGGCGGCCCGCGCCGCCTGCCTCGCCACCCCTTCCACGTGCGCTAGTCGCTGCGGCAAAGGTGCAAGGTGCCTGCGGGCCAACTGCTCAGCCCATGCAACTGCCTCCGCACTGGTCATGCTACGACCGTAGCGGGCCTGCGCGAGCCGTAAGGAGGGAGCCCTTATCGAGTTGGAACAAGCGGAACAGACGAAGTGCCGCATCGTCGCCTGACCTACACCTAGACACGGGCTGAAGGACCGGCAGCTATGGGCCTTCAGCGTCAGCACTACTCCACCGCCCGACCACACTCGTCGCACACGCCCGGTATACACCTCGCGCAACACCCCGGGAGTCGTGGAGCAGGCCCATACGTTGTGGGCATCTGTTGAGTGAGCGGCCACGGGAATGCGCAGTAAGAAACCGTTGGATAAAACCCTGCTCCGGACAAATCGACATCTCGTAGTCGCTGAATCCAACCGATGATGCTGCAGCTCAGCTGAAATCAAAAAGTTCCATTCGGCCGTCTTCCGCAAACAATGGATACCGCGCAAAATGATTTTGAGTATAACCAATCGCATTGGTTCCGTATGAGTATGGCGTATAAATTCCCTGAAATTCCACCACCAAGGTATGCAGGTCCAAATCCAGGCACTCCGCGAGAGATACGTGATTGGGATCCGGAAAATTGTCCTTGAAAATCTGGTTATACTTGGGCTGAAAATATCTGATGAGACCAGCTTCCGCCAGCGCTACACCCTCTCTGCCATAAAATCTGGGATTGTTCACCCTCTCGTGAACCTTTCGCGCATGCGCTAGATCCTCGCCTCCCCTCACGACGCCATGATCGCTAGGGTGCGAGGTATAAAGAATCGCCACATCGGTGATTGCGCATAGAGACAACCAAACCTCCTTATCCGGCCTCCGTTCTGCGTATATTCGCTGCAAAGTCGAGTGGCTGCGCAAACGATCGAAGGCTTGACGTTCACCTGCCCGCCCAAATGCTTGCCCTACATATAGTACATTATGCTCACACCATTCGTCCGCTACCTCGCTTCCATGTGCGATAGTCTCGTGAGCATTGGCCGAGAGAATGGTAGAATTCGACGAAATATCAATGATTGAATAATCCTCATAGGGGTACTCCGAGTTCCATTGCAACTGGCTGCCATCAATATACTTAAAACGAAACTCACAGGATTCAAAAGAGTCTTCTACCTGCCTGCGTGCTTCGCCCGCAATTAGGCTCCCTTGCGCCATAACAGTTGAAGGCGGAATTAATACTCTAGGCGTTTCGGTTACCACATATAAATGGCATGATGGCTCTCTTGGGATATTCATGCGTTCCAAATCGCGCTGACGGCCTACGATTTGCGGCACAACAACAAGCGATACACCAATCTCGGTTTCGTACTTCCTCACGAACGATTCCAATCTGAGCGAAGCTGCGGTATACATCTGTCATTATTCTGCTGCGAGACTAAGGCTGTAAACTGCTGGCCGTTGTCAGCCAGTTGTCGCGGCCTCGTTGCTGCTCCCGATCGTTTAGGGGGATGACCTCTTCGCGATGCGCGATGATCGCCTCCTCGAAAAGATTTCTAACGCTGAAATCTCTCCAAGTTCACAACACCCGGCGATGGGCTGGGTGGCGAGTAGCAATCTTCACCCCGCGCAACTTGGCTGACGATGTTGATCGGTGCATGACCAGCCTCGGACCAACACAGTGCAGCCATCTTCCAGTTTTTATACCCGCGTCGCTGGTAGGTAAGTGCTCCTGGCCGAAAAACAACCTGCGCGGCTGGGCGCTCGAAGGCGATCAAGTACTCCAGCCCAGCAATCGTCACCCCGCCGCCAAGTATCTCGGGGCCAGCACTAACGAAGCGAACTTGCGTTGACAACATCCGCGTAGAGCCATCCACCGCAGCCGTCGGTACGTAGAATCCCCAGTGCTGCGGCCACTCATGCCCTCGCCACAAGATCTCCGCGAGCTGCGCAGACGTGACGCCAAGACGAAACCGGTACGCGGCTCCGCCCGAAACACGAACCGACTCGGTTGCGACTGCGCCCCACAGCACTTTCAACAACCACAGTTCGAGCATGTGGCCATTGATCATCGTGAATGCGCACGGGAACTCGCCTTCTGGTCCGTACGACATTAGACTGACTGCGTCCAGCCGCATCGCCTCGAAATAACGCCCCGCTACCTCGTCAAGTGGGCTCAAGGCGTGATTGTGTCGCGCGCAAAGCATCCATCCGGTGAGCGAGTTAATACCGACCGCCCGTGACTCGCCAGCAGGAATCCAGGTGGTTCCACCAACCTCGATCGTCCCGCTGGTGGCGCGAATCTGCTCGAGCACGTGGGCGCTGATGAAGTGCTCACGGGTCATCGACTCAGAACAATCGTTCGCTGCGCGGCCATAACACTTGGGGTTGGCGTACCCCGTGCGCTCACCCGTGATGAGCGGCGCGGGACGCAGTGCGACCCACGAGTGATCGGGCGCACGGTGACAGCTTCGCGCCTTCCGCCGAGAACCACATGGACAGTAGTCATCAGGCTCAGGCCCGAAGTACCACGGATTGCGGTTGATCGTTGTGTCCCGAGCTACCGTCTCGAAGGGTCGTAGCTGCGTGAAGCGCGTCATACATTGATTTTGAACCGCATCCCCGACAGATTTCGCGCACTTGGTCGCTCTAGGAAGGGGCAGCGAAGTTCCCACTCCGTATTCTCCGAGACCTACCGGCTAACGCGCTGGAATGCCGCATGGGCGGATCCCTGACCGTTCGGCTTCTCCGTTCGGCTGGGCCTGCGTTGGCTCGCCCGGCCCGGCGCCAACGATACGACATCAGCCGCCGCCGGACCCCAAAGTGAGCTCAGCAGAGTCTCTACCGGCAGCGATACCACCCGCTCGCAGTATCTGGGGCAACCTCACCGCGTCAGCCTAACCTGCGTGGATCCACTGGTTGCACGGGTGCGCGACACCTTCGCATCCCAACGCCGAACAACCTAACCCGCATCCAGCTCTACAGTTCCGGTCCAGGCCTCGTGGCGGTCTCTTGCCGCGGCAAGGAGCCGCTCGCGTAGTTGGTGGCGCGACCGCCCTCGCGTCTTGACCGCATGGCAGTCCGGGCACAGCGCAATCATTTGCACTGGATGATCCCGCCCGCCTGTAGCGATGTCGGAAACATGATCGACCTCGAGGACTGGGTGCCCTCGGTCGGTGTGATCTGGTGCCGGCTTGCCGCATGCGGGGTTCTCGCACAACCCTCCGCTGCGGAGGATGACAGCTCGCCGGGCAGCGGCCAGCCGGATCGGATCATGGGCGATTACTGGGCGACGCTTCCCGCGGGTGCTCGGCTCATGTACCTTGACCAGCTCGATCAAGTCCTGGTATTCACGCTTGGGGTCATCGTCGCCTGGGGCATCGTCAGACAGCGCGGGATCGTCGTGGGCGATCGAGTCACCGTCGAGGCCTACTGCATTCATCACGGCGGCGCAGTCGAACTCACCAAAGAACTTGTCGATGATTGCGGTGACGATCTGCATTCGAGCTAGACCAGACAAGCGCAGGAGTTCGTAGACCGACTCGGGAAGCCCTCCTGCGGGCTGCTGTTCCTCGAACCACCTGCGCAACGTCGCATCACCGTGAGCGGCAGGGATAGAACTCGAGGCATCGAGTGTCCAGAGGCCAGCACGACACAGCGCAGCAATCGGGTAGTCGGGGCGTCCTTCGGGACGCTCACCGGGTCTGTGGTGGGCGGTCAGCAGAGGCACGAGTTCAGCGTGGGTGTGCTTCCACGGCAGTACACGGTTCTCTCCCCGTTGCGCTCTACCGATCGCCCAAAACAGAACCACTGCCTGTTTCAGCATCGGGCCATCCGCCACGGTGGCGGGGCGAAGTTTGTCGATCACGCGGACCAGGTCGTGGACCGTCGATGTAGGAACGCGTTCGGCCACGTCGAATCCCAAACGCTGCAGGACGCCAGCCGCATGGCGCCAGCCGCCGGATAATTCTGTGGCCTTCAACGGTGGCTGCCCGCTGAGGTAGCCGTGAGCGGCACCCGCGAGGGCCTTCGAATCGTATGACCTGCCTTGGTGCACGACGAACAATCGCCGAGACTCGGCGAACCCGTACTTGGCAAGGAACTGCTCACGCCCGACCGCGTCGAACTCGTTGATCGCCGCGATGACCGTGTCCCGCGTCAAGTCCCTGAGCGCCACGTTGACACGATAGGCGACCACACTGACACGA
Source organism: Nocardia sp. NPDC003999 (assembly GCF_053604885.1). NCBI lineage: Bacteria > Bacillati > Actinomycetota > Actinomycetes > Mycobacteriales > Nocardiaceae > Nocardia > Nocardia sp. NPDC003999. The sequence continues at coordinate 16,931 of NZ_JBSGIB010000034.1, forward strand.
GATAGGGCACCTGGGGAACCCATTGAGTCAGTTGCTCATCTGCCGCCGTCCAACTCCGAGTACTTCACGGCCCGGCCGCGGACGAGGTTGACCGGATATCTCTCAGCATTCTTCCGCAGCTTCGCCTCAACTGCAGCAACAAGATCGACGTCCAGCACGTCGGCGAGGCGCAGCAGGTATATGAACACGTCCGCAGCTTCCTCCTCGACACGCACTCGCAGGGCTGGGTCCGCAGTGATCGTCGCGCTCTCCTCGTCATTGAGCCACTGAAATAGTTCGGACAGCTCACCCACTTCCCCAGTTAGCGCCATTACAAGGTTCTTCGGTGTATGAAAACGTTGCCACTCTCGTTGCGCTGCGAACTGCGCGATCATGGTTTGGAGCCGCTCGATGGCCATCGACTCGTTGTAGCAGACACTCAGAGTCGCGCACGAACCCGCCGAGGAAGCTAGCAGAGGGCCAACGTTCCACAGCACCGATGTGGCCGCAATCGGCAGTCAAACACGCAAGATCGACAGACACCGCCGGTCTAAGTAGGTGACCCTCGAGCAACGCGCTAACATCCATTCATCGCGCATGGCCGGAGAGTGGCCATCGCGCGAATAGTGTTCCGTTGCAACTTGTTTCACGCACACACTTGGGGTTGACTGTGACACTTGGTCCGTATCGATCGACTGCGGAGGCAGTGTCGGCTTTTCCGGTCGAGGAAGCCGCATTGAAGAGGATTCCGGGGGGTCGGCGGCTGTCGGCGCTCATCGCCAAGCACCAGGGTGCGGGGTCGAAGGAGAAGAACTCTTGGGATCGGAGTCTGCCGGAACTTGCGCAGGTGTTGGTCGACGCCGGACTTGCTGAGATCGAGATGCTGATCGAGTACAAGCTGCCCGGATCCGGCGCTCGAGCTGATGTGGTTCTCGCGGGGTTGCATCCAGACACCGGCGAGGACAACTACGTCGTCGTGGAACTGAAGCAGTGGAGCCAAGTAGGGCTTGCGTGGAGTAGCGATCACATCGTGCAGGGTCCGGGGACGTACGGAGTGAGACCGCACCCTATCGACCAGGTGCGCGGGTACTGCCATTACCTGCTGCAGTTCGTTGAGATGTTGCACGAGCGCCCGACGGCAGTGCACGGGGTCGCCTATCTGCACAACGCCGACGAAGCCTCGGTGAGAGAACTCCGAGCGCGGAGCCAGGACGACATGGGGCGCATGTTCACCGGCGAGCAACGCGACGAACTCATAGAGTACTTGCGTCGTCAGTTCGCCCCGAAACCCGGTGTTGCCGCAGGGGATAGATTGCTTGCCAGCGAGATTCGCGAGAAAACCGACCTCATCCAGTTTGCAACTGACGGGTTGCGCACCGGCACTGAGTACTCGCTGATCGACAACCAGATCGTTGCGTACGAAGACGTTATGACCCAGGTCAAGCATGCATCCGAGGAGGATGGCAAGACCGTGATCATCGTGACCGGCGGCCCCGGCAGCGGGAAAAGCATGATAGCGGTATCTCTGCTCTTCGACCTGCATAACGACGATGAGGATGACTATCGAGTGCTATATGCCACTGGCTCGGTCGCCATCACAGAAACGATGCGCCGGTACCCGGGTAAGGGGTCACGAGAGTTTAAGGACCTGTTCGTTTACTACAGGGACTTGTCACTAGCTAAGCCGAACCGCCTCGATGTACTGATCTGCGACGAGGCTCATCGGGTCCGGAAAACATCTACGTTTCGTCGGCAAAAGAAGGAACTCAGAACTGGCCGTCCGCAACTGGACGAATTGATGACGGCTGCTCGAGTGCCAGTGTTCCTCCTTGACGAGCACCAGGTCGTCCGCCCTGACGAGGTCGGAACAGTTGAGGAGATCGTGCGGCATGCAGGTAGGAAAGGATACCGGATCCATCACATCGAACTCGATGGTCAGTTTCGTTGTGGTGGTAGCGCAGCCTACGACGAGTGGGTCCTACAACTGCTCGGCTTGCGGACAACGAAACCGACGCCGTGGACAGGCGGGGACTTCGATGTTCGTGTAGCGAACTCACCGCAGGAAATGGAGGATTTTCTCCGTGCGAAGCACCTCAGCGGTGAGAAGGCACGAATAACTGCTGGGTACTGCTGGCCATGGAGCAAACCGCGGGCCGACGGGACATTGGTGCCCGACGTTAAGATCGGCGACTGGTCGAAGCCGTGGAATAAGAAGGACAGCGCTGTGTCTGGCGTGGCACCCCCGGCCTCGTTCTGGGCAACCGATCGTCGCGGTTTCGAGCAAGTCGGATGCATCTACACCGCCCAGGGGTTCGAGTACGACTGGGCCGGGGTCATCCTTGGCCCGGACATCGTTTATAACGGTGAGTATCTGGTGGTACGGAGAAAGTCGAAGGATGCAGCTCTGAATGGCACGAAAAGCGCTCCCACACCAGACGCAATTTTCGACCGCATGGTACGCAACACCTACAAGGTCCTGCTGACGAGAGGACTGAAGGGGGTCGTTATCTACTCGGTAGATCCAGCCACCCAAGAATTTATTTCAGGTCTGATCGGCTCACGCGGAAAGATCGAAGCCCTCCTGGAGCCTGACCTTGGATTCACTGGCGAGGGTTAAGGAAGACTGCTCCGATAGCTGGATCCTTTGGTGTCCGGCCGAGAGTCACGGTCGCGACCGTCGTCCATCTGGATCTTGACAGCCGGATGCAGTGTGTGCCGTCACCTCCTCGCTACCGCACGGAACGGCACGGCACGCAATCATTCCCACGCATGCGGCTTTCAACCGACGTCTGCCACTCGCCGCCACACTGAACACACCGCCACCACACTTTTAAGCGCGAGGTGATCCGCACGTCGGACGAAGTGATAGCCCCGTTCTTCGTGGGATGCCATTGATCGACTAACTCTGGACATACTGAAGCCAAATCTGCCCGCATCCCATGACGCGCACTACGAGCTGTTCTATTTGAGCGGGTGAAGTGACTACCGAATCGATCGATAACATGTGGCGTTTCGCTATAGCGGCTATTCAGTACAGTCAAGTTCGCTTTGTACTGCAGCATAGACAGACGGTCGATCTCCCCACGGTCATACCGGACATGACAGGTTGGACATAGTGCAATAAGGTTATCGAAGGCATGTTCGCGGATTTCGGCCCACGGCACTATGTGTGCGATCTCGACAGGCCACGTGTGGCAAGTCGGGATCGCACACCGATGACCAGCCTCGACTAACACCCGTCGCTGAAGCGGACGAGGAATACTTGGGCGACCTTCCGGCACAGCCACGAGTGTATCGCGCCACCACCAGCCGTCAGGCCAGGCGATCAAACGCCCTCCTGATGGCCTACTTCTTCCCAGACGCTAATCCGCTGCGGAACTCGACCCTCTTGACATCTAATATCTGCACGTCAAATACCCTGCACAGAGCATGACTCGCATTCCGAACTCGAATAACCTTACACCCCCCGGATCCGGCGGGCCACCGTCAGGGCCTCGCCTCGCAACCCCTGAAGGCATGCCGACCGCGCCACAGCAGAACCACATTCGATCTCGCCGAACAGCCTCACCCCCCATGCGGTCCACAGCGGCCTCAAGGTGCTGGAAACCGGTAGCTCAGCGGACCTTTGTAGTGAACCCTGGGTATGCACCGGAATCGGTTCCGGAGCGTGAGAGCACACGGCCGCGGAACGCTGGCCGCACAAAGGGGCATACCAGTGACTAGTGACAGGGATCCGGTACAGGTTCGGCGGGCACAGCAATACGCGGTGTGCACGTTCGCGTTGACCGGTGATCGGGTGACCGACGGGGCGGAAGGCACGTTCGATCAGGCATTGACCAACGGGCTGGCCGCGATCGTCGCACACACCTGGCCGGGCGAGGAGATGAAGACGGTCAAGGGCAAGCAGGTTGTGCGTTCGGCCAGTGAGCTGCTGAAGCAGGTCATCAGCGAGCGCACCAACGGCACTGGCCGCGTCCCACACGCTCCGGACGCGCCGGTCACCGGCGACGGCACCGTCCAGGGCCCATTCGATTCACGCCCCTACACCGAGGTCGATATCGAGGGTCTGGGCGCCGCCGTGGCCGCCACCCAGGTTATCCGTCATGCCCGCGATACCGGCACCGACACCGACACGGTGTTGAACGAAGAGCATCTGGTGGCGTTGGCGGCGTTGGACTCTCATCCGGCGCTGGGGAGCCTTCATTGGGTGCAGGTCGATCGTGAGTGGGACCGTGCCGAGATCAGCGGCGACGCGGAGATCGAGCGGGCACACCGCTACTACAACGCGCTGGACGAGGGGGAGATCGAGCGCCGCGTGGCCCTGGACTATTCGTCGGAGGCGTTCATCGCCCCGGACGAACCGGTACATGTGGAGCAATGCCCGGTGTGTGGCGCCGACGCGCTCGTCGCTCGTGGCCTCGACAGCATGGCAGCCATGGTAGGTGTCGGGCATTGCTGGGTGTGTTCCTATGAGCGCAGCATGCGAGTCGCCGACCAGATGACGGTCAATGCACTGATCGAACGCACCATGGACCGCGACAACTGACGAGCGATGTGTTCGGCTGGTGGCGTTCGCACGCGGACACGTGTGCATAGTGCACGGTCCGAAACGGCCCCACCCTCGGGCAGGAAAAGCCCCGCCCGGATCACCGGGCGGGCCTCAATCAGCCTGTATGCACAGAGGTTTCGTGCGGGCTATTTGTTCTTCGACGGTGACGCTAATCCGCTTCGGACTTCGACGACGACGCTGTTTGACACGTTCGTATCCGAGTCAGTCGAGCCTCTCGAACGACGGCCGGGGAGCGATAACGGGGGTGCGTTTCTCGTTGATGTGTAGCCACGCGGGGGCTTCGACCGATATCAACTTGCGGTCCACTTCGATCAAATTTTGCTGTGCAGCTTCGTTCAACGCGTCGAGGATGTCAACGACCTTGACTTTGCCGTATTTCTCCAACTGAAGCTGGATCTTCTGCGCCTTCGCGCTCGGCTTGTAGTAGTAGGGCGCACGATCATGCTTGCCAACCGTCAAAACAGCTTCGGCCACCGCCTCGTACGCGTCATTGAACAGACCCATAAACCCGTCCGGATCCGGGAGTGTCACGAGATGTAGGCTCTTCCACCGGCTATAGCCCGGAGCAAGGTCTACCGCCTGAGGCACGATCGCTACTCGAAGTCCATTACCGTCTTCCAGCTGGTGCCAATTGCTCTTGATTGTCGCGGCGGCGAACCGCGACTTTTGGGGGCTGCTTAGGAATAAGTCGGTCTTCCACACCTTCTTTATTCGGTCCTTGAGATCCGGCTCAGCAGCGACACCGCGAGCGGCGATGGGAACCCACGCCCCGAAGGCAAACGGTCGACCAGAGCCGTCGGGCAGCAGCACCGCATCACCCGTCGCGTTGCTTACTACCGCCTCAGTGAAACCCAGATGACGCGCACGCTCGTGCCCAAACATCAATGAGGTCGGAGAGTCAAGATCCGCGAACGCCTTCGGGCTCACCTTCTTGAGCGCTTCAACGACCAACTCCGTAACCCGCGGCTCACCGCCGACGATTGCCTCATGCACCGCCCATTCGAAGCCATCGCCACGCGATCCCTTATCCCGATGCAGACGAGCGAGCTTCGCGAGTTGACGAAACGTCACATCGACCCTGTCGCAGTTCAGATCTTCGAGGTCAGCCTGTGACAGTTCATCGAAGTGAGCCCTCAGGATCGAGCGAGACACGGCATAGAGAGCACGGCCGTACTCATCGACCGGCTCGTTCTGACTCAGGAAGGTGACATCAGCCATTTCGGGAGCCCGTTACTTCTTCGCAGACGCTAATCCGCTACGGAACTCGACCACGTCGCCGTCGGTCATGACGTAGTCCTTGCCTTCCATGCGGACCTTGCCCGCGGCTTTGGCGGCGGCCATGGAGCCGGCATCGATGAGGTCGGCGTAGGCGACGACTTCGGCCTTGATGAAGCCGCGTTCGAAGTCGGTGTGGATGACGCCGGCGGCCTTCGGGGCGGTGTCGCCCTGGTGGATGGTCCAGGCGCGGGCTTCTTTCGGGCCCGCGGTGAGGTAGGTCTGCAGGCCGAGGGTGTGGAAGCCGGCGCGGGCCAAGGCGTGCAGGCCGGGTTCGGTCTGGCCGATGGATTCGAGGAGCTCGATGGCGGATTCCTCGTCGAGTTCGAGGAGCTCGGCCTCGACCTTGGCGTCGAGGAAGACCGAATCGGCCGGGGCGACGGAAGCTTTCAGCTCGGCGACCTTCGCCTCGTCGGTGAGCACCGACTCGTCGGCGTTGAAGACGTAGAGGAAGGGCTTGGTGGTGAGCAGCGAGAGCTCTTTCAGCAGCTCGGTGTCCACCCTGTCGGCCGCGGCGAACAGGGTGGTGCCGTTGTTGAGGATCTCCTGCGCGGCCTTCGCGGCGTCGGCGACCGGCTTGCGGTCCTTCTTGACCTTCGCTTCCTTCTCCAACCGCACGACCGCCTTCTCCAGGGTCTGCAGGTCGGCCAGGATGAGTTCGGTCTCGATCACCTCGATGTCGGCGCCCGGGTCGACGCGGCCGTCGACGTGCACCACGTCGTCATCGGCGAACACCCGTACCACCTGGCAGATGGCGTCGGCCTCGCGGATGTTGGCGAGGAATTTGTTTCCCAGGCCCGCCCCCTCGGACGCGCCCTTCACGATGCCGGCGATGTCGACGAACGACACGGTGGCGGGCACGATCCGCTCGGAGGAGAAGATCTCGGCCAGCTTGTTCAGCCTCGGATCGGGCAGGGGCACCACGCCGACGTTCGGCTCGATGGTCGCGAACGGGTAGTTCGCGGCGAGCACGTCGTTCTTGGTCAACGCATTGAACAGCGTCGACTTGCCGACGTTGGGCAGACCGACAATTCCGAGGGTGAGACTCACGAGGAACAGAGTCTACGCGGCGCGCCGACCCGGCTCTCCCGCGAGTGGCACATGGCGGAGGGGTCTCTCGGACTTCGCCGCAGCCATGTGCCACTCGCGGCCCGTTTCAGGGGATGAGGACGACTTTGCCGAGGTTGGCGTGGGCTTCGATGGCGGCGTGGGCTGCGGCGGCTTGGTCGAGGGGGTATTCGGCGTGGACGGCGGGGCGTAGTTGGCCGGAGGCGAAGTATTGCCAGAGTTCTTGGCGCCAGTGTTCGTAGACGTCGGGCTGGGTTTTCGCGATGCGGGCCATCTGGAAGCCGATGACGGATTTCGCGCCGACGAGCAGGTCGTAGGCCTGAATGGCGCCGCCGCCGGAACTGTAGGCGACCAACCGGCCACCGGGAGCCAGCGCCGCGATCGCGGGTGAGAGCAGATCACCGCCGACGGCGTCCAGCACGTAGTCGGCGGGAGCGCCCCAGGACTCCTGGCCGTACTCGACCACGTCGTCGGCTCCGAGTTCCCGCACGAACTCCGACTTCGCGAGATCCGACACCGCGCCGACCACCCGCGCCGCGCCACGGACCCGCGCCAACTGGACCGCGAGGTGGCCGACGCCGCTCGCGGCGGCGGTGATCAGGGCGGACTCCCCTTCCCTTGGCGATGCGGCGCTGAGCGCACCGAGCGCCACCAGGCCGCTGCGCACCAGCGCGACCGCGTCCACCGCCGACGCACCGTCCGGAATCGGCGACGCCATGGCAGCCGAGAGCAGGGCGTAGTCGGCGTAGCCGTGTCCGAACACGAGACCGGTCACGCGGTAGCCGGGCCCGTATCGGTCGACGCCCTCGCCCACCGCGACCACCTCGCCCGCGATCTCGCCGCCCAACGCGATCGGTTCGCGCTGCTCACGCACCTTCCGCACCACCGGCAGGGTCACCCCGACCGCCTCGACACGGACCAGAAGCTCACCCGGCCCTGGTGTCGGGACTTCGACCGAGACGAGCTCGAGCACCTCGGGACCACCGCTGCGCTCGTACTGCACCCGCCGCATCACACCTCCAGAAATCGTCAGGAGGCGCAACGGTAACCGGATCGCGGGTGGTGATCACAGTCCACTACACGCTGTAGTGGTACATCTCACCGCTGGTCGAGACCGGCGGAGAGCAGCCGGAGCATTGGGTCCGCGGCGATGCCGTGCGGTCCATCATCGAGGCGATGGCTATGGCGGACCTCGCGCGGATGGTCATCGTCAGCAACAGCGCCGGAGTCGCCGCACCCGGCGACGATCGGTTCCCCCGCTTCGTGGTGAAGCCGCTGATCCTGTGCCCGCTGTTGCGGCACAGCCTGGCCGGCATGTCCGCGGCGGAGCACGTCGTCCGTGATTCGGCGCTGGACTGGACGATCGTCCGCGCGCCTCAACTCTCGAGGCACTCCTGTCGGTCCCCCGGCGTAGCGTGACCGCATGGAGCCGACCTCCGAGGTGGTGACGGCGCGTCCGGCACCCACGCTCGCCTCGTTCATCGACCGGTACGTCGGTTATCGCATGTCCGGGTTCGCGGCGGGGATGCATCGTGGGTTGCCGTCGCGGCACATGACTTTCATCGTCGCGATCGGGCCCACGATCGACGTCGTCGAGCAGACGGATCCACGGCAGTCGCCCCAGAACTATCGGTGTGTGCTGAGCGGCCTGCAAGCGAGCACGGCGCTGATCGCGCACGACGGTCGTCAGGAAGGTGTGGCCGTGTCACTCACGCCGCTGGGTTGCCGCACCTTGTTCGGCATGCCCGCGGCGGCGCTGTGGGACACGTCGGTCGAATTCGCCGACGTCGTCGGACCTGTCGGATCGGAGCTGTGGGAGCGATTGCAGTACGCGCCGAGCTGGCCGGAGCGTTTCGGTGTCTGTGATCGGGTGCTCTCGGCGCTGGCCGATCCGGTCCGTGTGGTCGGTCCCGAACTCACCTGGGCGTGGCGTGCGGTGGTCGGTTCCGGCGGCGGAATCGCGGTCGGCTCGCTCGCCGCGGAGGTCGGGTGGACCAGACAGCATCTGACGCGCCGGTTCAAGCGCGAGTTCGGCCTGAGCCCGAAACTCGCGGCCCGGATCACGCGCTTCGAACAGGCGCGCCGGATGCTGGCGCACACGCCCTCCTACGTCACCATCGCCCAGGTGGCCGTCACGTGTGGGTATTACGACCAGGCTCATCTGGATCGGGACTTCGCCGACCTCGCCGGAGCCAGCCCGACCGCGTGGCTGGCCGAGGAGATTCCATCCGTCCAAGCCCCGGACGAGTCCGCCGGATGACGATGAAGGCATGACGAATCCGACAGAAGTCAGCACCCGCACCGCCGTCTGGCCCACGCTCGTTTTCCGCGATGCCCGCGCGATGGCCACCTTCCTGATCGAGGCGTTCGGCTTCCGGGAGGCCGCGCTCTACGCCCGCGAGGACGACCCATCGATCGTCGAGCACGCGGAACTGCGCTGGCCGCTGGGCGGCGGTGTCATGTTCGGCTCGGCAGGTAAGGACGACAGCCCGTTCAGCACCCGCCCGACCGGCACCAACTCGGTCTATCTCGTCTGCGAGGAGCCCGACGCGCTGTTCGCCCGCGCCACCGCCGCGGGCGCCGAAGTGGTCCGTGGCCTGCGCGACGAGGACTACGGCTCACGCGGCTTCACGGTCCGCGACCCGGAAGGCAATCTCTGGAGCTTCGGCACCTACTGGGGCGCTTGATCGGCCTGAGGACGAAGCGCGGGGCGTCACCGAAGAGCACCTGCAACCGGAAAGGCACGCGAATCACGCGAACCGAGCACACCCGCTCAGCGCCCGCCGAAGCCCGACATCGCGATGCCGCGGATGAACGCGCGCTGGGCTATCGCGTAGATGAGCAGCAGTGGGAGCAAGATGACGACCGCGGCGGCCATGAGGATGGGCCACTGGGTGTAGTACTGGCCTTGCAGCCGGACCAGTCCCAGTGTCGCGGTGGCGACGTCGTCGCGCTGGATCATGACCAGCGGCCAGAGGAAGTCGTTCCACACGGTGATCCAGGTGAGCACGGCGAGCACCATCAGGGCCGGACGGGTGTGCGGCAGCAGCACCCGCCAGTACACCTGCCAGGTGGAACAGCCGTCGAGGATGGCGGCCTCCTCGAGTTCCTCGGGCAGCGTGCGGAAGAACTGCCGCATCAGATACGTGCCGAACGCACTGCCGAACAGGCCGGGCACGATCATCGCCCACGGGGTGTCCACCCAGCCGAACGCCCGCATCAGCAGGAACTGCGGAATCACCGTCACGGTCAACGGCACCATCAGCGTCGCGAGGTAGGCCAGGAACAGCATGTCGCGCCCACGAAAACGCAGACGCGCGAAGGCATAACCGGCCAACGAGCAGAAGAAGACCTGCCCCGCCGTGACGCACAGCGCGTAGATGGTGGTGTTGAGCAGCATCCGCCCCATCGGCAGCAGATCGAAGACCTTCTCGTAGTTCGACCACTGCGGCCGCTGCGGAAGGAACGCCGCATCGGCGATCTCGCCGTCCCGTTTCAGCGAGCCCGACACCGCCCACAGGATCGGCAGCAGCGCACACCACGCGATGCCGACCAGCACCGCGTATATCGCGGTTCCGCGCACCACTCGCCGCACGATAGCCCGGTCGACGCGGCCGATCGCGACGAACGCGCGGTCGCGTCGAACCGGCAGCGCGCGCCGCACCGCCTCGTAGGTGTTCACTGTTCCACCTCCGACCGCCGGGCCATCCGCAGTTGCACCAGTGTCAACAGGAACAGGATCGCGAAGATCACCCAGGCGAGCGCGGAGGCGTACCCGACCTCGTAGAAGCCGAACGCATTCTGGAACAGCATGATCCCCAGCAGGTACGTACCCGTCTCCGGCCCCCCGTTGCCGCCGGTCAGCGCGTATGCCTGGTCGAACGCCTGCACGGAATTGATGATCGTGATGATGAAGACGAACGACAGCGGCCCCCGGATCAGCGGCACGGTGATCGCGAAGAATCGCCGCAGCGCCCCGGCTCCGTCGATCTCGGCGGCCTCGTAGAGCGTCTCCGGTACGCCTTGCATGGCGGCGAGCAGGATGACCGTCGCGAACGGCACGCTCTTCCACACGGTGACGATGCTGAGCGAGACCAGCGCCCAGTCGGGGTCGGTCAGCCAGGGCACCGCGTCGATGCCGATCCAGCCGAGCGCGACGTTGAGCAGCCCGTCGTCGGTGAACAGGAACCGCCACACCACGGCCATGGCGACCGCCGAGGCGACCAACGGCAGAAAAGCGATGGTGCGAAATAGGCCTATGCCGGCCGATTTTCGATTCAGCGCGGCGGCGACGGCGAGTCCGATCAGCACCGTGGGCACCAAGGTCAGCAGCGTGAAAACGGCCGTGTTGCGTAATGCGATGAGAAACAACGGGTCCGAGGCGAACAGCCGCCGATAGTTGTCCACACCGACAAATCGCATGGGGCTGAACAGGTCCCACGAATGAAAACTCAGATAGAGCGAAAAACCCAACGGGAACAACAAGAAAACCGCGACGGCCGCCACGTTGGGCGCGACGAATGCCCAACCGGCCCGCTCGCGCCGCCGCGCCAATCGGGAGGCGACCCCCGCTTTGCCCGATGTTTGCGATCGCCGCGCTGCCATCATGGCGTCTCCAGCAGCGCGTCGACGTCGGAGGCGAAACGGCCGTCCAACGAGGCGGCGGTGGCGGCGCCGCGCAGCACTCGGTTGGAGCCGCGTTCGAGCAGGGCGGACACCTTCCCCCAAGCGGGGGTGATCGGCAGCGGGCGGGAATTGGCCGGACCGGCGGTGAACACCTCGAGATTGCGGATCTCCCGGTGCGCGGCGGCGAACCCCGGTGAGTTCATCGCCGACTGGAGCACGGGGACGAACAGCCCGGACGCGGCGATGATCTCCTGACCCACCGGTCCGGTAGCGAATTTGACGAATTCCCAGGCCTGTTCGACACGCGGGCTGCCCGCGGCGATGGCCAGGCCCGTGCTGCCGACGTCGGTGATCGCGCCGGGACCGCCGTGCGGGCCCACCGGCAGCACCGTGATGTCGATCGGGAGATCGTCGTGCCCGGCGAATTCGGAATACAGCCAATGCCCGCCCAGCGCCATCGCGGCCCGGCCCCGCCGGAACAGGTCTGGGGCCGAGACGGAAAGCGTGTCGGCGGCTTTCGGCGCCACGCGGTGGCGTACGGCGAGGTCGGCGTAGAACTGGAATCCTTCGGCGAACCGCGGATCGCCGAGGTTGGTCCTGGTCGGACGCACCGAGGGCGAGAACCATTCGGCGCCGTTGTTCATGCCGAAGCAGGCCGCCGAGAAGTACGGCACCCAGGCGTCGGCGAACCCCCACCGGGTGCGAGAAGAGTCATGCCTGGTCAACGCCTCGGCAGCGGCCAGGAACTCGTCGAAAGGCCAGGCGTCGCGCCAGCGCGCGGGCGGAGTGATCCCGGTTCCGTCGAACAGCTCCCGGTTGTAGTACAGGAAGACGCCGGACCACTGTTCGGGCAGGGCGTACTGCCCGCCCGCGTAGGTGAAGGTGTCGTACAGCGCCGGATAGCAGTCGGCGCGCAGCTGGGCGGCGTACCGCGGATCGCGGTCGAGCAGGGTGTTCAGATCCAGCAGTACCCCGCGCTCGGCCAGCCCCGCGTAGGTCAGCTCCCACGCCATCAGCACGTCCGGGCATTTCCCGCCCGCGCAGTAGGTGAGCATCTGCTGGAGCGGGTCCGGACCCGACATGATGGTGCGAATCCTGATGTCGGGATGCAGCTTCCGGAACTCGTCGATGATCGTCAGCCGGACCCTGGCCTCTTCCGGCCTGGCCTGGAAGAAGAAGGTCAACGCGTCGTCGTCGGAGCCGCAGCCGCCGCTCGCCAGTAGTGGCGCGGCCAGCGCCGACCCGAGCAGCGTCCGGCGACGGACCCTGGCGACGGGATTCGCACGCAACACAGCCCTCCTCCAGGGCGAATGTGGAGCTTCTCGAACGGCATGGCAGCATACGTTCGGCAATCACATGGTGACGGCCGACACATGAACAATATTTCACGGTGCGCGTCCGACGTCCGGAATCGGCACGACGGCGATCATCGATCGGTTACGTTGTCACGTGTTTGAGCAAGATCCTGCGCGTTTTACAGGAGAGTAGGCAGATGGCGACAATCGAATATCTGCGGACCGATCCCGATCTGCCGCCCGTCGGCGTGGTCGACAAGTCCCCGATCACACCGGCCAAGAAATTGATCTTCGCGGGGATCGCCGCACTCGGCGCCATAGCGTGGGCGGTGCTCGCCATCTCACGCGGCGAATCGGTGAACGCGGTGTGGATCGTGATCGCGGCGGTGTGCACTTACATCATCGCGTACCGGTTCTACGCCAGGTTCATCGAACGCAAGATCGTCAATCCACGCGACGACCTGGCCACACCCGCCGAAATCCTGGAGAACGGCAAGGACTACATGCCGATGGACCGGCGGGTGCTCTACGGGCACCACTTCGCCGCCATCGCGGGCGCGGGGCCGCTGGTCGGTCCGGTGCTGGCCGCGCAGATGGGCTACCTGCCGGGGACCATCTGGATCGTGGTCGGCGTGGTGCTGGCCGGCGCGGTGCAGGACTACCTGGTGCTGTGGGTCTCGATGAAGCGGCGCGGGCGCAGCCTGGGGCAGATGGCGCGCGACGAGCTGGGCGTGATCGGCGGCTGGTCGGCCATCGTGGGCGTGCTGGTGATCATGATGATCCTGCTGGCGGTGCTCGCGCTGGTGGTGGTCAACGCGCTCGCGCACAGCCCGTGGGGCGTGTTCTCGATCGGCATGACCATTCCGATCGCACTGTTCATGGGTGTGTACCTGCGGTTCCTCCGGCCGGGCAAGGTCGGCGAGGTCTCCGTGATCGGGTTCGCCATGTTGCTGCTGGCCATCGTCGGCGGCGGTTGGGTGTCGGAAACCGACTGGGGCGCGGACTGGTTCACGCTCTCTCCGGTGACCATCTCCTGGCTGCTGATCGCCTACGGTTTCGTCGCCTCGGTGCTCCCGGTGTGGCTGCTGCTCGCCCCGCGCGACTACCTGTCGACGTTCATGAAGGTGGGCACCATCGTGTTGCTCGCGGTCGGCATCCTGGTCACGTTGCCGGTGCTGCACGCGCCCGCCGTCTCGTCGTTCGCGTCCAGCGGTACCGGACCGGCGTTCGCGGGTTCGCTGTTCCCGTTCCTGTTCATCACCATCGCCTGCGGCGCGCTGAGCGGCTTCCACGCGCTCGTTTCCTCCGGCACCACGCCGAAACTGCTGGAGAAGGAATCGCACGCGCGGATGATCGGCTACGGCGGCATGCTGATGGAGTCGTTCGTCGCGGTCATGGCGATCATCACCGCCTCGATCATCGATCAGCACTTGTACTTCGCGATGAACGCGCCGCTCGGTCTCACCGGTGGCACCGCGGAGAAGGCCGCGGCCTACACCAATAGCCTCGGGCTCAGCGGTCCGGCGATCACTCCGGCCGAGCTGAGCCAGGCCGCGAGCGATGTCGGCGAATCATCGATCATCTCCCGCACGGGCGGCGCGCCGACGCTGGCGGTCGGCATCTCCGAGGTGTTCCACCAATTCCTGGGCGGCGCGAGCATGAAGTCGTTCTGGTACCACTTCGCGATCATGTTCGAGGCGCTGTTCATCCTGACCACGATCGACGCGGGCACCCGGGTGGCCCGGTTCATGCTCTCCGACGCGCTGGGCAACTTCGGCGGTGCGGCGAAGAAGTTCCGTGATCCGTCCTGGCGGGTGGGCGCGTGGCTGTGCTCGGCCGTCGTGGTCGGCGCGTGGGGCTCGATCCTGCTGATGGGTGTGACCGATCCGCTCGGCGGCATCAACACGCTGTTCCCGCTGTTCGGCATCGCCAATCAGTTGCTGGCCGCCATCGCGTTGACCGTCGTGCTGGTGATCGTGGTGAAGAAGGGCCTCACGAAATGGGCCTGGATTCCGGCGATTCCACTGGTCTGGGACCTCTTGGTGACGATGACGGCGTCGTGGCAGAAGATCTTCTCCGCCGATCCGAAGCTCGGTTACTGGAAGCAGCACAGCATCTGCCGAGCGGCGCAGGACGCCGGGAAGCTGTGCCTGACGGCGAAGACCCAGGACGACATGAACGCGATCGTGCGCAACACCTTCATCCAGGGCACTTTGTCGATCATCTTCGCTGTGCTGGTACTGATCGTGGCGGTGGTGGGCGCGCTGGTGGCCTTCCGCGCCTGGCGCTCCGGGGAGACGACGACCACCGAGACGCCCGAACAGCCGTCGAAGATCTTCGCGCCCAGCGGATTCCTCGCCACCGCGGCGGAGAAGGAAGTCCAGAAGGAGTGGGACGAGTTGATCGCGACCGGGAAGGCGCGCGCCTCCGGCGCGGCACACGTACACGCGCAATGAGCGACTCCGCGAAGCAGGGCGCCGATCGGTCCGCGCGACCGGTCGGCGCCCGGCTGCGCGCCGCGGCCCGCGCCTGCGGCGACGGCATCCGAGCGGGCGTCTGGTGGTTCGACTCGATCCTGGGTGGGCAGGACTACCAGCGTTACGTGGAGCACCTGCGGCGCAGCCATCCCGGCTGCGCCATCCCGACCGAGCGGGAGTACTGGCGGCAGCGGCATGCCGAGGCCGATCGCAATCCGGCCAACCGGTGCTGCTGACCGAAAAGATTTTCGGCGCGCGTCACCACATGCCGATTCGGTAGTTGCCACAACTGTTGACCCGGCAACGGCTGTGCGATCTCATGGTCGTCGTGCGAGGTCGCGGCTACCCCCAGCGATGGTGGCCGATTCCCGCTAGCACGGGTTCGCCGCAGCTGCCATTGTGGTGTGCGTGACGATCACGGCATTGGATTTCGAACGTTGCTACCGGGCGGTGTCGACCCGGGATTCGCGATTCGACGGGCAATTCTTCACCGCGGTGCGAACCACCGGAATCTATTGCCGTCCTTCGTGTCCCGCGATCACGCCGAAGCGGGCCAACGTGTCGTTCCTGCCGACCGCCGCCGCGGCGCAGCAGGCGGGTTACCGTGCCTGCCGCCGCTGCCTGCCGGACGCGGCGCCCGGCTCGCCGCTGTGGAACACCAGGGCGGATCTGGCCGCGCGGGCGATGCGGCTGATCGGAGACGGCGTGGTCGAGCGGGCCGGGGTGCCGGGGCTGGCCGCCACGCTCGGCTATTCCCAGCGGCAGCTCACCCGGGTACTGACCACCGAACTGGGCGCGGGGCCGCTGGCGCTGGCCAGGGCGCACCGGGCGCACACGGCGCGGCTGCTGATCCAGACCACCGCGATGCCCATGTCCGACATCGCGTTCGCGGCGGGTTTCGCCTCGATCCGCCAGTTCAACGACACGGTGCGCGAGGTGTTCGCGGTCAGCCCCACCACCATGCGGCTCGAAGCGCAGCGCGCGAGAACCGGAACCCCCGCGCGTCCCGCGCCGTCCGGCAGCGGCTCGCTCACGCTGCGGCTGCCCTACCGGGAACCGCTCGACCGGGCCTGGCTGGAATGGTTCCTGTCCGCGCACGTGGTGCCGGGCATGGAATTGTGGGAGGACCGCGCCTACACCAGGAACCTGCGCACGCCACACGGGCACGCCACCGCGCGGCTGAGCTTCCAGCGCGACCATGTGCGCGCGGATTTGTCCCTGCACGACATGCGCGATCTCGCGCCGACGGTGACCAGGCTGCGGCACCTGCTCGACCTGGACGCCGACCCGGTCGGCATCGATGAAGCACTCGGTGTCGGGCCCACGGCGCACGGCGGCTCCCCGAAACGGCCGCCTGAGCAGGCCGCCGAATATCTGCCGGACGCGGGGGCGGGGTCACCGCCGGAGAGCGAAGCGCTGACCGAGATCGACCCGGTCGACGTCGGTCGCCCGTCGTTCACCCCCGGTATCCGTGTGCCCGGGTGCGTCGACGGCGCAGAACTATTGCTGCGCACCATGATCGGGCAGCAGATCTCGGTGGCCGCCGCCGCCACGCACACCGCCCGACTGGTCGAGGCACTCGGGGAACGGGTGGACGGGCCGATCCCGCTGCTGTTCCCGACGCCGGAGGTGATCGCCGAACGCGGCGCCGATATTTTGACCGGACCGGCGCGGCGCATCCGATCCATCACCGCGGCCGCCGAGGCGCTCGCCTCCGGGGAGCTGGCGCTGCACCAAGGGCGCACCGCCGCCGACCTGCGCCGCGACCTGCTCGCGCTGGACGGTGTCGGGCCGTGGACGGCCGATTACGTGACCATGCGCCTGCTCGCCGATCCGGACGTCCTGCTCGGCACCGACTTGGTCGTCCGCCGCGGCGCGAGCCTGCTCGGCATCGATCTGACGGATACCGCACGCTGGGTGCCGTGGCGATCGTACTTGTCCATGCACCTGTGGAAAACGGCACTGACCAGCCGCGCCACACCTTCCGTCGTCCCCACGCTCGCCACTACGAAAGGCAGTGTCGAATCATGAACGCCAGCTTCGCCGTCCGCACCGACGTCGGTAGCACCCGCACCGTCACAGCGGATTTCGCCGTCACGGAGACACCGCTCGGCCCGTTCACCACGCTCGTCGACCCCGACGGCGCGGTGCTGGCCTCCGGTTGGACCTCCGACGCGGAAAACCTGCGCGGCCTGATCCATCCCGCCTTGCGGCCCGGCCGACTGCGGCAGCGGGATTCGCTGGGCGAGGTGACCGGTGCCGTCACCGCGTATCACGAAGGCGATCTCACCGCGATCGACCCGATTCCCGTTCGCCAGCAGTCCGGGGAATTCCTCGTGCACGCCTGGGAAGTGCTCCGCGCCGTCCCGGCGGGGAGCCCACTCACCTACACCGAATTCGCCGCCCGCGCCGGCCGCCCTGACGCCACGCGCGCCGCGGCCAACGCCTGCGCCCGCAACGCCGCCGCCCTCTTCGTGCCCTGTCATCGGATCCTCCGCATCGGCGGCGCACTCGGCGGCTTCCGCTGGGGATTGCCGGTGAAACGGTGGCTGCTCGACCACGAGGGCTGAGGTCTCGCGACTCGCCGCGCAGGGCATCGGCCACGAGCAGGAGGACCTACAGCAACGGCGTGCGTCACGTCGGCGTGCTGGCCCGAGACGGCAACAGCCTGTCGTTCGGCGAGGCCGTAACGTGCTGATCGCCGACCGTCAGTCCTCGACGCTCAGTCAAGGGTGCGCCCGGGCAGCTCAGCGTGCCCCCGCGCGGCCTGCACGGTGCCGCTCATCCGGGTAGGTCGCGCGGACGCCTACGGTCGCCGTGGCCCATTCGCGCGGCTGATTTCCAGCCGGAAGCGTGCACGTCGTTTGGGCGGTTGCGAGGCGAACACGCCCACGCTCCGCTGCCTACGGGCCGCCTCTCGCGGGTAAGGACGTGGTGCGCTGCGTCCGGACAGGCCGCTCGGCAGTGCAGCCGATATGTTCACGTCCGGTACGCAGCGGCCGGTAAACCGTCGGCAGCGTGTCGCCACGGCCGGGTGCACCCACCGCCTGCAGGGCTCAACCGCCGAGCAGCCGGAACCGCCGAGCAGCCGGAGTCCGCGCTCAGGCGATCGTCGCCTGGAGGTGGGAGCCGTCGCGGCCGCGTACGACGTGCAGGCGGCTGGGGATACGCTGGCGCATCTCGTCCACGTGGCTGACCACGCCGACCACGCGTCCGCCCGCGCGGAGTTCGTCCAGCACGCCCATCACGGCGTCCAGGGTGTCGGCGTCCAGGCCGCCGAATCCCTCATCGATGAACAGAGTGTCCAGCACGAGGCCACCGGATTCGGCGGCGACGGTGTCGGCCAGGCCGAGCGCCAGCGAGAGCGAGGCCATGAAGGTTTCGCCACCGGACAGCGTCTTGGCCGGGCGGATGGCTCCGGTGTAGTCGTCACGGATGTCCAGGCCGAGGCCGCCTCGGCGACCACGCGGTCCTGCCTTGTCCGAGTGGACGAATTCGTAACGGCCGCCGGACATTCTGCGTAGCCGCAGCGAGCCCGCCTGCGCGACTTCCTCCAAGCGTGCGGCCAGGACGTAGGAGTGCAGGGACATGCGGCGGTTGTTCGCACCGCGCCCGGCGACCAGGTCGGCGAGACCGTCGAGTTCCTCGAACGCTCGTTGTGCCGGGGCGATCCGATCCACAGCGGCCCAGAGTTGGCCGCCGAGCTCCTCGAGCTGACTCGCTCGCCTGCTCGCCTCGGCATGGGCGGCCACAGCGGCGTTGAGCGCGGTCTGCGCGGCCGTCACCAGCGCGTCGAGTTCGGCGGGATCGCCGGGCTCCTGCTCCGACGCCGCTCGGATCTCCGGTTCCGCCAGAACCGCTTCCGCCGCGGCACGGGCACGGTCGGCGGCCACGAGTTCCGCTTCGATCTCGGCCTGCCGCCGAGAGTCACGCGATGCGGCGTTGACGACTTTCGCGTAGGCGGTCAAGCGCGCGACATCGTCTCCCAACGTGTCGCGAGTTCGAGTGCCGACAAGCGCCGGTTCCTCGGCGCCGACGGAGTCCGAAGCGGCCATCTCGGCGGATTCCGGGAGCTGAGCCGGACCGCCGGACAGAGCCGAGCCTTCAGTAGTGACCGACGCGGAGCCCGGAGCCGACGACGAACCGCCATACTCGCCTTCCGGCACGAAACCCGCGACGCCGGCGAGATTTTCCACCCGATCGGCGATCCGGGACACCTGCGCACGCGCCGCCACCGCTTCGGCGCGGGTTTCGCGCAGGGCGGTCGCCTCGGCGACGAGAGCGGCGAGCCGGGCACGGCGGCGGTCGATGGTCAGGTCGGCGCCCGCCGCGCTCCGCAGCCGGTCGGTGAGCTCGCCGAGGCGCCTTTCGGCGGAGGCGACGGTGGCGGCGACCGCGCTGCGGCGCGCCTCGGATGCGCGCAGCTCGTCGTGCAGGCGCGCCTCGTCGCCGCGCAGGCGCGTGAGTTCGGCTTCCAGCCCGTCGGCGTTGGCGGCCAGTTCCGAAGTGTCCTCGTAGCGGTCGGTCGCGGCGCGCAGGGCCGCGGCGAGTTCGACGCGGTCGGTATCGCCGCCGCGAGCGACCAGCGCTTCGATCTCGCGTTCCAGGCCGGTGATGCGAGCCAGCGCGCGATCGCGGACGTCCTCCGCGGCACGCTCGGCCGCCACCGCGGCTTCCTCCTCGTCCTTGGACACCGCGGTGTCGGTCGGCTGGGCGGGTGCGGGATGCTGCGCGGAACCGCAGACCGCGCAGGGGCTTCCGTCGACCAGCTCGCCGGCCAGTTCGGCGGCCATTCCGCTCAGCCTGCGCTCACGCAGATCCAGCACGAGTTCTTTGGCGTCGAGGTGCGCGGCGCGGGCGGCGTCGAACTCGATGCGGGCGTGATCGAGCGCGGTGCGCCGGGCGGCCAGCTCGACCGCGGCCGTGGCGGCCGCCTGCAACCGTTCGGTCTCCGCGGTGATGCCAGGCAGGGCGGCGACCGCTTCGGCGGCCTCGCGCAGCCTGGCCTCGGCCGCGGTGAGCACGGCGGGCAGCTCCTCGCGCCGTGCGGCGAGTTCGGTGACGCGCCGGGCCAGCGTCGCGTCCTCGGTGCGCAGGGCGTCGAGTTCACCGCCGAGCCGGGTGGCGGTGGCGGCGTCGGTGCGCACTTCGTCCAGCGCACCGATCTGCGCGCTCCAGCGCTGGACCGCCGCGTCGATGTCGGCGTCATCGCGTACCCGGTCGCCGTCGACCAGTTCGGCGCCGCCGAGTTCGGCGCTCTCCGGTTCCAGCAGGCGGGCTGCGAGCCGCTCTGCCGCCGTGCGCTTTTCGCCCTCGCGCCTGCGCTGGGTTTGCACCGCCGTACGCGCTTCGTCGATGGCGGCGACGACCGGCGCGGCCCGGCGAGCGAGGTCGAGTTCGGCTTGCAGTGCGGCGCGCCGATCCGCGCCCGCCACGTAGTCGTCCAGTTGCGCGCGTGCCGAGCTCATGCGGCGACGCAATTCGCGCAGCCGACGCTGCTGTTCGGCCTGCTCCCGGACGCGCGCCGATTCCGCCTGGCAGCGTTCGACTTCTGCCGCGGCCGTGGCCAGGTCGACGCGCGCGGTGGACAAAAGATCCTGCGACCACCCGACGCATTCGCCCGTACCGACCGAATCCGCTACCCCCGCGGCCATGCCCACCTGCGTGATCAGCCGCTTGATGCCGTCGGTACGAGCATCCAGATCCGCTTCGGCGGCGCGGCGCTTGTCGGCGAGCCACTGCTCGGCGGTGCCGAAACGCTTCGTGTCGAACAGTTTTTCGAGCAGCTTCTCGCGATCTTCGTTGTCCGCGCGTAGGAAGCGGGCGAAGTCGCCCTGGGGCAGCAGCACCACCTGGAAGAACTGGTCGGCGCTCATGCCGAGCAGGCGCAGCACCTCCTCGCCGATATCCGGTATCCGGGAGAGGTTCTCGCCTCGGCCGTCCAGCCAGGCCAGCGTCGCCTTCGGATTGATCGTGCGCATGCCCGTGCCGTCCCGCTTGGGACGCTGGAACTCGGGGCTTCTGGTCAGACGCAGTCGCCGCCCGCCCAACGTCGCCTCCAGCACCACCTCCGGTGGTGTCTGCTCCGGTGCGTGATCGGAATGCAGGCGCTTGCTCTCCCCGCGCGCACCGGGCACCCGGCCGTAGAGCGCGAACGCGATGGCGTCCAGCACCGTGGTCTTGCCCGCTCCGGTCTGGCCGTGCAGCAGGAACAGCCCGTCGGCGCCGAGCGCGTCGAAGTCGACGACCGTGGTGGCGGCGAACGGGCCGAAGGCGGTCATCTCCAGCTTGTGCAGCCTCATGCCGCCGCGCCTGCGCCCGGCCTGGGCAGGGCGCTCATGCGGTCAGTTCCTCGGCGGCGGCCACGGTGGCCACCTGCTCCGGTTCGGCGACGGCGGCGGACAGCGCCCGCTCCAGCCAGGTCATCTCGCTCGAGCTGGGTGCGCCGCGGACGTCGGTGAGGAAGCTGTGGGCTACTTCGATGTCGCGGCGGCCGTGCACTCGCTCACGGTAGCGCAGGTCCGGGCTGCCCTCGGGCCGCACCCATTCGACGTGCACCGCGTAGGGGAACCGTTCGCGCAGCTTGCGCATGGCGTCGACCGGGCGGGCGACGTCGGTGAGCACCGCGGACACGTAGTGCTGTTCGGCCGTGCCGTACTCCGCGCCGCTCAGCAGTTCGTCCAGGGTGCCGGTCAGCTTGCTCAGGCCCCGCACCGTCGGTAGGTCCCGGCGGCGCACCGCTCGCAGGCCGGACGCATCCAAGTCGACGATCCAAACCGCTTTGCGATGCGCGTTCTCGCCGAACGAATACGGCAGCGGCGAGCCGGAGTAGCGCACCGCCTCCGCGAGCGTCTGCGGTGAATGCAAATGGCCGAGGGCCACGTAGTCGATGCCGTCGAAAGCGGCCAGCGGAACCGTCTCCACGCCGCCGACCGAGATGGAGCGCTCCGATCCGGTGGCTTCCCCGCCGACCACGAAGGCGTGCGCCAGCACGACCGTCCGCACCCCGGGCCGCCGCGCGATGTCGGCACGTACGCGAGCCATGGCCGCGTCCAGGATCTCCGCGTGCGAGCGCGCTTGCGGCACTTCGAGTTCCGCGCGGGTGATCTCCGGTTCCAAGTACGGGATGCCGTAGAACGCCACCGGCCCGTGCTCGTCTTCCAGCAGCACGGGCCGATCGGCGTCGGCCACGGTGGTGCGCAAATGCAGCCCGCCCGCGGCGGCGAAGCTCGCGCCGGCGCCCAGCCGAGCGGGCGAATCGTGGTTCCCCGAAGTGGCTACGATCCGCGCCCCCGCACTGCGGATCGCCTCGAATCCCCGGTTGCACACCGCGATCGCGTCGGCGCTGGGAATCGACCGGTCGTACACGTCACCCGGCAGCACCACCACATCGACCGATTCCTCGGCTACCAGCTCCGCGATGGCGGTCAGTGAACGAGCCTGGTCGGCAAGCAGATCGACCCCGTGGAACGTGCGCCCGATGTGCCAGTCCGAGGTGTGCAGCATCCGCATGCCGCGAAACCGTAGGGCAAGGCACCGACAGACTTCAATCGCCCCGCCCGCCGTGTCGGGTTCGCCCAGCCGGAACCCGGCGTGTCCAGCAGACGTGTCCGAGTCGGCGGATCCCGTTCGGCGACGAGCCGAAACCTCACGCACCTCTTGGCCTCCCGAATCCCACGACGTGGGCGATTCCGGATGCCAGAATCCGAACAGCTATGTGAACTATGCGGCAACGCACTGGCCGAGCCGGTTTCCGACGCGATGCCGGGCAGTTGCCAGATGCTCGTTCCTGTCGGTGACGTACGGCACTATCTCCGCTATGACCGCACCGATGCTCGTCGCCCTCGTGCTGGTGTTCGCCGCCGGTCTCGGCCTCGGCTGGCTGGGTCGCGCCGCGCGGGACGGGCATCGCGCGGCGGCGGCCCAGGCGCGGCTCACCGCGACGGCGGACAACGAACGGCTGCTGCGGCAGTCGCTCACCGCGGCCAACGAGGATGCCGCGCGAAGGCATTCGCACGCCGTCGGCGCGCTGGTGGAACCGCTGCGGGCGGCGGTCGGAGCGCTGAACGAGCACATCCAGCAGGTCGAGCGACAGCGGCTCACCGCGTATTCGAGCCTGCGCGAACAGGTCGCGAGCATGCAGCGCACGTCGCATCAACTCACCGGGGAGACCGGCCGGCTGGTCGCGGCGCTGCGCGCGCCGCAAGTACGGGGACGATGGGGCGAGATCCAACTGGAGCGGGTGGTCGAGCTGGCCGGGATGACCAGGCATTGCGATTTCCGGACCCAGGTGAGCCGCACCGGTCACGGCGAGGACGACCGCACGGTGCGACCCGATCTGGTGGTGCGCCTGGCGGGCGGCAGGCACATCGTGGTGGACGCCAAGGTGCCGTTCGCCGCCTACCTGGACGCCTGCGGCTCCGACGACCCCGACGTGCGCGCCGAGCTGCTCACCAGGCACGCCAAACATCTGCGCGCGCATGTCGACCAGCTGTCGGACAAGGCGTACTGGGCCGCCTTCGACCCCGCACCCGAATTCGTGGTGCTGTTCGTGCCCGGCGATCCGTTCCTGGACGCCGCCCTGACCACCGACTCCGAGCTGTTGGAGTACGCGTTCGGCCGCAATGTGATCCTCGCTACACCGACCACCCTGATCGCGTTGCTGCGCACTATCGCCTTCGGCTGGCGGCAGGAGGCGCTCTCCAAGGACATGGCCACCGTGCAGCGGCTCGGCCGTGAGCTGTACCAGCGGCTCGGTATGACGGGGAAACATCTGGACCGGCTGGGGGCGCAACTCGGCAGAGCTGTCGAGGCTTTCAATTACACGGTGGCCTCGGTGGAGTCACGAGTGATGGTTACCGCGCGCAAACTGCACGAGCTCGAGATGGCCGAGCAGGAAGTGCACGAGATCGGGCGTGTGGATTCCCGGCCTCGCGCGGTGAGCTTCGCCGACGCGGGCGAGTAACCGGGACTATGGCCGTGCCGCCACGCCGCCGAGAGCGGCGGCAACTAATGTGCATATCGTGGCTGCTTCCGAACGTGTGCGATCCCGGGTGCCCGCGCCGCAACGCTCGATCCTGCCGTCGGTGCCGGGGATCCCGGTCGGCGCGGCGATCCTGATCGCGGTTGCCTGCACGTTTCTGGGATTCCTGATCGATGCCAGCGGCGGCAGTGCCGAGCTGACCGGCACGTTCGCCGCGCTGTACATCGTGGGCTGTGTGGCGGCCGTCGCCGCCGTTCGCTACCGGGGCTTGTTCAGCACGATGGTGCTGCCGCCACTGCTGCTCTTCGTCGCCGTCCCGCTGGCCTATCAGCAGCTCACCGGTCGTGGCTCGACCTCGATGAAGGACATCCTGCTGAACCTGGCGATCCCGCTGGTGAACCGGTTCCCGACCATGATGCTGGCCACGGTGGTGGTCCTGCTGATCGGTGGCGCCCGGATCTACCTGCACCGCCGGGAAGAGGGGGGCGACAAAGCGCCACGCCGTGGCGGCAGCTGGGGCAAGTCACCAGCGAAGAAGACCAAGCCCGGCCGGTCCTCCCGTGGCCTGCCGGACGCCGCGCGCCGCAGAACCCGCCGCCCGAAGGACGAGCCCGCCGAGCCGGAGTCGGCCGATGCCGAACAGCCTGCTCCCCGACCGGCCCGCCGACCCGCGGCGCAGGTCGCGGATACGCCGCCGCGCGTCGCCCCCTCCCGTCCGCGCGAAGGGCGGGCTCCCGCCCGGGGCCCTGCCCGCCCGACCGGGGCCATGCCGCGGGCCGAAGCCGAACCACCGCGCGGCGCGGGCCGCCGCCGAGAGATGCCGCCGCACCCGCAGCCCAATGTGCGCTATCGCGAACGCGATTCGAACCGCCCGGAACGGCGCAGGCCAGAGAATCTG
This sequence comes from Nocardia sp. NPDC003999, assembly GCF_053604885.1. Classification (NCBI taxonomy): domain Bacteria; kingdom Bacillati; phylum Actinomycetota; class Actinomycetes; order Mycobacteriales; family Nocardiaceae; genus Nocardia; species Nocardia sp. NPDC003999. Next base: position 42,102 of record NZ_JBSGIB010000034.1, read on the forward strand.
TAGGCGAGGTCGCTCGGTGCGGTCGGAGCTGGATACCGCACGCTCGGTGCGGGCCCGGCGTCAGCGCCGGGCGTCGCGCAGTTCGCGGGGAAGGGCGAAGACGAGGGTTTCGTTGGCCGTGGTGACCGGCTGGACGTCGCCGTAGCCGTGCTCGGCCAGGCTGTCCAGCACACCGCGGACCAGGATCTCGGGCACCGACGCGCCGGAGGTGATGCCGATCGTGCGGACGCCGACGAGCCAGGCCGGGTCGATCTCGCGGGCGAAGTCCACCAGATACGCGGCCTTGGCGCCCGCACCGAGCGCCACCTCCACCAAGCGCACCGAGTTCGACGAGTTGCGCGAGCCGACCACGATCACCAGATCGCATTCCGGAGCCATCGCCTTCACCGCGACCTGGCGGTTCTGCGTGGCGTAGCAGATGTCGTCGCTCGGCGGGTCCTGCAGGGCGGGGAAGCGCTCGCGCAGCCGCTGCACCGTCTCCATCGTCTCGTCCACGCTCAACGTGGTCTGCGAGAGCCAGATCACCTTCGACTCGTCGCGCACGCTGACCTGGTCCACCGCGCCGGGCCCGTCGACCAGCTGGACGTGTTCGGGCGCCTCGCCCGCGGTGCCCTCGACCTCCTCGTGGCCCTCGTGACCGATCAGCAGGATGTCGTAGTCGTCGCGGGCGAACCGCTTCGCCTCCTGGTGCACCTTGGTCACCAGCGGGCAGGTGGCATCGATGGTGTGCAGATTGCGCTCGGCGGCCGACGTGTGCACCGCGGGGGACACGCCGTGCGCGGAGAACACGACGACCGCGCCCTCGGGGACCTGGTCGGTCTCGTCGACGAAGATCACACCGCGGTCGCGCAGCGTCTCCACGACGTGCCGGTTGTGCACGATCTCCTTGCGCACGTAGATGGGCGCGCCGTGCTTCTCCAGCGCCTTCTCGACGGTTTCGACCGCCCGGTCCACGCCGGCGCAGTACCCGCGCGGCTCCGCGAGCAGCACGCGTTTTCCGCCGTCGGCGACGGCGCTTCCGGCACCTGCCGAGCGAGCGATTCCGACGTTCAAGGGAATGGCCGAAGACATGCCCACAGGATACGTGCGGCCCGGGATCCCGCCACGTCCGGGAGTTGCCCGTCACATTCCCGCCGCAACCCGCGGATCGGAATCGTGAGCCGGGTCTACGACCGGGTGCGCCGATTGTTTCGGACGGCCCGCCGGGTTCCCGCGCGTATTTCCGCGATATGAGTGTGGTCCCGCCGATCTGCCCCGACCCGCGAATACCCGAACCGCGCGCCCCTCCTTTGCATAACACACCATTTCCGGCAGGCTAGGACCATGTTTCGACCACCCTTTCTGGCCCGGGTCGCCGCAGGCGCGGCCGTATACGCCCTCGAGGAATCCCGTCGGCTACCCACGGCGGCAATGAATTTCCCGATCACGGCCATCAGTCAGGTGCTGCAGACGACGATGCACGTCCAGCAGTTCGTCACCAGTCTGGCCCTGAAGGGCGACGCGGTTTTCGACCGTTTGTCCAACCGCCCGGTCGAGCAGCCGGAGTGGGCCACCTTCGACGAGGACCTCGCCGACGACCCGAGCCCCAGCACGCTGCGCGCCAGCCGATTCGACCTCTACACCGCCGATGATCCCGACGCGTCCCCCGCGCCCGAATCCTTCGCCACGGACGACAGCCGCGCAGGCGCGACCAACGGCCATGTCGCCTCCGTGACGCCGATCGGCGAGCCACCGGTCGAAGAGCCGGACCCGGATACCGATCCCGAACCCGTCGCGGAAGCGCCCGTCATCGCCGAACCGGAAGTCGCCACCCGCTACGACTACGCCAACATGACCCTGGCCCAGTTGCGCGCCCGCCTGCGCCTGCTGACGATCGATGACCTCACCGCGCTGCTGGAGTACGAGCAGCACACCCGCGCCAGGGCGCCGTTCGTGACCATGCTCACGAACCGGATCGCCACTGTGCAGGCCCAGTGACCGAACCCCGGACACCCTCGTCGCCGACGGCTGGCCGGGAGACCTCCGGCCAACCCGCCGCCGCTCCGGCCAACTCCGCCGAGCATCCGTGGCCGGTGCGTTCGGTCTCCATCAAGGTCGCCCAGTGGATCGACCGGCTCGGCAGCATCTGGGTGGAGGGCCAGATCACCCAGATCAATCTCCGGCCCGGCACCCGCACCGCGTTCCTGGTGCTGCGCGACCCGTCCGCCGACATGTCGCTGTCGGTGACCTGCGATCCCGACCTGATCCGCAAATCCCCCATTCCCCTGCAAGAGGGCAGCCGGGTGGTCGTCTACGGCAAGCTCTCCTTCTTCACCGGGCGCGGCACGATCTCGCTGCGCGTGCTGGAAATCCGCCCCGTCGGCATCGGCGAACTACTGGCCCGCATCGAACGGCTGAAGGCGCTGCTGGACGCCGAGGGCCTGTTCGATCCCCGGCTCAAGCGTCCGATCCCGTTCCTTCCCGGAACCGTCGGCCTCATCACCGGACGCGCCAGCGCCGCGGAGCGCGATGTGCTGAGCGTCGCTCGCAATCGCTGGCCCGCGGTGCGTTTCGAGATTCGCAACACCGCCGTGCAAGGGCCGACCGCGGTATCGCAGATGCTGACGGCGCTGGCGGAGCTCGATCGGCATCCGGACGTCGAGGTGATCGTGCTCGCGCGCGGCGGCGGCAGCGTCGAAGACCTGCTGCCGTTCTCCGACGAGGCGCTGTGCCGCGCCATCGTGGCCGCGACCACGCCGATCGTCAGCGCGATCGGCCACGAACCGGACAACCCGCTCAGTGACTTCGTCGCCGACCTGCGCGCGGCCACGCCGACCGACGCCGCCAAACGGATCGTCCCGGACGCCGCCGCCGAACTGGCCTGCATTCGTGAACTGCGCGAACGCACCGCCGCGGCGTTGCGGGGTTGGGTCGACCGGGAGACCGAGGCGCTCGCCCAGCTGCGTTCGCGACCCGTGCTGGCCGATCCGCTGCGCGAGATCGATCGCCGCCAGGAAGAGATCGAACGCCTGCGCACGGCCACGCACCGCTGCGCCGAGCACTTCGTCCGCACCGAAGCCACGGCCGCCAGGCATCTGCGCGAGAAACTCACCGCCGTCGGCCCCGCCGCCACACTCGCCCGTGGCTACGCTGTCGTGCAGCGGGTCACCGGCCGGGAACGCGAGGTGGTGCGTTCGATCGAGGACGCGCCCGCAGGCAGCCAGCTGCGCATCCGGGTCGCCGACGGGGCCGTCACGGCCGCCGCGCTCGGCACCCAGGCCCTCGGCGCCAAGAACACCGACACAGGGAGGAACTGACTTGGCCCAGTCCGGCAAGTCCACCGAAGCCGACGGGACGGGCGCCGACCCGGCCGACGATGCCGCCGAGATCGCCGGTTTCGGCTACGAACGCGCGCGCGACGAACTCGTCAACGTCGTCAAGATCCTCGAACAGGGCGGCCTCGACCTCGATGAATCCCTCGCCCTGTGGGAGCGCGGCGAGGCGCTGGCCAACCGCTGTGAGGAACATCTGGCGGGCGCGCGCAAGCGCGTCGAGGACGCGCTGCACCGCACCGACCTGGAGCGGCAAGAGTGACCATCCGCCGCGCCACGCCCGACATCCGCACCACCGACCTGGCCGCGAGCCGCGACTTCTACCGGCTGCTCGGCTTCCACGAGGCGATGGACCTGGGCTGGGTCGTGACGATGGCCTCGCCGTCCAACCCGACCGCGCAGGTCCTGCTCGTCGGCCCGGACGCCGAACAGCTCCAGCCGGACATGAGCGTGGAGGTGGAAAACGTCGACGCCGTGCACGCGGCGGTGACCGCCGCGGGCGCCGAGGTCGTCTACTCCCTGCGCGACGAGCCGTGGGGCGTGCGCCGCTTCTTCGTCCGCGATCCGAGCGGGACCATCGTCAACGTGGTGAGTCACCGCTGACGACGGCCCCCGGCCTCGTCAGCGCGATGCGGCCACGGCGCGGAACCGGGCGACGCCGTCCGCGCTGCTCACCCGCTCGAATCCGGCCTTTTCCAGCACCCGCGCCGACGGCGGATTCGACAGCTCCACCTCGGCGTGCACCGCACGAACGCCGGGTGCGGTGAGCGCGTGCGCCGTGAGGGCGACGGTGGCCTCGGTGGCGTACCCGCGACCGCGCCGCGAGGCGACGATGCCGTACCCGAGCTCCAGGGCACCGTCGGCGGGCGGCCAGAACAGCCCGATCGATCCGACGACGAGCCCGGTCGAGCGCTCGACGACGAGCCTGTGCCCGAACGGCCCGAGCCAGTCCGGGTGCGCCGCGAGCGAGCCCGCGATGACGCGATCGCCGTCGGCAGGGAAATCCGCCGCCCACTCGGCGTGACGGCGGCCATCGAGCACGGCGGCCGCCGCAGCGGCGGTCCACGACCGCAGGATCAGCCGTTCGGTGCGCAGGTCGGGGGAAAGGGAAACAGACACGTGACACTCCTGGTCGTCGAAGAGAGACCGGTCCGCGTCCGCGGAAAATCAGTGGCGCGCGAACCGGCGAAAGGCATGCGAAAGACGGCTGAGGACAGCCATATTCATCGACCTCCGAAAACCGGTTCGGCACGTGTCTCGTGCCGCGGCAAAATTAACGAACGCGCGCCGCCGAAGACAAGCGGATTTCAGGGCTTCAGCGGTTGCGCCGCGGTAATCGCCTGGGCGAGCGTGCTGAACGCCGCCTGGTTGCCCGCGCCGGTGATCAGCACGCGGGACTGGCCGAGGTCGGCGATCCACGCGGTCTCCGAGCCCTGCTCGGCGTAGACGATCCATTTCTGCGCGCCGACCTGCTCGGTGCCACTGGCGTAGCGCGACCCGAGCACGAACCTGGCCAGCGCCTCCTCGGTCGCGTTGCTCTGACTGAACCGCATGTAGGTGCCCTGCGGCGTGATGTAGCCGACCGTGCTGACCGGCCCGCCCCCGTTGCCGCCGATGGACTCGCGACTGCCGGAGTTCGGCGTCCAGTCCGCGGGCAGGGCCGGGTTGCGGATGGGGAACGGCAGGGAACGAGCGTCGGCGGTGAGCGCGGCGCGCGCGTCGAAATGCGGGATCTGACCCTGCGTCGGACCGTTCGCGGCGAAACTGCATTGGCTGGCCAGCCCGGCGAACACCAGCGCGATCAGGACCAACGGGATCAACGACCAGAACAGATCCCGGTAGTCGTTCAAGATGCGCGGCTTTTGGTACGACACGCTCCCAGTATCCACTCGCGCGGCGACGCCGCCCCCCCGCACCCCGGCACCACGAGCAGGGGTGTACGGCCGTGCCACATCGAATGAGACAATTGACCGGTACGTACCGACGCACAGGAGGCCCCGCAATGACGGCAACTTCCCCCACACCTAGCCGCCGCGAGGCGCCCGACCGCAACCTCGCACTCGAGCTGGTCCGCGTGACCGAGGCAGGGGCGATGGCCGCGGGCCGGTGGGTCGGACGCGGCGACAAGGAGGGGGGCGACGGCGCGGCCGTCGACGCCATGCGGCAGCTGGTCAGCTCGGTGTCCATGCGCGGCATCGTCGTCATCGGCGAGGGCGAGAAGGACGAGGCGCCCATGCTGTACAACGGCGAGGCCGTCGGCGACGGCACCGGCCCGGAAGTGGACTTCGCGGTCGACCCGATCGACGGCACCACGCTGATGTCCAAGGGCGTGCCCGGCGCGATCTCGGTGCTCGCGGTCGCCGAACGCGGCGCCATGTTCGACCCGTCCGCGGTGTTCTACATGCACAAGATCGCCGTAGGCCCCGACGCTGCCCACGTGATCGATATCTCGGCCCCGATCGCGGAGAACATCAGCCGGGTCGCCAAGGCCAAGAATTCCGCGAAGTCCGACCTGACCGTCTGCATCCTGGATCGCCCCCGGCACGCCGAGCTCATCCAGCAGGTGCGTGACGCGGGCGCCCGCATCCGCCTGATCTCCGACGGCGACGTCGCGGGCGCGATCGCCGCCGCCCGCCCCGACTCCGGCACCGACATCCTGGTCGGCATCGGCGGCACCCCGGAGGGCATCATCGCCGCCGCCGCGATGCGCTGTATGGGCGGCGAGCTGCAAGGCATGCTCGCGCCCAAGGACGACGAGGAACGGCAGAAGGCCATCGACGCGGGCCACGACCTCGACCGCGTACTGACCACCGAGGACCTCGTCTCCGGTGACAACGTGTTCTTCTGCGCCACCGGCGTGACCGACGGCGACCTGCTGCGCGGCGTGCGCTACTACGGCGGCGGCGCGTCCACCCAGTCGATCGTGATGCGCTCGAAGTCCGGCACGGTACGCATGATCGACGCCTACCACCGCCTGACCAAGCTGCGCGAATACTCCTCTGTCGATTTCATCGGCGACGAACACGCGGTCCCGCCGCTGCCGTAATTTTGCAGCGCCTCCGGCGCTGGTGTTCGCGGCCCCCTTGTGGCTCGCGTTTGCGCGACCACAGCCTCCAAGTACCCGACGTGGTGGCACGGCTCGCCGGCGTCG
>NZ_JBSGIB010000035.1:0-43331 GCF_053604885.1 Nocardia sp. NPDC003999
ACATCCTCACCGCGCGCCCCGAACCCGTCCGGCACGAGGCGACGGCCAACGACATCGAGATGCCGGCCATCGAGCATCCTGCGGAGCAGACGGACGAGCGGAGCACCGCTACGGAGCACCCGAACGCAGCACCTGCTACGCAGCGCCCGATGGTAGCTGCTGCGGAGCACGAACAGAGCACCCCGCCCGCTGAGCAGAGCACCGTTGTGGAGCAGCCCGCTACGGAGCACCCGGCGACTGCTACGGAGCACTCTGCGGAGCACGTTGTGGAGCACTCTGCGGAGCACGAACTGAGCAGTCCGCGGAGCACCCCGGCCGCTACGGAGCACCTTACGGAGCAGCGGAGCACCACGGCACCCGAGACTGAACCTGCGCCTCGTGTGGTCGAGCCGGACGTCGAGCAGGCCGCACCTGCACCCGTTGAAGGGCTGGTAGAGCCAGTTGCGGCCCGGCCGGACACCGAGGAGAACGAGCCTGCCGAGCAGGTTGTGGAGCACCCTGCTACGCGGGCCACCGAGCAGCAGAGCACCCCTGTGGAGCACCCTGCTACGGAGCACCCGGCGACTGCTACGGAGCAGTCTGCGGAGCACGAACCGAGCAGTCCGCCCGTCGTACGGAGCACTCAGCGGAGCACCTTGCGGAGCACTTCGGTTCTGGCGGAGCGCCGTGCGGAGCAGCCCACGGAGCACCGCAGGGTTGCTGCGGAGCACGCTCGCGCCGAACGGAGCACCCCGCGTAGCACCCGGACCGCCGCTACGGAGCACCCCGCCGTCGCGGCGCATGGAGCACCACCGGCCGGTATCACCGCGGCGACTTGGTCGCGGGCGCACGAGGTGAAGAGGGTGACCGCAGCACGCTCCTCGGTCGAGCAGATCGCCCAGGTGCTGACCCGCCAGGAGGAAAACCCTGAGCACGGAGCTAGCCGCATTGCTCGCGACCTGCACGTGGGATTCGCTTCGGTGAAGAAGTGGCTGGAAGCCGACACACGGATCTCCAACGCAGGCACCGGCGCCCGCGTGATCGAACTCCGGAAGTGAGGCAGTGACCTTCAGCTGAATCGCACAGTGGAAAGACTCTTTCCACGCAGCTTCCCGAAATAAAGACGCGACCCCGGCGGGGCTTAGCCGCCGGGGTCGCGTCGTGTCTGGACCCTACCGGTCCAGCCCTCCACCAGCCTCGAGGTGGGGGGAGGAAAGGTGCGCTCGGCCGGCGTGAGGCCCCCCGTTCGCAGGTCGGCGTAGCCCTTCGGTGGCGGACGGTTGCCGCGCCCTGTCGAGTCGCGTTTGGTGCTGGTCGAAGCGATCTTGCTCCGGTACGCTCAAAATCGCGGCCCCAGCGGAGCAAGCTAACACTTATGTGCCATAAGTGTGGTCACCTCGCGGGGGCGAGGTCCACCCGGGTGCCGGGTGTCGCTGCGCTGAGCCAGGAGAGAGAGGTGGATTCCGAGGTGGTCACCCAGGTGCCGGAGCGGCCGGATTCGGCCGTGCACGAGGCGTCGACGGCCCATGCAGGTGTGTCGTCGACGCGGCGGATGCAGTCGGTGGCGCGGACGCGGAATCGGAAGCGTCAGGAGAACATCGGCGAGGGGGCGAAGCGGTTCCGGGTGACGGTGTCGGCGGCTGATGCGGTGAAGCTGGAAGAGGCCGCTGCGGAGGCGAACATGACGGTGCCGCGGTACTTGGCGGAGTCGGCGTTGAACCCGACCGGCGGCCGTGCGGCGGGGGAAACCGATGAGGCGGGGCCGTGGCTGCCGTGGCCGAAGCGCAAGACGTTGGCGGGGGTGCTGTTGTCGGCGGCGGGCGCGATGGATGAGGTTCGAGTGGAGCACCTGGCGAAGATCGGCGGCAATCTGAATCAGATCGCGCACGCGGCGAACATCACCGGGACGTTGGCCGATGACATCGATGACACCCTCGACCAGCTGCGCGCGGTGCTCGACGACTTGGCGGTGCGGGCGACGCGGCTGGACGAACTGGCGCGCGAAGTGACGCGACGGTGAGGGCAGGGGCATGAATCCGAACATCAATCGCGGCGCCAAGCTCGGCGGGCTGATGGTGTATCTGCTGGGGCCGGGGAAGGCCAACGAGCACACCGATCGGCATGTGGTCGCGGGGTCGGCGTCGGTGATGCGGGCGGCGTGGTTGGGCCGGTTCGACGGTCCGGAGTCCAACCGGGCGGCGCGCGATGTGGCGTTGGAGATCGCGCGGGAGATGGATCTGCCGCGCAAGCTGCACGGAACCCGGGCTCGGATGCGGGCCCGCGCCGCGAGCGCGAACACCGGTGCGGTGGAGGTGATCGAGCGCCCGGAGAAGGGGGAGAAGGGGGTGCTGCGGGATGCACCGGTGTGGCACTGCTCGTTGGCGTTGCGTGCCGAAGAGGGCGATCTGTCGGACGAGACGTGGAAAGCGATCGCGGAAGACTTCATGAAGGAGATGGGGTTTGTCGACCCCACCCAGGCCGGGGTGCGGTGGGTGGCGGTGCGCCACGGCCGTGCGGGCGCCGACCGCTCCGGCGGCGACCACATCCACATCGCGGCGTCGCTCATCCGTGAGGACGGCAGTGTGGTGGACACGTTCATGCGCGATCCGGTCACGGGGCGGCCGATGGGTGATTACACGCGCTCTCAGAAGGTGGTCAACCTGCTGGAGCACCGGTACGGGCTGGAGGTGCTGGCGTCGCGTGAGGACGGCGGCGCGCTGCGCGGGAACTCGCGAGCGGAGACCGAACGTCGCGACCGCTCCGGTGGGGATCTGACCGAGCGGGAGAGGCTGCGGCTGGAGGTGCGGGCGTTGGCGTCGGCGAGCGCGACCGAGGCGGAATTCGTGCGCCGGGTCCGGGACGCGGGCATCTCGCTGCGCCCCCGCTACAGCAAGGGCGGCGAGGAGGTGACCGGGTACGCGGTGCGGTGGCGCGACCCCGCCGACATCGCCGCCGACCGCAAGACCGAGGCGGCGCGGCTGGCGCGCGGCGGAAAGCCGTTGACGCTGGACGAGCTGACGCACACCGGGCCCTGGTGCAGCGGCGGGCTGCTGTCGAAGGATCTGGCGCTACCTGCGCTGCGGGATCAGTGGGACGACTCCCCGCAGGCGCGGGCGGAGGCGTTGAAGACGTGGAAGGCCGGCCGCCGCAACAGCGGGCAGCGTGGCCGGGAAGCCCAAACCCTCGACGACCCGAAGCTGTGGACACGGGCGCACCAGGATCTACAGCGCTGGAACGACTACCTCGCCAGCATCCCGCCGGAGAATCACGGCGAGTGGGCGCGGGCGGCCGGGCGCGCGGCGGGAGTGTTCGCGGCGTGGTCGCGGCGCGTGGAATCCAAACCGGGAGTGTTCGCGGCCGCGGCGACAGAGCTGACCCGCTCGGCGCAGGTGCCCGCCCATCTGCGGTGGCGCCCGCCCGCCGCAGGGCAGCGCCCGCCCGGGTTGGGGGCGGTAGCGGTGATCCTCATCCAGCTCGCCAAGTACGCCGATCGGAACGACCCAGCGACGGAGACGGTTCGGTTGGTCGAGCAGTTGATGCGCACGCTCGTCGCGATCGCTGACGCACACACCGCCCGCCAGGAGTTCCTTCGCGCCCAGCAACTGCGCGACCGAGCGCTGGAACCCTTGCAGGTCCTGCGCGAGCGTCAGCACCAGCACGCGCAACACGAGTCCCGGACGTCGGGGATGTCTCGACAGGAACGCATCGACCAGCAGGCAGAGCAGATGCGCGCGGCTGGGGTCGATGAGGAATACATCCGCGCCTGGCGCACCACCGCCCGCGCCTTCGACACTGACCCAGGTTCAGCCGTCACCGGGTCGGCGTCGGAGCCCACGCGCCCCAACACCACACCCGGCATCAGCCAGAACCGCGACACAGGCCGAGGACGCTGACCGGCGGGGCTGGTCCAGGGGGTGGATTACCCCCTGGACCAGCCCCTGGATTAGCGCAGGGTTTGGGTCCAGGGGGTAATCCAGGGCCTGGTCCAGGGGGTAATCCAGGGGCTAATCCACCCCCGCGCAGCTCGGTGAGCTGCGGTGTTTGCGTCCCGGCCCGCACCTTCGTCCGCAAGCTCCCCGATTTCCCGACCACCCTCGATCTGCGGAGTACCTGGATCAAGGGTGGTCGAGAAACCGGTTCGGGCCGGGACGGAACACCTTCGAGACCAGACTCTGAAGCAGGGTGGTGGGGGAGGGGTTTCGGTCGCCGCGTCAGCCGTGTCAGCATGCCGCAACCGAACACGCGTGATGGTTCGGTCGAGCGCGGCGAATGCCGTCAAAGGGCAGCCAGGGGTAGCGATTAGGGTAGCGACTAGCCTCGCGCAGCCGTCGCTACCCTGATCGCGAGTCTGGTCGCTACCTTGATCGCTACCCCAGTCGCGAGGCTGATCCGGTCTGAGCTGCGGTGTTCCGTCCCGCCCTGTCCCCTACGTTCGCGGGCTGCCGTTTTCTTGACCACCCTCGATCTGCGTACCTGGACGAGGGTGGTCAACAAACCGGGGACGGGGCGGGACGGAATGTCGAGCAGTGGCACCGGATTCGGGGAGGCACAGGGGAGGGGAATGGCGGCGGCCGGCGGGAGGGTGCGTGCGCTGCGGTTGGGCGTCTGGTCGCCTTGGAAGGTGCTGCCGCACGAGCTTCGCTCGCTTGCCACTGGCCGGGCCTCACTTGGCCCCCTACCGGTATAACTTTGCTCCTCCGGATCATCCCTACGGGGGTTCCTGACTCGCCGAATTTCGGGCGGATCTCGGCGGCGTCATCGAAGCGAACCGGCCTTGTTCGACTACACGCTGATCGGAATGTGCGCCCGTCCGGTCAGCCGGAGTTCGGTGTAGTGCGCCAGTCGGTTGATCTGATCGATGAAGCGATCGGTGTTGGCGTGGCAGACCGCGATCAAGGACAGCGTGTCCGCTCGTCCGGTCGTTGGATACCGGCCCTGGTCGCCACGCGGGTCCAGTCGGTGGAAATCCTGGATGAAACTGACGATGAGTTGCTGGTCGGCGCCATCCCCAAGCAGATCATCCCCTGCCGGGAGCGCGTTGAGCAGGCGTGCGAGATTGTGGCTGTACCGGTGATTCGCGAGGACGGCCGACGGAAGGAATGCCTTGAGCGCGAGTTCGGCTGCTTGGCGGCCGTAGTAGAAGGCTGTTCCGAGCGAGTGTTCGGCCAGAATCACTGCGGACTTGGTTGTCTCGAGGAAGGTTTCCAGGACAGGATCCTCGCAGTTCGCGCGCGACAGGCAGAACATGCGGTCATCGCTGTCATGGTCGAGGTGTGCGTCGACAAACGGGCTGAGATATTCGACAGTGCTCATGCAGCGGACCATACGGCTGAGGGGTGCAGGCTCCTGGGCACTCCAAATCCGCCCGAAATTCGGCGAGTTCGGGAAACTCCTACGGCGCGGTTGTGGTTGTGTGGCAAGCCCTCCCGCGAGGGAGGGCGCGGCAGCCTGGGCGGGGCGACCGACGACTTACAGGCTGTAGCCGGTGTCGCGGGTAGGGCTGTTGTCGTAGATCGGGGTGTCCCATCGATCGCGCTGGCGTTGCCGCTTGGCCTCACGCTGCTGGCGTCGTTGTTCGGTGCGCTGCTGGGCGGCGATTTCCTCGTGGGAAGGCAGGGGGTTGTCCTGGGCGTGGATTTCGGCGCGGGCGCGGTTTTCCCGTTCGAGCTGGTCGGGTGGAAGCTCGGCGCGGCGCTGCTGTTCATCGACGGGGGCTTGGGCCCAGGCGCGTTGTTGCGCGCGGTATGCGTCGGCGCGGTCGCGGTCGTGTTGTCCGGCGGCGATCTCGCGGTCGGCGTCGGCGAGGGCCTGGTCGCGTGCGGCGGTGTCGGTGGCTTCGGTGAGCAGGCGAGGCCAGAGGGATTCGTGCGCACCGATGCGGGCGCGCAGCTCGCTGAGTTGGGCGCGGGTGGCGTCGCGGCGGTCGGCGGCCTGGTTGAGCGCTTCTTCAGCGTCGGCGGCGGCCTGTTCGCGCTCGAGACGGGTTTGGCGGCTGTGCCACCACCGCAGGGCCGCGACATCGTCGCGTGCTGTTCGCCAGGCGGCACGCGCGGCGGCTTCGTCGCGAGTGTGTTCGGTGTTCTGACGTTCGAGGGTTTGGGCGGTGCGGATGTCGGCGGCTTGGTCGTCGCGGCGGCGGTGGGCCTCGATCAGCTGCTCGCGAGCTCGGAGGGCAAGGGTGAGCCGGTCGGGTCCGAACCGCACGTTGGTGTACCGCAGGTGGTTGTGGCGCCTGGTGACCTCACGGGCGAGGTCGGCATCACGCAGTGCCCGCAGTTCCTGGCTGCGGAGTTCGGCGATGAGGTCGACGAATTCGCGGTCGTGGCCCTCGTCGAGGTGCTCAGCCATGCGCCAGCGCAGCGCGGCCGCGGGCTGCTCGAGAGGCAGCGGGCGCTGTTCGTGTGCGGCGCGCAGGGTGGTGGGGACGTCGAGACCTGTTGCGGCGGCGCGGGTCAGCTCGGTGGCCAGCACCGGCCAGTACGGGTCTTCGGTCAGCCGTGAGTCCAGCGCGGTCGCGGTCGCGTGCCAGCGGCGCACATCGGCGTCGCGGTCGCCCAGGACGCGGGTGATCTCGTAGTGGAAGCCCGCTTGGGACTGATGCGCGAGGGTGCCGGGTAGTTGTTCGGGGCCGGTGAGGCGGCGATCGTTGTCGGGGATGTCGTGGACGGCGCGCCAGATGGTGAGCGAGGACAGCAGGTCCGGTTTGGTGCCGACGAGGGGTTTGGCCCACATCGGCGCAGTGGTGGTGGTCCAGGCCCGTGCGGCGGTGTCGATCTCGGCGACCAGGTCGGTGATCTGCTGCGCACGCGTGCGCAGGTGCTCGCCGTATTCCGGGTCGGCCAGCAGGCCGGCGGGCACGGTGGGCAGCCACGACAACGGGGCGGCGCCGTCGCGGCTGCTGGTCAGGTCGATGCGCCAGCTCAGGACGGCGGCGCGGTCGTTGGCGGTGTCGAGTTGGTGGCGCGCGACCGCGTCGGTGAGGACGGCGACGGGGTCATTTCCGGCCACCGCGAGGGTGGAGAGCTGTTTGCGCAGTGTCGGGTAGGCGGGCTCGCTGGTGAGTCCCGGTGCGAGTTGTTCGGCCGCGGCGTCGATGCGCTCCAGCACGGTCGGGTCGGTGCGCTGGTGGGTGACCACACTGATCGCGTCGGTGTAGGCGCGTGCGGCGTGGGCGAGCTGGGCGCGGGGGTCTTCGGCGTGGCGTTGGGCGGTGGTGGCGGAGACTTGGGCGCCGTCACGGCCGAGGATGCCGGTGAGCACGTCGAGGGCGGTCGGCGGGTGGAGCGCATCCAGGGTCTCGGGTGCGGTGTCCTCGCCGTCGTGGGCGGTCGCGACATACAGGTGGTTTTCGTGGCGGCCGCGGGTGAGCGCGACGTATGCCTGCTGGCGGGACTCGCCGCCGATGAGCACGGTGTGCGCGGTGTCGACGGTGAGGCCTTGGGCGGCGTCGATGGTGGTGGCGTAGCCGAGGGTGGTGTAGTCGGCGATGTAGTCCTCGGGCAGGGTGATCAGCCGCCCGGATCCGATGTGCGCGGCGGTGATCCGCCCGTCGGGGTGGACGGCTCGCACCCTCCAGCGGTAGCCGTTGCGGACGTGGTCGGTGGCGGAGATCCGCATTCGGTAGGCGTTCTTGCGGGTGGTGATGATGTCGTCGACGCTGGCGGCCAGCCCGTCACCGAGCGTGACCTCCCGCCGGATGTGGGCGGTGGGGTCGCGGGCCAGGCGGGCGTCGCGGGCCCGGGTGTTCAGTTGGGTGACCAGGTCGCGGGTGGGTGCCAGCAGCACCGCGTCGCGGCCGGCGGCGGTGTCGGCGGCCCACGCCTGGAAGGCGTCCTCGACGACGGCGCCGATGGTGCCGACGTGGACGCGGTCGTGGTCGACGTAGTGCGCGATCGCGGCTGGATCACCCTCGCGCAGCGCGAGACTGGCGGCGCGCTCACCAGCGTCGGTGAACCGCATGACCTGGGTCAGGGTGAGAGCTTCGGTGGTGTGGGCGATGTCGCGGATCACGCCACCGGCGGCAACGGCGGCCAGCTGCTGGTCGTCGCCGATCGCGCGGACGCTGGCGCCACGGGCGAGCAGGAACCGTATGGCGGTGTCGAGTTGGCGGGTGGAGGCTTTCGCGGCCTCGTCGATGATCACCAACGTGCGGTGATCGATCCGCCGCAGCCAGACGGGGCTATCGGGGTCGAAGATCGTGATGGGGTCGTCGATGAGGGCGGTGAGCATGTCGATCGTCGCTGTCGGGGCATGGATCTCCTCACCCAGCACCGCCGCGGCCGCAGCGGTCGGCGCCAGACCGAGCACGATGCCGCCCTCGCTGGTCCACGCGCGAGTGAGCACCTGCATCGCGGTGGTTTTCCCGGTTCCGGCCGGGGCGATCGCGACCTGCAGCCGCGCCCCGGAGGTGGCGAATGACTCGACGAGGGCGCGCTGGCCGGGGTTGAGGGTGCGGCCGTGGTTGTTGGCGGCGAACTCCACCAGCGCCAGCTGCACCGCCGCGGCCGGGATGGTGCGGCCGCCGTCGAGGTGGGCGGCGGCGATGAGCCGCTGTTCGGCGTCCACGATCGCGCGGGCGGTGTAGAGGGTGGAGTCGGCGGTGGTGTAGACGCTGGTGCCGTCCCGGCGGCGCAGCACCCCGACCGCGGGCACCGGATCCGGGACACCGCGCGGGATCGAACACGGCTCGGCCAGCGCGACCGCGACGACTCGCTCGGCCACCTGCGCCCACTGCCGGGTGCTGACCTGGCCGCGCAGCTGGCGTTCGGTCTCGGCGCGAATGTGGTTGAGCTTCCAGGTGGCGCGGTGTGCGGCGACGGTGTCCACGACGCGGCGCGCGGTCTGGGCGATCCACGCCTCATCCACCTCCGGCAGCTCGAGACTGCCGGGCGCGAGGGTGTCGGTGAGCAGCTCCTCGACCGCGTGACGAGAGCCCAGCAGCTCGATCGCTTCCTGCTCCCAGGTGGCGCGCTGCTCGGCCAAGGCGCGGGGTTCGTGCTTGCGGGCCCGGGTGGCGATGGTGGCCTGCTGGGCGAGTTTCCACACCTCCGCCGGGATCGGCGCGCGACCGTGCTTGGCCTGGAACTGGCGGGTCAACGTGGCGAGTTCGGCGCGGATGCTGGTCGAGCGCTGCGACCACAGCTCGATCAGCTCGGTAGCGACCCCGGCGATCTCGCGGACCGGGCGCTTGCTGGCGTCGCGGGCGGGACGGTCGGTGAACCGGACGCCGATCGCGTCGCCCAAATGCTGCTCGAGGCGGGCGTTGTAGATCTCGCTGGCCGTGACCGCATGCTGGTAGACCATCCGGCCATCCAGCGCCCGCCAGCGCCCATCCAATGTCCTGACCTTGTTGGACACCACGACGTGGGTGTGCAGGTTCGGGTCACCGGCGCGGGAATCGCGGTGCAGGAACGCGGTCGCGATCATGCCCTCGGTGTCGACCTGGCGGACACCGTCGGTGCCCAACCTGGTGTAGCAGCCGTGTCTTTCGAGGTAGGCCAACGCGTCGGCGATGGCGGCGGCGTGCGCGGCCTCGATCTTCTCGGCGATCTCGCGTGGCGCCAACGCCCACACCGCTGACACCGACTTCACTGCCGAGAACGTCAGGTCGAACCCGGCGACGGCCCGGCGCTCCGGACGAGAATGCCGCGAAATCCAGTCGGTCAGCTCCGGCCCCTCGTGAGGTGCGCGGCCGTGCTCGCTCGTGAACATCTCCCGGCCCACCCGGGTGCGGATCTCCTCGCGCACCTTCTTGGGCACGGGCGCGTCCTCGGCCTGGCCCGCCGCGACGTTCCACGCCTCCAGTTGCTGAGCGACGACGTGGCGGAAGCTGCCCTCCGGCACCTTGAATTGGTAGAACGGCCTGCCCAGCTGTGTGGCCTTGCGGGCGGCGGCCGCGGAGTCGCCGGCCGCGAGGCGGGCAGCGATGATCGCCTCCGCGTTCGGATGACGACCCTCCCGGTACAAGGCGGCCATCTGCTTCTCGTCGACCGGATCTCCGGCGGTGATGTCGTCGAACGCCACCAGCCCCGAACCCAGCCAGATCCCCGGCACCTCACCGCGATCGGAGTAGTAGTCCGACAGGCTCGCACGGCCCCGCTCATGGCCGTCATGCACCGCAACGCATCTCGTGTAGTAGTCGACACCAGCGTCCGCGCTGAGCCTGTGCGGAGACATCACATAACCGACGGTACGGACGAACCGGACGTTGCAGGTCAGACCACACACAGCCGGTGTGTCCATGAATGCAAAAGGTGTGAACATATGTTCGAAGGGTGGTAGGTAGGGGATAGCGCAGATGGGTGGAAGTGGGCTGGTCGGAGTGGGTTTGGGGGAGGAAACGCGATGAGGGTCGCGGGCGTAGAGGGTTTGGGTGTGAGCACTGGTGGTGTGAGCTACCGACTGCTCGGAAGCCTCACCGCCCACGCCCACGCCCACGCCGAGGCGGTGCCCGTCCTGCGGGCGGGCAACACACGGCGACGTATGGGGCTCCAACCCCAGCCTTTTCGCCGCAGTCGTCGGTGCCGCGGGTGATGATGTGCGGTATGGACCGCTTCGACCAGTTCCGCTACGACCTGGGCTATCCCTGCAATAACCCACGGTGCTACGCGGCGGTCCACGCGACCCCGACGTGCCCGTACTGGCGACCCGAGCCTCTCCCTCCGTCAGAGCCGGTCCCTGGCTCGCGGCCGCCTCTGCCGTATATCAAACCTCTGGACATGCGCTGGATCTGGCTGGTTCCGCCGGCGGTGGTCATCTTCGCGCTGATCGTGCTCCTATAGCAGCCCACTCGATCGACGTCGGGACCGACCGGCCGCACAGCGGTGGCGGACCCGCTTCGCTGTGATGCAGTAGGAATCCCGAGCCATATAGCGGCCTCGACTAGGCCCGTGAAGTCCAGCAGCGCAAAATCTGGCGGTAGCCAACGGGATAACGCTCTGACCAGTGGCGCGTGGCCGGTCAGGCTCCGCGCGCGTAGTCCTCGTGCCAGGTCTCGAGGACCGACAGCGGCCAGTAGAGGCGATACAGGATGCGGTGGGGGGCGGGGAAGGGGGCCTTCTTCGGCCCGCCGCGCGCCAACCAGCCGGTGACGGTGCGCGAGGGGATTTCGGTGATCGCCTCGACCCCGGCGATGTCGACCCACATGTCTCCGTTCGGCAGTTCCGGCAGGCCGAGGAGGCGGCCGGCGGGGAGCTGCTGGCCGTCGGCGCGGGCCTGGCGGATCTGCGCGGATCGGTCCGCCAGGTCGAGGTCTTCGACCGGCCGGGTTCGGGTGGGGTCGGGCGGCATTCGGAAGTCGCTTTCTGTCAGGGCTTCACGGCATCGCCGACGAGTCTAGGACAGGTTTGCAGTGTCAAAACTGTAGCAGCCCACCGAGTCGCACTGTACAGTTTTATTACTGCACAGTTTTGAAACTGCAAGGAGGGGTTCATGTCCCGACGTGACTCGACCAGGACGCGGCCGCGCACCGCTACGCATCGGCCCGCTACTCGTCTTCGTCGGTTCCGCCACGACGATTTGGTCGCGGTGGATCTGTTCTCGGGGTTCGGTGGCCTGACCAGGGGAATCGAGATGGCCGGATTCACCACGATCCTGGCGGCCAACCACAACAGCTACAAAGTCGATGTCCACGAGGCGAATCACCCGGACGCGCAGCATTGGATCGCGGACCTGGTCGATCCCGAGTCCGCCGATTACCACGATGTTCGCGACCTTCCCGCGGCGGATCTGCTGGTGGCGGGGGTGTCGTGTGTGAACCACAGTCAGGCGAACACGCAGAAGGCCTACGAGCAGGGCGTGAGCCTGTTCGATCTGGACGACCCCGAGTACGAGGATCGCGTGACCCGCTCCGAGCGGGACCGGGCGACCGCCAATTGCGTGCTGCACTACGCGGATCGGAATCGTCCGCGCATGATTCTGGTCGAGTGCACGACCGAACTCACTTCATGGGGTCCGGCGATTCCGGGCCGCCGCAAGGTCGGTGACGGGTCGACGTACCGGTGGTGGCTGCGCGCGTTCGGCAATCTCGGCTACGAGCACAAGATTCTGTATCTGAACTCGATGTTCTTCGGGGTACCGCAGAGCAGGGATCGTCTGTACATCGTTTTCTGGGATCGCCGTCTGCCGGCGCCGGATCTGGATCATCGGCCGTTGGCGCGGTGCGGGCACTGCGACGAGGTCGTGGAAGCGGTGTGGTCGTGGAAGACCGGTGTGCCGCCGACCGGCGCGGTCCGCTACGGCACCCAGTACAACTACCGGTGCCCGCGCTGCCACCGCGAGGTCGTGCCGACGATGACACCGTCACTGCACGCGCTGGACCTCACCAACCTGGGCACCCGGATCGGGGACCGCAAGCGCCCGTTGCGGCCCGCGACGATGGCGCGCGCGGAACGCTGCCGAGCGAAGTTCGCCGAATTCCCGGCGATCCTCATGCCCGCCAAGAGCGTGTACGGCACCGAACGAACCTTGAGCCAGCCCCTGGCCACCCAGACCAGCCAGCAGGAAACCGCGCTGCTGTGGACCGGGCACGTGTTCGCCGCGCACCGCCACAACGGCGACGGCCAGCACTTGAGCCGCCCGATGGACACCGTGACCTCCACCCATGAGAAGGCGGTGCTGCTCGCGGTCAACAACTTCCAGGGCGCACCGCGCGGTGCCGGTGACCCGCTGCCCACCCAGGGCGGCTCGCAGACGCTGAGTCTGCTCTCGACGGGAGTGGTGCCGTTCCGGAAGAACACGCTGCCGACCACCTACGCCGAAGCGATGCCGACGGTCACCTCCGAGCAGATCCCCGGCGTGCTCACCGCCGCCGGGGTGATCAAGAACAACGGCGCCATCGACGAAGCGAAGTACCGCGCCCACCCGGTCGCGGACCCACTGGGCACCATCACCGCGTCCGCGTCGCAGGCCCTGCTGTTCGGCGGCTGGTACAAGCAGAACGGACCCTCGGGGACCGAGACCGCACCACACCCGCTCATCGACCCGTTCGGGACCTTGACCTCCCGCGATACCACGGGCCTTCTCACCGCCGGATGGCGAGCTGCACTGGCCGATCTCGCGCTGGAGGACTGCTACTTCCGCATGATGGCCGCCCACGAAGTGGGCCGCGGCTGCGGATTCGACACCGACTTCCCCGGCCACACCGGCGAGTTCGTCGTCTGGGGGACCGCACGCGACCAGGTCGACGGATTCGGCAACGCCGTCTCCCCGGCGGTCGGTGCCTGGATCGGGCAACGGCTGCGTGCGGTGCTGCACACCGCAGAGGCGATCGCATGAGCGTCCCGACACCGACTGCCGGGGGCCAGCCGTGATCCCCGCACACCAGACCTTCAGCAGACCGTCTACAACCAGAAGACAGGACACGACCTGAAATGACCGCGATCGAATGGACCGACGTCACCTGGAACCCGGTCACCGGGTGCGACCGCATCAGCACCGGCTGCGACAACTGCTACGCGATGGGCATGGCCAAACGGCTCAAGGCGATGGGCTCGGCGAAGTATCAGCGTGACGGCGACCCGCGCACTTCCGGGCCGGGGTTCGGGGTTACCGAACACCCCGACGCGCTCGATATCCCGCGCCGCTGGCGTACTCCGCGCATGGTGTTCGTGAACTCCATGTCGGATCTGTTCCACGCCAAAGTCGGCGAGGATTTCGTCCGGGCGGTGCTCGACGTCATCGCCGCCACCCCGCAGCACACCTACCAGGTGCTGACCAAACGCCCGTCGCGGGCGCGGCGGCTGGCCGAACGCGGGCTGGTGTTCCCGCCGAACCTGTGGCTGGGCACCAGCGTCGAGAACGGCGCGGTCACTCACCGCATCACCGACCTGCTCGCCACACCCGCCGCGGTGCGGTTCCTGTCGTGCGAGCCGCTGCTGGGGCCGATCGACCTGGACCGGTTCCTGTTCACCCGCACCTGCCCCGGTGGCTGCGGCTGCCGCTGGCCTGACGACGCGGACCGCTTCGAATGCGCCTGCGGCGGCGAATGCGCCGACTGGCGGCCCGAACCGGCGATCGATTGGGTGATCGTCGGCGGCGAATCCGGGCCGAACGCCCGGCCGATGCACGCGGACTGGGTACGCGACCTGCGGGATCAGTGCGTGGAGGCCGGGACAGCGTTCTTCTTCAAGCAGTGGGGTGGGCGCACCCCGAAGTCGGCCGGCCGCGAACTCGACGGCCGGATCTGGAACGAGTTCCCACAGAACAGGAGTGCATCGTGCCGAGGCTGATGTCGGTGTCGCTGACCGAGGACGCGGTGCGCGACCGCAGAAAGACCGTCACCCGCCGCATGGGCTGGCTGCACCTCACCCCGGGTACTCGGCTGACCTTGTGCCGCAAGGTCATGGGCCGCAAGCCCGGCGAGCCGCTGGTGCGCATCGTCGACGTGGAGGTCGTCGATGTCCGCCGCGAGCGCCTGGCGCTCATTTCTCCGGAGGATGTCGAGGCCGAAGGGTTTGCGGGTATGACTCCAGAGGCGTTCGTGGAGTTCTTCTGCCGCAGCCACACCGGCTGCACCCTGGACACGGTCGTCACCCGGATTCGGTGGCGCTACCTCGACTGACTCGTGTCAGCCCAACGGCCCCGGACCTCGTCTTCAGGCGGGATCCGGGGCCGTTGTTGTTGCCGTGGTGATCGCAATGAACGAAACCCGTTGGTGTCAGCGGTATCTGGCATATTCGATACATGACGACGGGGGCACAGGATCGGCGCGGCAGTTTGTGGACCGGAGACGACTACCAGGGCGTTGTTCGCCGCGTTGGCGACCTCCATCCCCGATAGCGAGATCGCGGCACAACTGGGCCGCTCTCTCGAGGGGCTGCGCGGGCGGGCGAAGTTCCTGCTGCTGGACAACTATTCGTCTGCGGTGGCCCTGCGCAAGCTGAGGCAGATGGCTTCGGAGCCGGGTTTCGACTGGGAGCCCCTCGCCCGCGACGCGCACGCCTTCGCCAACAAGTCCTATTGGGATGCCAGGACCGACGAGCGGCTGATCCTGGCCTGGGCGCGGAATCCGGCGCCGACCATGGCTGAGCTGGTCGAGGAGTTCAGTGTCGGCGAGCAGGACATCGCGCGGCGCTGCATCGCGCTCGAGCTCGCCCAGACCCGGGTGGAGATCGTCGACCACCTCGGCGCCGAACCCGGCGGTGATCTGGCCTACCAAGCCCGGCTGGGACGCGACAAGGCCAACACCGCGGTCGGTGTCCTGGTCCTCACCTCCGCGACCGGCGCCGTGCTGCACCTGTCACTGCACTCCGACATCGACGCCGCTGCACAGGCCTGCGGCGAGGTCGACGAGACCGCGCTGGAAGAGCTGCCCGCCGTGTGGACGATCGCGACCCGCGTCCTGGGCGAAGGGGCCACCCGCGCGACCAAGACCGGGTCCTGGACCGAACGGCCAGCCACCGAACCACACACCAACGCGGTCAGCGACCCGGCCCCGGCCGCGGCCCGGGCGGTTCCCCGGTGGCGGCGGCTGCTGAAGCCACGAACCCGCTGAACGATTCGGTCAGTCGCTCTCGGTGAGTTGAGCACGCAGTTCTTCGATCTGCTCGGTGTCGAACCGGTACTCCTCGAGTGCGGGGCCCGGGTCGTCGAACTCCCTACGCATGTAGCGCTGCTGTTCGCGGTGCCAGGCGCGGAGTTGTGTGAGAACTGCGGCGGCGGCAAACCCCTCGAGGACGAGTACTTCGACAACTTGGGCCTTGCTGAGCTGCGCGGCCGGCCGGGGAGTCGCGACTACCGGCGTCTGGGTGGCGTGGACCGGCGTGGTGGGAGTGCGCCCTGATGATGTGCGTCGTCGCCTGCGTCGGCGTCGCCGAGTGGATGTGCGCGGTGGTGGCTCTGTGTCGCCGAATCCGTACTTCGCCAGGGCGCTGCGCAGCCCCTCGTACAGGGCCTCACGCAGGACTGGTTCGGCCATCTCGCCCAGCAGCTCGTGGCGATGTTCTTGGATGTACTGGCGGCCGATCTTGGTGATCCGGGCCATGAGGACTTGGCGGGTGGGAACGTAATTCCCCCACTCGTAGGCGAACTGGAGTTCGACGAGATCGACCGTGTGCATCATCGATTCGGCGTAGCCGCGGCTGACGAGTCCGTCGAGCGCCCGGCGTATGACGGCGCGGCGACTGCGCTTGATGTCGCGCTCGGCGAGGGTGGTGTCGTCGCCGTCGTACAGGTCGTAGTCGTCGTCACGCAGTCCGATCTCCGCGACGGCGAACCAGGAGTACCCGGCATCGAGATGCCAGGTCCGCCAGGGGCCTACGCGTCCGATGTAGAGCGCGGCGAGGAGTCTGCGTTGAGCGCGGCCCAAACCCCGTGACATCAGGCCATTTTAAGTGCATCCACCGTGTCGGAGGCGGTTGCTCTAATGGGATTCGCCCAAGAGTTCGATCGGGTGATCCTCCCCCCGAGTGCGAGTCGGGGGGAGGCCAGAAACACCAATGCAGTCCGCGAAAACCGTTCATTGGAGTTGGGATGAGACTAACGCCTCCCCACTGGGAGGAGAACTACGTGCCGGTTAACGTTGTGCCCCGGTACGCCACCGAGACAGGCCACTCGGTCGCTGGCGCCGACGCGTGTTCGGCTTCGCGGGAGCCTGCGATGACATGCTGACAGCGTGGGGCGATGAGAGCGGATCGCAGCCCGGGGCGGATCCCGGGACCTACATCCTCTCGGCCGTCTTGCTCGATGACACCGAAGAACAGGCTGTTCGCACGGCGATGCAAGCGCTGCAGCTGCCCGGAGAGAAGAAACTCCACTGGCACTCGGCCAGCGACGACCGTCGCCTGGAGTTCATCGAGGTGGTCGCGTCTTTGCCGGTGTGCGGGATCGTCGTGGTCCACCATTCGGCCAGCGCGGACGATCGCCGCCACCGCCGCAAGTGCCTCGAATACCTGCTGCCGCATCTGGCGTACATGGACTGCGGGTCGGTGACTCTGGAATCGCGCGGCGGCGCCGATGCCAGCGACTACGACATCGTGCAGAAGTTCCGCGCTCAACGCGTGCTCACCGCGGATCTGAGACTCGGGCATCGCATCGGCCGCGAAGAACCGGTGCTGTGGACCGCGGACATCGTCTGCGGCGCGGTCGTGCAGCACCGCGTAGGCAACTCGACCTACCTCGACAAGCTCGGCGGCATGATCGAGATGCGCTCCATCTGACCCCAGAATCGACGCGAGCCACGGGCCTCGTCGTCCGGCGAGTAATCCCGTGGCTCACTTCCAACCCCACCTCGATGGGGCGGCTCCATGGCCCAGGGTAGCAGTTCGTGACCCACAGGTGAGCACAACATCCATCACATATCGGCCCACAATCCTGAAGCCTGGACCGCGCGTTCTCAGCGCCGCCGCCGCGCGGCGGGGTCGGTGGCGGCCTGCCAGGCCAGCAGCGCTTCTTTCGACGGGCGGGCGTACTTCGCCAGCGACCGCACCGAGGAATGCCCGGACAGCGTCATCAGCATCGGTGTGGAGGCCCCGTCTTCGGCGGCGTGGGTCAGCCGGGAGTGCCGCAGCTGGTGCAGCGTGAACGGCCCGCCGGGCAACTGCGCGGTGTGTGCCTCGAACAGCTCGGCCGCGCGCCGGTACGACAATCGGGCGCGGTGGCTGCCCGGGTCGATATCCGCCACGGCCACGTGCGGTTTGGCTTTGCGGTCGGTGAGGAACAGCGGGCCGGTGCGGCGGCCGGCG
The DNA here is from genome assembly GCF_053604885.1 of Nocardia sp. NPDC003999. Classification (NCBI taxonomy): domain Bacteria; kingdom Bacillati; phylum Actinomycetota; class Actinomycetes; order Mycobacteriales; family Nocardiaceae; genus Nocardia; species Nocardia sp. NPDC003999. Next base: position 17,661 of record NZ_JBSGIB010000035.1, read on the forward strand.
AGCATGCGCGGCAGCAGCCGGGCGGTCCCGGTCTGCCAGGCGACCACATCGACCGCGCCGCCCTTGCGTCGCACGCGGGCGCACCGGTTGGTGGTGTCGAGATCCGGGACGTCGAGCATCAGCAGTTCCTCGGTGCGGGCGGCGGTCTCGTAGAGCATGTGCCACAGCACCCGCTCCCGCAGACCCGCGTCCATGCTCAGGATCGTGGTGACCTCTGGGCGGGTCAGGGCCCGGCTGCGGTCGGCGGGCACCGAGCGCGGCCGTAACCGCACCAGCGGGTCGCCGACCAGCCAGGTCTGCTCGCGCCAGTAGTCGCACGCGGCGCGCAGCGCGGCCAGGCGCACATTGAACGTCTGCGCCGACGCCCCACCCCACCGGATTCGGAACCAGGCCGCGACCCGGTCCGGATCCAGCAGCGCCGGATCACATTCCGCGCCGAACTCGGAGACCAGCGCGGTCAGGGCGGTGCGGTAGCCGCGGCGGGTGTTGGCGGCGGTCACCGTCTGCAGATAGGTCTGGACCGCGGCGTCGAGGCGCATCCCGGCCCGCAGCGGGCGCACCGCGTTCGATTCACCCATGCCGCCCCGCCGCCTGTGGGCGGGGCGTGGAGCGCCCTGCCGTCTGGTTCATCGGTGTCTCCCTTGATCTACCCGTATCTACCGCAGATAATTTGCCGAGCCGCCCCGGCATGACGGAGCTGTCGCGCCACGTCGCGCACCGGCCCGCACCCACTCTACCGCAGATAATGTGTCATTATCTGCGGTAAATCCTTTCGTCGGATCGGGCGGATTTGCTCATTCTTCTGGTACTCGCGTGGAGGGCCAGACCCAGAGCGTCGGTCAGTCGCTGTCGGTGAGTTGAGCACGGAGTTCTTCGATCTGCTCGATGCCTGCGGCTACGATCCGCGGCATGCCTGAGCTACGCGAGGGATGGGACGTCGAGGAGGCAGTCGGGGAGACCGATTGGGTGATGGCGCATCTGGCCGACCACTACGTCGGACAGCCGCGGGACGCCGACGCGTGCCCGCTGGCCGGGGACGAGCGCTGGGACGAGCCCCTCATCGAGGGCGCGTTCAAAGACGCTGTCGATCGGGCATGCTCGGCCGTGTCGCTGCGATGGGATCAGGATCGTGGCGTGATCACCTACCCGGAGTCGATGACACCCGCCAGGGCCGCCGTGTTGTGGAACGCGGCTCTGGCCGAGGCCCGCCACTACCGCTTGGGTGAGATCGTCGCGGAGACCCGAGCGGGTCGGGGTGCCCGGCTGGCGGACCGTACCCGCGGCAACGAGTGGGTGCTGCCCGACTGACCGACCTCGCATCGACTCGCCCAGTTCCGGCCACGGTGGGGCCGCTACGCTCACCACACCGGACGGCGGGCACCACACACGTGGGCGGATTCGAGATCGGTTCGCGCTACCGCAGGCCGGTCAGAGGTGGTGGTCGAGGTCCATGCGCTGATGCAGGATGCGGACGATGTCGATGACACCCTCATCGGTGGAGCGGTAGTACAGGGTGTGCGATCCGGCGGCGAGCTTGCGGTAGCCGGGGCGGATGTCGTCGCAGGCGCGACCGAGGTGCTGGCCAACTGGCATTCGGCAGTGTGAGTGGGGGTTCCAGAGCGCCTAAGAAGCAACGAAGTTCGGGTAGCCGCGGAGGGGGCCGATGGAACCATCACGGACAACGGCCTGGAAGCCGAGAGGGGATGTTCCGGGCCGTTGCCGGTCACCCGATTGGGGGGCTGCCGAGTTAACCCGGGCGACGCCTCCGATCCTACCGAAACACGGCAAAACGCAGCGGGCGGTCACCACGTTCGCGGGGTTCGAGCGCCTCAGACGCGCTTCCAGCTCCCCTGATGCCATGCCCGGCAGCCTGCGCGGCAACGAGGGGAGGGGAACGATCAGGGAGCCCGGTCCCCCCGGTAGGTTATTCAACCCGACCCCTGCCGCGATGGTGGACAGGGTGTGCCGGAGTCGGCGCCGCGCGCCCTGCCCCGGGCGGGAGAGTCTGTCAGCGGATGCCGAAGTGGCGCGCGCGCAGCTCGGCCAGCACGCGGCGCACCGCGGCCGGGTCGGCGTCGGTGAGCGCGGCCAAGTCCGCCATCGAGTAGTTGCCGCGCTGGGCGAGGATGCCACCGACCGCGTGCAGCACCACCAGATCGTGGGCCTGGCGGGTGGCCGAGGCGAGTTCGGCGATCACCTCATCCAGCCACGGCACCTCACCGCGTTCGGCGCGTTCGCGTTCGGCGCTCGACAACACCGCGTCGAACGCTTCCGCGATATCGGCGTACACCGCACCGCGAGCGTCATCACGCCCCACACCTCCAGCCTTGTCCGCCGGTCCGCACGGCGCAAACAGTGCGTCCGGTTCACCGGTGCGAGATCGATCCGCGCCGCCGGATGGTTACCGAACCTCGCCGGGGGCCGGCGGGCGGTTTCATCGCGGCCGCCACGGCGTCGGCGGGGCGGGAGCGGGGAGTCTTATCTGTAGGCGTCGGACCGTTTGGCGATGGATCGTGATCAGGGCTTCCTCGTCGTCGATCTCGGCCGACGACATCCGCGCGCTCGCCGCGGCGGGGGAGCTGGACGTGGCGGAGGTGTTCTACAAGCGTCAGACCGCCTACGAGCTGTTCCGGCCCGTTGCAGGTGTTCGAGGGTGGTATGGACGTCAGCATGACCGAACCCTGACCAATCAGGCCCGCTCACACTTGCCACGATCACTCCCCACCCGGCCTTCACGCCCCGACCGGAATCCCCGCACGATCAGGTACGCGAGCCGAAACGACCCCGGTTCCCTCACTGTCGGCTGATGGGGGAGCCGGGGTCGCTGCCTACCTGCGGGTGCCGCGCCCCCGGTGTTGTGAGGACCGGGCGCGGCGGAATCCATTTGAGCACGAGCTATGTTGTGCGACAAAGCGTTTGATACACGTTCCATTGATTGCATGTGAAAAATACTGTCGGACAGTTGGTTTGGTGCGCCCGAAACGGGCGGAAGGTCATGGACCCCCTGTCCAGGGCTTTCGTTCTTCGAACCTTCGTAGGGGCGTGCTGTCACACTGGCGTGATGGGGAGCGCAGAGAACCTGATGTCAGCGAAACAGGCTCTTCGGGTTGCTGAGGATTACGTCCGGGACACGATCGAAATCATGAACGTGGGGCGTAGCGATCCCCGCTTCGCTCAGGTCATCGACCAGCTACGCACAGGCATGACGAGCGGAGGTGCGGCCGGGGCCCGGCAGGTCCGCGTCCTTCTCGCCCAGATGGAGGCAACCGCGGGGCCGGATGCTGCCACCTTCATGGGGATCAGCGTTCAGACCGCTGAAGCAGCGAAATTGTGGCGCCGGTACCGCGTCGTCTACCGAGTACACCCGGGGCTGGCCGAAAGCCTTGTCGAGACGGACACCAAGACCGCAGTGCCGTGCGAAATCTTCTCCCGGCTCCCGCATCCGGACCCTTTCATCGCCTTCCCTACCCCGATCCCCGCGCCGATCGCGAGCGATGGCTACCTGAAAATCAGCGAGCCACCGATGATCGTGGGGATGCTCATCACCGCCGCCAACGAGCACGAGCAGATCTGTTCCACCGCCGACCCCCAGGCGCGGCGGCTGAACGTGGCTCTGGCCACCAGGATCCGTTACGAGGGACTGGCACCCAGCCACGAGGAGGCCACCGTGTTCGTGCCCCTCGACGGCAACCGGAGCATCGACGACCTGATCGAGCTCGCTGCGCAGTTGCCTACCTTCGGCACAGTCACCCACGCCGAGCAGCGCAGCATCTACAACCTGTCACTGAGCCTGCTGCTGTACTTGTGCAGTGACCGCCGCGACGCCCGCGAGGGCCGACCCGAGAACGATCGGCGGGGGAAGAAGAATCGTCGCCCCGACCAGAAACTGATCGACCTCGGCTTCGATGTCGGGCCTGCCCTCCAGGCCGCGCGGCGAATAGACCTCACGAGCGAAACCGGCACCGGGAGCAGCAGCGGCAGCGTCCGGCCTCACCTTCGCCGCGCGCACTGGCACACCTACTGGACCGGGCCGCGTACCGCGCCGACTCCGGAAGTGCGCTGGCTACACCCGATCTTGGTCAACAAAGAGGACTTCGGGGGCCGTGCGACCCTGATCGACGTCGCGGAATGACTTGCTGCAGAGGGGCAGGATTCGCGCGGAGAGCCGGTCGATAGATGTCAGTCATAGTGCGATGTCAGCGAGTGTCCTTATGGTTGGGCGTATGACCGACATCGCGCCCCTAGCGGCCTCCACTCGGGCGGTGTTCGGTGACCCGGGTGTGCACGCGGTCGTCCGGTCCGGGCGTACCGTGCACGCGGTCAGCCTCGGTCAGTGGGTCGGCGGCGAGGAAGTCCCGGAGTTGTTGTGCCACACCGGCGTGGCCGGATGGTCACCCACGGCGCTGGCACCGACCCGGGCGGAAGTCACCTGCGCCCGATGCCTGCGCAAACTCGGCGGATCCGCCTTTCCAGCGCACCAGCTTCCACTATTCGACGACGAACACCCAGGCCGATAGCCCCTGCGCTCGAGCCTCGTGAGGTTTAGGAGCGGGCCTGCCCATCGCCGCGTGCAGAACATGGATCACGTCGGGAGACGCCCGGAGGGAGACACCCGGGGACCCCACCCCGCAAAGGAGTGAGTGAGCGGGACCCCGGGATGTCTACGCCCCTCCGAGCGCTGTCACGATGACCGCAGGGAATGGATTGCCTCGTGACAGCCGCCCACACTACGGCCGCACCCGCCCGGATATCCGCTACCACGGTTCACGCGTGTCACGGGATCCCGTACACACGACACCGCAGGCCCGGTCCTGGCGTCCCGGCCGAGCCTGCGATGCCCCGGCCAGTGCCCGAACTCCAACGCTTCAGACCCCGACCTCACCCCACACCCTGCCACTCCGACCAGCACTGTCAAGGAGGAAACCGGCCCTGAACTGGGAAATGTCCGGTTTCGAACAAAAAGTGAGATCCCGGCCCGTCATGAGATCCCGGCCCGTCAATGGATGGTCGCGATCTGCGGTGTTACCGCAAGCTCTCCCTCGGCTTGAGAGCCTGCTCCCGTGGACACTCCGCTGACACACAAAGGCGCGTGACAATCGGTGCGAGCCGGGCCTGGCGGGCGTATCCCGAATCACCAAAGGGTCCATCAGTTCGGCGGGGCCCCTTTATGATTCGGACAGAGGGCGCGCTTTGCGCCTACTCTCCTCGGCATGAGCGAATCACTCGTCTATCTGACCGAGGCAGCCCTCGCGGCCCTACCGGACCAGATCGAAGGTATCGAGCTGGCCTTCGGCAAAGGCATCTTGGCTCAGGACATCGGCTTCAACAACGGTTGGCTCCAGGTGCGGGTCGCTCCGCCTGATGGCGACAAGGACGACGACCGTAGCATGGTTGTGCTCGATTTCCCGACGACTTCCGTCGCCGCCGTGCACTACCCGCGACGAAAGTAGGTCTTCTCGGATCTCACCTGGTCTGAGCTGGACAGCTTCTGGTTTTGCACACGAAATCGCGGGCCGGCCTTTTGCTGCAGGACGCCACTCGGACCGAGATCATGATCAATGTCCGCTGTGGCTGGACGGATCGGCTGCGTCCGCGCCCCACTACCTGCGCTGATCCACCGATCGTCCCGTTGACCAACAAGAAGAGGCCCCGCAACGGCGGGGCCTCTTGGTTTACTCGGGCTGGCGGTTACAGCAGGTCGGGGAAGAACGACCAGCGCACGTCCTGACCCGAGGGCAGGCTGACGTAGCGCAGCAGCGGGTGCCCGCAGTCGCAGCAGGTCGCGGCCTCCCACAGCGCGGTGCGGCCGACCTCGCGGGTGGCGTTGGCGATCTTCACGAAATGGTCCCCGCCGCGGTCGCGGCAGCCCGGCCCGAGCAGCCGCAGGGCCTCGTCCCGGGTGTCCGGGATGCGGGCGAACCGCAGGCCGATCCGCAGCGTGGTGCAGGCGGTGCGGGCGTCGATGTCGAGCCATTGCCGCATGAACGCGACGTCGAACACCTGCGGGCGGCGAAACCCGCTGTGGAGCGTGGTCATCGTCGCTTCCAGCGGTTCAGTGGCGGGGCCGAGGATCTCGGCGGCACGGATGCCGAGGTCCAGCATCTGCTCCCATTCCGGGAGCACGGTGGCGGTGGTTGTGGTCATCAGGTTGTCCTATGGGTGTGGTGGGTTACTCGTAGTAGGAGTTGGTGCCGGGGATGCGTTGCTCGCAGATGTGGTGCCCGCGCCCGGCGTCGACGATCTGCCCCAGCGGGCCGGGGCCGATCGCGCAGGGTGTGGCGACCGGCCACCGGTTGAAGTCGGAGCTGGGCGGGTCCCCGGCAGCGGGGGCGCCGGTGAGTACCAGCGCGGTGGCGGCGGTGACGAGACTCAACGGGAGCAGCTGGCGGCGCATCACGCTCGTCCTTCCCGCTCGCGTTTGCGGGCCAGCTCCATGCCCGCGCCGCGGGCGGTGCGGTGAGTGTTCGCTGCCTGGGCCGGTTCGGTGGATGTTCCGCACGGGTGGGCTTGGGCGAGGGCGGCCAGCCGCATCGCGGTGGCCTGCTCCTGGTCGACTCGCGGCCGTGAGGTCGACGGCAGTGGCCGGGTATCAGGGCCGTGGTGATGCTGGACAGCGGCGGTGGCCGAGTACAGCCGGTCGCGCCAGTGCTGTTCACGCCCAGCGCGGGTTTTGCCGTGCTTCCCGGCGGCGTGCACGCCCTGGTCGACGGCGGCGCGGATCTTCACCCTGGTCGGCGTATCGACTCCGGCGCCGCGCAAGGCCCGACCGAAGCCGTCCATGTTCGTGTCGAAGCTCTGACGTGCTTCGGTGAGCTGGGCCGGGGTGAGCCCGCCGCAGGCCAGAGCGTCGATGTCGTTGCGCACCGTCTCCAGCGCCCACCCGGGTTCGGTGCGCGGGGACATGTCCACGCCCGCGCCGATGAGCTGTTTGACCGTATCGCCGGTGCGGGCGGCGATCTGGTGGGCGGTGTGGCTGTGGCGGCGCAGGTCGACGCGGCGTTTGGTGCGTTCATCGACCAGCAGCAGTTCGGGCAGGTTGCGGTCGTCGACGCGGCCGAGGTCGATGTCGGCGACCAGTGCGGTGAGCGCGGCTTTCTCCGCCGGGTGCAATCCCGCCTTGGTGAGCAGCGCGCCGATGACGGCGCGGTCGCGGTCCATGCCGGCGATCATCTCCGCAACGTCGTCATCCAGCCGCAGCCCGCCGTCGGTGGTGGCGTCGTTGGCGTAGGCGGTGACATCGCGTGCGTCGCGGGCGAAATCGCGGATGCGGTCGGCCAAATCGTCGCGGTCGATCCAGTCCGGCCACGGCTCCATCTCCGCGTCGTCGCGGCCGTCGCGGATCGCGATGCCGATTTCCCGCACCCGCAGCTGGTCGTCGATGGTCATCACGTCGAGCTCACGAGCCATGGCCGCGCTGAAGTTGTCGCCGCGCTCGGCGAACCGCTCCAGCAGCTCACCGACCCGGCCACGAACCTCATGCGCGGGGTCGACCAGGACCGGCGTGTCCGTCAGATCGGTGCCGCTGACACCACCGCGCAGATAGTCGACGACGAATTCCACCCCGGACCGCACCGTGTTCGAGACTCCGGCGTCGGCGAGAGCGGCCGAAAGCTGCGCGCGGCGGGACCTCTCCGTGGCCAAATACATCTCGGCGCTGGCCGGGGTCGGTGCCTGGCCGTGCCAGGCCAGCACCGCCTCCATCACCCGCCCGTCCAGTGCCCGCGCCGACAGGACATCCACAGCGGCGGCCTGGCGGTCGTACACGACGCTGGCCTCGGTGAACCGCTGCCACCACAGCGCATCGAAGTCCGGGTCGAGGTTGACATCGTTCCCGTCGGCGTCGATGACCACGCCGTAAGTGCCCGCGTAGTGGCTGACCAGCTCGTCCATGCGGCGCGTGGCCACCTCCGCCAGCTGCGGGTCGTAGCGCCACACGATCGCGGCGGCCAGAACCTCCATGGTCGATTCGCGGCCAGATTCCCAGCTGAACCGGGTAAGCTGCGCTTCGGCCATCACCCGCGCACTGTCGATATCGGCCTGGGCGTCGGTGTGACCCATCGCGGCGTCGGCCGCGGCCTGGTCGAGCTCGTAGGCCTGCTCCTCGGCGCGGCGCAACGCCACCGACGCCAGCAGATACGCCATCGTCTGACTGTGGCCGGCGGGCGCACCCAACCGCGGTGGCTCATCGGCGCCCACCGGTACGGGCTGCTGCCGAACAGTGTTGTCGGACATGATTTTTCCTCCCTTGATACGGGTTGGGTCGGCCCAGGCCGGGCCGGGATCTACTTCTCGGTGCAGCTCGCCGCGGCTGATGCCGTGCCGTTCGGCGGCGCGGGCTTGGTGTTCGGCGGTGGCTTTGCGGATCGCGTCCAGTTGCGCGGAGCTGGCGGTGCGCTTGGGCGCGGCCTTGGCCAGGTCGAACAGGTGCGCTACCAGCGGTTTGCGGCCGCGTCGGCGCTTGCGGACCATGAATGCTGCGATGTCTTGCCCGTTGGGGCGAAGACCCGCCGCCCGAAGCTGACGGCGGGTCTTCAGATGAGCGGGCGCGGCCAACCACGGATAGGTCGGCACGCCCTCCTCATCAGCGTTACTGCTGGTGGTGGTGTCCCCCTTGGTCACAACCCACCTCGTTCAACGACGCGAGCCCTGCGGCTTCACGACCGTCCCTGGCCGCGTTTGCGCCCGAGGTCCACACCCGAGCCCTGGCTGGTGCGCCGCGCTTTGGGCGCCTCACCGGGGGCGGTGGCCGCGCCGCCGGGGCGGGCTTGGGCGAGGTCGGCCAGCAGCAGCGCGGTGGCGGATTCGCGGTCGACACCGAGCGCGGTCAGCTCATCCACCAGCTGCTCGCGGCGCGACTGGCTGTCCCACCCCGGGACAGTCGCCCGTGTCTTGGCCTGATCGGTCTTCTGCCGCCGCACGGTCGCGGCCGCGGTGATCGACTCGGTCTCCAACCGGCGGGTGACCGCGGTGATCTGCTGACGCGCATCGCGGTCGGTGACCCCGGCCTGGTCGAGTGCATCCGACAGCGCACGCCGGTGGGAGGCCAGCGCATCGGGCTGGGCGTCGCCGTTGACGAACGCGTCGGTGGTGTCACGCGTCAACCGGTTGACCGCGTTCCACACCGGCTCGTAGGCCTTGGCCTGACCGTCCTCGACCTGATGCCCGGCCGCGGCGAGCGCCGCCACGACCGCCGCGCGGGTCTCCTCGGCGCGGCGCTGCGCTTCGGCGCGGGCCTCGGTGCGGCGGATCCGGTACTCGGATTCCTTGTCCGCCCACACGGTTTTCGGATCCGGGCCGGTGCCGGGCGCGTCAGCGTCGGCCAACGCGAGCTTGATGGCGTCGCGTTCGATCGGGGCCAACCCGGAGCCCTTGGCCTTGGCGGCGGCCTCGATCTCCGCACGCAGCTTGGCGGCCTTCTTCTGGTCGGCCTCGATCTGGGAGCGAGCCACCCGCACGTAGTCGGTGATCTTCTGCCCCAGCTGGTCTTTGTCGACCGCGTCCGGCCACAACGGCGGGAACTCGTGTCCGGGTGCGGCTTTGATCGCCTTGCCGCGAACGCGGGCGGTGTCGCGGTCGGCTTCGGGCAGATCAGCGACCAGGCGGGTCAGCTCGGAAACGACCTGGCTGGTGTCGGCGCCGCGCGCCAGGCGGGCCTGGTACTCCATCAGCGCGGCGTCCATCTTCGCGCGGGTGTCGGCATCGGCACCCCAGTTGGCCTGCCCGATCCCCGCGCGCGGGTCGGCGGTCAGGTAGTCCAGCGCGAACAGCACCTTGTCCTGGGCGGCCTGGTCGGCCTCGGCGAGCAGGAACCGCACCCGCGCCCGAGCGGCCTCCTGCGTGGACTCCACACCCGGCGCTGGTGGGGTCGAGCTGCGGCGCATGCCCAGCGATTTCGCCGCCGCCTGGGTGTACTCCTCGATCGCGGCGTACACGCCCTGGCGCTGATCGGGGTTGAGCGTGGGGATTTCGGCGGTGGCGTTGATCGCGTACTTCTGCGCCAACCGGGCCCGATTCATCGACGCACGGTCGGAGTAGGCGTTGTGCACCATCCGCTCGACCGCGTCCTCGTCGCCGCCGCGCGACAGTTCGTCGACGTCGACGTTCCAGCGGTCGCGCAGCCCGGCCGCCAGGCTCTGGCGGACCTGTTCGGCTTTCGCGTCGTCCACGCTCCAGGAGACGGCCTCATACCAGGCTTCGACGACGTCGTCGGCGGACGCGGTCTTCCACCAGTTGTCCGATCCCGCGCCATCGAGGGAGGCGTGCATCGCCTTGCGTTCGGCTTCGAACCGCTGCGCGGCCAGCTCCGCGTCGGCGGCTGCCTGACGTGCCGCCACCTCCATCTCGCGCGTCCGGCGGGCAGCGGTGGCCTGCGCCCACTGGGTCATCATGCTCAGCAACATCCGCGTGAATGAGGCCATCTCACGGGCGGCGTGGTCGATGTCTGCGGCGTGGTGTTCGCTCACAGGGGTTTCCTCCTCAGGGGTGATGTCGTCGTCGGCCGGATCCGGCGGCGGCTCGTGCTCGTAGTCGGGGCCCGGCTCGGGAAGTTCCGGAGCGGGGCTCGGGTCGGGTGTGGTGGCGTGCTGGCGTTGCGGCTCGGCCCGCTGTGGTTGGGCGTGGTGGAGGTGGCCGGCGGGCGGGGCGTTGAGCGCGCCCGCCAGGACCGAGGCATCGACGCGGACGAACTCGTCCAGCTCCACGCCGTGCCCGGCGTCGATGTGCTCGGAGAGGTCCTTGCCGGTCGCGGCCTCCACGACGAGCAGCTCCTGCACGCGGCCGGTCAGCATCTGCGCGACCTGGGCGGCGTGCCGGTACCCGGCGGTGTCCTTGTCGGCCACGATCACCACCCGCGCGGCGCCGCGCAGCTGGTGGGCGTGCTCGCGACGGAAGCTCCCGGCTCCCATCGCGTTACAGGTCGCGACCAGGCCCGCGGCGCGGGCGCGGTCGGCGTCTTTCTCGCCCTCGACCAGCCAGATGGTTTCGCCGTCGGCGACGGCGTGGCGCACCTCGGGCAGCTGGTAGAGCACCGGCGCGAACCCGCCGCCGGACCAGCGGCCCCCGGCGTCGCACTTGCGCTGCCGGAACTGCTTTTCGATGCCGTTCTCGTGCGGGATATGGATCCGCACAACCTCACCCAGCGGGTTGCCCCGCTCATCGGTGTAGCTGTAGATCGCGGCTTGGCGGCGCGGGCCGGTCACCTTCCCCAGCCGGTCACGACGCGACTGGAACGGGATGACATTGCCACCCTCGCGGCCCCGACCCTGCTGCGGGTTCACCCGCTGACCGGTCTGGCGGGACTGACCGCCTTGACGGGCCTGCCCCGGCTTTGGGGAGCGGTGGCTGAAGCCGCGGCGCGGGGCGTCGAACAAGTCCCGCACACCGAGACCGATGGCGCGCAGGACGTCCTCGTCGGTGCACTCCCCGGTGAAGCAACGCACGAAGGTCTTGCGCTTGTCCGGGTCATAGATCAGACCCAGGCTCGGGTGGTTGTAGTCCTCGTGCGACGGGCACAGGTACTTCGTCCACTCCCCGTACGTCGACGTAGGGCCAGGCTTGCGGCCGTTCGCGACGGCGTGAGCGTCCAGGGCTGCGGTGATGCGATCGAACGACGGCCGCGCAGCCGCGGCCGTCGTCTTCGGGTCCGGCTTGCTCACCGGGACGCGCCTCGATCGCTTCGCCCGCCGCCGAGCACCTGCGTCAACGGGCGCCACCACGGCTGCGAGGGCTCCACGGCCTGGGTGTTCACCGGCACCGGGAACTCCAGCGCCACACCGTGGCTGGGCGGCTGGAAAGCGGACCGGCCGACCGTGGCACGCAACTGCGCGAGTTCCTGACGGAGGTCGGTGTAGTCCTGGCGCAAGCTCTGCCACTCCCGCAGCTGCATGTGCGCGGTTTCGACGATCGCGGCGACCAACTCGTCGCGGTCCTCACCCGCCAGCAACTGCGGTGCCAGAGCGGGGTTCTCGATGATCCACCCGGCCGCGATCGCCACCTCCGCCTGCTGCCGCGAATCCGGCTCCGCGGCGGGCTGGTCGGCCGCCGATCCGGTGTGGGTGATCGCTTCGCCGCGCAGCGCGGTGATCTGCTCGGCCATCACGTCCCGCTCGACCGCCTCGACGTCGCCCTGGCCGGTCGCGGCCGCGACCGTGCGGTTGCGGGTGCTCACCCACTCCCGGTAGGCGGCTGGGTCGGTGACCACCTGCCAGGCGCGGTTGTCGCGCACGATGGCGGCGTCGTACTCGCCAGAGGCAAGGCTAGCGACCACCCGCTCGGCGCGGCCGGCCTCCGAGACGGTCAGCACGTCGGTGGCGCGGGCGGTGACCAGGATCTCCTCCGCCGCTTCCACGAACCGCAGCTCCCCGCGGTCGAGCAGATCACGCGGCCGGGTGAGCAGCGTCTGCTCCATGAACGGGTCAGCTGCACTGCACAGTGCAGCGAAGGCCTGCTCCACCCCGGCGCGGTCAAGCAGCTGGTAGTCGCCCGGGTGCAGGCTGTCGGGACGGAACGGGCGCAGCCCGGCGGCGTCGACGAACTCGCCTCGCTCGTTGGTCCAGCCGCTGCGGTCGCTGGTCAAATGCCCCACGATCCGCGTCGCCCGCGAGGTCAGCCACGTCTGGTAGGCGTCGGGGTCGGTGGCCAGCTGCCAGGTGTCCTCCCCCGCCAGACCCCGCACGTCCTCGAAGTTCACCGCCGCCGCGATCAGCCGATCCAGCCGCGCCGCCTCACCGGCGGTGACGACGTCACTGGTGCGGATCGTGGACACGACCGCGTCGGCCATCTCCCGCAGCTGGCTTTCCCACCGCGCCGCACCACCGTCGGCCTGGTCGGGGTCGGTGCCGACGTGCTCGACCAGCTCAGCGACCGTGGCGCGCAACGCCTCTCGGGTCAGCGAGAAGTCGTGGCCGCTGGCCTGGATCGGCCGCAGCCAGATCGCGTCGGGGAAATCCGTGGTGGGCGCGAAGGCCTCGACCCACGCGGCGGGGTCGGCGGCGGGGTTCTCGGTTTGCGCGCTCATCCACGCCTCGTACAGCTCGGCATCGGCGACCCGCTCCCAGGCGTAGGCCGAGTCCGCGCCGTCGAGCAGCTCCGTGACCACGACCTCGGCGCGAGCGGCCTCATCGGCGTGCAGCACCTGACCGGCCCGCACCGCGGCGAGGATCTGCTCGCCCAGCCCGAGCGCAGCATCGTCGATCGCGTGGCGGGTTCGCCGCGACAGGTCGTGGATGGCGTCGATCAGCTCAGCCCGACTCCGCAGCGACGACATGGCGTCAGCGGCCTGTGAGGCGGGCGAAAAGGCGTCCGACATGGGTAGTCCTCCCGGTTGTTGTGGTGGAGACAGCCCCGGCCTCGGTGAAGGCCGGGGACGACAGGACCGCGCCGGGCGAGGCCAGCGGCAGCGGCTTGAGTTGGCCGTTGATGAAGTGGCCTTTGACGGAGCAGAACTTGAAAGGTCCGGCGGGGTCCATGAGCCGGGTCATGTGCGGGTGGCAGTGATCGCGCCACCACACCGAGATGCCGGTCTTGCCGTCGAGGCGGTAGTGCTCCCACGCCCGCCACATCGCCTCGAACGTCGAGGTCGCCTCCGGGTGCTTGAGGTACCAGGGGCACCACGCGTTGGAGGTGACGTCGTCATCCACGTGCCGCGCGTACGTCGGGGCCAGCCAATGAGTGACCCACTCGATGTAGTTGGGAAAGCACGGCTGCGGTGGCTCCTCCCCGCCCTGGCCGCCCTGCCCGGCCGGGGCGGGGTCGGCGGCTTCCATCTCGTCGACCTTCGCCAGGACCTGCTGCTTGAACAGGTCCTCGCCGTCGTCGGGGAACTGGCTCACGCCGCTCCCTCCTCTCGCTGCTCATCGCCGCCGAGCACCGGCGGCTGCTGGACGGGAAACAGCGCTGCCGCAGCCTTCGCGGTCTCAGCGGCAGCGGCCTTGATGTCGGCCTTCACCCGAGCGCCGTAGGGGCGATCCCAGAACGGGACCGACGCGCACAAGGTGGCGGGGAAACCGCTGCCGAACACGACCATCCGGCCGCGCGGCAGCGCCTGAATGTCGGAGACGGTGAGGGTCTGGCGCTCGGTGAGGCTGCGCGACACACTGCGACCAGAGCTGGAGGTCGACACCGAACCGGTCAGCTCGTGGTGGGAACCGACCGCCTCGGCGCGTTCCCGCAGGAACGGCACGTCGTCCAGACCGGAGCCGAGCACACGCACGTTCGCCGCGCCCCACAGCGCTTTCATGCCGCCGGGGCCCCAGCAGCGCTCGCCCTGAGCCCAGGACTGCAACACCGTCAGCACGACGATTCCGCGTGAGCCGAAGTGGCTGTAGAGCTTCGGCAGATCCCGCCAGCGCACCACGTTGGCGGCCTCGTCCAGCACCGCGGTCACCGGCGTCGGCAACCGGCCACCGTGGGCGACACCGCGCTGCACGGACGCCTCCAGCACCGCAGCGGTCAAGGCGTTGAGGATCGGTCCCGCCGACCCGGCGCCCTCCATGCTCAGCAGATAGAGCGTGTTGGAGTCCGACCACGCGAACGAGCGGTGATCGAACCGCCGCCGACCCTCGCCGTGCTCGATCCACGGCCGCAGATCCGGGGACTTGATGATCCGCGCCATCTTCCGCGCGGTGCCGAACACACCCGAGCGTTGCTTGGGGTCCTCGTTGTACATCGCGAACAGGCCCTTGGCGGCCATGTGGTGGCCCGCGAGGTCGAGGATCCGGGCGGGTTCGGTGTTGGTCTCGGCGGTCAGCCACTCCCACACCTGCGAGATCGGGCGATCCGACAGCGCCGCCGCCAGCAGCAGCTGCGCCAGCAGATCCTCACCCGCCGGGTCGAAGAACGCGTCGCGCTTGGCGTCCTGGCCGTCGTCGCCGTCGGCGAAATGACCCGCCAGCCGCGCGGCGCGCTCCTCGGCACCCCACACCAGCTGCGGCTCCACGTCGCGGTCACTGATGCCCTGGGGCTCGTCGACGAACACCGGGCCGTCCTCGACGACATGCAGCCCGGCAGACGGTTTCGGCAGGTCCGGGCGCTGCTCGGGCGGGATCACATACGACAGCGGGTCCCAGCTGAACGGCTCCGTCGCGCCGTTGATGCGCTGGGGATCGAACACGAAACAGTCGCCGATCTCCTCGCGCATCTTGCGCGTCGCGGTGACCACGTCGTTCTTGTTGCTGGTCGTGATCACTGTGCCCGCTGCCTCCAGCACCGCCGGAATCACGCGGGAGGTCGACTTGCCCTGACGGGGTCCCCAGATGTCGACGTGGAGGTCTTCGAACGACCCGAACAGCCACTGCCGACCCTCGATCGACACACCGATCGACACCCCAGGCCGGGACGGGATCCGCTGCTTGGCAGCAGCTTCCGCGTTGGGGAAGGCCACCTTCAGCCGCTTGGCGGCATCCGCGGCGGCGCGAGCCATCAACGGGGCCAACGCGGCACCGCGGCCCATGAAGCGGGCGCGGTCATCGATCGGCAGCCGCTCGAGCTTCGGCCGCCGGCCACTGCCGCTGCCGATGCGCTGCCAGCTCTTCGTGCGCACCAAGCGGGTGCACACCGCCGTGAAGCCCAGCGCCGCAAACGATCCGCCGACCAGGCAGCACGCCGACGCGGTCGCCGCGCCCGACCACACCACATCGCCCATCACCGTCATGTGCGCGGCCAGCGACAGTGGATTCCACGGAACGTCCTGCTCGGGGCCGCCGAAGAACGGCGCCATCCGCAGCGACAGCGACGCCCCCAACGACGTGGTGCCGATCGCGGAGACCGCGATGAGCTCCTTCCACTCCCCCGCGGCGCCCGCGCGTTGTGCCGGGTCCTTGATGCGGCGATCCACTGATCAGCCCTGCCTTTCCACGTCGAAAAAGCGGCCGACGACGACACGAGTCGCGCCGTCGTGGCCGTGAATGGTTTGGATGTCATCGAGGCAGGCCGCCTCGACAGTCGTGCGGACTGCGCCGCGCCAGCGCATCGACACCGCGCCGTCGGGCCAGATCACGCCGTCAGCGACCACACCCGTGCCGGAGAACCCGGTCACGTCGACGTCGCGATGCAGCTGGAAAACCCGCACCCCCGGGTTGATCTCGGTGTTCGTCACCGCGCACCCCCGTCCGGAACCGCCGTGGCGGTGGTGGTGCGCAGGCTGCAGAACGGCTCACACGGACCCAGCGGGCGCGGCGTCGCCGGTGCCGAACCTCCATGGCCGGGGAACGCGGCCACGACCAGCAGCAGCGTCAGCACCGCGACCGTCAGCACCGTCGCGAAAGCGCCGACCATATGGCCGATCCCGGACCGCATCACCGGTCCAGCCCCATCGCCCGCTCCGCCGCAGCACCGGCCCGCATGGCCGCCAAGCCGACCGCTTCCGCTGTGGTCAGTCCCAGCGCGGCGGCCCACCGGCCGATCTCACGCTCCTGGCCTGTCGCGGAGTTCACGGCCGCGACCTTCATCGCCGCGAGCGCCTGATCCTTGGTCAGCTGACGGCCCGGCAGGTAGTCCACGGTCCACCGGCCGCAACCGACATAGCGGGCCATGTGGCCGGTCTGCTCGCTGGACATAACGTGCCGGCCCACATGCACCGTCGCCACCGCAGGAGTCGACGCCGCCCGCGCGAGCAGCTGCGTAGCGTTCATCGCGACCACACCGCCCACTCGGCCGCCGTGGTCGGCCACTCCGATTGCATGCAGCGGATCACCGCGTCCAGCACATCCAGCCCCAGCGGCCGCGCCTGACCAGCCAGCAGCTTCCACACCATCGCGGTGTTCGGACTATCGACCCACAGCAGCTGATCCCACTCAGCCACGATTTCGGCCAGCGTGAGACCGGCCACCGCCTGCACTCCGTTGACCAGGCGATCCGGCGCGAACGAAAGCCGGAACACCCCCTCAGACATCTCGTAAGCGACGTGGTCTGACCGCGTCGCGGTCAACCACTGCCCCTCTCGCTGAACAGCCATCAGGCCTCCCACTCATTCGTGTGCGCTCTGTGTGCGCATCGCGCACACGATTGAGTATGACCGTGATCGCTATCACGCACAAGGGCGCACACGAAGGGAAAAATGCGAGTTGTGCGACGCTGTGATCCATAGCGCGCACACGCGCACACGAGTGTTAGCCTGGGCTGGATCGATACCTAGACAAGGAGGTCGTTGTGACTCCGCATCTGCAGAGGCCCGAGCCGGTCTACATGCAGCTCGTGGCTCACTACCGCGACGCGATCACCAGCGGTGATCTACGCGAGGGTGAGCGCATGCCGAGCGTGCGCGAGATCGCCGAGCAATGGCAGGTTGCTTACACCACCGCCGCGAAGGCGATGCGCCAGCTGGCCGCCGATGGGCTGGTCTCGACCAGCAAGCAGGGCACGATTGTGGCGTTCCTTGAGAACGGCACCTTCAGCCCAGCTGATCGGCTGCGCTCGGTACAACGGGGCCGGGTGATCTACCCGCACGGCGCTTCGAAAATCATCTCCGCTGAGTTGACCACTGCTCCGCAACACGTCGCCGACGCGATGGGCATCGAGCCCGGCGACTCAGTTGTCCGCCGCGAACGCGTGACTAAGCACGGCGACGTGCCAGTCACGTGGTCGGTGACATGGATGCCTGGTGAACTGGCAGAAGCGGTCCCAGAGCTGCTGGATTTGCAACCCATCCCTGGCGGGCAGGGAACCATTGGCCTGCTCAAGGAGAGGACCGGACGCTTTCCGGACACCAACGCCGACAGCTACCGCCAATGCGCGGCACGAGCCACAGCCGAAATCGCCGAGCACCTCGGCATCGCGGAGGGCGATCCTGTGCTGCTGGGTGAAAACCGCTGGCCTGAGAAGTCCGGTGCGGTACTGGAATTCGGTGAGTACGTAATCCCTGCGGGTCACTGGGTCACCGTCACGAAATGACGCACCAGGTGCCAGACTCCGGGCAGCCGCCTGTAGATGCGGCGATCGCTTCAAACAAGGCGCTCTGGGACGAATGGGCCGCCATCCACGCGCAGGGCAGCTGGTACAACCTCGACGCGGTCCGGGCCGGAGCTGACAAGCTGCGGCCCTACGAGGTGGCCGAAATCGGAGAAGTCGCCGGCCTCTCCCTGCTACACCTGCAATGCCAGATCGGCACAGACTCGGTGTCCTGGGCCCGCCGCGGTGCACGCGTCACCGGCGTCGATATCTCTCCTGTCGCGATCCAGATCGCCACAGATCTCGCGCGTGACGTGAGCGTCGACGCTCAATTCGTCGTCTCGGACGTGATGCGCCTCGACGAAGTTCTGACCGGCCAATGGGACATCGTGTATGCGTCTCGCGGCATTCTTGGCTGGCTGCCCGATCTCACCAGCTGGGCGCAGATCGTAAGCCGCTTCGTCGCTCCAGGCGGGTTCCTATACCTCACGGACATGCATCCCGTCGCCAAGACTCTCGATCCGTCCACGCCGGAAGTACGTGTCAGCCAACCGTATTGGCACCGATCCGAGCCTTTTCGACATGCGGTGCAGGGCTCCTACGCCGATCCGTCGGCACCCGTCGAGTCCAGTGAGAAGTATTTATGGACGCACAGCACAGGCGATCTGTTGACAGCGATCGCGGATGCTGGCCTCCGGTTGGAGTTCTTTCACGAGTTCCCTTGGTTGGACAGACAACTGCCCAGCCTGACCCAACGCGGGCAGCGAGAGTTCGTTCCGCCTCATGGCATTGAGCTGCCGCTCTACTTCTCCCTACGGGCACGCATGCCTTAGACCGTTGTCCACACAGTTTGTGTGGACAACGTTGCGGCGTGTCGGCTTCGTCCCGGACCGGATTACATCTAGAAAGGTCGCTATGGCCAGACCAGTCACGCTACCGCCGACCAAAGGCGTCGGCCTGCAACTGTCTCGCGATGTAGTCGACGCGGTCCAGGAAGCAGCGAAAGCGCACGGCCTGACCCAGCGTGCCGTGTACGAGCTGGCGCTACGGCGACTGCTCGGACTCCCCGACTATCCCGGACTACCACCGAGCCACCAGGAGGCCTTGAAGCTCCCGGCCTGACCCGCCCGGAGAACGCGCCCGCCCTAGTGCGGGCGTGGCACCCACCCCCCCAGAAACGGGTGAAGGCCCCCAGTTGGCGCTGGAAGGCCTTCGGTTGGACCCCGATACCCATTATTAGGAATCCGCTGCTTGTGCTAAGCGTGCACAAGGGTAGCAAGCGTGCGAATCCGCAACCAAGTGATACGGCCGAGGCCGCAGATCACAATTTGCGACCTGCACTCTTCCCACTACCTGACGACGATGTTCCAGCTCCCGCCGATGCGGCCCGTGAGCTGGCCTGGGCGACTCTCGTTCCGCTGATCGCGGCGCGGCCGTCGATGCGGCTGATCGACCCAGACAACAACACCACGGTGTCGACTCGGCGGCTGACTCGGCGCCCGCCGGCGGACCCGGCCGCGGTGCCGGTCTACGACGCCGCACGCCGCACGCGGCTGCTGGCGCTGGATTTCGACTCCAAGCGTGGCGGGCCGGTGCAGGTGGCCCAGGACGTGGCCTACGCGAAAGCGTGGCTGCGGGCCTGCGGCGCGCTGCCGGTGTCCGACCTCAACCCGGCCAACCGCGGCCGCCACGTCATCGCGGCCTTCGCTGCCGGTGAGACCCACAGTCGCGACGAGATCGAGCCCGTGATGCGGCTGCTCGCCTCGCGGTTGCCGACGCTGGATATCGGCCTGATGCTCAACCCGAAAACCGGTGCGATCACCCCGCCCGGGTCGGCAACCCGCGACGGCGCGGTCCGTGAGCTGGACGGCGCCGTCGACGAGGCGGCGGCCGCGCTGCGTCAAGGTGCGGAGCCCGGTCTTCTCGCGCGTCTACGGGAGTACCTGGGTGTCGGCCCCGACCACACCACCCAGAAGGCGGCGTCGACCGGCCCTGTGGAGCTGTCTGCGGACCTGTGGGAGTGCGTGGGTAGCTCGGCGCGACTGCGCGCTCCCTGGTGCTGGAGAAGCCCTCTCCCGGCCGCCGTGGAGGCCTTCGCGGTCACCGGCGCCATGCCCGCCGATGGCCGTTGGCCTTCCCGGTCGGAGGCCCGCGCCAGTGTCCTGGCCGCGTGCGCGAAACGTGGCTGGAGTCTCGACGACGTGCGGGCGCGCCGCGACGACACCTGGCGTGGACTAGCGGGCGCGTACTCGCACTACCGCCGTTCTGACGAGGCGCTGGCCGCCGACTGGGAGCGCGTCTGTACCCGTTGGATCACAGCCAGCTCGTTAGTCCGATCTCACGAACACAGGGACAGAAACCTCACACCCCCCGGAGGTGCCTACGGCTCGAAATCTGCCCCGCTGCACAGCGATACCCACTCCCGCTGGCTTGCCACAGCTCACGCGTGGGTCCACCAGACCTGGCCCGGTCAACAACACCGCTGGACAGTGCTCGCC
Source organism: Nocardia sp. NPDC003999 (assembly GCF_053604885.1). Classification (NCBI taxonomy): domain Bacteria; kingdom Bacillati; phylum Actinomycetota; class Actinomycetes; order Mycobacteriales; family Nocardiaceae; genus Nocardia; species Nocardia sp. NPDC003999. Next base: position 38,042 of record NZ_JBSGIB010000035.1, read on the forward strand.
GTACTCGACGCGCTGTCCTACGCCGCGCTGGTCGCAGGCAAGACGGGCCGGGACGGCACACCCCTGGTCGCGGTCGGGGTGCGCGCGCTGGCGGGGTTCGCGGGGCTGCTGTCGGTCGGGACGGTCGCTGATGTGCTGGCGGACCTGCGGGAGCGGCCGGGCAGCCCGATCCTGCGGATCCGCCGCGCGGTGCACCGGGAAGCGGACTGCTACAGCCTGGTCACCGCCTACAGCGGGCCGGAGCTGGACCAGGCCGTGGCGGCGGTACCAGTCGACCGGGTGCAGCTGCGGCCGGTCCACGACGCGTGGAAGGTGCTCGGACTGCACCACCGCGCGGTCTACCAGCTCATCGTCGACACCGGCCTCACCAATGTCGCCGACGTGTTCGCGGCCGCTGGCGTCGGTCGCAGCACCGGCTACGACACCCTCGCTGTGCTCGCCCAGGCCGGGCTCATCACACGCGGCCGCGGCACCGTCTCCCCCGGCGAGACCACCCTCGACGACATCGCCACCGCCCACGGGCTGCAGAAAGTCCGCGTCGACTACCTCGCCCGGATCCAGCGCCAGCGCGCCGAGTGGCATGCCTGGCTCAAGCTGCGCCACCAGATCCCCGCCGACCACGACGCTGGCGCCGAGCCGATCGTGCAGCTCGCGCCGTGGGACCTGGACTCCGGCCTGGACGAGGCGATTTGGGCCGCCCAGATGGCCGCTGGACCCCCAGAATGACGGCCGCTTAGGCGCGCCGTCGCGCCGTCACGAAGCCTGGTTGAGGATGTGCAGGACTGCATCGAGAAGAGCTGGGTCGAGCTTGTCGCGCAGCACCTGCGCGACGTCGTCGGGTGTGCTGCTCTTGGGAATCTTGACCGCCGCAGTCGTGGAAAGAGTCTTTCCATCCTCGGCGCCGCTCGCAGAACCGGAGTCCGGCTCGATGAGGAGCCGGGCCGGGTCATAGGGCTGGCCGAGTTCCAGCAGCGCCCGCTGAGCTTCGGCGGGAAGTACTGCGATCTTGAGTGCCTTCTGCACTGGCATCGCCAGGTCCGACACCATGCCCTGGAACTCGGGGATCAACTCGAGCAGCTGGAGACGCTGGTTCACCTGGGTGTGGGAGATTCCCATCCGCTCGGCGAAGGCCCGCTTGCTCTCGCCGGTCATCGCGAGCACCGCGGCCATCTCGCCGCCCTCGCGGATCGGATCGTAGGGCTTGCGGTGGTAGTTCTCGATGATCCCGCTTTCCTTGCTCAGCCTCGGATCGGCGAGCCGGTCATTGCGGTGCAGCGGCAGCCTGGCGACCTTCTTGTGCCGGGCAGTGGCGAGCCTGCGGTTGCCCATGATGACGACGTAGCGGACCTCGTCGGCGAACTTGTCGTGCGGATGGTGTTCCAGCCACGCCTCACGCGAGCACACCGTCACCGCTTGAAGGATGCCGAACTCGTCGACCGTCGCGGCGAAAGCCGCCAGCTCCGGATCGGCTTCCGGGTCGTACTCACGCGCCCACCGAGGGTTGTCCGGCCGGTGCGCGAACTCCGCCAGTGGCGCGTCCATCTGGGAGGCCGGCGGGGGAGCGGCGGAGACGCCATCAGTCGAAACCTCGGCTCGCGTGGTGGTCAGCACCGCCGAGACGATCGCCGCGGTATCGCTGTGCGCCGTCGACGGCAGGCCACCGGATCCGCTGCGGCTCTTCTTCGGTCGCTGCGGCGCAGGCATCAGGCCGCCTCGTCCGCGCGCTGGCGGGCCAGGATCTCTTCCGCCAGGTCGTCGTACTCGCCGACGTCTTCGGGGATGAGGCCGTAGAACTCGTCGTAGGCGACCCCGCGCGAGATTTCGGTGTTCAGCACATCCAAGCCCAGCGCGTACGGGGTGTCGGGATCCAGCTCGCCGGTGTCGCTGACCAGGTTCGAGGTGAGCGCTTCGCGTGCCTCTTTGGCCTTGCCCTTGTGCGCGGCGGGGCAGCGGGTCAGCAGGACGCTGACCTCGAGCGGGGATCCGGAGTCGTTGACCGCGACGGCGCTCTGATAGGTCGGCACCAGTCGCCGCAGCTCGGCGCGGAACGGCCCGACCGGGCAGATCAGCCAGTCCGCGTACAGGCAGCCGTGGGTGAAGTTCTCCGGCTGCTCACCACCGGTATCGATGATCACCACATCGGCGCCGGTCGAACGCTCGACCGTTCGGGCGTATTGCGACAGCGGCCCGTCGCTCTCGTGCCAGATCGCGAGCTGGAACGGGACCTGGTCACCGACCCGCTCCGCCTCTTGGACCCAGTCGGTCGCGCCGCGCGTGCGGGTGTCGGCGCAAATGACGACCACCTTCAGACCCCGGCGCACCAGCGCCACCGCGGTCAGGATCGCGCTGGTCGTCTTACCGGGGCCGCCCTTCAACGTCGAGAACAGGACTCGCAGGACTCGGCGGGTATCTGCCGTCGTCATGGGCTGTGACTCCTAGCTAAGCCCCGCCCGGGTGGAAAGAGTCTTTCCACCCGGGCGGGTGCGGCGAATAGGAAGCGAGCATCGCCTGCCGCCTACGGGACAGGGGCCGCCACCTGGCTCGATTCAGCCGAGACGATACCGCGCGGTAGTCGGCGAAGAGAACGACCACACCGGCGCATAAGCCGCTTCTCCCACGCCCGCACCCCGGCCCTCGACGAAACCCCTGGTCGCCAAGTTCGCACCGCTCGCCGACCCGGTCCGCGTGGGCAGAGTGTCCGTCCACTAGTGGGCAAGGTCAATATGTTATGTTCCGTCGAAACGTTTTATCGAAACAGTACGATTTGTTTTTAACGACAAAACACAACGAAATTGCGGTAGAATCGAGGTATGAGCGAGCAGTCAGAGGCCCCGGTCGCCGAGTCGGCGGTTGGTGAGCAGCGCGTGTGCAAGTTCCCGGTCGGTCTCGACGCGGAGACCGGCGATTTCCAGGTGTGCGGGCGGGCGGTGTCGGTGGCGGCGCGTCCGGGCCGTCAGGCGAGCTATTGCGGTGAGCCGCGTATGGATCCGGATGGTCAGCGCCGTACTCATGACCGGACCACGGCGTTTCAGCGTCGGCGGGAGCTGCAATTGGCGGCGGCCGGTCAGGTCGCGCCGCGTCGGGAGCGGCCGAACGCGCCCCGGCCGGTGACGTCATCGCGAGCGTCGCTGTCGGAGCTGCTGGCGCAGGTGGAGATGGTGACGACCGCGCACCGCGAGCAGCTGGGGGAGTTGGTCGGCCGGGTGCACGAGATCGTCGCGACCGCGATCGATCCGGATGCGGCGGTCGCGGAGGTCACGCAGATCCGTCGTGAGCACGAGGCCGAGCTGGCGGTGGCGAACACGCGTGCGGACGAAGCCGAGGCCGATGCGATCAGCGCTCGCCGCGAGCGCGATCGTGCGCTCGAGGACAAGGCTTTGGCCGAGGGTGCGGCCGAAGACGCGATCGCCGCCCGGGACGAGGCGCGCGCGGACGCGGAGGAGCGCATCGCGGCCGCCGAGGCTTCGGCCGCTGAGCAGGTCGAGATCGTGCGCGCCGAGGCAGTAGCGCAGATCGAGGCCGCCCGCACCGAGGCCGCCGAGCAGGTCGCTGCTGCCCGTGCGGAAGCCGATGAGCAGGTAGCCGCCGCCGAGGCAGACGCCACCCGGGCGCGCGGTGAGGCAGAACGGGCCGGTGCGCAGCGCGACGCGGCGATCGTCGACCGCGACACAGCTCGCGCGGAAGCTGCCGAGCGCATCGCGGCGGTTGAGGCACAATCGCGGGAGCAGATCGCCGCCGCCGAGCAGGCCGCGTCTGCCCGTGTCGATCAGGTCGAGCACGACGCCGCTGTCCAGATCACCGAGGCTCACGACACTCGTGACGCTGCGGTCGCGGCGCGCCACCGCGCCGAATCCGCCCAGGCCGCCGCCGAACAGGCGGCGGCCGATGCCCGAACCGAGGCTGACCGGCTCCGCGGTGAGCTCACCGATCTGCGCACCCAGCTGGCCGGCGCCCGCACCGAGGCCACGGATCTGCGCGGGGAGCTTGCCGCCGCCCGCGCGGATGCGACCTCCGCCCAGCGCGCGGCCGCCGACGCCGACGCCGATGCGCAGCGACTTCGGGCCGAAATCAGCGAAGTGCGAGCCGATCTGGCTACGGTGCGGTCGGAAGCTCGCGCAGACCGCGAACAGCTGCGCAGCGACCACGCCGCCGAGATCACCCGGATCCAGTCCGCAGCCGACGCCCGCGCCAACGCGCTCGAGCGCGCCCTGGCCGCCGCCCAGAACACCATCTCCCGCCTGGAATCCGAACTCACACAGAAACGCCCGGGCCAGAAATGACGGGCCACAGCACCGACCAACCCTGCGAGCCGCGACAACACCGAGAAAGGTTCCCCCTGATGTCCTCCCGTTCGAAACCCCGAACCGCACCTCCCGATGGGGACGCCCTGATCGAGGGTGCGCTGCCCGACCGGGTGCAGATCGCCCATGAGCGTCTGGCCCACCAGGACGACCCGGCGCTGCTCGAAGCACTCTCGGAGCGTGAGCTCGTCGCCTCCCGCGAGTTGGCCGAGCTGGTGCGCGACCACGAACGCAACGAGAAGCGGGCGCGGATCCAGGCCGCCGCCGACGCCGCCGAACGGGTGCGGCGCACCGCCTCGCAGCTGGCCGAGCGGGAAGCCGCGGACCTGCTGCGGGCCGCGCAAGCAATCGGGGAGCAGCGCCACAGCAGCAGCCCACACGCCAAAGTCGCGCGCCTGCACCAGCGCAAACCACGGGTACTGGGGCTTCTGGCCGGTGTGGTCGCGTTCTCGATGCTGTTCTCCGCGGTCACGGTGCAGCAGAACATCGCCCCTACCGGCGGCGCCACCAATCCGATGTTCTGGCTGTCTTACGGCTTGGAGGCCCTGATCAGTGTCGTGCTGGTCGCGTTGATGCTCTCGACCGCCGACACCGCCGAGTGGGGTGTCATCGACAAGCTGTGGCAGGTCTACACCGTCGAGGGCGTCCTGTTGACCGCGAGCATCGCGCTCAACACCTTCCCCTACCTCCGGAAAGGGGACGTGACCGGTTTCGGTGTGCACGTGGTCGCGCCGATCATGATCGGCGTCGCTCTGGTCACCCACCGTCTGGTCGCCGAACGCTACGGCCACGCGATCGAACGAGCCACCGCCGAAGTCCCCGACCACGAGGACCTGCACGCCCGGCTGGTGGCCCTCACTCAGGTCGGTGACGCCGGGAACCAGATCCTGCCCGACATCCTCACCGCGCGCCCCGAACCCGTCCGGCACGAGGCGACGGCCAACGACATCGAGATGCCGGCCATCGAGCATCCTGCGGAGCAGACGGAC
>NZ_JBSGIB010000036.1:0-39740 GCF_053604885.1 Nocardia sp. NPDC003999
CCACACGGGGGGTGAAAAGGCCGGAACCAAAAAATATTTGGCACTGACATTCATCGACACACTATTGAGTTCTCAAAGAACACACGCACACACATTCAATCCGAATTACTTCGGACCTTCAGTGAGGCAACTTTTCCAGCTTAGCTCATTCGCTCACCCGATCAAAATCGGGCTCCCGATCGAGCCAGTGTGATCGCCAGGCGCTCCTCGTCCTACCTCGTTTCCCGGTCCTTCCGCTCGGCGTCTCCGCCTCGCTTCTCGGCTCCGGGTCGGTGTCCGTGTCGCTCTGACTTGGAATAAGTTACGCGGCGGATAACGCTTCGTCAAATCGCCTGACCAGCGCGCTTTTTCGCAGGTCAGCGGCGTGCGCGCGGCGAAACTCCGGCGCGAATGACACAAGTGTGATTCAGACCACGACAAGATCGATTGGCAGCGCTTCTACGACAATGCGCCCGTCGGCGATCAGCCACCCAGCGGAGCGCGGCGCGGAATGACTTTGCGATACGTGATCCGCCAGCCGACGGGTTCTCGCACCACCACGTCCTCATACGTAACGCTTCCGCAGCGACCATCGGCGGCGATCCCGATTCCCTTCGACAACACCTGTGCGCGGTCGGCCTCACTTTCGGTGACGATCACATTCGTGACGTGATGGCCGACCGGATTCGCGTCGCCGAGCGCGAGGGCCGCGTCACGCACAGCGGCGATGCCGCGCAATTCGCCGTATCCCATGGCGGTCAGGTCGTAGACGACCTCCGCGCTGAACAGCTCGTCCATGCGGTCCAGTTCGCCCGCATCGATGATGTGGCCGTGCCGGGCGATGAGGTCGGTGATATCGAGGCGGTCTTCCACTGAGAGCGTCATGCGCAGCACCGTAGTGCCGCTTCCCGCATCGGGCAGCCGAGTATCCGCACGCCGCGGCGGCCTTCGCTCAGCCAGGCTTGTCCGCCGCACGAAGCAGTTTGGCGCCGAGCCGAGCGAGCAGGTCTTTCATCTCGACGGGTTCGACGACCTCGAAGTCCAGGTCGAGGTGCGCGATGCGGAGGGCGGTCCACTCCAGCGAATCCGCGGAGGTGCGCAAGAGACAGGTCCGCTCGTCCAGCGGTTCGACTTCCTCCGCGCGAACGCGGAACATCTCGGCCAGCACGGCGGCGCGGGCATGCACCCGCAGCACCACGGGACGAACCGGTCTGGAGCGCGCCAACTGGCTGGTCACGAAGCTCGCCGCGTCGGCGGTGGGCAGCGCGCGAGGTGCGCAGCGTATTCCGATCGGCCGCGGTGACGTCACACGGTCCACGCGGAAAGTGCGCCAATCGGCGCGGTCGACATCCCAGGCGACCAGGTACCAGCGCCGACCCGCCGAGACCAGACTGTGCGGTTCGGCGAGGCGGCTGCTTTCCGTATCGGTCTTGTCGCGGTATCGGAAGCGGATCCGCTCGCTGTCGCGCGCGGCGGCGGCCAGGACGACCAACACCTCGGGATCGATCATCGGACCGGCGGCGGGCCCGCCGAGCGAGACGGTGGTGGCGTCTATCGCGTCGACTCGGCGGCGCAAGCGCGACGGCAGGACCTGCTGCAGCTTCACCAAGGCGCGAGCAGCCGATTCCTCGATACCCGCGACCGCGCCCTGCGCCGCGCCGCGCAGTCCCAGCGTGATCGCGACCGCTTCCTCGTCGTCGAGCAGCAGCGGCGGCAGGGCCGCGCCCGCTTCCAGGCGGTAACCGCCGATCGCGCCGAGGCTCGCGACCACCGGATACTCCAGCTCGCGCAGACGCTCCACGTCCCGGCGCACCGTCCGCACCGTGACGCCGAGCCGCGCGGCCAGTTCGGGACCGCTCCATTCGCGGCGGGTCTGCAACAGCGACAGCAGCTGGAGCAGTCGCTCGGCGGTCCGGGTCACGTACTCGAGTATGGCCGCGAAGGAGGACAGAAACCGACCTCATCGCTGCCTAGCGTGAGGTCCGTGCATGCAGATCGAGACACCATCAGGATCGTCGGGGCTCGCGAGAACAATCTGCGCGATGTCTCGCTGACGATTCCCAAAGGCAAGATCGTGGTCTTCACCGGCGTCTCCGGTTCGGGCAAGTCGTCGATCGTCTTCGGGACCGTGGCGGTCGAATCGCAGCGGCAGCTCAACGAGACCTTCACCTGGTTCATCCGCAATCGGCTGCCCAAATACGAGCGTCCGGAGGCGGACGCGATCGACAACCTGGCGCCCGCCGTCGTCGTCGATCAGAAGCCGATCGGCGGCAATTCCCGTTCCACGGTCGGGACCATGACCGACATCCACTCCGTCATCCGCGTCCTGTTCTCCCGGCACAGCGCGCCGAGCGCGGGCGAGGCCACGCGCTATTCGTTCAACGATCCGCTGGGCATGTGTCCCGCGTGTGGCGGTCTCGGCAATGTGGTGCGGCCGGATCTGGGCAAGCTCATCGACCGCGGCAAATCGCTCAACGAGGGCGCCATCACCTTCGGGCCCTTCGCGGTCGGAACGTTCCAATGGCAGCTCTACGCCGAGTCGGGGCTCTTCGATCCGGACAAGCCGCTGCGGGACTTCACTACCGAGGAATGGCAATTGTTCCTACATGGCAAGGGTTTCCGGGTGCCGCGCAAGAATCGGAACGGTTCGGCGGGAAACAACGCGTACGAAGGCCTGTTGGAGCGGTTCGACCGCCTCTACATCAAGCGTGATCTCACCGCGTTGTCGGACAAGAATCGCGAAGCCGCCCGCGCGGTGGTGACCGAGGAGGTCTGCCCGGACTGCGGGGGCGCACGGCTCAACGCCGCCGCGCTGGCGAGCCGGATCGATGGCCTCGGCATCGCCGACTACGGAAGGCTGGAGATCACCGACCTCATCGAGGTGCTCGACCGCCTGGACGATCCGGTGGCTCGGCCGATCGCCCAGGCCGCCGTCGCCCGGTTGCGCCGGATCGAGGAGGTCGGGCTCGGCTACCTGTCGCTCGATCGGGAAACCGCCACTTTGTCCGGCGGCGAGGCGCAGCGCCTGAAGGTCGTCCGGCATCTCGGCTCCAGCCTCACCGGCATGACCTATATCTTCGACGAGCCCAGCGTCGGCATGCATCCCCGGGATGTGGGCCGGCTGAACACTCTGCTGAGCCGGCTGCGGGACAAAGGGAACACGGTGCTGGTGGTGGAGCACTCCCCCGATGTCATCGCCGTCGCCGACCATGTGGTCGACATGGGGCCGGGCGCCGGTTCCCGCGGCGGGCAGGTGGTGTTCCAGGGCACCGTCGATCGCTTGCGGCGTGCGGAGACGCCGACCGGTGCGGGCCTGCGCCGGGTGCGGCGGGTGAAGGAGGACGTCCGCGAGCCGGCGGGATGGCTCACCGTCGCCGATGCCGACGCCTACAACCTGAAGAACCTCACCGTACGGTTTCCGACGGGTGTGCTCACTGCGGTGACCGGCGTGGCGGGCTCCGGGAAGAGCACGCTGGTGTCCGGCGCGTTCGTCGCGGCGCATCCGCAGGTCATCGCGGTGGACCAGGCCGCGATCGCCGCCTCCCGGCGCTCCAGCCCCGCCACCTATCTCGGCATCATGGATCCGCTGCGTCAGCTGTTCGCCAAGCGGCACGGTGTCCGACCGGGCTTGTTCAGCTTCAATTCCGACGGCGCGTGCGGCGAATGCGACGGCGCCGGAGTGATCTTCACCGACCTGGCGTACATGGATCCGGTCACCACGATCTGCCAGGCCTGCCACGGACGCCGATACCGTCCGGAGGCGCTCGCTTACGAGATTCGCGGGGCGTCCATCGCCGACGTGCTGGAGATGCCCGCGGCGGAAGCGCTGGACTTCTGGGCCGCGGACGGGGACCGGCGGATCGGCACGCCGTTGCGGTCGCTGCTCGACGTCGGTCTCGGGTATCTCACCCTCGGCCGGTCGTTGTCCTCGCTGTCCGGTGGCGAACGCCAGCGCGTCAAGCTGGCCGATCACCTCCACCGTCGCGCCGAAGCCGCTGTCTACGTGCTGGACGAGCCGACCACGGGGCTGCACATGGCCGATGTCGACGCGCTGGTCGGGCTGCTGGACCGGCTGGTCGACGCGGGCAACACGGTGATCGTCATCGAGCACGACCTGGACGTCGTCGCTCGGGCCGACTGGGTGATCGACCTCGGACCCGACGGCGGAAAGCACGGGGGCGAACTCGTTTTCGCCGGGACACCGGCGGACTTGCTGGCGGACGACCGGTCGCTGACCGCGGAATACCTGCGGCGCAGTGTCGTTGCCCGATGATTCCGCCACCGAGGACGTGATCGCGGCATCATGAATCCATGGCGACACGGGAGGTGGTCCGGGCGGGAGCTTTCGCGCGGATCTACGATCCGAGCGCCGGGGAGTCGGAGGCCTGGTACATCAACGATCACACATTCGTTCGCGACGCTGCCGGAAGGTGGCACCTTTTCGGGATCACCCACCTCGAGCCGGCGGATCCGTTCGACGAGATCGAGTTCGCTCACGCCACCGCCGACCGGCTGCACGGTGCGTGGACCAAGCATGCCTCCGCGTTGCGGGTGGACCGGGACTACGGGGAGACGCATCTGTGGGCGCCTTATGTGCTCGGCGCTCACGGCCGGTACTACATGTTCTACGCCGCGGGCGGCGCCGACCGCACCGCCGCGGCGATGAATCTGGCGACCTCGCCCGACCTCTTCCACTGGACCAGATCGGCGGAGGGCCCGCTGTTCCGCGACGGCTACGACGCTCGCGATCCCATGGTGGTGCGCGTCGGCGAACAATGGGTGATGTACTACTGCGCGACCAGCGCCCCGGCGGGTGGTCACCATGTCGTCGCCTACCGCACCAGCGCCGACCTCCTGCACTGGGGCGATCGGCACATCGCGTACACGGACCCGGCCAAAGGCACCGAGGCGGGCAACACCGAATCGCCTTACGTCCTCCGGTACGGGGGATGGTGGTACTTGTTCATCGGTCCGCGCCCGCATTACGTCGGCACCGACGTCTTCCGCAGTGACAATCCTTTCCATTTCCGCATCGGCGACAAGGTCGGACACATCGCGGCGCACGCCGCCGAGGTGGTCGACGAGGACGGCCGCTGGTGGATCACCAGTGCGGGGTGGGGACAGGGCGGGGTACATCTGGCCCCGCTCGGCTTCCCGCAGTCGCGGGTCGTCAAAACGGTTCCGCGCTAAGCGGTCAGAAGCACCGGACCGAGCGCTATTTCGGCGAAACGCGTCTCCGCGCGCGGTCGCGGCTGGTATCTCTTGAGCGAGTCGAACTCTCCGATCACCCACCTACGGGAGGGACCGGCATGGCCCGTATCGGCATCATCAGCATCTCCGATGGCCGCGACTATGTGCATGCGGGCATCGCCGATTTCATCGCCTCCACCGAGGACCGGCTGGTAGCCGCGCTCGCGGACGCGGGCCACGATGTGGTCCGTGGCGCGGCGCCGATCAGCGACAACGCGTCGGCCGGTGCGGTGGCGCGCGCGGTCGCCGCGGCGGGCGTCGATCTCACCGTCCTGCATTACGCGGTCTGGGCGTTCCCGCATTTCACCATGCTGGCGGCGGGCGCGATTCCGGGGCCGCTGCTGTTGCTGTCGAATATCGACCCGGTCCAGCCGGGAATGGTGGGCATGCTCGCCGCCGGAGGTGCGCTGGATCAGATCGGACGTCGGCACAGCAGGCTGTGGGGCGATCCGTCCGATCCCGAACTCATCGACGCGATCGGCGTGCGCGCGCGGGCCGCGGCAGCCGTGGCGAGCCTGCGCGGTTCGACGTTCGGGCGCTTCGGTGGGCGGCCGATGGGCATGAACACCGCGGTCGCCAACACCGATCAGTGGCAGCGCCTGTTCGGCATCGACGTCGAGGAAATCGATCAGTGGGAGATCGTGCGGCGCGCGGAACTGGCCGACGCGGGCGAGGCGAAGGCCGCGCGCGAGTGGCTGGAGCGCAACACCGCGGGCGTGTACTACGACGGCGCCAAGCTCACCCCGCAACTGCTGGAACGTCAGATCCGCTCGTACCTGGCGGTGCGCGAGCTGATCGACGAGTGGCGCCTGGATTTCTCGGGGATCAAGGGGCAGCCCGAGCTCACCCAGTATTTCGCCACCATGGACGTCACCGAGGCCTTCCTCAACGATCCCTACGACTGGAACGGACCGAAGGAGCCGCACGTCTGCGCGACCGAGGCGGACATGGACGGCGCGCTGACCATGCAGCTGCTCAAAGGGATCGCGGGCACCCCGGTGCTGTTCGCCGACGTCCGGCACTATCACGCCGATCGGGACATCTGGGATCTCTGCAATTCCGGCCAGCACGCCACCTGGTTCGCCGCCCGTAGCGACGATCCGGCGGAGAACCTGGCGAAGGTGCACCTGTACCCGGAGGTGTTCTTCTTTCCCGCGGGCGGCGCCTCGGTGCATCATCTGGCCGCACCGGGCCGGATGACTCTCGCCCGGCTCACCCGGCTCGACGGCGACTACCGCATGCAGCTGATGCTCGGCGAATTCGAGGAATACGACGAGCAGACCAACGAAGCCCTGATGAAGCAGTCGACCCGGGAATGGCCGCACGCGTTCGCCCGGCTGGACGCGCGCGCCGAGGATTTCCTGAACCGCTTCGGCGCCAACCACATTCACGCGGTGCCCGGCGACCACCGAGAAGCCGTGCGCGCGACGTGCGAATTGCTCGACGTCACGGTGGACGAGTTCACGCGGTGACGATGTTTCTCGGTATCGACATCGGGACCTCGAGTTCGAAGGGCGTGCTCACCGACGCGCGCGGCACGGTCATCGCCAGGGCCGAGCGGGCGCATGAGGTATCCATGCCGCACCCCGGCTGGGTCGAGCACGACGCGGAGAAGGTGTGGTGGGCGGATTTTCTCGCACTCGCCCGTGAGCTGGTGGCGGCGGCCGGCGGCGCCGCGCTCGAGGGACTCGCGGTGTCCGGCATCGGCCCGTGCCTGTTGCCCGCCGACGCGAAGGGCAGGCCGTTGCGCCCGGCCATCCTCTACGGCGTCGACACCAGGGCGAGCGTCGAGATAGCGGAATTGAACGACGAATTCGGCGCGCGGGCCGTGCTCGACCGCGCCGGATCGCCGCTGACCAGCCAGGCTGTCGGCCCGAAAGCCCGGTGGCTGGCCCGGCACGAGCCGGATGTCGCCGCACGCACCGCGATGCTGCTGATGGCGAGTTCTTTCCTGGTGCACCGGCTCACCGGCCGGTACGTGCTGGACCACCAATCGGCCAGTCAGTGCGTGCCCCTCTACGACCTGCGCGAACGTGCCTGGGCGAGCGACTGGGCCGAGCGGATCGTGCCGGGCTGGCGGCTGCCGGAGCTGGCCTGGCCCACCGAGATCGTGGGCCGGGTGAGCGCGGACGCGGCGGCCGCGACCGGACTTCCGTCGGGGCTGCCCGTCACCACCGGGACCATCGATGCCTGGGCCGAGGCGGCCAGCGTCGGCGTCCGCGCTCCGGGCGACGCGATGATCATGTACGGCACCACCATGTTCCTGGTGCAGGTGCTCACCGACCCGCGCCCACATCCCGGCCTCTGGGGCACCTGCGGCACCTGGCCGGGCACGTATACCCTCGCCGCGGGCATGGCCACCTCCGGCGCGGTCACCGACTGGCTGCGCAAGCTCGTGGGTGGCGAGTTCACCGACTTGGTCGCCGCGGCAGCGGAGGTGCCCGCGGGGAGCAGGGGGTTGCTCGCGCTGCCCTATTTCGCCGGGGAACGCACGCCCTTGTTCGATCCGGACGCGCGCGGCATCGTCGCGGGATTGACCCTCGGGCACGGACGGACCGAGCTCTACCGCGCGGTTCTGGAAGGCATCGCCTACGGAGTGCGCCACAACCTCGAGGCCATGACCGAAGCAGGCGGGCAGGCGGGACGTCTGGTCGCGGTGGGCGGCGGCACCAGAGGCGGGCTGTGGACCCGAATCGTCTCCGATGTCACCGGGCTGCCGCAGCAATTGCCCGCCGACACCGTCGGGGCGAGTCTCGGCGACGCCCTGCTCGCGGCCGAGGCCGCCGGGATCGACACCTCCGGGTGGAATCCCGTCGTCGACACCGTGCGACCGCAGCCCGAAAGTGTCGCGATCTACGACGAGTACTACCGGCACTACCGCGATCTGTACGATCGGACGACGAATATCGCGCATTTCCTCGCGGCCGAACAGCACCGCGCCGGGGCGGCTTCCTGATCGCGAATATCCGTGCGACGATGCACAGTTGCTCCGCGGAACGATACGAGGATGTCATGCCCACGATCACCTTGACCCAGGACAATTTCGACTCCGTCGTCACGTCGCATCCGATCGTGCTGGTGGACTGGTGGGCCGGTTGGTGTGGGCCGTGCCAGTATTTCGCTCCGGTGTACGAAGCGTCGTCGCAGCGGCATCCGCAGATCGTGCACGGCAAGGTCGACACCGAAGCCGAGGTCGCGTTGACCGCTGCCGCCCAGGTGACGCAGTACCCGACGGTGATGGCGTTCCGGGACGGCCTGCTCGTCTACTCCGCCGCGGGCGCACTCGCCTCGGACGCGCTGGAAGACCTTGTGCAGCAGATCCTCTGGCTGGACATGGACCAGTTCCGCCGGGAACTCGCCCAGCAGAGCGACACCCGGCAGTTGGCCGCGACCGGCGGGGCCGCCACGGCGCACCGGGCCGGGCTCGCGCCGACCGCACCCCGTTACGGGTGGCCGGGACTGTGACCGCGCCGGGCGGTGAACTGTGGCGGCTGGACGGCACGCGAACGCGGTCGGTCAGCGCCGAGAATCCGACGGGGGCGCCCGGCGCGGGCGCGCGGGCGACCGAGGGCACCGGAGCGCACGCGGCACGGCTGCTCGGGGCGGGGTGGAAGATCTCCCCCTCGATCGCGCTCGCCCACGGCGAAACCGCCACGCTGGCCGACGTATCCGGTCCCGGCGTTTTCCGGCACTTCTGGTTGACCACCGAGCGTTCCGTCCTTCGCGGGCTGACGCTGCGGATGACCTGGGACGACGCGGCACGGCCCGCGATCTCCTCGCCCCTCGGCGACTTCTTCTGCAACGGATGGGGCGAGACCGCCCTGCTGAGTTCGGAGATGGTGGTCGTCGCGCCAGCGGGTGGATTGAACAGCTACTGGCCCATGCCGTTTCGGCACCGCGCTCGCATCACGCTCGAAAACCACTGCGGCCGCGAGGTTCCGGTGTACTACCAGGCGACTTACACCGAAGAGGACGTACCGGACGAAGCGGGGTATCTGCACACCCGGTGGACGCGGACCACCGGCCTGGGGAACCCTGCCGTCCACACCGTGCTCGACACGGTGCCGGGGCCGGGCCGCTACGTCGGCACCTACCTCGCCATCCGCCCGGGCGCGCCGGGATGGTGGGGCGAGGGCGAGGTCAAGTTCTTCCTCGACGGGGACACCGAGCATCCGACCATTTGCGGGACGGGCACCGAAGACTATTTCGGCGGCGCCTGGAATTTCGATCTCGACGGGACATACCGGACATATTCCACGCCTTATCTCGGGCTGCATCAAGTGCTGCCGCCGGAGGAAATCTATCGAGCGGATCAGCGCTTCGGCATGTATCGCTGGCATGTGCGCGATCCGATCTGTTTCGACCGCGAACTGCGCGTCACCGTCCAAGCCCTCGGATGGCAGGACGCCGAGACCTATCTCCCGCTGGAGGACGCCGACGTGGCGACCACCGCCTGGTGGTATCAGGCTTGAGCGGAGTCGTCCGCATCCGGTGGGAGCTCCGACGCCAGCAGTTCGTCGGCGCGCGCCAGCGCCGCGTCCATGCCCGCGGTGAGATCGTCCATCACGGTCAGGCCGTCCAGCAGTCCGGTGAGTTCGTCCTGCACGGCGCGCAGCTCGGCGATCGCCGGGTCGACGGGGAACCACGCGACCGAGTCGCGCCACCACGGATCGTCGCAGAGCCATGCCCACAGCACAGCACGCACCAGCACCGGGTCGGAGGTGTACATCTGGAACGACTCGGTCGCCGACCCGGCCCGGTGCTCCAGCTCGTAGACGCCGTCGGGCAGCAACCTGGCCCGGATCTCGTGCAGGTCGGCACGGCTGAGTTCGAGCACGGCGTCTTCCGGCCCGGCCGGTTCGCCGAGCAGGTCGCCGAGCGCTTCCTCGGTCAGCTCCGGCAGCTGCGTCCCGTCTCCTGTGCGGATGCGCACGTCGGTGGGGTCGATGCTCATCGCGACAGTCTGCCCGATACGGCGGCGGAATACCCGAAAGGCTCCGGTGCCGGGCGGCGAGGGGCAAGGTGGTCGGTATGGGTGTGCTCCAGACGATCGGACGATTCGCCGGATCGCGCGACGGGCTCGTCCTCGAAATGCGACCGGTTTCCGCCGAGGTGTCGATCCGCCCGCGTCCGCTGTGCGACGGGGGCGGTGTCGGCGACGCGAGCGGGCTTCGATCGGGGCAGGCGCCATGACGACCGTGGCGGGAGTCGACAGTTCCACCCAGGCGTGCAAGGTCGTGGTCTGCGACGCCGACAGCGGTGAGATTCTCGCTCAGGGGCGGGCCACGCACCCCGAGGGGACCGAGGTCGCCCCGGCCGCGTGGTGGCACGCGCTACAGACGGCGAGTGCGGGATTGCTCGACGACGTCGACGCGGTAGCCGTCGCGGGGCAGCAACAGGGCTTGGTCCCATTGGACGCGGCGGGTGTCCCGGTGCGGGACGCGCTGCTGTGGAACGACGTCCGCTCCGCCGACGCGGCGAAGGAACTGATCGCCGACCTGGGCGGCCCGCGGGCGTGGGCCGATGCGGTCGGCAACGTACCGGTGGCAGGCCTGACCGTCGCCAAACTGCGCTGGCTGGCCGACCACGAGCCGGAACTCGCCGACAACACCGCCCACGTCGTGCTGCCACACGACTACTTGACCTGGCGGCTACGGGGCGGCGGACCGGGACACATGCTCGAACCGACCACCGATCGGGGCGATGCTTCCGGCACCGGCTATTGGTCACCAGCCGACGGAGACTATCGCGAAGATCTGCTCGCCATGGCTTTTCGTGGGCGCCACCCGGGCCTGCCCCGGGTCCTCGGCCCGGACCAGTCCGCCGGGCACACACCTTCGGGCGCACTGGTCGCCGCCGGAACGGGAGACAACGCCGGGGCCGCGCTCGGCTTGGGCATCACTGATGGCGATGTGGTGGTCTCCCTCGGCACCAGCGGAACGGCATACGCTCGCACCGACCGTCCGGCCGCCGACGCGACCGGCGCGGTGTCCGGTTTCGCGGACGCCACCGGCGCGTTCCTGCCGCTGGTCTGCACGCTCAACGCCGCCCGCATCCTCACTTCGACCGCCGATCTGCTCGGCGTGGATCTGCCGACGCTGGAATCGCTGGCCGCGCAGGAGCCGCCGGGCGCGGACGGCGTGGTCATGCTGCCCTACCTCGCCGGTGAACGCACGCCCAACCTGCCGCACGCCGCGGGCAGCCTGCACGGGTTGCGGCCGGAGGCGATGCGCCCCGGCACAGTGGCCCGCGCCGCCTTCGAGGCTCTGCTGTGTCATCTCGCCGACGCGCTCGACCACCTCACCGAGATCGGCGGGGTCTCGCCGCGGCGCGTGCTGCTCATCGGCGGCGCGGCGCGCTCCCGGCTGGTGGCGGCCATCGCCGCGCAGGTCTTCGGCGTCACGGTGACGGTGCCGGAACCGGCCGAGTACGTGGCGCTCGGCGCTGCCAGGCAAGCGGCATGGGCGCTCAGCGGCACGTCCCGGCCGCCGTCCTGGCCCGCATGCTCGGTCGCGGAGATTCCGCCACCGGCCGACACCGCGACCGGACGGGACATCCGGGCCGCGTATCGGAGGACCCGCCAGGCGCTGTACGGCTGACCACTGTCTTCACCGCAGTCCCTGCGTGCGCAGCGAATCCGGAAGCGCCCTGTTTCCGCTCTGCGGGTAGCCGATTTTCGTCGCCGGGTGGCGCCTCGACGGCCGGAGGGGTTGGATCACCTCGTCGAAGAGAGGTGGACGAATGACCGATACCCAGGTGCGAAGGGCGGTGACGGCGGAACGAGCCGAACTCGCCGAACTCCTGGCCGGACTGGACGCCGAGGGCTGGGACTCGCCGACCCTCTGCGCGGGCTGGCGGGTACGCGAAGTGGTCGCGCACATCACCATGCCGTATCGCCTGTCGAGCGCGCGCCTGGCGGTGGGGATGGTCGCGGCGTTCGGGAACTTCAACCGCTTGGCCGACCGCACCGCCCGGATGGACGCCGCCACGCTGAGCACCTCGGATCTGCTGAAATCACTGTGGGACAACGTCGATCACCCCTGGCGCCCGCCGGGCGGCGGGCTCTCCAACGCGTTGAGCCACGATGTGATCCACGGGCTGGACATCACCGTTGCCCTGGGCCTGGACCGCTTGGTGCCCGAGGACCGGATGCGCTTGGTGCTGGACACGATCGACCCCAGGACCGTCAAGCTGTTCGGCGCCGAACTCGGCGGCATCGAACTGCGCGCCGACGACCTGGACTTCAGCTACGGGTCCGGGACGGTGCTGTCGGGGCGCGCCCAGGACCTGCTGCTCGTCCTCTGCGGCCGCAAACTGCCCGCCGGACACCTCACCGGCGAGCCCGCGGAGCGATTCACCGCACGCGACTGACCCGACGCCCGTCGCTCACCGGCCGGTTTCGGCGCACGCACGCAGGTAGGCAGCCGTTTCGTCGTCGGCGGGGAAGTACGCTTCGACCGCGACCTCGTCGAGCGTGATGTCGAATGCCGCGCCGAAGGTCGTGATCGTGCTGAAGAACGCGAGTTCCGTGTCGCGGTGGCGCAGTCGGATCGGCAGCAGGATGTCCGCGATGTCACTGTCCGCGCCGCCCGGCGAGCCGTAGGAGCGCAGTTCCTCGTGCAGCGCGGCCAGTTCGGGATCTCCGGTCGCCATCACCTGGCGCGCCAGGCGGGGCAGCAGGAAAGCGCGGACCTGCTCGAGGTTGCGCAGCCGGGAGGCGAAGCCCGCCGGGTGCAGGCCGAGCCGCATCATGTTGATCGGCGGTTCGAGCAGTCGCGGATCCACACCGTCGAAGAACACGCCCACACAGTCGTTGGCCTGCACCAGATTCCAGCGCCGGTCCACCGCCAGCGCCGGATACGGTTCGTGCAGCCGCAGTACCCGCTGCACCGCGTCGCGGGCGCGCCGCAGCGCGGGGTCGTTCCAGTCACTGCGCCGGAACTCGGGAGCGTGTCCGGCGGCGATCAGCGCGCGATTGCGTTCGCGAAGCGGAATGTCGAGCTGTTCGGCCAGGTGCAGCACCATGGCTCGGCTGGGCGTCGTGCGGCCGGTCTCGACGAAACTGACATGCCGGGCGGACACGTCGGCCTGGATGGCCAGGTCCAGCTGGCTCAGCTTCCGCCGGTGCCGCCACTCTCGCAGCAGCTCTCCGACCGGTCGATCACCGTTCATCGGCCCAGTATCACGACGCCCGGGTCACGCCCGCCATTACATGGCGGGTAATCGACACCCCGGTTCGCGCGCTGCCAGTCTCGTCGGCATGACGAACGACAGCGCGGCAGCGCGCAACAGGGAACTGCTCCTGAACGGCTTCACGGAGTTCGCGGCGGGCAACGTCGACGTGCTGCGCACTCTGCTGCACGACGACTTCCTCGAGCACAGCCCCGGAAATCCCTCCGGGAAGGACGCTTTCATCGAGTTCATCGCCCAGGCACCGGTGGCCGGGTCGAAGCTGGAGCTGGCGCGGGTGATCGCCGACGACGAATACGTGGCCATGCACTACCGCATGATCCCGCCGGGCGACGAAGAGCCCGACCTGGCTGTGGTCGACATCTGGCGGGTGGCCGACGGAAAGATCGTGGAGCACTGGGATGTCGTGCAAACGGTGCCCGAGCCCGCGCAGATACCGCACGGCATGTTCTGACCGGGAAAATTCGGTTCTCCGGCGACGGTTTCGCCGGAGCCTGACCGTCACCTGCCGTGCAGCGCCCGCATCCGATCGGGTACCGGGGCTCGAGTACCCGATCGGATCGTCGGTGGTACGCGCGTGATACGCGCACCAGCCGCGACCTGCCATCGCGCCACGAGTCGGTCAGCGCGAGAGCGGGTGCCAGATGGTCACCGCCGGGCCGAGCGTCCGGCAGCGCGCAGGATCGCGGCGAATGCCGCCGCCTGCGCGGAATCGGCTCGGCCGCAGGACCAACCGAGGTGTTCGCCGCTGCGGTATTCCAGGTAAGCGATGGCGCCCTCGTCTCGGTCCGTCGCCTGCTGGGTCAGGCCGAGCACCTCGATGCGATACCCCGCCTCGGCCAGTGCCTCGGTGAGCGCCGCGACCGGGCCGCCGCCGCGCCGCGTACGGTGGGTGACGCCGTCGACGATCAGCGTGATCTCGGTGTCCGCTTCGGCGCCGGCGCCGCTGGTGCGCCAGTCCTTCACGGCCAGCCCCGACGGGTCGTCGCAGTAGATCGCCTCGAACAGGTCACGCAGTTCGGCGGCGCCGATCTCGACGCCGGTGTCGTCGGCGAGCGCTTGCACGTGCCCGGCGAAATCGATCTGCAGGCGTCGTGGCAGGTCCATGCCGTATTCGGTGTGCAGCAGGTAGGCGATGCCACCCTTGCCGGATTGGGAATTGACCCGGATCACCGCGTCGTAGCTGCGGCCGAGGTCGGCGGGATCGATGGGCAGATACGGCACGTGCCAGTCGGCCGCGCGCTCGGGAATGCCCGTCGTGGCGGCCCGGGTGCGATGCTCGGCCATGCCCTTCTTGATCGCGTCCTGATGAGTCCCGGAGAACGCGGTGTGCACCAGATCGCCCACATACGGGTGTCTTTCGTGGATCGGCATACGCGTGCAATATTCGACGGTTCGCCGGATCTCGTCGATGTCGGAGAAGTCGATCATCGGATCGACGCCCTGCGCGTGCAGATTCAGCGCCAGCGTGGCGATGTCGACGTTGCCGGTACGCTCACCGTTGCCGAAGACGCAGCCCTCGACGCGTTGCGCGCCCGCGAGTACCGCCAGTTCGGCACACGCGACGCCGGTGCCGCGATCGTTGTGCGGGTGCACCGACAGGATGACGCTGTCGCGGCGAGCCAGATTGCGGTGCATGTATTCGATCTGGTCGGCGTAGACGTTCGGGGTGGCGACTTCGACGGTGGCGGGCAGGTTCAGGATGACCGGACGCCGCGGTGTGGCGTCCCACAATGTCGTCATCCGGTCGCAGATCTCGAGGACGTAGTCGGGCTCGGTCAGGTTGAACACCTCGGGCGAGAACTCGAACCGCACGTTCGGCAGGTCCCCGGCGCAGTCCAGCACTGCGCGCCCGCCGTCGAGGATCAGCTCGCGCAGCGCCGTGCGGTCCTTGCGGAGCACGATGTCCCGCCACGCGGGAGCCGTCGCGGTGTACATGTGGATCACGACGTCGTTGGGGATGCCGCGGACCGATGCGACGGTGCGCTCGATGAGATCGCGCCGCGCCGGGGTGAAGACGGCGATCGTCACGTCCTCGGGCGCGAGATCCTCCTCGGCGATGAGCCGAACGAAGTCGAAGTCGGTCTGGGACGCCGACGGGTAGCCGACCTCGATCTCCTTGTAGCCCATGGCGAACAGGAGCTCGAAGAAGCGTCGTTTGCGCGCCGGGTCCATCGGCTCGGCGAGTGCCTGATTGCCGTCGCGCAGATCGACCGGCACCCACAGAGGCGCCTGCGTGAGCCGGGCGTCGGGCCATTTCCGTTGCGTGAGCGGTACTTCCACGCGTCGGTGGATGTCACGATAGCGGTGCGACGGCATTTGCGAGCGCCGCTGGCGATTCCACGCCGGAGCCTGATCGGGCACCTGCCCCGCAGGCGTGTGGATGGTGGGGAATGCGGTGGTCATGGGTCTGCTTCCTGGCCATTGCGGCCGTCACGACAAGGGTGACCGGCCACGACGAAGCCCCACGGCGGGCGGCCGGTCGTTCAGGCCCCGCCGTGGCGGCTAAGCAGAAGCATGGTGCGCATGATGGCTAGACTGTACACGACTCCTCAGACAAGTAGAGAGGTAGTGAATGATCTACCAGGTACGGCGCCATCCACTGGCCGCGCAGGCGGCCGAAGTGCTGCTCGTCCGCATCCAGGCGGGCGAATGGCCGCTGGGTCACCGCCTGCCCGGTGAGACCACCCTGGCCGCACAGCTCGGCGTCGGACGCTCGACGCTGCGGGAGGCGATCCGCGAGCTGGCCGGTAAAGGCGTCCTGGACAGCAGGCAGGGCGCGGGCGTTTTCGTGACCGCGCTCGAGGCGACCGAGGAATGGGACGCCGTGTTGCGCCGCGCCACCATCGCCTCGGTGATCGAGGCGCGCATCGCCATCGAGGCCGAGGCCGCCGCACTGGCCGCCCAGCGGCGCACCCCCGCCGACCTGCGCATGATCCGCCGGGCCCTGGCCGCGCGCGAAGCACACGGCGAGCCGGTGGCCGAGCACGTAGACGCCGATATGGCGTTCCACCGGGCGGTCATCGTGGCCGCCCACAACGACGTACTGACCCAGTTGTTCGACACCTTCCTGCCCCGGTTGCGGCTGGCGATGATCGACATGTTGAAGATCCGCCCGGTGCCGTCGGAGCCCGTGGATCACGCCGCGCATCAGCGGCTGGCCGACGCCATCGCCGCCCGCGACCCGGCCGCCGCGGCGGAGTACAGCCGCGCCCACCTGACCACTCTGAAAGAGGCTTTCACGTGACCGAACCGGTGCTGGAACTGACCGACGTGACCTTCCGCCGCGAGGGCAAGAAGATCATCGGCGGGATTTCGCTGACCGTGCGCGCCGGCGAACGCTGGGCGCTGCTCGGTCCGAACGGCGCGGGAAAGAGCACCCTGCTCGGCTTCTGCGGCGCGGTCACCTTCCCCACGTCGGGTTCGGTCCGTGTGCTCGGCGCTGAACTCGGCCGCGTCGAATTGCAGCAGCTGCGCCGCGGCATCGGCCAGGTGAACCCACGCCACCCGTTGCGGTCTCCGCTGACCATCCGCGAGGTCGTGTTGACCGGCCTGACCGCGACGATCGACACCCCCATGCGCTGGACACCGACAGCCGACCAGCTCGACCGAGCCGACGCGATGATCGACACCGTGGGCCTGACCGGCAAGGCGACGGAGATCTGGCCCACGCTGAGCCAGGGCGAGCGCGGCCGCACGCTCATCGCCCGAGCGCTGATCGCCGAGCCACGGCTACTGCTGTTCGACGAACCGTCCACCGGCCTGGACGTCGCCGCGCGCGAGCAGTTGCTGGACACTCTCGACACCCTGGACCGTACCCACCCCGACGTCGCCTCCATCCTGGTCACCCACCACTTGGAAGAGCTGCCCAGCACGACAACCCACGCGTTGCTCATCGCGGGCGGTCACGTCGTCGCGGCGGGCCCCGCGCTGGAGACGATCACCACCGAGAACGTCACCGCCGCCTTCGCACACCCGGTGGAGGTCCGCCATGACGACGGCCGTTGGACCGCGCGAGCGGCCCGCAAAACCATCGCGTGGCCGCGGTAGGCGCTTCGGCCGGAGAAATTTCCGCCGACATGTCGATTCGGGCGGGGGTCGTTCGATGCAGTGATGTGAGGATCGACCGATCCTGACGCCACATCGACCGAGGATGCCGAGATGCGATACATGATGCTCATCCGCCTTGACCCCGACACTTCCCCGGAGCCGGACGACGCGCTGGTCGAACAGGTGGGCAAGGTGATCGAGGAGATGACCAAGGCGGGCGTGCTGCTGGACACCAACGGTCTGCACTCGATCACCGAAGCCACCAGGGTCACCCAGTCCGGCGGCAAGCAGACCGTGCTGGACGGACCGTTCACCGAATCCAAGGAGATCGTCGGCGGATACTGCATTCTGCAGGTCAAGTCGAAGGAAGAGGCGGTGGAATGGACTTCTCGTTTCCTCGCCGTACACGGACCCGAATGGGACATCGAGGTCGAGGTCCGGCAGATCGCCGAACCCGCCTGAGCGGGCACGGCGGATGAGCGGGCAGCCGTCCGTGGATTCGGCGCGACGCGCCGCCGAAGCCGTGACCCGGATGGAATGGCCCCGGTTGGTCGCCGGGCTCATCCGGGTGGTCGGCGATATCGGCGCCGCCGAGGAACTGGCGCAGGACGCGTTGGTCGCGGCGTTGGAGCAGTGGCCGCGCGACGGCGTGCCGCCGAACCCGGGCGGCTGGCTCATGCTCACCGCCAAGCACCGGGCGATCGATCGGGTGCGGCGCAACCGCACCTTCGCCCGCAAGCTGGAGCTGCTCGGTCGCGATCTCGTGACCGAGCAGCCGCCGCCCGATACGAACGACGACCTGGTCGAGGACGACCTGCTGCGAATGATGTTCACCGCCTGTCACCCGGTGCTCACCGAACCGGCCCGGGTCGCGCTCACCCTGCGGCTGCTCGGCGGGCTGACCACCGAGGAGATCGCCCGGGCGTTCGTCGTGCCGGAATCGACCGTGGCGCAACGGATCGTGCGCGCGAAACGCGCCATCGCCGACAAGCGGGTCCCCTACACGGTGCCACGCGGTGCCCAGCTGGCCGATCGGTTGGCCTCGGTGCTGGCCGTGGTCTACCTGATCTTCAACGAGGGCTACGCGGCGACGGCGGGCGAGGACTGGGTCCGCGAGGAGTTGTGCCAGGACGCGCTGCGCCTGGCTCGCATGCTCGGCGAGTTGTTGCCCGCCGAGCCGGAGACGCACGGCCTGGTCGCGCTGCTGGAGCTACAGGCTTCCCGGCTGCCCGCGCGCACCGGAACCGGCGAAGAGGTGGTGCTGCTCGACGACCAGGACCGCGCACGGTGGGATCGCCTGCTGATCCGGCGCGGGCTGGCCGCCCTCGGGCGGGCGAACAGCACGGCACGTGAGCGCGCCTTGCCGCCGGGACGGTACGCGCTGCAAGCCGCGATCGCCGCGGTGCACGCGATGGCGGCGACGCCGGAAGAGACCGATTGGCGGCGCATCGCCGGACTGTACGCCGTTCTGGCGCAACGCTTTCCCTCCCCCGTCGTGGAGCTGAATCGCGCAGTCGCGGTGAGCAAGGTGCACGGCCCCGCAGCGGGGCTGGAGCTGGTGGACGCGCTCGTCGCCGCGGGCGCCCTCACCGACTACCACCTGCGCTACGCCGTGCGCGGCGACCTGCTCGCCCAGCTGGGCCGGTATGCGCAGGCCCGCGCCGAATTCACGCGCGCGGCGGAACTGACGGGCAATACTTCCGAGCAGGCCCTCCTGCTCGACCGGGCGGTCGCCTGCGCGCAGGCCGATTGACCGCACCACGGTGGTAACGCCGCTGTAATCGCCACACCGCAAACGCGTGTGAGCATGCAACGAAATCGATTACCACCGAAGGGAATACGACTACGTGTGGCAGCTCTATCGAGCAGTACTCCGCACCGGCGACCACCGCCTGCTCGGCTACGTGGACGCGGGCCCGCGGCTCATGGAACACGCCAGGATCGGCCACCACCTCGTCCAAGGGATCGAGCGACTGCTCACCGAACCCGCTCGGGTCACCTGGGCGGGCCGGGATGCGCAACGACCACGACTAGGCGAAAACCTTTATTGCACAGCAGGTTCGGTCGCCGCACTGCGGCCGCCGGAACACGGCGCGGTCGGCCGCTATCTCCTCAATCACGACCTGCGGATCTTCGTGGACAAAGCGACCGTACTGGAGAACGAGGCCCGTCACCGCATCCACCCACTCCCCTTGCTCACCGCCGAACCCACACCGGATCCCGGCCGCACGGTGGGCGACCGCACTCTCCTCGGCTCTTGGGCACACGCCCTGATCTCGGTCCGCGACACCGTGCCGAAAGGCTATGAACAACGCAAGTTCGATTTGGTCGAACGCCTTTCGTAAACCTCACCCTTCGCTCGTGCGGATGACCTCCGGTCTCCCCCACCGCCCGGATCGCTCTACCGTCGCCGGTCGGGCACCTCGCGGCCGATGCGGCGCTACCGTTCCGGTGGTCCCGGAGAATCCGCGGGGGCCGCGCGGTATTCGGCTTCGGCGAGTTTCTTCAGCGTCAGCAGTTGCTTACGCATCATGAGCAGGTCGCCGAGGGCCAATGTCACCGCGACGAGTCTGGGCGCGCCGCAGCGTATCCGGACCAGGAGGCGGGTTCCCGTGCCTTCTGGTCGCACCGCGTAGGTGACGCACACCTTGCCCGAGACCAGCGTGATGTGCCTGCCCAGGACGAAGGAGACCAGCTCGAATTGGGACATGAACCGTTGCCCCACCGCCAGTTCGGTGAGCATCGGGTCGCGCCGGCGCGGGCTGCGTTTGCCGAAGTTGTCCAGCAGGTCGTAGCTGTACGGCGCGACGCGCAATTGGCACAGCCAGGCGTAGACGAGAGCGGGCGGCGCGTCGACGCTGATCGCTCGATCGGCCTGGAGACCGCCCGGTTGCGGGTCGTCGCACGGCAAGGGAGCCTCGCGTTCGGCTTCGGTGGCGCCCCACACCGTCCCCGGGATCATGCCGCCGCCGCGATCCTGCGCAGCATCTGACGCACCGCCAATCGGTGACCACCCGTCCCCACGACCAGCGCACGATAGATCCGGCCGTGCAGACCGGGAAAGTCGCCGTAACTACGCGCGCGGACGCGAGTCCGGCCAGGGCCCTCCTCGTCCAATTCGAAGATCAGCGCGTATTTCGAGAACCAGTGCTGGCCGCGCAGCGCCAAACGGTGTGGTTCCGCGACGGAATCGACGACGAACCCGGTGGGCGGCGACGGCTTGTGCGGGTCGCGGCAGACGACTCTCAGCATCGCTTGCCACGCCCGGTCGCGATTCGCGTCGACCGATCTGGCATGCTCGTCAATATAGGACAATCGCTCCATATAGAAGGAACGTACTAGTACATGGCGCCGCCCCGCAAGCACGACAGCGACGTGATCCTCGACGCAGCACGCGCGCTGGTCCTCGCCGAAGGGCCCCGCGCGGCCAGCGTGTCGGCCATCGCCGAGGCCAGTGGCGCTCCGGTCGGCACCCTGTATCACCGCTTCGGCAACCGCAACGGTGTGCTCACCGCGGCGTGGCTGCGCGCGCTGCGCCGTTTCCAGGACGGCACCCTCGCCGCCGCCGACCAGCCGGATCCGGTGGAGGCGGGCGTCGGGATGGTGCGCGCCGCCTTGCGGTTCGGCCGCGAACTCCCCCAGGACGCCAAGCTCCTGCTGGAGCTGCGTCCCAGCGATCTGCTCGACGGCGAGCCGGACGCCGAGTTCCGCGCGACCCTGGCCGAGATGAACGCGCCGCTGATCGAGCATCTGCGACGCATCGCGCTCGCCTTGTTCGGGAGGGACGAGGAGCGAGAGATCGATGCGGTCAGCCGCGCGATCGTCGACCTGCCCTATGCGGCGCTGCGCCGCCACGCCCACGCCGCGCAGCTGCCCGCCTGGCTGGAAGAGGACCTGGCTGCCGCCGCCCGCACCCTGCTGACTTCTTATCGGCCCTGACCTGGCGACGGCTCAGCCGGTGATCAGCCCGGGAGTGAGTTCGTCGAGGCCGGAGATGACCTTGGCGGCCAGGCCGAGCGCATCGGAAGCGGGCGGGTACTCCGGGCGCGGCGCCGCGATCACCCGCATCCCGGCCGCGTGGGCCGAGCGTAGGCCGTTGCTCGAGTCCTCGACGGCCGCACAGTCACTCGGCCGCTGACGCAGGAACGTCGCGACCGTCAGGTAGACGTCAGGCGCCGGTTTGCCGCGATCGACCTCCTCGGTGGAGAAGGTGACGGAGAAGTACTCGATCAGACCCGTCCGGCCCAGCACCGTGTCGATGAGCGCGCGCGGCGACGAACTGGCCAGCCCCAGCGGCCAGTGCTCACAGATCCGCTGCACGGCCTCGACCGCACCCGGCAGCACCGGCACGCCCTCGGCGTAGCGCTCGGACATCCGCTCTATCACCTCCCGCGCGACGGTCTCCGGGGGCTCGCCGACCCCGAGTTCGCCGCTCAGATAGGTCGACCATTCCCCGGTGCTCATCCCCATCAGCCGCTGCTGGGTGTCGGGCAGCCATCGCCCACCCTTCTCCGCGACGTAGCCACGCCGCACCAGTTCCCAGACCGGCTCGGAGTCGATCAATACGCCGTCCATGTCGAACACGACCGCGGTGATACCCATGCGCACAGAGCCTTTCGCCAGCCGAAGCGGTCAGGGATCCAGCGCGGCCGCGACGCGTATCCGGCCGCCGGAACCAGGCCGATACCACCCGGGAAAGGCGATATGCGGTCGCGCACCAGCCTAGGCGGTGACGGCTCGTGACGACGGACACAGCACCCGCGCGGCGAGCATTCACCGGGCAACCGATAACTTGTTCTCATGAACGAACCGCAGGACGGCGACTCGCTGCCGAGTCAGGAGCACCACGAGGGCGGGTTCCGGCCGATGACCCAGCTGATCGCCGCCCACGAGGCAGCCAAGGACGACATCTCCCGCGGCGGGCCGCACTACGGCCAGTTCATCGAGCAGGTGCGCGGCCTGATGGACCGCGTCCGGCTGGCCTCGCCCTCCGACGAGCTGGCGGTGGAGGCGATCGGCATTCTCAAGGAGCTGAACGACAAGCTCGACGCCGCACGGGTGGACGAGTGGTCGACGCCCAACTGGACCCGCTTCGACCTGCCCGCCCGCGGCAACATCACCCTGCCGCCGTTCTTCATCGACCATGTCGACCCGCAGAACGGCGTCGACGCGCGCCTCACCTTCCGCACCTTCCACCTCGGCGGCAACAGCGCCGCCCACGGCGGTCAGATCGCCATCGCCTTCGACGACCTGCTCGGCATGGCGGCCGCGGTGCGCTCCGGCGCGGTGACCAGAACGGCGTCGCTCACCGTCGACTACCGCTCCATCACGCCGCTGAACACCGAACTCCAGGTGCGCGCGTGGGCCGAACGGCAGGAGGGGCGCAAGGTCTATGTGCGGGCCACCCTGCACGACGGCGACCGGCTGTGCGCGGAGGCGAACGGCTTGTTCATCGTGCTCGAGCCCGGACAGCCCTGAAGCTCGGCGCCTGCGCGGCGAGGATCGGCCGGTTCGAGCCTCGGCCCCGCACCTGCCGGAGTCCGCTGGGCGGCGTCGACTTCTCGCACGGACGGTGAACGGCCCGGCCACCGCATGCCGGGGACGAGCGCCGCTTTCCTGTCCTCTCCGCTCTCGCGCCGCATTCATAGCGCCCGCGCTCGTCGCCCCCCGGTACACGCTGTCGCGTCGACGGATCGCGAGTCCGCCGACGCGCAATGGTCGCCCTCGATAAGCGATTCACCTGCCGACGAGCCGGACCCCGAGCACCCGCGCGCATGGCGCACTGTGCACGACTGCACGGAATGCCCTGTCGGTCAGATCGATTCGCGTCGACCCCGAAGGCGCAGGCAGGCGAGCCACCCGCGAATCCGGCGCGACCACACCTGCACACGATGCAGACTCGCGTGAAATGCCTTCGCCGCGTTCCGGCGCTCGCCGGTCGGACCTGCCACCGGCGAGCGCCGACCGCTCACCGCCCCGGGAAGTGCGCTTCCCGGTACGCGCCGAACCGCGCGTCCACCTGCTCGGCGGTCAGCCCGAAATCGGCGAGGGTGTAGCGGTGCGCCGGGCGTGCCGCCCCAGACGTGCTCTCCGCGTGCAACGCGGTCATCGCCGCCTCGGCCTCGGCGGTCAGTGGCAGCCCGAAGTGCCGGTAGATCGACGTCACCGTGCCGATCGGGTCGGCGACGAACTCGTCGTAGTCGACATCGCAGAACTGCGCCGCGTCGTGGCGTTTGCGGTCGGCGAGGAACCGCTCCGCGCCGCGCGCCCACAGATCCAGCTGCGTCGCGCCGACCACCGGGCCGCGGAACTTTTCCGACCAGCCCGCCGACGCCTGCTCGTTCAAACTGCACACCGACGCGATGATGGTGCGTGGATCGCGGTGCATCTGGATGACCAGCGCGTCCGGATAGACCTCGAAGATCGCGTCCAGCGCGAACAGGTGACTCGGGTTCTTCAGCACCCATCGCTTGCCCGCGTCCGGCAGTCCGATCAGTTGCAGGTTGCGCCGGTGCCTGCGATAGGCGGATGTCCAATCCCGCTCGCGCAACCACTCGGAGTAGGTGGGCAGGTAGGCCAGGCACTCGTAGGACACCGACATGGCCGACTGCCGCAGCAACTGCCAGCACTCCTCGACCTGGTCGGCCGAGATGTGGTGCACTCCCATGAACTCCGGATGTTCGACGTGGTGCTTGTCGTAGGCGGCGGCGAGGCGCTGGTAGACCGGATTGCTCGCCCACGTCTCGCGCGGCGGGCGCGGCTGCGGCATCTCGGTCAGCCACATCTCCAGCCCTTGGTGCGCCGGGTCGGCGTTGAGCAGGCGGTGCACCGCCGTGGTGCCCGAGCGCGGCAGACCGGTCACGAAGATCGGGCGCTCGATCGCCACGTCGGCGTGTTCCGGATGCTGCCGCCAGGCCGCCTCGCTGAGCAGCCGGGCGATCAGCGCGCCGCGCAGGAACGCGCGGTTCACCTTATTGCCGAAGGGCGTGAGTTCGGCGTCCTTCGCATAGGACTCGAGCAGCACCTCGAGCCCTTCGCGGTAGTCGTCGGTGCCGAAGGCGTCCAGCCCGACCACCTTGGTCGCCGAGGCGTGCAGATCGTCGACGGTCCCGACGTCGTCCCTACCGATCACGGTCATCTCCTAGTGGTGGAATTCGCCGGCGTTGACGTCCAGGCACGCGCCGGTGATCGCGCGCGCCAAGGCGGACGCGAAGAACACGACCGCGTCGGCGATCTCGTCGGGTTCGGGCAGTTTGCGCAGGTCGGTGGTCTTCGCGGTCTCGGCGTAGACCTCCTCGGAGGTGATCCCCCGCTGCTGCGCCAGGTAGTTGAAGTACCACTTCAGGTTGTCGGCCCAGATGTAGCCCGGCGCGACGGAATTGACCCGGATGCCCTTCGGACCGAGTTCGGTGGCCAGGCTCTGCGCCAGCGCGAGCAGGCTGGCCTTGGCCATCTTGTACGGCCCGAAGGTGCGCCGCGAGTGGTGCAGCACGGCCGAGTTGATCATCACCACCGAGCCCTTGGTCTCGGTGAGGGCGGGCACGAACAACCTGGTCAGGCGCAGCGCGGCCAGCACGTTGGTCTCGAAGCCCGCGCGGACCTGATCCAGGTCGACGTCGGCGAGGTCGACGATCGGCGGGATCGCGAAGGCGTTGTTCACCAGCGTGTCGACCTTGCCGAAGGCGCTGTGCGCGGTCTCGACCAGATTCACGACCGCGGCCTCGTCGTTGATGTCGGTCGGCACGACCACCGCGCGCCTGCCCAGTTCGGTGATCTCCTTGGCCACCTCGGTCAGTCGCGATTCGGTCCGGGAAGCCAGCACTACGTCCGCGCCCGCCTTCGCGCTCTGCACCGCGATCGCACGCCCCAGTCCCGGCCCCACGCCGGAGACGACGACCACTTTGTCCCGCAGCAACATCAGCCGAGCATCCTCTCCGCGACGGCGACCTGACGCGCCGCGATCCGGTCGCGCCACTGCTCCGGCGTGACCCGCGCCTGTTCGTGGAACGGCAGGCGATCGGGCAGGTCCGCGACGGAAACGATCTCCACGGTCGGCCCGTCGTCGGGTTTCATCTCCCGCGACAGCCGCTGCCAGCGGAACTGGAGGTAGCCGCGGGAATGACCGGTGCGCTCGATCCAGTTGGCCAGGCCAGGATCACGCTCGCTGACCACCAGCCGGATCATCCCGTCCGGGTCCACGTGTGCCTGGTCGGCGGTGAGGCTGGTCTGATGGTTGATGTAATCCAGCGACAGGTACCACATGCTGCCGAGCTGGAAGCCCTGGTAGGGGGCGTCGGATCTGGGCACCGTGATGATCATGGCCTGGTCGTCGTCCAGGTCGTAGTGACCCACCGAGGAGAACTGGGTGCTCAGCCCGCCCGGCGTCGGCCTCGGCTCGGTCAGCGTGTTCACCGGCAGGTTCAGATAGAACCACTCCGGGAAGGCCAGGAAGGTCTTCAACCGCGACACCAGCATCTTGCCCGCCACGCCGTATCGCTTGGTGAGCACGTCCTTGGTCAGCGGCGGCGGCGCGTCGCCGATCCGGTCGACGCGCTGGATGCGGATCGTGCCCGCCTTCTCCGTCACCCAGTCGCTGTGCACCTCGCGGACCACGAGCATCGCCGCGTCGGCGCCGAGGTGCACATAGCCGGGGCCCGCTTCGCCGGGTCCGAAGCGGATCTCGTAGGTCCCGTCCGCGCGGATGTCGAGCTTTCGGTCGTCGAAAGCGGTGAGGCTGTCGGGCACGTCGACGGGCGAATAGTTGCCGTTGAGCACCTGGAAGCTCAGGTCACGGGTGGTGCCGCGGGTGCCGGTCACCACATATTCGGCGTCCGGGCGCAGGTAGGAGTGGTAGTAGAGGGTGTCGGGGTTGTCCAGCCCCATCTTGGTGTACGGGCCGGTGGACATGACGAAGAACGGGAAGTCCAGCTCGTAGGCCCAGGCCATCTGCAACGACGCGCGGATGCTGCCCGCCAGATAGTCGTAGCCCTCGACGAGGTCCTGTTCGGTGCGAATGTGCGCGGCTCCGGTGATGATCTGCTCGGCGGCGGCGATGGCGTCCGCGAACGGCTGTGTCAGCAAGAGGCTCTCTCCGGTGTTCCAAATATGTACCACTCTGGTACATTTCGATAGGAGAAAGATTAGAACGTGTTCTAGGAGTGGTCAATGGTCGGCCGTCGGTCCGCGCCCACCGCACGCGTGGTGCAGGTCCTGGATTTCTTCGTCGAACAGCGCGGGAAACGCTTCGGGCTCTCCGAGCTCGCCCGCGAACTCGACCTGGCCAAGCCGACCTGCCTGGGCATCCTCACCGAGCTGACCGCGGGCGGCTACCTGATGCGCGACGCCGACACCCGCACCTACGGGCTCGGGCCCGCACTGATCGCGGCGGGCCGGGTGGCGCAGGACAGCTTCGCCATCTCCGCGCTCGCCCGCGTCGAGCTGGACAAACTCTCCGCGCGCTACCACACCACCTGCACCGCGTCCGCGGTCGTCGGCGAGCAGATCATGGTGCTGGAGAGCACCGGACCCGGCCTGGTGAAGGTGGGCGCGGCCTACCATTTCGCACCTCCGGTCGGCCTGATGTACGTGCTCTGGGACACCGACGCGGCGTTCGACGCCTGGCTGGCCAAGCCGCCCGCGGTGCCGTTGCGACAGGACGAGACGCGCCTGCGTCAAGTGGTCGCCGAATGCCGCGAGCGGGGATTCCTGGTGGAGAGCATGACCACCGCGGGACGTCGGCTGTACTCACTGCTGGCCGGGGTCGCCGATCGGGACCTACCCCCTGAGCTGCGCGAACTGGTCGGCGAACTGGTGACGAGCCTCGGCGAGCGGGTGTATCTGGGCGCGGATCTACGGCCGCGCAAGGAGCACGCGGTGAGCCTGCTCGCCGCACCGACCTACGACGGCGACGGCAGGCAGAACATGGTGCTCACGATGTACGTCGGCCGCTCGATCACCGGGGCGGAGATCGCCCGCCGCGGCGCGGCGCTGGTGGACGCCGCTGACGCGGTCACGGCGAACTCGGGCGGACGCAGACCATTGACCGAAGACCGAAACGTGTTCTAGTTTTGCGGTGTGAGCCAGTACGCGAAGTCGACGGCGAGCACCTACGAGCTGCCCCATCTGGACGCGCTCGAGGCCGAGTCGGCGCACATATTCCGTGAAGTGGCAGCGACATTCGAGCGCCCGGTGTTGCTGTTCTCCGGCGGCAAGGATTCGGTGGTGATGCTGCACCTGGCGGCAAAGGCCTTCTGGCCAGCGCCGCTACCGTTCCCGGTGCTGCACATCGACACCGGGCACAATTTCGACGAGGTGATCGCCTATCGCGACGAGACGGTGGCCCGCCTGGGCCTGCGCCTGGTGGTCGGACGGGTGCAGGACGACATCGATGCAGGACGGGTCGTCGAGGAGACCGGGCCGCGCGCCTCCCGCAACCGGTTGCAGACGACGACGCTGCTGCGGTCGATCCAGGGGGGCGCGTTCGACGCGGTCTTCGGCGGCGCGCGCCGCGACGAGGAGAAGGCCCGCGCCAAGGAGCGGGTGTTCAGCTTCCGTGACGAGTACGGCCAGTGGGACCCGCGCAGGCAGCGCCCCGAACTGTGGAACCTCTACAACGGCAGGCACCGCGCGGGCGAGCATATTCGCGTCTTCCCGCTGTCGAACTGGACCGAACTGGACATCTGGAGCTACATCGCCGCCGAGGGCATCGAGCTGCCGCCGCTGTACTACGCGCACCGCAGGCCGGTGGTGCAGCGCGACGGAATGCTCTTGGCGCACACCCGCTTTCTCCAGCTGCTCGACGGCGAGGAGCCGTATGAGGCCACCGTCCGTTTCCGCACCGTCGGCGACGCGACCTGCACCGGCTGTGTCGAGTCCACCGCGGCCACACCCGCGGACGTGGTCGCCGAAGTCGCCGCGGCGCGGGTGACCGAGCGCGGCGCCACCCGTGCCGACGACCGCATCTCCGAGGCGGGGATGGAAGACCGCAAACGCGAAGGCTACTTCTGATGACGACCACACTGTTGCGCCTGGCCACCGCGGGCAGCGTCGACGACGGCAAATCGACGCTGATCGGCAGACTGCTGTTCGACTCCAAGACGCTGTTCACCGATCAGCTCGCCGCCGTGGAGCGCACCAGCCGCGACCGCGGCGACGACTACCCTAACCTCGCGCTGCTCACCGACGGCCTGCGCGCCGAACGCGAACAGGGCATCACCATCGACGTGGCGCATCGCTATTTCGCCACGCCCAGAAGAAAGTTCATCATCGCCGACACCCCCGGGCATGTTCAGTACACCCGCAACATGGTGACCGGCGCGTCCACCGCGGACCTGGCGCTGATCCTGGTGGACGCCCGCAAAGGCGTGGTCGAGCAGACCCGCAGGCACGCGTTCCTCGCCAGTTTGCTCGGCATCCCGCACCTGGTGTTGTGCGTGAACAAGATGGACCTGGTCGACTGGTCGCAGGAACGGTTCGAAGAGATTCGCGAGGAGTTCGCGCGGTTCGCCTCCAAACTCGACGTCTCCGACCTGACCTTCGTGCCCGTGTCGGCGCTGCACGGCGACAACATCGTGCACCGGGGCGCGAGCATGCCGTGGTACGAGGGCACTCCCCTGCTGCATCACCTCGAAGAGGTGCACATCGCCTCCGACCGCAACCTGATCGACTCCCGCTTCCCGGTGCAGTACGTCACCCGCAACCATGCCCAGGACTTCCGCGGCTACGCGGGCACGGTGGCGGGCGGGGTGTTCAAACCGGGCGACGAAGTGGCGGTGCTGCCGTCGGGTTTCACCACGACGGTGCAGGCGATCTGGGGGCCGGGCGGCACGCCTGTCGCGGAAGCGTTTCCGCCGCAGGCGGTCACCATCCAGCTCGCCGACGAGCTGGACATCTCCCGCGGCGACCTGATCTGCCGCCCGAACAACCGCCCGAACACCGGGCGCGATTTGGACGCGATGGTGTGCTGGTTCGCCGAGGAAACCCAGCTCACGCCCGGCGCGACCTACACCATCCGGCACACCACCCGCGCGGCCACCGCCGAGGTGCGCTCCCTGGACTACCGGCTGGATGTCAACACCCTGCACCGCGACGAGCACGCGGAGACGTTGTCGCTCAACGAGATCGGCCGCGTCCAGCTGCGCACCCGCCAGCCCTTGCTGTTCGACCCGTACCGGCGCAACCGCGCCACCGGCAGCTTCATCCTGGTCGACGACACCACGAACAACACCGTCGCGGCGGGCATGATCACCGGTCCGAGCCTGCCGTCCTCCCGGGTGGTCTGGCACTCCACCGCTGTCGAGCGCGACGAGCGCGCCACCCGCGGCCTGACGGTCTGGCTCACCGGGCTGTCGGGCTCCGGAAAGTCCACCGTCGCCGTGGAACTGGAGCGCAGGTTGGTGGCGGCGGGCCGCCCGGCGTTCCTCCTCGACGGCGACAACCTGCGCCACGGCCTCAACTCCGATCTCGGATTCAGCGCGGCCGATCGGGAAGAGAACGTCCGCCGGGTCGGCGAAGTAGCGAAACTGTTCGCCGAAGCCGGTGTGGTAGCGGTCGTTTCGCTGATCAGCCCCTACCGCGCCGACCGCGACCGCGCCCGTGCCGCCCACGAAGCGGCGGGCATCCCGTTCCTGGAGGTGTTCGTCGACACGCCGCTGTCGGAGTGCGAAGCGCGCGACCC
This sequence comes from Nocardia sp. NPDC003999, assembly GCF_053604885.1. NCBI lineage: Bacteria > Bacillati > Actinomycetota > Actinomycetes > Mycobacteriales > Nocardiaceae > Nocardia > Nocardia sp. NPDC003999. The sequence goes on from NZ_JBSGIB010000036.1 coordinate 30,146, forward strand.
GAAAGGCATGTACGCCAAAGCCCGCGCAGGCGAGATCCGCGGCTTCACCGGCATCGACGCCCCTTACGAAGCGCCGACCGAAGCCGAGATCGTCCTGCGGCCCGACCACGGGGATCCGGCGGCGATGGCGGCGACGATCGTCGCGCGGTTGAGCCGGATGGACTGACCGGACGAATCCCGCGGTCGACCGATGCTCTCACCTCGTCGGCGTTGCATCGGGGATACCAGAGTGTCAGCCGGAGCCCTGCGACGCCGGTTGCCGGACCTTCACGCGCCTGTCCCGGGCCGGCCGCCACGCTCGGCGGTGCGAGCGGATACCGCGGGCTTCTCGGCGCGTGGCGCGCTGAGTGCGTCGCGGATCGTCTCGCGTAGCCAGCGCTGGGCCGGGTCGGCGTCGAGCCGGGCGTGCCAGAGCAGTCGCACTTCGACTTCCGGCAGGTCCGTGGGGAGGGGAAACCAGCGAATGCCCAGGGTTCGGCCGTACTGTTCGGCGAGGCGTTGCGGGACGAGGCCGACGTAGCGGCTCGCGGAGACCAGCAGCGCCGCGACGGCGAAGGACGGAACGACGGCGGCGACGTGGCGGTGCAGACCCGCGGCGTCGAGCGCGTCGTCGAGTGGGCCGCGCGCGCGTCCACGACGCGAGGCCGAGACGTGGGGATACTGGCACAGTTGCCGCAAGCTCGGGCGGCGGCGCCTGCCCAGCGGGCTGTCGGCGCGGACGATGCCGACCATCCGTTCCCGGTACAGCAGCGTTGTCCGGATGTCGGGAGCCGCGATGTCGCCCACACCGATGTCGAGATCGACCGAGCCGTCGCGGAGCGCCTCGGCGCTCTCGCTGCCTTCGGTGACGAAACGCAGGACCACGCCGGGGGCCACGGTGGCCGTGGCTTCCACCGCCGCCGTCGCCAGGGTCACCGCGAGGCCGTCGTTGATGCGGATCGTGAAGGTGCGCTCGAGCTCGCCGATCGCGACCTCGCGGTCGGCGCTGATCAGCGCGGACGCCTCGTCGAGCAGTGACCGCACCCGCGGCGCGGTGCGCAGCGCGAACGGTGTGGCAGCCATGCCTCGCCCGGCCCGCACCAGGATCGGGTCGTTCATCGCCCGGCGCAACCGGCCCAGCGCCCGGCTGGTCGCCGGGATGGACAGGTGCAGGCGTTCGGAAGCCGCCGTGACGCTGCCTTCCTGGAGCAGCGCGTCGAATACACGCAGGAGGTTCAGATCGAGCTGCTCGGGCATAGTTGCATGGTACGCAAATCTGGATTGTGAAAGTTGCGTGGCATGCAGGCCTACGAGGTAAATACCGTCGTGGACATGCCATTCAACGTCTTGGTCCGGGATCGTGCGTCATCACGAGACCCGATGTCCCCTTCCGTCGCGACGCGCGGCCTGCTCGCGCTCATGTGCGCCTGCGTCGTACTCGTCGTCGGGATGGTCGCCGCGATCAATCTCGCCGTCCCGATGCTCGCCGCGAGCGCGTTGCGTCCCTCCGCGTCGGCTCTGGTCTGGATCGTCGACACCTATGTGATCGTCTTCGCGTGTCTGGTGATCCCAGCCGGTGCCGCCGGAGACCGCTTCGGGCGCAAAGGAGTACTGCTCACCGGGTTGGCGCTGTTCGCGGTGGGCGCGCTGCTGTCGGCGACCGCACCGAACGTGGCCCTGCTCCTGGCGGGCCGTGCGATCACGGGTGTGGGCGCCGCCGCGGTGCTGCCCAACACGCTGTCCGTCCTGCTGCACGCCGCCCCCGCCGAACGCAAGGGCGCGACGATCGCCACTTGGGCCTCGATGACGGGCATCGGCGGAGTCGTCGGCAACGTCGGCGGAGGGACGATCCTGGCGGGCGGATCGTGGCGCTGGTTGTTCGCCGCCGCAGTGCCGATCGCCCTGGTTCTCGGTCTGCTCGTCGGGCGTGTCGCGCCGGTGTCGCCGCGCCATGACCGCCGCCTGGACCCGGTCGGTGCGGTGCTGCTCGTCGGTGCGTCGATCGCGCTGCTGCTCGGCATCGTCCAGGGGCCGGAAGCGGGGTGGGACAGCGGGGTCGTCATCGCCGGATTCGTCTGCGCCGCAGTGTTGTTCACCGTGTGGACGTTCGTCGAATTGAAGGTCGGACACCCGCTGCTGGATCCGCGATTGTTCCGTGTACCGGGCCTGCGCAGCGCTTGCCTCGGCATGACGACGGTCTTCTTCGGCATGTTCGCGCTGTTCTATGTCAACGCGTCGTTCCTGCAGTACGGCAAGGAATTCGGCGTGCTGGAGACCGGGCTCGGCATCGTGCCGCTGACCATCCCGATCATCCTCGCCGCACGCCACGTCGGCCGCCTCGCACAGCGCATCGGTCTCGACACCACCATCGCGCTCGCGTTCGCGTTCGTCGGCTGCGGACTGCTCGGGCTGTCCACCAGCGGCACGCAGACGCCCTACGTCGAGTACGCGGGGTGGCTCGTCGTCACCGGAATCGGTGTAGCGCTGGCCCTTCCGACGCTCTCCGCAGCCATCGCCGGTTCGCTGCCGCCGGAGCAGGCGGGGGTCGGAGCCGGATTGCAGGCCACCACCCGCGAGTTCGGCAGCGCCTTGGGTGTCGCCGTCATCGGCACCGTGCTCACCGCGCGCTTCGCCGCCGCGCTGCCATCGGACATCCGCGCCGCACACGATCCGCACACCGTGGCACAGGCACTCGCCGCCACCGCGCCCGATCGCACCGCCGACATCGTCGCGGCGTTCGTCTCGGGCACGGACGCCGGACTTCGGGTGGTCGGTGTGAGCGTGCTCGTCCTCGGCGGGCTCGTCGTACTCCAGTCGCTGATGTCCCGGCGTGGCGGGTCCCGGTCGTCGTCGCCCGATACCGCAGCTCACACGATGTGACACGCACGGTCGATCACACCACGGCTGCCGGAACCACTCAGGTGAAGGCTCGCGGGCGCCCGGTCGCTGTCATCGTTTCGCCGATCAGTGGACGATACTCGCGCTCCGCACGACATACCGGATGCGGTCGGTGTTGTGCGCCTCTGCGCTGAGGTCGATGACCGTCGCCTCACCGACGCGCTCGACCAACTTCACGCCGATCTCGACCGGTACCGGATAGACCGAATCCGGCCCGAGATCATCTGATACGCCGAAGATCGGCAGCTTGTCGATCAACGTGTGCGTGACGCCGTCGACGTCGGTGAACTCGACCGCGATAACGCCCGGCTGAGTGTCCGACACCCATCGAACGGCTTTCCCCCGAATAGTTGCCATTTCTCGAGCATGCCAGCGATCCGGTGCACGAGCCCGAACGCGCAGGCCTCCATGTTGCGGCCGAGCCGAACGGCCTCGCCCCCGACCACCGGTCGCTCGCTGATGGCCACCGAAAGATCAAGTCCGCGACCGCCGATCGCGGACCCGCACGAAGGAGTATCGACATGCACGTTTTCGTCACCGGAGCGACCGGATGGATCGGCTCGTCGGTCGTCGACCAGTTACTGGACGCCGGTCACGAGGTCACCGGACTCGCCCGCTCGGACGCCTCCGCAGCCGCGCTCGAACGGAAAGGAGCCCGGCCCCGGCGGGGCGACCTCGACGATCTCGACAGCCTCCGCGCCGGTTCGGCGGACGCCGACGCCGTCGTCCATCTGGCAAACAAGCACGATTTCGCTAACCCGGCCATGACCAACCAGACCGAGCGCGACGCCGTGCTGACCATCGGCGAGGCCCTCGCGGGCTCGCACCGCCCGTTCGTGCTCGCCTCCGCCCTCGCCCTACTCGCCCCCGGCCGTCTGGCCACCGAGCAGGACCGGTCCCCGGCCCACGGCGCCGGCTCACTACGCGGCGGCAGTGAGAATCTGGCGCTGGAGTTCGTGGAGCGCGGCGTCGGGACGATCGTCGTGCGTTTCGCGCCCACCGTGCACGGCGACGGTGACCACCGCGGATTCATCACCGGTTTGGTGGCGACCGCTCGCGCCAAGGGAGTCTCGGCATACCTCGGCGACGGAACCAACCGCTGGGCGGCGATCCACCGCAGCGACGCGGGCCGCATCGTGCAACTCGCCCTGGACAAGCACGCCCCGGCGGGCACGGTCCTGCACGCCGCGGCCGAGACCGGCATCCCGACCCGCGACATCGCCGAGGCCATCGGACGCGAACTCGACCTGCCCGTCGTCTCGGTCCCGGCCGACCGCGGCGACGAGCATTTCGGCTGGCTGAGCCGGTTCTTCGGAGCGGACATGGCCGCGAGCAGCGACGCGACCCGCGCGCTGCTCGGCTGGTCCCCCAGCGGGCCCGGACTGTTCGAGGACCTCGACAGCGGCTGCTATTACCGCTGAGGAGGGGTTGCATCTCCGCGCGGTCGCAGAAGGGCAGGAGGTCATCAACCCGCCTGCCCTTCTACTTGCGTTCGCGGATCGGCCGACCTCGGACCTGGTGAAGCCGACTGGGATTCAAAGCCGAAACGGATCCGAACGGCGGGGATATTTAGATGGACGCATCCGGCCGGTGATCCGTAACGTTTCGACCGCCGCGCATTTCCATGAGCATTCGTCCGCGTCACACTCTCGATGAACCTGCATGAGCGTGTGGGCGTCGTCGGGGCTGAATTCGGGCCCGTCCATCGGCTCCGCCGCGGGCCAGCCCAACGGCGGCCAGCCGTGCAGACACAGTTGTTCGTGGCTCACGCGTTCGGCGATGTGATAGACGCTCGGTCCGTGCGACGGCCTTCGCCACGCTGCACCGACGGCAGCTGGGTCGGCTTGATGAGCTCCTGGCCGCATGGTCACGCCGACCGCCACGGCAGGAGCCGACGAACCGCCTTTCGTCCCGAGGTGATGTGCGGGGGTTTCGACATCAGGGAATCCTTGCCCCGAATACACCACCCGAACGCCACCCACCGGTCGTCGTCATCGGTGATCACATACTCTTCGGCGCCCCCGAGAATGATCGCCTCGACCGCCGCGGCCGCCTGGGATGGCTTGTCCTCGAACTGGATTTCGTAGTCGGCGATGGCGCGGACGCACCAGCCCGTTTCGATGCGCACCGCGGCGTCGCCCATATCCACCAGTTTGATGTGTGGATTGGCCCCACGCGCTTGGGCTTCCATGGACGAGGATCCGCTGGAGAGCACCAGGGTGCCGGGATTCGAAAACGTCTGGATGGCGTAACGCTCGGCGATGGCAAACACCTCCGAGCAGAACATCTCCCATTCCGTCCCACTCACCCCGGCCTCCCAGCCCATTCGCGATCTTGCCCCGCCTCGACACTACTTACCGCACGGATTCACCACCGTGTCCTTTTCATCCGCCTTCCGCCATCGCCCGACCCCGCCCCAGCACATCGGGATACCGCCGCAGATGCGTACCCCCGTTGAGATTGATTGCCGCCCCACTCATCCAGGCTGCCTTGTCCAACGACAGGAACACCGCGACATCCGCGATCTCCGCCGCGCGCCTGCTACGCCCCAGCGGAGTGTTCTCGAGCTACTCCTCCTCGTCGCCACGCATGGCGTAGGCAGGCGGTGACAACCGCCTGCCTATGACTTCCAGCCGATCAACCGAGCGCGCTGAAGAACTCGCGGATGTCGCCGATCAGTAGGTCCGGCACCTCGAGGGCCGGGAAATGGCCGCCGGAGTAGAACTCCGACCAGTGGGTGATGTTGTGGGTTCGTTCGGCGAAGCGGCGGATGGCGTAGTCGCCGTCCTTGAACACCACGACGCCGGTCGGGACGGTGCCCTTCGGTTTCGGGGCGAACATGGCGGCGTCGTGGAAGCGTTCGTAGTACAGGTTCGCGACGCTGCGGGCGGTGTCGGTGAACCAGTAGATGCTGACCGTGGTGAGCAAGCGGTCGAGGTCGATGGCCTGGTCGGGCAGGTCGTTGGCGCTGTCGGTCCACTCGCGGTACTTCTCCACGATCCAGCCGAGCTGGCCGGCCGGGGAATCGGCGAGCAGTTGGGCGATGGTGTTCGGGCGGGAACCCTTCAGGTTCATGTAGGCCGAGGGTGGGGCCGTACTGTTCGGCGAGGCGCTGCGGGACGAGGCCGACGTAGCGGCTCGTGGCGACCAGTAGCGCCGCGACCGCGAAGGACGGGACGACGGCCGCGACGTGGCGTTGCAGCCCGACGGCGTCGAGTGCGTCGTCGAGCGGTCCGCGCGCCCGGCCGCGGCGGGAGGCCGAAACGTGCGGATGGCGGCACAGTTGGCGCAAGGTCGGGCGGCGGCGCATGCCCAGCGGGCTGTCGGCTCGGACGATGCCGACCATTCGTTCCCGATACAGCACGGCTGTCCGGATGTCGGGAGCCGCGACGTCGCCGACGCCGATATCGAGATCGACCGAGCCGTCGCGGAGGGCCTCGGCGCTTTCGCTGCCTTCGGTCACGAAGCGCAGCACCACGCCGGGAGCGGCGGCGGCCGTGGCTTCGACCGCAGCCGTCGCCAGTGTCGCCGCGACACCGTCGTTGATGCGGATCGTGAAGGTGCGCTTTAGCTCGCCGATCGTGACCTCGCGGTCGGCGCTGATCAGTGCGGATGCCTCGTCGAGCAGTGACCGCACTCGCGGAGCGGTGCGCAGCGCGAACGGTGTGGGAGCCATTCCGCGACCGGCCCGTACCAAGATCGGGTCGTTCATCGACCGGCGCAAGCGTCCCAGCGCCCGGCTGGTCGCCGGGATCGACAGGTGCAGGCGCTCGGAAGCCGCCGTGACGCTGCCTTCTTGAAGCAGCGCGTCGAACACGCGCAGCAGGTTCAGATCGAGCTGCTCCGGCGTAGTTGCATGGTACGCAAAAGGTGATTGTCAAAGTTGCGTGGCATGCAGACACGCGAGGTCCATACCGTCGTCGACATGCCGTTCAATGTCTTGATCCGGGATCGTGCGCCGTCACCGGACCCGATGCCCCCTCCCGTCACGCGGCGTGGCCTGCTCGCGGTGATGTGCGCCTGCGTGGTGCTCGTCGTCGGGATGGTCGCCGCCATCAATCTCGCCGTCCCGATGCTCGCCGCGAGCGCGCTTCACCCGTCCGCCTCGGCACTGATCTGGATCGTCGACACCTACGTGATCGTCTTCGCGTGCCTGGTGATCCCGGGCGGTGCCGCCGGGGATCGTTTCGGGCGCAAGGGAGTACTGCTCGTCGGGCGGGTGCTGTTCGCGGCGGGCGCACTGATCTCCGCGCTCGCACCGAACGTAGCCCTGCTGCTGGCGGGCCGTGCGATCACCGGAGTCGGCGCCGCCGCCGTGCTGCCCAACACCCTTTCGGTCCTGCTGCACGCCGTCCCCGCCGAACGCAAGGGGGCAAGGGTTTCGGCGTGCTGCGCACCGGGCTGGGCATCGTGCCGCTGACCGTCCCGATCATCCTCGGCGCACGACACGCCGGACGCGTCTCGGGACGCATCGGCCTCGACGCGACCATCGCGCTGGCCTTCGCGTTCGTCGGCTGCGGACTGCTCGGACTGTCCACCAGCGGCACACAGACGTCCTACATCGCGTACGCGGCATGGCTCGTAGTCACCGGAACCGTTGTGGCACTGGCACTTCCGACGCTGTCCGGCGCCATCGCCGGTGCGCTGCCGCCGGACATCCGCGCCCGGCCATTCTCCGCACACCGTGGCCGAAGCCCTCGCCTCGACTGCCCCCGATCGCGCCACCGAAGTGATAACGGCCTTCGTCTCGGGCGCGGACGCCGGACTCCGCGCGATCGGCGTGACCGTAGTCGTCCTCGGCGGGCTGGTGGTGCTGCAGTCTGCGCTGTCCCGGCGGAGGGGGCCCGTCGCCGGTTGATCAGCGGACGATATCGACATATCGGGTGCGGTAGTCCGACAACCATCGAACAGCTTTCCCCCAAATAGCCGCCATCAGCTCAATATGCGGGCCGATTCAGCGCTCTGCCCAGTGCGCTGCGCAACCACCGGTCGCCGTGTCAGCACCCGCAGCCGACCAGCGGATACCGCTGCACGGGTTACGGGCGTCCGTCTACATCACAGACCGCTGGTTGCCGCTCTGCTCACCGCCGGATCGAATCAGCGGAGTAGTCGCGGACCTACACGAAGGAGTATCAGCATGGAAATCTTTGTCACCGGAGCGACCGGATGGATCGGTTCTGCCGTCGTCGACCAGTTGCTGGACGCTGGTCACGAGGTCACCGGGCTCGCCCGTTCGGGTGCATCGGCCGCCGCGCTCGAGCGGAAAGGAGCCCGGGCGAGGCGCGGCGACCTCGATGATCTCGACAGCATCACTCGGTAGCCGAATCAGCTTGTGGCCGAGTTGATGACGTGAGCAAGGTTGTCCAGCAGCTGATTCCAGCCGAAGCGGATGCCGGCCATGGCCGGTTCCGAGCCCGGGGTCGGGTCGGACACGTCGATTTGTAGGTCGACGCGGGTGCCGCCGGTGACGCTGGTCAACTCGAGGAGATGGTCGGCCCGGAACAACGGGGTCCCGTTGCCGTCCAGCGGTGACAACTCGAACCGGAGCCGTTCGGGCGGAACGACTTCGAGGTAGCGCCCGGCGCTGGAATACAGCGCACCGTCGCCCTCGCGGAGCACGATCGACAGGGCGCCCCCGACGACCGGCCGCAGGACGCAGTCGGCGACCTCGAAATGCGCTGGGTGCCACCACCGGCGCGCCAGATCGGGCGAGGTCCACCACTCCCACACGGTCGCCGGCGGCGCCGACAGCGTCCGATGGAATTCGTGGGCCGACAACGGCTCGGCGGCGATTGCCACCCGGTATTCGGCGAGCACCGACTCCGAGGGATGGTCGGCCTCGAATCCCGCCAGCCACTGTCGCAGCTCGCGCAGCGGACCCCGGCGCAGGGCGTAGATGCGGCGCTGCCCGAGCGGTTCCATTACCACCAGGCCCGCGCGCTGGAGCGCCTGGAGATGTTTGGTCGTCTGCGGTTGTCTCAGGCCGAGTGCGGTAGCGATCTCGCCGACCGGACGCGGCGCGGCGTTCAGCAACTCCACGATCCGCATGCGGTTCGGTTCGGCCAGAGCGGCGAATAGTGCGGGGTCCATTGACCAAGCATGCCTCCTCAGATATATTCCTTTCAAGGAATACTTCTGAACCAGGAGCACGACATGTCCGAGCAGATCCGCATCGAACGCGACTACCCCGCCACCGCCCAGGCGATCTGGGAACTGTGGACCACCCCGGCGGGCATCGAGAAGTGGTGGGCGCCCGACGGTTTCACCGTCCGCGTCGACCAGCTCGACCTGCGCCCTGGCGGCGAACTGGTCTACACGATGACCGCGACCGCCCCCGCGCAGATCGAATTCATGCGATCCGCGGGCATGCCACTGTCGACCGAGTCCCGCAAGACGTTCACCGAGATCGACGGCCCCGACCGGCTCGCCTACACCTCCCTGGCCGACTTCATCCCCGGCGTCGAGCCGTACGAATTTCTCACCACCGTCGAGCTCGAGCCGACCGACGCGGGCGTCCGCGTGGTCATGACCGTCGACGCCATGCACGACGACGTCTGGACTCAGCGCCTCACCCAGGGACGGGAGAACGAGCTCGCCAACCTCGCCGCCATCGTCTCCGGCGGCTAGGGAGTGTTTCGAAGTGGGGAGGGCGGGCTGTTCGGCCCCGTCCTCACCCGTGTCGCAGCCACTGATTGATCGCAGCGATATGGATCGTCGC
>NZ_JBSGIB010000037.1:0-37149 GCF_053604885.1 Nocardia sp. NPDC003999
CATTCCGAACCCGGAAGCTAAGCCTGCCAGCGCCGATGGTACTGCACTCGACAGGGTGTGGGAGAGTAGGACACCGCCGGAACATCCTTTCACGATAGGGGACCCAGACTCTGGGTCCCCTATCGTCGTTTGAGCACCTGATGGAGCTTCGGCGAAGCCGCCGTGCCCGCGCCCCACCGTTGGTACGTGATTGAATCTGTGGGCAATATCGACTTTTCGAAACAGAAAGGGAGCACCGTGCCGGAACAAAACGACGATCGGAAGCCCTTCCGGCGCGGCGCTCCCGATTCCGGGTCCGGCCGGCGAGGCGACAGCCAGGACGCGGGCCGCCGCAGTGGGGGATCCAACCGTCGAGGTGACTCCGGGGAACGCGGCGGCTACGGCCGCCGCGGTGATTCGGGCGGTTACGGTGCACGAGAGGGTTCGTCCGACCGGGGCGGGTTCCAGCGCCGAGACAATTCCGGCGGGTCCGATCGTCGCGGGGACAGCGGAGGTTACGACAAGCGCGGCGGCGAGCGCGGCGGATTCGGACGCAGGGACTCCGGCGACCGGCCTGGTGACACCGGTGGTTTTCGTCGCGGTGGTGACGCGCCGCCCAGGCGCGGGAGTTTCCAGCGCCGGGACGAGCCCACGGGCCGTGGCGCCGCCGGTCGAGGCGGTCCGGGCGACCGCGGTGGCTCCAAGCGGTACGAGGATTCCGGTGAGCGCGGTGGCTTCAAGCGCCGGAGTGATTCCGAAGAGCGGCGCGATGAATCGCGGGGTGGCTTCCGCCCTGGCGGTGATTCGGGTAGTCGCGGCGGGTTCCGTCGTGGTGATTCCCCGCGCGGTGGATCCGACCGTCGCCGTGACGATTTCGGCGATCGAGGTGATGCCCGCCGCGGCGAAACGGGCGAGCGGGGTGCGTTCAAGCGGCGTGGCGACTTCGAGGATCGCGGCGACGCCGGACGGCGTGGTGAGTCCGGTTTCCAGCGCCGTGACGACGATCGCCGTCGCCAGGGACCGGACCGGGAAGGTCGGCGCGACGTGGGCCGCGAGGCATCGGCACCGCGTGGTGAGGCGCCGCAGGAACGCCGCCGGGGCGGCGAAGGCGCTCGTGTCGGCGGAGGCCGTTCGCTCGACCGCCGCCCGCCGCGGCCGGAAGAACCCGATCTGCCGGAAGAGGTGCAAGCGACCGATCTCGACCCCGCCGTGCGGCGGGATCTGCTCAGCTTGGACAAAGGCAATGCGGAGACGGTCGCCCGGCACCTGGTGATGGCGGTGCGGCTGCTCGATGACGATCCCGGGCTCGCTCTCGCGCATGCCAGGGCTGCACGGCAGCGTGCCGGGCGGATCGCGGTCGTGCGCGAGACCGCGGGAGTGGTGGCCTACCACGCCGGTGAATGGGCGGAGGCCTTGTCGGAGTTGCGTACCGCGCGCCGGATGTCCGGTGGCTCGGGACTGCTCGCGGTCATGGCCGACTGCGAGCGCGGCCTGGGGCGTCCCGAGCGCGCGATCGAGCTCGGTCGCAGTGACGAGGCGCGCGCCCTGCGCGGAGACGATGCCGCCGAACTGCGCATCGTCGTGGCAGGCGCGCGCATGGACCTGGGCCAGTACGACCAGGCCGTCGTGACCCTCCAGACCTCTGATCTGGACCCGTCTCGGACGGGCTCGGCCGCGGCCCGCCTCTTCTACGCCTACGCCGACGCCTTGGTCGCCGCCGGCCGAACCGACGAGGGCCTTACCTGGTTCCTGAACGCCGCCTCCGCAGATTTGGACGCGGAGACGGACGCCGAAGAACGCGCCGCCGAACTCACGGGCGACACCGACATCTGAACCTGCGATCGCAGCCACGGAGGCGGGCTACCCTCGGCGGCGCGTCATGGCGGAGTTGCCGAGCATACAGGCCCACCTCGTGGATTACGGGCAACCGGAGACGCTGCGGTGTCCGGAAGGTGTGTTGCCCATGCTGTGCCGGTCCCGCGAGGTCATCGCCGCGATTCGGCCCCGGGGAGATGGGTTGGTCTCCGCGGTCTGTCGTGGCGGATCGGGTGCGGCGCGGTCTCGATCGGAGAAACCGGCAGGCTCATCTCGTGGATTACGGGCAACCCGAGGCGCTGTGGTGTCCGGAAGGTGTGTTGCCCATGCTGTGCCGGTCCCGCGAGGTCATCGCCGGGACTCGGCCCGGTCGAAGCGGATCGTGGGCCGTCCGAATGCGCCCTCTGTCGGACGCGGCGACCGTTCCTGCGGCGAGTCCGGCGATGAGCAGCGCGGATGCCCCCTTCTTCGACTTTTCCCGGCTGCCTCTGGTCGCCGGGCCGCGACGACCCGCTCCCCCTGCCGCGCTCGTCACCGGAAGAACACTGCGCATGCGGACCTCAATCGTTCGGGGTGTGCAGCCTGTCGGCATCGCGCTGAGGCGATTTCGACTGCATGACCTCACCCCGTGTCCGGGTCGCTCCCGGTGATACCGAGTCCGGAGCGAATTGCCCGGTGGACGCGGGCGTACCGAGGACGTGGCCGCTGGTCGGAATCCGCCGTCGGGGTATGTGATCCGACGCTGCGGGAGTGGCTGACGCCACGTCTTTCCGGTCCGCTCGCTGGCGTAGTGTCGGTGTCTCGGACTCGGCGGACGGCGGGTCCGGCGGTGATGCGTCGGCACGGCGCCGATCGGTGACACGGAGTGAGAGTGGTGTGAAGCGACTACGAGAGCGCTACCGAGCCCTGCTGCTGGATCTGGACGGCACGTTGTATCGCGGTCACGCGGTGATCGAAGGGGCGCCGGAAGCGCTGGCGGCGGACGGGCAGGCGGACCAGCGGCTGGTGTACGTCACCAACAACGCCAGCCGCGGACCGCAGGTGGTGGCCGCGCATCTGTCCGAACTCGGGTTTCCCGCATCCACCGACGACGTGGTGACCAGCGCCCAGGCAGCGGCGCGGCTGTTGGCCGAGCGGCTCGACCCGGGTGCGCACGTGCTGGTGGTCGGCACCGACGACCTGGCCGCCGAGGTGGACGGCGTCGGACTTCGGCCGATCCGGCGCTTCGACGGGGACGCGCCCGCCGCTGTGGTGCAAGGACATTCACCCCACACTTCTTGGCCGGACCTCGCCGAAGCCGCCTACGCCCTGCGCGCGGACGCACTGTGGATCGCGGCCAACACCGACCGGACCCTGCCGAACGAACGCGGCCTCGCGCCCGGTAACGGCGCGATGGTCGCGGCGTTGCGCGCCGCCTCCGATCGGGAGCCGATCGTGGCGGGCAAACCGTATGCGCCGCTGCTGGAGGACGCGCTCGTCCGGGCCGGTTCCCGCTCCGCTCTGGTGGTGGGCGACCGTCTCGACACCGATATCGAGGGCGCCAACCGTGTCGGTCTGGACTCGTTGCTTGTGCTCACCGGTGTCAGCACGCTGGACGAACTCCGGAAAGCCCCGGACGGGCAGATCCCGACATATGTCGCCGACTCGCTCGACGCCCTCAACCACGCGGTCGTTGCCGCCGAGCCGGAAGCCGATCTCGGTGAGATGCTTCAGCGCAACCCGGGGCGAGCTGTGACGGTCCGCGCGTCCGATTCGGAAATCCGATAGCGTTGACGCCACGATGACTACTCCAACGCCTCGTCCGCACGGCCCCGGTACGGGCGCCGGTGCACCGGGTCCCCGCCCAGGGGCCCCACTGCCCGGTCAGCACCTGCCGGGTGCGCAAGGGCGCCCGGAGCCTGCCGATCCGGATCGAATCCGCGGCGAGGTCGACAGCCTGCTCGCCGAACTCGACTTCCCCGGCCGAAGCGGAGTCGCGACCGACAGCGCCGAAGCCGGAGTCGACATCACCCGTCGCGCTCGCATCCTGGAGCAGGCACATGACGTGCTGGTACAGGCCTTGGCCACGGTGGACAAGATCTGAGGTGGCCAGGCGCGCGCGGGTGGACGCGGAACTGGTTCGCCGCGGGTTGGCGAGATCGCGAGAACACGCGGTCGAGCTGATCGGCGCGGGCCGCGTCCTGATAGCTGGAACGGTCGCGGTGAAGCCGGCGACCGCCGTCGAGACGGGCACCCCGCTGGTGGTCCGCGACGAGCCCGACGAGGTGTCGTGGGCCTCGCGCGGTGCGCACAAACTGCTCGGGGCGCTGGAGCGGTTCGAGCAGGACGGGTTGTCCGTAGCGGGTAAGCGCTGTCTGGACGCGGGCGCCTCGACCGGCGGTTTCACCGACGTGCTGCTGGCACGGGAGGCGCGGGAGGTCCTCGCGGTCGACGTCGGCTACGGCCAGCTGGTCTGGCGCCTGCGCAACGACGAGCGGGTCCGGGTGTTCGATCGGACCAACGTGCGCAACCTGACGCCCGAAACCATCGGCGGCACGGTCGAAATGGTGGTGGGCGACCTGTCGTTCATCTCGCTGAGCCTGGTGCTGCCCGCGCTGGCCGCGTGCGCCGCGCCGGGCGCCGACCTGCTGCCCATGGTGAAACCGCAATTCGAAGCCGGCAAGGAGCGGGTCGGTTCGGGCGGCGTGGTGCGTGATCCCGCGTTGCGCGCCGAGGCGGTGCGCACGGTGGCGGCCGCGGCCGCGGAACTGGGCATGCGTACCGCCGGTGTCGTGGCGAGCCCGCTGCCGGGCCCGTCCGGCAATGTCGAATACTTCTTGTGGTTGCGTACCGACGGGCCGTTCGAATACGACGGTGAGCAGGTCGCCGCGCTGGTCGAGCGTGCGGTTGAGGAGGGTCCACAGTGAACGCGCTGGCCGAGCCCTGCGGCCGGGAGATCTTGCTGGTGTCGCATCCCGGTCGCGCGGAGATCATCGAAACCGCCCACCGGGTGGCGAAGATCTTCGCCGACGCGGGCATCTGCCTGCGTGTACTCGCCGACGAAGCGGACAGCACGCGGTTCGAGTCCGAGCCGGGCGGTTTTCCGGTGCGCGTGGTCGAGCACAGCGCTGAGGCGGCGGTCGGCTGCGAGATGGTGCTCGTGCTCGGCGGCGACGGTACGTTCCTGCGTGCCGCCGAGTTGGCGCGCCCGGCCGGGGTGCCGGTGCTCGGGATCAATCTCGGCCGCATCGGCTTTCTCACCGAGGCCGAGGCCGAGCACTTGGACGAGGCGCTCGCGCAGGTGGTCCGACGTGATTACACGATCGAGCACCGGATGACCATCGACGTCACCGTGCGGATCGAGGACGAGGTCGTCGACAGCGGATGGGCGCTGAACGAGGCGAGCATCGAGAACGCTTCGCGCATGGGGGTTCTGGAAGTGGTGCTGGAAGTCGACGGGCGCCCGGTCTCGTCGTTCGGCTGTGACGGCATCCTCATCTCCACACCGACCGGATCGACCGCCTACGCCTTCTCCGCGGGCGGCCCGGTGGTGTGGCCGGAACTGGAAGCGTTGCTGGTGATTCCGAGCAATGCCCATGCCCTGTTCGCGCGACCGCTGGTGACCAGCCCGGATTCCCGGATCGCGGTCGAGTCCGTGGCGACCGGACACGATGCGATAGTTTTCCTGGACGGCAGGCGCACGCTCGCACTGCCCAGCGGTGGACGGGTCGAAGCGGTTCGCGGCGCTCGACCGGTGCGCTGGGTGCGGCTGGACTCCGCACCGTTCGCCGACCGGATGGTGCGCAAGTTCCAATTGCCCGTGACAGGCTGGCGTGGCCGACGGCGAACGGAGAGCACAAGTGCTGACAGAGATCAGGATTGACGGGCTTGGCGTCATTTCCACGGCGACCGCGCAGTTCCACGCGGGACTGACCTGCCTGACCGGCGAGACCGGCGCGGGCAAGACGATGGTGGTGACCAGCCTGCATCTGCTCAGCGGTGCGCGCGCGGACGCGGGCCGGGTCCGGCTCGGCGCGTCCCGTGCCGTGGTCGAGGGCCGGTTCACCATCGACGACGTCAACGACGCCGCCCGCGCGGAGGTCGCGCAGGTACTGGAGGCGGCCGCGGCCGAGCAGGACGACGACGGCAGCGTCATCGCGATCCGCACAGTCGGCAGCGACGGACGCTCGCGTGCGCATCTCGGTGGCCGCGGCGTCCCAGCCTCGGTGCTGGCCGATTTCACCGCCCCCCTGCTGACCGTGCACGGTCAGAACGATCAGCTGCGTTTGCAGCGCCCCGACCAGCAGTTGTCGGCGCTGGACCAGTTCGCGGGCGACGCGGTGGGTACGCTGCTGCGGAAATACCAGGTGCTGCGCCGATCGTGGCTCGACGCCCGCACCGAACTGCTCGAACGGACGGCTCGCAGCCGGGAACTGGCCCTCGAGGCCGAGCGACTCGAGCACTCGTTGAACGAAATCGACGCCATCGCGCCGGAACCCGGCGAGGACGTGCGCATCGTCGACGAGGTGCGCAGGCTCAGCGATCTGGACTCGCTGCGGGAGGCGGCGGCCACCGCGCACGGCGCGCTGGCCGGGCCCGCCGACGCGCCCGAGGACGGTTCCGGCGCGCTGGAGGCGCTCGGCGCCGCGCGTGCCCGCATCGAAGCCGCCGACGATCCGGCGCTGGTCGCGCTCGCGCCGCGCCTGGCCGACGCCATCGCCGTGGTGGTCGACGTGACCACCGAGCTGAGCGGGTATCTCTCGGACCTGCCTTCGGACCCGGGTGCGCTGGATTCGCTGCTCACCCGCCAGGCGGAATTGAAGACACTGACCCGGAAGTACGCGCCGGACATCGATGGCGTACTGGCTTGGGCGCAGGAGGCGCGCACCCGGCTCGGCTCGCTGGACGTTTCCGAGGAGGCGCTGGCCAAGCTGGCCGCCGAGGTGGACACCGCCGCGGAACGGGTGCGGGAGGCGGCGAAGAAGCTGAGCGCCGCGCGGACCAAGGCGGCGGGCAAGCTCGCGACCGCGGTGAGTGCCGAGCTGGGTGGTCTCGCCATGGGCAAGGCGCGTCTGGAGGTCGAGGTGCGGCCGATGCTCGCGGGCGCGCAGGACTCGGCGCCGCTCACTGTCGACGGCAAGGAATTGCACGCGGGGTCCACAGGCGTCGATGAGGCCGAGTTCCGGCTGGCCGCGCATTCGGGCGCGCAGTCGTTGCCGTTGAGCAAGAGCGCGTCCGGCGGTGAGCTGTCCCGGGTGATGCTGGCGCTGGAGGTGGTGCTCGCTGGGTCCGAGCATGGAGCGACGATGGTGTTCGACGAGGTCGACGCGGGCGTCGGCGGGCGAGCCGCGGTGGAGATCGGCCGCAGGCTGGCCCGGCTGGCGCGTACCCACCAGGTGATCGTGGTGACCCATCTGCCGCAGGTGGCGGCGTTCGCCGACACCCACCTGGTGGTCGACAAATCCGACGACGGCAAGGGCACTGTCAACAGTGGCGTCCGTGCGCTCACCAACGACGAGCGGGTGGTGGAACTGGCGCGCATGCTGGCCGGTCTCGACGACACCGAGACCGGCCGGGCACACGCGGAGGAACTGCTGGCGACGGCGCGCGCCGAGAAAGCGGGCACCGAGGTGGCCACGCGCTGAGCGCGCGGGTCAGCGCACCGCTTTCTGCGCGCCCTTGATGAACTGGCCGATCAGGTTCTTCAAACCGAACTCGAGCACCTTGGCCGGCACCGGAAGCGACGGATCGGACTCCATCGTGTAGGAGACGAGAGTGCCGTTGTCGGCGTCGGCGAAGGTGACGATGCCGACGTGCCGCTTCACCGGCGCGCCCTTGACGATCTTGTACTCCATTCGCTCACCTGGCACGAGCTTGGTGATCTCCTCCGTGACACCGACCGGGCCGAGGCCGATCAGGTGCTGCGCGCCGACGCCCTCCCGCTCGGTCAGGCCGGGTTTGACCAGCTTGACCTGCACCGGAACGTAGGGGCTTATGCTCTCGCGGTCGGCGAAGAGCCGGTACACGACCTCACGCGGGGCGGCGATGACGGCGTCGACGGTGGTGCTGGCCATGAATTCTCCTCTTCCAGTTACGTGTGACGGGCAGCATATAGGTACAGCGGGCGCGGCTCGGCGATCGTGTCGTCCGCATCACAATCGGCGGCGAGCCGTTCGGGTGGCCGGTGTTCCGCGCCGCTGCCGCCGGGGCGCGAAGTGTCCGAGTCGATGCGCTGTGACGACGGGCGTCGAGCGCATAACCGGTCAGATCTACTGGTGATGTCCGTGAAATGTCTAGTCACGGATGCGGATCTCGGTTGCCGGACCCGAGGGTGGCCCCGGAGCGATGGGTAGTCCGCTGCGGTCAAAAGGTTGTGTATCAAGGATTTTCGCGTCTGGTGCAGATGTCGAGCGAATCCTTGTCTGTAATGTCTGTTTAGTAATCTACTATTGAAGTCAGTAAGTGAACGGCGGGTGAATTCCGCTGAACATGGGAAGCGCCGAGGCAAAGGGGCCATCATGCGCAGTGTTCCTACGGTGACGATCGCGACGGGGGAACCGGGTCGTCGCGGCTCGGCGACCGGAGGTGGCCGGGAAAGGCCGAAGAAGGGCGCATTCGCCCTGCTCGTCGCCGGCCTCGCCGCCGGAACGGTCGCCGCGGCGGGCGGCGCTGCCGCGGAGTCCTTGTCGCGCTCCGACCACTCAGGGCGTTCGGGTTCGCACGGCGACTCGACGGGGTGGCACAAGATCGATCCGTTCGGATACCGACACTCCGACCCGAATCCGCTGCGACAGAACGAGCATCAGCATGCCCTGCGTGAGTATCACCGGCAGAACATGCCGCGACCCGACGAAAGTGGCGCGAGCGACGGCGCTGGCGAAACGGCCTGGTCTCGCACCCAACGCCCGGACGGCAGTGGCTGGACTGTGTGCCGTCCGCAGGCGAAGTGGTGCTGACCGGTGATCGAGGCGCGAACTCCGCCGCAGCGATGGGCGCGGTGAGTCCTCGCGTGCTGGCGAAGTCGCTCCGCATCAGATCGCTTCCGGTGATGAGTAGCGAGCTATTCGCTATGTACTGGAATCGCACTGTGCCGCGCCGTCAGTGTGACTCGAAGCGGGATTCGCAACTCGATTGCTGACTGGGTCGATTGGTGGGGGGTTGCCTGATGGTAGACCTTCGGCAGTTTGTGGATAATTCGCTGCCTTACTACACAAATGCAGGGATTATTTCGTGAATCGAGTGACGGCGGTGTTGTCGGCGAAATGGGATTGCCAGTACATAGCGTGATATCGAATGGGGATGTGTGAGACGGCGCGCCTCCACCAATGGTTGAGGGTTTGCGGTCATCATCGCTGCATGAAGATGCCGGCGCTGTTGTCGAGAAACACCGAAACGCTTCCTGGTCTGATCGGGACGGCCCGGGTGGATCGCGACACCCGGCGGCTGCTCGGCCGGGTCGGGCCGGGCGACATCGTCGTCCTCGACGAGATGGACCTCGATCGGATGACCGCCGACCGGCTGGTCGAGGCACGCGTCGGCGCGGTGATCAATACCTCGCCGTCCATCTCCGGCCGTTACCCCAACCTGGGCCCCGAGGCACTCGTGTCCCATGGGATCCTGCTGCTGGACACGGTGAGTTCGGATGCGTTCAAGCGGATCAAAGACGGTGTCAAGGTCCGCGTCGACGGTGGCGTGGTCTACGCCGATCGGCTGATCAAGAAGGAACCCGAGGTGCTCGTCGAGGGCATCGAGCTCACCGGGCCTGCCATCGCGGAGCGGATGATCGAGGCGCGCAACGGTCTGGCCGATCACCTCGAGGCCTTCGCGGGCAACACCATCGAGTTCATCCGGACCGAGAGCGCGCTGCTCATCGACGGGTTCGGCGTCCCGGAACTGGATCTGGTGATGAAGCAACGGCACGTGGTGGTCGTCGCCGACGGACCGGACCACGCGGAGGATCTGCAACGGCTCAAGCCGTTCATCAAGGAATACGCCCCCATCCTGATCGGGGTGGGGCGCGGCGCGGACACTCTGCGCAGGCGTGGATACCGGCCCGACGTCATCGTGGGCGATCCGGAGGAGATCACCACCGCGACGATGAAGTGCGGCGCCGAGGTGATCCTGCCCGCCGACACCGATGGCCACGCCAAGGGCCTCGAACGCATCCAGGACCTCGGCATCGGCGCGACGACCTTCCCGTCTTCCGGTTCGCCCGCCGATCTTGCGCTGCTGCTGGCCGAGCATCACGAAGCCGCGCTGATCGTCACCGCGGGAGCGCCCGCCTCGCTCGACGACTTCTTCGACCGGGGCCGCCGCGACAGCAATCCGGCCACCTTCCTGACTCGGCTCAAGGTGGGCACGAAGCTGATGGACGCCAAGGCGGTGGCCACCTTGTACCGCAACCGCGTGTCCGGAGTCGCCGTCGCGCTGGTGGTGCTCGCCGCGCTGGTCGCGGTGATCGTCGTGTTGCTGGCGTCCAACAGCGGCGGCGACGTCCTGGACTGGGGTGTGGACAACTGGAACCGCTTCGCGCGGTGGGCGCAGGGGCAAGTCGGAGCTCGAGAATTCTGAGGAGAACGATGATTTCGATGCGCCAGCACGCCATCTCGATCGTCGCGATCTTTCTCGCGCTCGCGATCGGTGTGGTGCTCGGATCCCAGACGCTCGCGGCGGATCTGCTGTCGGGCTTGCGGGCGGACAAGGCCGACCTGCGGCAGCAGGTCGATGCACTGACCGAGCGGAACCGCCTGCTCGACGAGCAGACCACGGCCGCCGACCGGTTCATCGCCGGTTCGTCGGGCCGCATTCTCGGCGGTGCGCTGGCCGACCGCAGTGTCGTCGTGTTCACGACCCCGGACGCCGATCCAGGGGACGTCGACGCGGTGACCAGAGCGCTCGCGGCCGCGGGCGCGGGCGTCACGGGACGGATCGCGCTCACCGAGGCGTTCGCCGACGGCAGCGAAGGCGATCGGATGCGCACGGCCGTCACGAACGTCATCCCGGCCGGGGCGCAGCTGCGTACCGGCGCGGTGGACCAGGGCAGCATGGCCGGTGATCTGCTCGGCCTGGTACTGCTGCTCGATCCGGCCAACGGGCAAACCCGGAGCACCCCGGAGGAACTCGGGCTGGTTCTGGAGACCCTGCGCGGCGGCGGCTTCCTCGCCTACGGTGACACGCCGGTGCGACCCGCGCAGCTCGCGGTCGTGATCACCGGCGATGGCGCCGCCGCGGCCCGGGACGGCGTCGGCTCGAATACCGCGCGCTTCGCGGGCGCTCTGCGCGGCCGGGGCGCGGGAGTGGTGCTCGCCGGTCGCGCGGGCGCCGCCGACGGGCAGGGGCCGATCGCCGTGGTCCGCTCCGACGCGGCGCTCGCGGCGCAGGTGAGCACTGTCGACAATGTCGAGCGGGAACTCGGCCGGGTCACCACCGCGCTCGCGCTCACCGAACAGCTCAACGGGGGCGCCGGACGCTACGGCACCGGCGCCGAGGCCGCCTCGCTCACCCTGGCCGTCGTGCCTGGCTGACCAGCCGGAAGACTGTCGTCGGGCAACTGGAGGATGCGCGCGCCGGGCCCGGATCGATCGCTATCACGGGCGTCGCGGCACCCGCTTCCTCCGCACGTCGGCGACCGCGACGAGACGCGCCCCACAGTCCGGCCGCGCGGGCTCTGATCGATGTCCCGCGATCGGCGGGCAAACGCGCGTGGCATTCGAACGGACGGGCGGATTCGTGTTACCGTGAAGACCCGTGGGTCAAACACGGATTCAGGCGCGAACGGACACGAAGCACATCTTCGTCAGCGGTGGTGTCGCCTCCTCATTGGGTAAAGGTCTTACCGCCTCCAGCCTCGGTCAGCTGCTGACGGCGCGTGGGCTGCGCGTCACGATGCAGAAACTCGACCCGTATCTGAACGTCGATCCCGGCACGATGAACCCCTTCCAGCACGGCGAGGTGTTCGTGACGGAGGACGGCGCGGAGACCGACCTGGACGTCGGCCACTACGAGCGCTTCCTCGATCGGGACCTGTCCCGCGACGCGAACGTGACCACCGGGCAAATCTATTCGTCGGTCATCGCCAAGGAGCGCCGCGGCGAGTATCTCGGCGACACGGTGCAGGTGATCCCGCACATCACCGACGAGATCAAGAGCCGGATCCTCGCGATGCGCGGCCCGGATCTGCAGGGCCAGACGCCGGACGTGGTGATCACCGAGATCGGCGGCACCGTCGGCGACATCGAGTCGCAGCCGTTCCTGGAGGCCGCCCGCCAGATCCGCCACGACGTCGGCCGGGACAACGTCTTCTTCCTGCACGTCTCGCTGGTGCCCTACCTGGCGCCCTCCGGGGAGCTGAAGACCAAGCCGACCCAGCACTCGGTGGCGGCGCTGCGCAATATCGGCATCCAGCCCGACGCGCTGATCCTGCGCTGCGACCGTGAGGTCCCGCAAGGGCTGAAGAGCAAGATCGCGCTGATGTGCGACGTCGAGGTCGACGCCTGCATCTCCACGCCGGACGCGCGGTCGATCTACGACATCCCGCGGGTGCTGCACCGGGAGGGCCTGGACGCCTACGTGGTGCGCAGGCTGGGCCTGCCGTTCCGCGACGTGGACTGGACGGTGTGGGGCGACCTGCTCGACCGGGTGCACGCGCCGCGCGAGACGGTCGAGGTCGCGCTGGTCGGTAAGTACGTCGATCTGCCCGACGCGTACCTCTCGGTCACCGAGGCGCTGCGCGCGGGCGGGTTCGCCTCGCGGGCCAAGGTGAACATCCGCTGGGTGCCCTCCGACGAGTGCGAGACTCCCGCGGGCGCGCAGCACGCGCTGCGCGACGTGGACGCCGTGCTGATTCCCGGCGGCTTCGGCATCCGCGGCATCGAGGGCAAGGTCGGCGCGATCCACTACGCGCGTACCCGCGGCATTCCACTGCTCGGCTTGTGTCTCGGATTGCAGTGCGTCGTGATCGAGGCGGCGCGCACGGTGGGGCTGGCGGAGGCCAACTCGGCCGAATTCGAACCGGACACGCCGCACCCCGTCATCTCCACCATGGCCGACCAGGAGCAGGCCGTGGCAGGTGAGGCCGACCTCGGCGGCACCATGCGGCTCGGCGCCTACCCGGCGACCCTGGAGAAGGGCTCGGTCGTCGCCCAGGCCTACGGCAGCGAGCACGTCTCCGAGCGTCATCGCCACCGTTACGAGGTGAACAACGCCTATCGCGACAAGGTCGCCGAGAGCGGCTTGAAGTTCAGCGGCACCTCGCCGGACGGGCACCTGGTCGAGTTCGTCGAGCTGCCCGCCGACGTGCATCCGTTCTTCGTCGCCACGCAGGCGCACCCTGAATTGAAGAGCCGGCCGACCCGCCCGCATCCGCTGTTCGCGGCGCTCATCTCGGCGGCGCTGAAATACAAAGCGGCCGAACGACTTCCGGTGGACATTCCGGGCGAAGAACTGGCGGGTGCGGCGGAACAGGCGTAGTGGCATGACCAACGGGGGCGCTGCCGAGCCGGGCAGCCACGACTTCGAGATCGAATCCAGCAGAACCGTCTACAGCGGCGCGATCCTCGCGTTGCGGCTCGACCAGGTGCGGATGCCGGGTGGCCGGGTCGTCGAGCGCGAGGTGATCGAGCACCACGGCGCCGTCGCGGTCGCCGCGATCGACGACGACGGCAACGTGGTGCTGATCAACCAGTACCGCCATCCGATCGGCAGGCGGCTGCTCGAACTGCCCGCCGGGTTGCTCGACGTGCCCGGGGAGGACCCGCTGCTCGCGGCGCGTCGTGAGCTGGCCGAGGAGACCGGGCTGGCGGCCCGGGAATGGGCGGTCCTGGTGGACGTGGCGCTTTCGCCCGGGTTCACCGACGAAGGGTTGCGGATCTACCTGGCTCGCGGGTTGTACGAAACCGATCGTCCGGAGCCGGAATTCGAGGAGGCGGACCTGGAAGTGGTCCGCATGCCGGTCGACGCGGCGGTCCGCGCGGCGTTGAGCGGGGAGATCGTCAACGCCACCGCGGTCGCCGGCGTGCTCGCCCTGGCGGCCGCGCGGGCGGACGGCATCGAACCGCGGCCGCCGGACGCGCCATGGGACGGGCAGCCGACGAATTTCCTCCGCCGCAAGGCGGCCCAGAAGTCCGAAGACTGACCGGAGGTGCTCGGTCGCGAGCTCGACACCTATCTCGACCACCTCACCGTCGAGCGCGGCGTCGCGCGCAACACCCTGAACGCCTACCGGCGTGATCTCGGTCGGTATCTGGACTTCCTGACCGGGCGCGGCATCGGCTCGCTCGACCGGGTCGACGAGTCCGACGTCGCGGAGTTCACCATGGCGCTGCGCTCGGGCGGTCCCGGGCACCCGCCGCTGGCGGCGAGTTCGGTGGCCCGCGCGCTGATCGCGGTGCGCGGCTGGCATCGCTTCGCCGCCGCGGAGGGTTTGACCGACACCGATGTGGCGCACGCGGTGAAGCCGCCCGCGCCGGGGCGCAGGTTGCCCAAGGCGCTGCCCTACGACCAGGTGCTGAAACTGCTGGAGGCGGCGGGCGGCGGCCAAGGCGATCCCGCTGCGGGCGTAGACGGCGGACCACGCGGCCTGCGTGACCGCGCGCTGCTGGAATTGCTGTATTCCACCGGCGCCAGGATCTCGGAAACGGTCGGGCTGGACGTCGATGATCTCGACATCGAGGAACGGGCGGTCGTCCTGCGCGGCAAGGGCGGGAAACAGCGTCTTGTGCCGATCGGGCGGCCCGCGCTCGCCGCCGTGGACGCGTATCTGGTGCGGGGAAGGCCCGTGCTCGCCGCACGCGGAAAAGCCAACGCGGGAGCCCTGTTCCTGAATGTACGCGGCGCCCGGCTGTCCCGGCAGAGTGCCTGGCAGGTCCTGCACACCGCCGCCGAACGCGCGGGCATCGCGGCGGCGGTGTCACCGCACACCCTGCGCCATTCCTTCGCCACCCATCTGCTCGACGGCGGCGCCGATGTGCGGGTGGTGCAGGAATTGCTGGGCCACGCCTCGGTGACCACGACCCAGATCTACACCTTGGTGACGGTCAACACCCTGCGCGAGGTCTGGGCCACCGCGCATCCCCGCGCCCGGTAATCCGTTGCACGCGTCGGGAACTTCGCGTGCGCGATGTGACGGAACAAAGTGGACTGTAGTCCGGTTGTGCTGGTTCGCCGGGTGAGCGCGGTGCTGTCACCGACGGCTCGGTTCCCGACCACAACGCGAGGTGAATTGCATGGCAAAGTCTTTCATCGTCCACGAGTTCGATGTCGAGGCGATTCCGTTGCCCGGCGGCGGCTCCTTCCGCCTGTTGGAGGACAGCGAGAACTCCGAAGGGCTCTTCGGCGCCAATCGGCTGACCCTGGCCGCGGGTGCGGACGGCACCCGGCCGCACCATCACACGAAGTCGACCGAGATCTTCTATGTGCTGGGCGGCACAATGGATTTTCTCGTCGACGGCGCCAGAACCGCGGTGAGCGAAGGTGGTCTGGTGGTGGTTCCGCCGGGCACGGTGCACGCCTTCGGGGCCACCGCCGAAGGGCCCGCCGAGTTTCTGGCTGTGCTCACACCCGGTATCGTCCGCTTCGAGTACTTCCGGCAACTCGGCCGGATCGCGCGCGGGGAGGCGGACTGGGACAGCATGAACGAGTTGCACGACCGGTTCGACGTTCATTTCGATGGCGGACCGCAGTGGCGCTGACCAGCGCGGCACGAACACGCCGCGCGCAGGCGCGGCACTCGAGTGCCGTCAAGCGGTAGCGTCTATCGAGAGCTGGACCGCACGAAAGCGAGGTCGGCACCGATCGGCCTCGCTACGCTCGGCGAGGCAACCGGCAAGGACGTATAAGGAGCAGCGGATCGTGACGACAGCCGGCGCGGCAGAGCCGCCGATGGGTGCTGGGGCGGAGCCGCTTACGGGCTCGCGACCGGGTCCGTACTCGGACGCCGCGGCGGAAACGCTGTGGGGCCATGGAGTGGAGCCGGTCCCGGAGGACGCGACGCTCGGCCCGACCGGACGGCCGTTGCGGCTGGTGCCGGACCCGCCGCCGGTCGGCCAGCACGGTGACGCGCTGATCGTGGCCATGTGCAACCAGAAGGGCGGCGTCGGCAAGACCACCTCCACCATCAATCTCGGTGCCGCACTGGCCGAATACGGACGTCGCGTCCTGCTCGTCGACCTGGACCCGCAGGGCGCGCTGTCGGCGGGTCTCGGCGTCGCCCACCACGATCTCGACCTGACCGTGCACAACCTGCTCATCGGTTCCAAGGTGTCGATCGACGACGTGCTGATGCAGACCAGGGTCCCGAACATGGACCTGCTGCCAAGCAATATCGACCTTTCCGCCGCCGAGATCCAGTTGGTCAACGAAGTGGGCCGGGAACAGTCGCTCGGCCGCGCGCTGGAGCCGATCCGCAACCGCTACGACTACATCCTCATCGACTGCCAGCCTTCGCTCGGTCTGCTCACGGTCAACGCCTTGGCCTGCTCGGACGGCGTGATCATCCCGATGGAATGCGAGTACTTCTCGCTGCGCGGGCTCGCGCTGCTCAACGACACCGTCGAGAAGGTGCGGGACCGGTTGAATCCGCGGTTGAGCCTGTACGGAATAGTGGTCACCATGTTCGACTCTCGACTGCTGCATTCCCGCCAGGTCATGGCGCGGGTCGTCGAGGTGTTCGGTGACCTGGTCTACGACACCGCCATCGCGCGCACCGTCCGTTTCCCGGACGCCAGCGTCGCGGGCGAGCCGATCACCACGTGGGCGCCGAAATCCAGTGGCGCCGAGGCGTATCGGTCGATGGCTCGGGAAGTCATCCACCGATCCGGCCGGTGACCGGCCACTCGGACCCTTCGTCTGCGTCCCACCACAACCCGTCCGGCCAAGGGTCTTCCGCGGCGGGATCGACATCCACGCCGGACGACCGCGCGTCCGATTCTCGTGGGCCGGACCCGGCCGGCCCTGGGCGGGGTCCCGCACTCGGCAACGCGGCCGCCGCATTCATCGCCGCAGGCCGGGACGCTGCCCCCCGGCGCGCGAACCCGGCCGTCGTCGGAGGCGCCACGCCTCGGCCCGCACCGGAGGCGGAGGCCTCCCCGGCACGGGACAGCGCGGACGAACCGTCTCCGAAACCATCCACGCAGCCCACCGAGGATGTCGCGCGGGAGGACTCCGAGACAGTGGGCGATCGGCCCGCTGACGTGCCGGACGCACCGGGCCGTTCGTCAGACGTGCCGGATGCACGTGGCCGTCCGTCGGCTACGCCCGGCGGGTCGGACGCCTCTGGCTTTCCGCCGGACACATCGGACGCATCCGATCCCTCGCCCGGCACGTCGGAGGCGAAAGAACAGCCGACGGCGGAGCCGCACGCGTCCGGATTCCGGCTGCGACTCAGCAACTTCGAGGGGCCGTTCGACCTGCTGCTCACCCTGATCAGTTCGCGCAAGCTGGACGTCACCGAGGTGGCGTTGCACAAGGTCACCGACGAGTTCATCGCCTACACCAAGGCGCTGACCGCGAACATGGCGCGGCAGAACACCTTGCGCGCGGACAAGATCCTGGACCAGACCACGGAATTCCTGGTCGTCGCCGCCACCTTGCTCGATCTGAAGGCGGCGCGCCTGCTGCCGTCCGGCGAGATGACCGACGCCGAGGACCTCGAACTGCTCGAGGCGCGCGACCTGCTGTTCGCCCGGCTGCTGCAGTATCGCGCGTTCAAGCAGGTCGCCGAACTGCTCGGCGAACTGGAGGCGGCCGCGCTGCGCCGCTATCCGCGCGCGGTCGGCCTGGAGGAGCGCTACGCCGGTCTGCTGCCCGAGGTTAGGCTTGGTGTCGGGGCGGCCGAGTTCGCCGCGATCGCCGCGGCGGCCTTCCGGCCCCGTCCGGTACCCAAGGTCGGGCTCGACCACTTGCACACGCACGCGATCTCGGTGGCCGAGCAGGCGGCACTGGTGCTGGAGCGGCTCAAACAACGTGGTGCGGGTGCGTGGACATCCTTCGGCGAGCTGGTCGCCGACTGTGAGGTACCGGTCCAGATCGTCGC
The DNA here is from genome assembly GCF_053604885.1 of Nocardia sp. NPDC003999. Taxonomy (NCBI): domain Bacteria; kingdom Bacillati; phylum Actinomycetota; class Actinomycetes; order Mycobacteriales; family Nocardiaceae; genus Nocardia; species Nocardia sp. NPDC003999. Next base: position 17,804 of record NZ_JBSGIB010000037.1, read on the forward strand.
CCGCTTCCTGGCGCTGCTCGAGCTGTATCGCGGCAAGACGATCGAGTTCGATCAGCCCGATCCGCTCGGTCCCTTGGCGGTCAGCTGGATCGGCGACGAGGCCGCGCAACAGGTGGACACCGTGACTATCGAGGAGGACTACGGGTGAGCGAGCACAGCGCGCGTTCGCGCACGGCGGAGGCGAACTCCGGTGAGGCGCGGTCGTGAGTGAGGCAGTGGTGGAACTCACCCCCGAACCGCTCGCGGACGCCGATTTTCGTTCGGCGCTGGAGGCCATGCTGCTGGTCGTGGACGTTCCCGCGCCGGTAGACCAGCTCGCGGCCGCACTGGGCGACAGCACCGAACGCGTCGAGCGGACCCTGCGTGAAATGTCCGCTGAGCTGTCGGCGCGATCCAGTGGGATAGATCTGCGTTTCGTCGGTGACGGCTGGCGCTTCTATACTCGCAGCGAGTACGCGCCGTATGTGGAGCGGATGCTGCTCGACGGCTCCCGATCGAAACTGACCCGGGCGGCCTTGGAGACGCTGGCGGTGGTGGCATACCGTCAGCCGGTGACCAGGACCAGGGTCAGCGCGGTGCGCGGCGTGAACGTCGACGGGGTGATGCGCACCCTGCTGGCCAGGGGTCTGATCGCCGAGGCAGGCGTGGACCCGGAGACCAACGGGACGCTGTACCGCACCACCGAGCTGTTCCTGGAACGGATCGGACTCGCTTCGCTGAGCGATCTGCCACCCCTGGCGCCCCTGCTTCCGGGCGTCGACCTGATCGACGAGATCAACGAGAGCCTGGAGACGGACCCCCGGTACACCAGGTTGAGGAAACCCGCCGAGGCCGATTTGGACCTCGGCACCGAAGAATGACAGGACACCATGAATACGCCCGCTCGCCGAGATGGCACACCGGATCGTAGGAAACGCGGCGCACAGCCCGAACGAGGCGGCGCGAGCCGCAACTCCAGCTCACGCGACGCTCGTTCGGCCCAACGGGGTATCGCCGCCCGCGGCGCCCAGCAGGGCGGCGGGGGCCGAGCGGACCGACGCGGATCCGCCCCGGTTCCGAACCCGCAGCGGCACGCGGCCGCGAGCAAGAAGAAGCCCAAGCCGCAGCGGCAGGTCGCGCCGCCGCCGCTGCTGAGCAACGCCAAGCCCGCGCGCCACCAGAACGTGGAGCCGGACTCGTCCGGCGGTCACACCAAGCTCCCGTGGGGCGAGGGGGAGCGGTTGCAGAAGGTTCTCGCCAAGGCGGGCGTGGCCTCGCGCCGGGCCGCCGAGGAGATGATCGCGCAGGGCCGCGTCGAGGTCGACGGCATGATCGTGCGCGAGCAGGGCCTGCGTATCGACCCGCAGCACGCGGTGGTGCGCGTCGACGGCACGCGCGTGGTGGTGCGCGAGGAACTGGTGCACGTCGCGCTGAACAAGCCCAAGGGCTGGCAGTCCACCATGTCCGACGATCTGGGGCGCCCCTGCGTCGGTGACATCGTGGCCGAGCGTATCGCCGCGGGTCAGCGGCTGTTCCATGTCGGGCGACTCGACGCCGACACCGAGGGCCTGCTGCTGCTCACCAACGACGGCGATCTGGCGCATCGGCTGATGCACCCGTCCTTCGAGGTCTCCAAGACCTATCTGGCGACGGTGCACGGCGAGGTCAACAATCGCGCGGTCGGCAAGCGGTTGAAGGAAGGCTTGGAGCTGGAGGACGGTCCCGCCAAGGTGGACCGTTTCCAGGTGCTCGAGCTGGGGGAGGGACGTTCTCTGGTGAAGGTGGTGTTGCACGAAGGGCGCAAGCACATCGTGCGCCGCCTGCTCGACGCGGTGGGTCATCCGGTCATCCGGCTGGTCCGCACTCATATCGGCCCGGTCGCGCTGGGCGACCAGCGGCCCGGCACGCTGCGCGTACTCGGCCGCGATGAAATCGGCAAACTCTACGAGGCGGTGTCGTTGTGAACGGTGTGGAGATCCCGGTGCAGGCGCCGGCGCGGTTGGCCGGCCCGAGCCCGCTGGTGGTCGCCATGGACGGGCCGTCGGGTACCGGGAAGTCCAGCGTGTCCCGGCGCCTGGCCACCCGGCTCGGCGCCAGGTACCTCGACACCGGCGCGATGTACCGGGTGGCGACGCTGCGCGTGCTGCGGGCGGGCATCGAACTGACCGACTCCGCGGCCATCGGCGCCGCGGTCAAGGAGCTGCCGCTGTCCATCGGCACCGATCCCAGCCGCGAGGTGATCGAGCTGGACGGCGAGGATGTACGGTCGGAGATTCGCGGCGACGCGGTCACCAAGGCGGTTTCGGCGGTCTCCGCGGTGCCCGAGGTGCGTGAGCTGCTCGTCGCCATGCAGCGCGACATCACGGCGGCCGCGGGGCGGATCGTGGTGGAGGGACGCGACATCGGCACCGTCGTGCTGCCCGCCGCCGACGCCAAGATCTACCTGACCGCGTCCGCCGAGGCGCGGGCGCACCGGCGCAATCAGCAGAACATCGCCGAGGGCAGGGGCGACGACTACGCGGGCGTGCTCGCCGACGTGCAGCGCCGCGACACCCTCGACTCGACCCGCAAGGTGTCCCCGCTGCGCCCCGCCGAGGACGCGGTACCGGTAGACACCAGCGAACTGTCCATGGACGAGGTTATCGACGAGCTGTATCGCGTTGTCGCGCAGCAGGTCTCGACGTGTGGAGCCGGAGGGGACCGATGAGTGGGGACGTACTCGCAGGCGACGGCGTCTGGAGCGACGAAGCCGACTGGGAACTCGCCGACCTGGAGGGCGAATTCGAGGACGCGGCGCACGTCGCGATGCCGACGCTGGCCGTGGTCGGCCGCCCGAACGTGGGCAAGTCGACGCTGGTGAACCGCATCCTCGGCCGCCGCGAGGCGGTCGTGGAGGACATTCCTGGCGTGACCCGCGACCGCGTGTCCTACGAGGCGAACTGGGCGGGTCGGCGTTTCCTGGTCCAGGACACCGGCGGCTGGGAGCCCGACGCGAAGGGCCTGCAGCAATCGGTGGCCCGCCAGGCCGAACTGGCCATGCACACCGCCGACGCGATCCTGCTCGTGGTCGACGCGGTGGTGGGCGCCACCGCCACCGACGAGGCGGCCGTGAAGAAGCTGCGCCGCTCCGCCGTCCCGGTGATCCTGGTCGCCAACAAGGTCGACGACCAGCGGGTGGAAGCGGAAGCGGCGGCGCTGTGGTCGCTGGGACTCGGCGAGCCGCGCATGGTCAGCGCCGCCCACGGCCGTGGCACCGGCGACTTGCTCGACGACGTGCTCGAGGTGCTTCCCGAGACTCCGCGCGAGGGAACCGGCGGCGTCGGCCCGCGTCGCGTGGCGCTGGTCGGCAAGCCGAACGTCGGCAAGTCGAGCCTGCTCAACAAGCTGGCGAACGACGAGCGCTCCGTGGTGCACGATGTCGCGGGCACCACGGTCGACCCGGTCGACTCCCTCGTCGAACTGGGCGGCAAGGTCTGGAAGTTCATCGATACCGCCGGGTTGCGCCGCAAGGTGTCCAATGCCAGCGGCACCGAGTTCTACGCCTCGCTGCGCACCAAGTCGGCGCTGGAGGCATCGGAGGTGGCGATCATGCTGGTCGACGCCTCGCAGCCGATCACAGAACAGGATCTGCGGGTGATCAGCCTGGTCGCCGATTCCGGGCGGGCGTTGGTGCTGGCGTTCAACAAGTGGGACCTGGTCGACGAGGATCGTCGGCTGCAACTGGAGCGTGAGGTCGACCGCGAGCTGGTCCGGGTGCCGTGGGCGCAGCGAGTGAACATCTCCGCGCACACCGGCCGCGCGGTGCAGAAGCTGGTGCCCGCGATGGAAACCGCGCTCGAGTCCTGGGACAAGCGCATTCCGACGGGCAGGCTCAACACCTGGCTGAAGGAAGTGATCGCCGCGACCCCGCCGCCGATGCGCGGCGGCAGGCTGCCCCGCGTGCTGTTCGCCACCCAGGCGACCACCAGGCCGCCCACGTTCGTGCTGTTCACCACCGGCTTCCTGGAGGCAGGCTACCGGCGCTTCCTGGAGCGCAGGTTGCGCGAGGAGTTCGGTTTCGACGGCTCGCCGGTCCGCATCTCGGTGCGGGTGCGGGAGAAGCGGGATCGTTCGAAGAAATAGGCGACGACGGGTGCGAGGGCAACCCACCATGGCGAATGAAAGCTAATTGTTAGCGGGCGAACGTAGATGGTCGATAATCCGGTCAAAATGCCTAATAAAACGCGACATCTTCTCGTGTAGATGACGATATGGGCAGTGCTGCCCACAACTGTGGCAAATAGCTGGCATCATCCGGGCATGGGCATTCCCAGCGTGCTGCCGGAACCGCCGGCCGTCCTGACTCCGTTCGAGACGGGATGGCCCGTGCGCCTCGCCGACACCGATCGTGACCAGCGCCTGCGACTCGACGGTGTCGCGCGCTATCTGCAGGACGTCGGCTACGACCATCTCGAGGTCCTCGAGGACGGCGATATCCATCGCCTGTGGGTGATCCGCAGGACGGTGATCGACGCGCTCAAACCGCTCGGATTCGGTGAGTCGGCGACGTTGCGGCGATGGCCTTCGGCGACGTCGACCCGGTGGTGCACGATGCGGGTCCAGATCGGCGGCAGCGCTGGTGGGCTGGTGGAGACCGAGAGCTTCCTGATCCATTTCGGCACCGAATCGGGCGTACCCGCGCGGATGAGCGACCGGTTCCTCGCCCCCATGCTGGCCTGTACGACCGAGCACCGGCTCCGCTGGAAAGCCGAGCTCACCGATCCCATGCCCGCGGCGGGCGAGCCCGGGGTGCAGATTCGGCCCTTCCCGCTACGGGCCACCGACATAGACCTGCTCGACCATATGAACAACGCGGTCTACCTCACCGCGCTCGAAGAAGTCCTGGCCGACTACGCCGAACTGAAATCGGGTCCGCACCGTGTGGTGGTCGAGTACGGGAAACCGGTGCGATGCGGCGAGGACGTCGAGCTCGTCGCCCGACGGACTGACTCGAGCCTGGACGTGTGGTTCGCGGTCGGCGCGGACTGCCGGGCGGTCGCCCGCGTCACCCCGCGCTAACCGGCCAACTGTTCGACGGTCGCGTGCGCGCCCCTGGTGCGCAGGCTGTCCAGAGCCGCCAGATACGCGGTCACGAACCGGGGGTTGTCGACCAGGTCACCGAACAAGGATCGCTCGCCGAGGAAAGCGGTGGGCTGCTCGCGCTGCCGCCGCGCGAGGGGGACCAGCCGGTCGCGGAGCCGGTCAACGACCTCGATCGGGTGCCCGTGCTCGTCCACGCCCTCGGCATAGCGTGCCCAGCTGGCGACGACCGCCGCCGCGCAGTCGATCGGGCCGCCGCTGCCGAGCTGCGCCCGGACAACCGGAAGCAGCCACTTCGGGATCCGGTCGGAGGATTCCGCGCACAGCCGGGCGATGGTGTCGCCGATCGCGGGATTGGCGAACCGGTCGAGCAGCGTCCGCTTGTAGTCGCCCAGGTCGACCCCGGGGACCGCGCGCAGCGTCGGCGTCGCCTCGGCGTCCATGTAGCGGGTCAGGAACCGCCGGAAGACCGGATCCTGTGCCGCTTCGTGCACCAGCCGATAGCCGCTCAGGTACGCGAAATAGCACAGCGCCTGGTGGCTCGCGTTCAGCAACCGAAGCTTCATCAGTTCGTAGGGAGTGACGTCGGCGACGACCTGCACGCCCACCTCTTCGAAGGCCGGACGGCCGAGTCCGAACGAATCCTCCAGCACCCACTGCGCGAATGGCTCGGCGACCACCGGCCAGCGGTCGGTGAGCCCGTAGCGCCGCGCGATCTCGCCGGTCGCTCCGGGCGGGGTCACCGGGGTGATCCGGTCCACCATGGAATTCGGGAAGCGCACCTGCTCCGTCACCCAGGCTCCGAGCCCCGGATCGCGCAGCGCGGCGAACGCGCCGAACATCCGGCGCGCGATGTTCCCGTTGCCCTCGATGTTGTCGCAGGACAGCACGGTGAACGGCGCGATATCGCGGGATCGGCGGCGGGCCAGCGCCTCGGTGACGAGCCCGAAAACGGTACCGGGCGGAGCGTTCCCGGCCAGATCGGCGCGGATTCCGGGGTCATCCGGGTCGAATTCCCCGGTAGCGGTGGCGATGTGGTAGCCACCCTCGGTGATGGTCAGTGAGACGATCCGGGTCGACGCAGCGGCGAGCTTCGCCACGACGGTCCCGGGATCGTCCGGCGCGTACCGGTAGTCGACCAGCGAGCCGATCGCGCGCGTGGTCCACGTGCCGTCCGGCGCGACCGTCGACAGCGTGTACAAGCCGTCCTGCGCCCGCAGCACGTCGCGCATGCGTCGATCGCCGGGCAGCACGCCGACTCCGCAGATGCCCCACTCGTCCCCGAGGCCGCGTTCGAGCAATCGGTCGACGTACATCGCCTGGTGCGCTCGATGGAAGCCGCCGACGCCGAAATGCACTATGCCGGTGGTGATCCGGGATCGATCGTAGCTCGGTGTCGAGATCCGATCGGCGAAGTCGGGCATCGTGGCCGCCCGTAAGGGCGTGGCTGTCCGTTCCGGCATACCGCGCCTCCCCGTGTTGTGTGGATCACACCATAGTGCAGCAGGAGTCCGGAACCGGTCAGCCCTGCGGAGGCGGCAGCAGCGAATCCATGCCGTGCCGTCGAGCGCCGAGTACTCGTTCGCAGTTCGCTCGCTCGACGTCGGCGGAGAACTGCTCGGTATCCCGGCGCGCCCGTGCCGGAGTCGGCGTCGCCGATGGGCCGGCCGCCACGTCCGTGTGCTCTTTCTCGGTCATACCTCACGGTGCCCGGAAACCGGTCAAGTCAGCAACAATAGTTGCCGATATGGCAAAATCTGTGGGTGCTCGCTCATTCCGGGGCGGATGACGGTACGCCCGCCGAGCTGGCGGTCACCGCCGTTCTCGTGCTCTTTCTGGCCGCTGCGCGACCGGCGAGGGGCCGGGGCGCACACCCCGTTTCGTCCGGCCGCGGAAGCTACCGGGGGGTTTATCGCCGCAGAGCTGGGTAGACCGTCGGTGTCCCGATCGATGGCAGAAAGGTTCAGCGCATGTCGCAACCCATCACCAGTACTTTGGACCCGGAGCAGCAGCGCATCGCGGGCGAAACTCTCCAGGCGACGGTGGTCGACCTGATCGACCTGTCGCTGATCGCGAAGCAGGCGCACTGGAACGTGATCGGCACCAACTTCCGGTCGGTGCACCTGGCGCTGGATGAATTGGTGACCGTGGCACGGGAGTTCACGGACTCGGCCGCGGAACGCGCCACCGCCGTGGGAGTCAGCCCGGACGGGCGCGCCGCGAGCGTGGCCAAGGATTCCGGCGCGATCGGCATCGGCGAGGGCTGGCAACAGGACACCGACGTCATCGACACGATCGTCGGCAACCTCGCCGCCGTGATCAAGCGGCTGCGTGAACGCATCGCGGCGACCGAGAAGGCCGATCCGGTGACCCAGGATCTGTTCCTGGCGATCGCGGCGCGGCTGGAGCAGTTGCACTGGATGTGGCAAGCGCAGCTCGCCACGGTGTGATGCGGGTGATCACGTGCGCGTTCGGCGCGCCCGCCACGGAGACTGCCACGGTCACGGTGCGGATCCCCGCCGACGCGCGACACCTCGCCTTGGTCCGCGCGATGACCGACACCGTGTGCCTGGTCGCCGAGGTTCCGTTCGACGCCGCCTCGGACATCCGCTTGGCGATCAACGAGGCGGTCACGATGCTGCTGGCGGACGCCATGCCGGGCTCGATGCTCGGCTGCGCGTTCACCTACGGCCTCGGCCTGATGAGCGTGCGTGTCGACGCCGTAGCCGTAGTCGGCGGCGAGCTCCGCAGCGATCCGTTGAGCTGGGAACTGGTGCGCATGCTCACCCGCTCCCTATCAATTTCCCGTGACCCTTTTGATTCCGAAGTCGGCGGGTACCCGACCGTTATCGAATTCAGTTGGGAACGAGGACCATTTGATGAAACGTGAGTTCACGACCGACGGAAATGACACGGCGAGGCGCACCCGCGGGGGCGACAGCTACGACAACATCGAGCCGTGGTTCGAGAAGATGGCCGCGATGGACGAGGGGGATCCGCACCGCGCGGCGCTGCGCGAGGAGGTGACCCGGCGGTGTCTTCCGCTCGCCGAGCACATCGCCAGGAAGTTCTCCGGCCGCGGCGAGAACTACGAGGACCTGCTGCAGATCGCCCGGGTCGGGCTGGTGCTCGCGGTGGACCGTTTCGATGTCTCGCGCGGCAGTTCCTTCCTCGGATTCGCGGTCCCCACCATCATGGGCGAGGTGCGCAGGCATTTCCGCGACAACACGTGGTCGTTGCGAGTGCCGCGCAGGCTCAAGGAGATCCAGCTGCGCGTCGGCCCGGCCACCGAGACGTTGTCGCATCGCCTCGGCCGGATGCCGACGGCCAGGGAGATCGCCGAGGAGTTGGACGTCGACCTGGGCGAGGTCACGCAGGCGCTCATCGCGGGCAACGCCTATCAGGCCAATTCGCTGGACGCGGCAGGCCGAGAGGAGGGCGACGGTGCGCCGCAGTCGCTCGCCGACACGCTGGGCTCCGAGGAGCCGTGCTACGACCTGCTGGAGCAGGCGATGGCCGTGCGTCCGCTCATCGCCGAGTTGCCGCCGCGCGATCGGCAGGTGCTGGTCATGCGCTTCTACGAGTCGCGGACCCAGAGTCAGATCGCCGAAGAGCTGGGTGTGTCCCAGATGCAGGTGTCGCGCATTCTCGCCAGGATTCTCAAAGACCTGCGCGAACGCGCGCTCGGCCCGGAAGAACTCGTTTCGAGCGCGGCCTGAGTTCGCTCACGTGCGTGGACGGGCGGCCGCGCCGGTCATCGGTGTGGCGGAGACCTCGCCGGTCCAGCCGCAGGGCAGGGCGCAGCTGGCGATGATCTTGGTCTCCAAGTCGCCGTTGTCGTAGCGCAACGTGGTGCTCTCCGCGTAAGCGGGATATCCGCACGCTCGGCATTTGCCGAAGAAATCGAGGATCTCCTCGGCGCGGGCGTGCGCGATTCGTCGTGCGGGCTTGTCGTCCATAACCTCTCCAGCCAGCGTTCGGTCCTGCCGAGCAGGCGTCTGTGACGTTAGGTCGGAGGTCGCCGCCCGGCGGGAGTTCGGATGATCGTTGGGCTGATTCACAGGCGTCGCGCGGGTGATTTGGGCCGGTTCCCAGGTTCAGGTGAATGCTGGGCAATCGCAGCGTATTTCCTGCGTGTCGCTGGTAGTAGCGACGATGCCCTGGCTACTTGACCTCGCTTGTGACTGACGTTACAAAGGAGCTACCCGCCGACCCGAAGTTCTTCGAACCGGCCGACGAGAAGTGCACAAGTTGGTTACCGATGTCATCGACGTAGTCGCCGAATTCGCGATCGCCCGCAAGACCATCTGGGATCTGCTACTCGAACCGCAGACTTATCCGCGCATGTTCACCGGTATCGGCGCGTGCGAGCAGATCCAGTCCGCCGACGGCAATGTGGTCTGGCAGATGCGCGTCGGTACCTACGGGTCGGGCATATGCACCCACCAGATCCGGATCAGCGTGGGCCGGTGGTACGAGAGCTTCGAGATGCAATACGCCGCACTGGGCAGCTTCGCGTCGGTGCGACTGCACGGCGACGAGGACCGCACCAAGGTCACCGTCACGTATTTCGCGCCGAGCCGGGTGCACCCGCGGGTGAGCGAGCTGTCCAATGTGGCGATCGGCGAGTGGACCAAGGCCGGACTGAAGCGGGTGGCCGACGTCGCCAAGGGCGCGCGGACCTCCTTGGTCGTCAACGGCGAGGATTCGCCGATCCGGCGCAACGCGGGTGTGGCGCGGCAGATGGTGGCCACCGGCGTCGTGTTGCCGGTTCGTTTCGATCGGACTCTCAAACAGCTGCGCTCACTGGCGAAATGGGGTTTCAACCTGGCGGGCGGATACGCCGCGGGCGCGGCGTACGCCCCGGAGCGGACCGCGATCATCGACGACCGCGGCACCCGGTCCTTCGCCGACATGCACGAGCGCACCAACGCGCTGGCCGCGGCGATGGCCGCGCACGACCTCGGCCCGGGCGACGCCATCGGCCTGCTGGCGCGCAACCACGCGGCCATGGTCGAATGCATGGTCGCCGCAGGCAAACTGGGTGTGGACGTGGCACTGCTGAACGCCGGGCTGGCGGGCCGCACCATCGAGGAGATCGTCCAGCGCGACCGCCTGTCGGCGCTGTTCGTCGACGGTGACCTCGAGGAGTTGGTGCGCTATCTGCATACCGACATCCCGCGCTACAACACCGACGAGCGTCCGCCGGTACCCGACCGGACGACCGTGGACCAACTGGTGGCGGAGGGGCACACGACTTTCCGCACCCCTGCCCAGCCGGGACGGCTCGTCGTGCTCACCTCCGGGACCAGCGGGACGCCCAAGGGTGCGCGCAGGCCGCATCCGAAGGGCTTCGGGTCCATCGCGGCATTGCTGTCGCGCATCCCGATGCAGATGAACGAGACCATGCTGATCCCGGCGCCGCTGTTCCACACCTGGGGGTTGGCCGGCCTGCAACTGAGCACCGCGCTGCGCGCGACCGTGGTGCTGGCCGAACGGTTCGACGCGGAGGACTGCCTGCGCCGCATCGCCGAGCACCGGGTCAACACGGTGATCGTCGTGCCGACCATGGTGCAGCGCATCCTCGACCTCCCCGCGCACGTGCGTGCTCGCTACGACACCTCCAGCCTGCGGCACATGATCAGCTGCGGTGCGCCACTGGCAGGCGCGACCGTCGAGCGGTTCATGGAGGCCTACGGCGACGTGCTCTACAACGTCTACGGATCCACCGAGGTCTCCTGGGCGACCATCGCGACCCCCGAGGACCTGCACACCTCGCCGACCACGGCGGGACGCCCGCCGCTGGGCACCAAGGTGGCCGTGCTCGGGCCGGACCACCGCAGACTCCCGATCGGCGCCACGGGACACATCTTCGTCGGCAACCACATGCTGTTCGACGGCTACGTCAACTCCGCGCCACCGGACGAGGCGCACGGCATGCTCGACACCGGCGACCTCGGCTACCTCGACGCCGCGGGCCGGTTGTTCATCGCGGGACGAGACGACGAGATGATCATCTCCGGTGGCGAGAACGTCTTCCCGCGTCCGGTCGAGGAGGCGCTCGCGCACCTGCCGCAGGTCAGTGACGTCGCCGTGGTCGGTGTGCCGGACCACGAATTCGGCCAGCGGCTCGCGGCGTTCGTGGTGAAACGCGAAGGGTCCGGCCTGGATTCGGACATGGTGCGCACCTACATCCGCAACCGCTTGAGCCGCTTCTCGGTGCCGCGCGACGTCACCTTCCTCTCGGCGCTGCCGCGCGGCGACACCGGCAAGATCCTCAAGCGTCTGCTGGCCGGTCCCGGCGCGGCCGAACCGGAGCTGCCGCCGTCGATCAACGGTCTGGGCACCGCGGGATCACCCTGAACATCCGGCGGCAGCGCCCGGCGGTCAGTAGACGGTGTCCTCCAGGTCGGTCAACGCGGATTCCAGGTGATCGAGCAGCCTGGCCACGTCCGGCACGCTGCGGCGGCAGGCGACGATGCCGATGTCCAGGCTGTCGGCATTGCTGGTGAGGGTGATGTTCACCGCCTGCCCGTCGAGCGGGATCGACAGCGGGTAGCTGGCCGCGACGCGGGCTCCATTCCAGTACTGCGGTTCACGCGGTCCCGGAATATTGGAGATGACGATGTTGAACGGCGGGCTGGTCAGCGCGACCGTGGCGGGAAGCAGCAGTGACAGGGCGAGGGGACTGAGCGTCAGCGCCGACAGCGAGACCGCCTGGACGGGGGACAGCGCGCGGTAGATCTCTTTGCTGCGATGCATCGAGGAGCTGATCGCCGCCAGCCGAGCGGCCGGGTCGGGCAGGTCGGTGGCCAGATTGCACAGCAGCGCCGCCACGGCGTTGCCCCCGCCGTCACCGTCGTCGGATTCGGGACGCAGCGAGACCGGCACCATGGCGATCAGCGGCTTGTCCGGCAAGGCGACGTGTTCGAGCAGGTAGGTGCGCAGCGCACCCGCCGACATCGCCAGCACCACGTCGTTGAGCGTGGTGCCGGTCATCTTCTTGACCTGGCGGATCCGGTCCAGCGGCCACGAGCGGGCGGCGCAGCGGCGGGCCCCGCCGATCGGGACGTTGAACATGGTGCGCGGTGCGGCGAAGGGCAGCGTCAACTGCTGTTCGAGCAGCGCGGTACGGGCCAGGCGCAGGGCCGAAGGCGCCGAGCCCGCCGCGGCGAGCAGGGCGCGCGCCCGGGTGCCGAGCGTTTGCCGCTGCGGGGGATCAGGGCGGTGCCCGGTCGAAGGCGGGAGATGCCAGGGCACCAGCGCTTCGCCGGATTCCGGGTCGGTGGTGAGCGTTCGCTGCAACAGGCGCTGGGCGCCGACGCCGTCGATGAGGGCGTGGTGCATCTTCGCGTACAAGCCGACCCGATCGCCGGCGAGCCCTTCGACCAGATGCGCTTCCCACAGCGGCCGGTGACGGTCGAGCAGGGTGCTGTGCAATCCCGCCGTTACTTCGGTCAGGGCGTCCAGGCCACCCGCTTCCGGCAGTGCCCACCGCTGGACGTGGTAGTCGAGCTCGACGGCGCTGTCCACGGTCCAGGCAAGCTGTGGAGTGCCGAACAGGCGAGCCGGGCGCTTGCGGAACGTGGGGTGGAAATTTCGGTCGGCCGCCAGCGTGGCGTACGCGCGCCGGGCGAATTCGGGTCCGGTGCCCTCCACGGGGTCGAAGATGGACAGCGAACCGACGTGCATCGGATGCTCGCGTGATTCCGCGATGAGAAACAGGGCGTCCACCGGCGAGATGAATTCCATGGGCAGTTCCCTCCTGGCGACGCCGCGGCCTCGCCACGGTCTGGTTCCGGACATGGGGACGGCCGCCGGACTGCTCATGGCGCTGGGAGATCTACGCCGGTCGAACGACGATCCCCAACCGATGATTCGATGCCGAATCCGTACCGGCTGGGCGGTTCGTCGCGAAATTGTGCGCGCGGGCCTCAGGACAGGCGGCTGACCGGCCAATCCTGCGGCAGTGCGAGGCGTTCGCTGATCATGCTGATCGCGCTGTGCAGGGCCTGGATCTCATCGATGCCGCTGGCCAGCGACGCGCCCTGCTTGCTGATATGGAACCGGCACAGGTGCTTGCGCCGGTCGGCCGCCAGATACGGCCTGCCGATGATGATCGACAACGAGCTGTCGGCTTCGTAGAGGGTGCGGGCCGCGATGAGCGCCTGCGGCTCGTAGGCGACCGTCGTGGCGGCACGCGAGGGACGGGTGGGCGCGGCGGGGAAGCCGGGGTCGGACGGCTCGGTCACCGCGAAGTGCGCACCGTGGCTGTTGGCCTGCCGCAGCTCTTGGGCGATGTCCTGGAACGCGCGGTAGAGCGCGGCGATGGAATCGACGCCGTGCGCCCATCGTTCGCCGATTCCCTGGATGCGAAAACCGCACACCACACCGGTGTCACCCGGTGCCATCTGCGGTTTCCCCACCTCGATGGAGACCTCTCGCGTGGCATCGGAGACGGTTCGGGTGGCGATCACCTCCCTGATCCGCCGCCATCTCATGCTCGCGATCGCACCGCCGTGTTCGGATTCGCGCACTGCGGGCGTGGTCGTGTCACCAGTGACCCGCGCCGGTATCGCTCTCATGATGTCTGGAGTACCCAAGTTGGACCCTCGTTTACCCTGCGGTTCGAGGTGACCTGGAACGCAGTGTGAAGACACGCCGTATCGGCAAAAGGGCTACCGGACGGTTAACGCGCCTCGCGTTTGGCAGGCTGTCGCCGAGGGTGTGATGGTGGGGCCGCGACGATGAGGAGGGGCGGACGAAGTGGTAACGATTGCGCAGTTGCGAGCGGTTCTGTCGATCTTGCGCGTCGACCCGGACGAGGTCGGCGCACGGGCGGATGAGACCGGTCTGCACGGTCCGGACGCCGAACGTGTCCTACTGATCGGTTTGCTACACCGGATCGCGAGCAGCGAGCTGCGCGACGTCGTCACCACCACGATGGACGACGAGGAGGCCGCACGGGCCGCCGCGGTCAGCACCCTGCCGGTGAACGGGGAGAACCCCACGGAGCAGGCGCGTTTCGACGCGCACTGGCTGCACGACCGTATCGGCGCGCTGGCGGCGGGCACCACCGTGGAACCGGTGCCGGTGTTGCTGGACGCCGCCGCGCGGTCTGCGGACGCGGCCGAGGTCCTGCTGTTGCTCAGCCGCAATCCCCGTGGCCACGACGCGGACACCAGATGGGAGCGTGCGCTCGACGATCTGGGACGCGCCTATCACTTGATCAACGACGAGCGCGTGGGTCGCTCGAACACGACGACCGCGCCGTTGTAGCGACGCGGTCGATCGGAAGTCCGCCCGGCGGCGCGCTGCTGCGCCGCCGGGACACGGCTACTTGGTTTGGGCCGGAGCGGTTTGGACGGGCTTGTCGGCGAAGCGTGTAGTGCCGTCGGCCGCCTGCAACGTGGTGAGCAGGTCGACACCCGCCACGACGAGCGTGGGCCCGCCGACCGCGATGGTTCCGAGGATGCCGCCGAGGCTCGCGCCGGTCAGCAGACCGGCCACGCAGCCCACGGCGATGGTGACCAGGCAGCCGATCGTGGCGCCGATCGCGGTGCCGACGAAACCGCCTATGGCGGTGGCGAGCCCGAACTGGCTTGCGAATTCGTCACGGGCGCGCTGGTTCTCGGTCATGGACGCGACCGGCTTGGCCACCAGTGGCTCGGTGATCGCGATGCCCTCCGGCCTGGACGGCTTCAGCTCGAGCACGGTGCTGTCCTTCTTCAGCTCCGGGCGCACCGGAATGGCGGTCCCCGCGATCCGGAAGTCGAGCGGCAACGTCATCGCGACGTGGCCGTCGCGGTCCCGGATGTCTACCACGTCGATCACTTGCGCGATGTCGGCCGGGGCGCCCCCATGATCGACGAGCACCCCGTCGCGCTCGGTTAGTCGCGCGTTCTCGTCGCCCGCGGGCTGATCGCGCAGTGCCTTGGACAACTGGAAGGTTCCGCCCCGGAGCGCGGCGACCACCGTCTGGTCGACGATCTTGGCCGAGTAGGTGATGTCGGGAGCGGGCTCGCCGTGGGCGACGCCCGCGCCGACGGTCAGCGAGCCGATGGCGAGTATCGCTGCCGCAGTGATGCCGCGGAGTTGCATGTTACGTCCATTCCTTCATCGGGTTAACACCTGCGTCCAGCACGGCCGGACCCGCGCACTCCGGCGGCGCAAGAGCAGTCGTCTAGGGTCGCTGAGCAGCCTAGCAGCGCCCACAGCTACCGATGAGCGTTCCGGCTCGACCGGTCGGAGATATCGAAAAATTCTCCGACCGGCCGAGTTTCGGATCCGGCGCTCAGCGCGCCGTGGCCAGTTCGCTTGCCCGCTCGGCGCGCAGGATCGTCGCGCTGGTGCCGGGCGGCCACTCGAGTCCCGCGTCGAGCCGGTCGAGCACCTCGGTACCAGGCCGTGGATTGCGGGACCGCTCGATCTCGCTGATCACCTTGGCCGGCGGGCCGCCGTTGCCCGCCACATCCGCCTGGGTCCACTTCATCTCGCGCCGCCGCGCACGCACGCGCGTGGCGAGCCCGTCGAGATCGAGCACGATGGCCGTCTCGACCTCGTCCGGGGGCAGCGGCGCCGGTCGCGCCGGTGCGCCGTGCTCTTCCTGCTGGTGCTTCTCCCGCAGCATTCCGGCGGTGATCAGCCTGGACCGTTTCCGCCTACCCATCTTCGCCACACGCTCTCCCATCCTCGGTCGAGTCGATCGATTGCGTCGCACTGCTCCGGCGGGCGGGCGGCGCCCATCGCGCCGGGAACGCTGAACATCATGGGGGAGGGTGGCCGCGGACCTCGCTCGACGCGCCGGGTCAGTGCGGCCGGTCCTCCGGCTGAAGAATGAGCACCGGGATCTCGCGCTCGGTCCAGGATTGGTAGGTGTCGAAGTCCGCGTAGAGGGCTACGAGCAAGGGCCACAAGCGATTCTTCTCCTCCCGGCTCGCCACGCGGGCGCGGACGCGTCGGTGCTCGGCCCCGACCTGTACCCGGGTCACGGGATGTGCCAGGAGATTGAAGTACCACTGGGGGTGATTCGGCAACCCGCCTTGCGAGGCGACCACTACCAGATCGGCGCCGTCGACGAGGTACAGCAGTGGGACGGTGAACAACTTGCCCGATCTGCGACCCCGATGCTCGAGCAGCAAGGTGGGTACCGGCTCGCGGAAGCCGGCGCCGATCCGCCATCGCGCGCCGACGCGCCCTCCGGTCCGGCGGTACGCCCAGGTCTGCGCTCTGGACATGTATTTGATGACGGTCGTGACCAGCGGGGAGTCGAGGTTGCGTGGCCGCTTGGGCATCAACGATCACCCCGCTCGGGCCGGGATGCGGCCGCGGAATCGGGTGCGGTGACGAGTGATTGATCCATACCTTTGTCCGTAGTATCGTCCAGACAGATGTCCGGTTACTATTCCATATATGTGCGGCGCGTGTCGCGGGGGGTGACGGGAACCGGCGACGAGCACGGTGGAGGAAACATGGATCGGGTCAGCGGCAAAGTCGTCCTGGTGACCGGTGCGGGACGGGGGCAGGGCCGCAGTCACGCGGTCGCCTTGGCCGAGGAAGGCGCCGACATCATCGCCTTCGATATCTGCGCCGACATAGCCAGCAACGAATACGCACTGGCGACCGAAGCGGATCTCGCCGAGACCAAGGAACTGGTCGCCAAGACCGGCCGTCGGGTGGTGGCCGCACAGGTCGACGTGCGCGATCGCCCCGCGCTGCAAGCGGCGATCGCGGCGGGCGTCGCCGAACTCGGGCGCTTGGACGTGGTCGTGGCGAACGCCGGGATCTGCCCGCTGGGCCACCATGTGCCGTTGCAGGGCTTCGTGGACGTCTTCGACGTCAACTTCGTCGGCGTGGTGAACACCGTGCACGCCGCGCTGCCGCATCTGGGCGCGGGCGCCTCGATCATCGTGACGGGATCGGTCGCGGGCCTGGTGCCGCAGACCGGATTCAACGGCCAGCAGGCACTGCAAGGTCCCGGCGGCGACGGCTACGGCCTGTCGAAGAAGATGATCCGTTCTTACACGCAGACTTTGGCGTTGACGCTGGGGCCGAGCTCGATCCGCATCAACGCGGTGCATCCGACCAACGTCGACACCGACATGCTGCACAACCCGGGGATGTACCAGATCTTCCGTCCCGACGTACAGAACCCGACGCGCGAGGACGCCGAGGTCACCTTTCCCTTCATGCAGGCCATGCCGATTCCCTTCGTCGAGTCCTCGGACATCTCGCACGCGGTCACGTTCCTGGCCTCCGACGAGTCGCGCTACGTGACCGGTTTGCAGATGTTCGTCGACGGCGGCGCGTCGCTGAAATTGGGCCTGGCCTGAAGTGACGCGGAACGCGCCGCGTCACTTCAGGATGAGCATCGCGGACCGCTCGATGCGGTCCGCGATGTCGGAATACGATTCGTAGCCCATCCCGGCATGGACCAGCGCACCCGCGTAGAGCAATTCGAGCGATTTCAGAATATCCGCGTCGGGATTTCCGGACAGCGCGTGCGCGAGGCGGGTGCGAATTTCCAAGCCGATGCGCGACCGCAAATGCTCGACGTCGGGATCGCGGCCGAGCAGCGCGCTGGTGACCGCGCCGGACAATTCCGGTTCGTCGGCGACCAGCAACGCGATGCTGCGGAGTTCGGCGATCACCCGCACGGTGGCGTCCGGATCCTCGCTCACAGGGGAGGGTTGTGCGCGCAGCCTGCGCCAGAAGATCTCCGCGACCAAGTGCTCCTTGGAGGAGAAATAGGTGTACGCGGTGGCGGTGCCGACCTTGGCGTTGGCGGCCACCATCCGGATGGTCATGCCGGCGAAACCCTCCCGGGAAAGCACTTCCAACGCCGATCTGGTGAGCTTGTCGACGGTGTCGGCCTGCTTTCCGGACAAGCGCCGCCGCGTCGCTTCGACGGTTCTGGAATCGCTTTCGGACATGTGTCTAGATGGTAGTGTCGTTATTTCGTTCGAGCAACTTTCCTGCTGCGGAAATAGTTGTGTGTTCGGCCACGTGATTCGCTACGGCCGGCTCGCCGCGCCGAGCGGCGGGCCGATGTCGGTCAGTTTGCCGGACAACCGCTCGAGGTAGGCGCACACCGCGGGCTCGTCTTTGTCCGGCAGTCCGTACACGACGTCGGTGACGCCGGCGCGGTCCCACTCGGCCAGGCGTGCGGCGTCGGGTTTGTAATCCAGGGCCACCACGCGCGGACGTCCGGGCCGCCCGGCCTGCTGCCAGATCTCGTGCAGCAACGCGAGACGATCGGAGATCTCCGTTTCCCCCGGGGTGGTGATCCAACCGTCCGCCGACTCGGCTATCCAGCGGAAGGTGCGTTCGGTGCCCGCCGCGCCGATCAGCACCGGCACCGAGCGCCGGACCGGTTTCGGCCACGCCCAGCTCGGGCCGAAGCGCACATACTCGCCGTCGAAACCGGCCTCGTCCCGGCTCCACAGCGCCCGCATCGCCGCCAGGTATTCGCGCAGCACGGTGCGTCGCTTGTTCGCGGGTACTCCGTGATCGGCGAGTTCGTCGGTGTTCCAGCCGAATCCGGCCCCCAGCACGACCCGGCCACCGGAGAGGTGGTCCAGTGAGGCGATCGTCTTGGCAAGGGTGATCGGGTCGTGCTCCACGGGGAGCGCGACGGCGGTGGCCAGCTCGATGCGTTCGGTGACTGCCGCCGCCATGGACAGTGCGACCCACGGGTCCAGCGTGCGCAGGTAGCGGTCGTCGGGTAGCGACGCGTCGCCGGTCTGCGGGTGCGCCGCGTTGCGCGCGACCGGGATGTGGGTGTGCTCGGGGACGTAGAAGGAGGCGAACCCCGTCTGCTCGGCCGCTCGGGCCGCCGCGGCGGGAGTGATGCCGCGGTCGCTGGTGAACAGGACGATGCCGAATCGCATGGAAATCCTTGTCTGGTCGTTCGGCGAGCTGTCGTGCGCTGCCCGCGTGACGGCATCGGCGAAGGTGGCCGCGTGCTGCGAACCGCCGTGTCTGGACAGTTGTATGGAATATAGTCCGATCGCCGAGCTGCCTACAAGAACGTGTTCTTGATTCGTGGTGTGTGTCGGCCTGGCGATCGGACGGCGGATTTCTTTCCGCGAGATCGCTTGTTCGGGATTGTCCTGAAAAACTGTCAGTGGTACCGTCCAGACACATGTCCAGCTATGTGTCTTTACGGAGCGTTGGGTGGACGATCCTTGTTGAGAACTTGTTATCGAATTCGGAGTGTGGGCGATGACGGCTGTGGTGGGGCCGCTGGTGTTCGACCCGTATGACTACGGGTTTCATGAGGATCCGTA
>NZ_JBSGIB010000038.1:0-26520 GCF_053604885.1 Nocardia sp. NPDC003999
AGGGCGAGAACATCCCGGAGCCGGGCATTCCGGAATCGTTCAAGGTCCTGCTCAAGGAACTCCAGTCGCTGTGCCTCAACGTCGAAGTGCTGTCGGCGGGCTCGGCCATCGAATTCCAGCACGCCGACGACGAGGTGGATCGCACCGCCGCCAATTTGGGAATCAAGCTGTCCGGCAATGAGTCCGCCTCGGTCAACGACCTCTCGAGCTGATCCTGCCGCACATTGATCGGCGCGCCGCGCACGAAGCTGTCGCAATGGCCCGTGCGCGGTGCGCCGGTACCGTCAGGACGCTCTCGCCTGGTTGGACGGCGGCTTGACCACGCCGACGAGCGATCCCGCGTTCATGGAATAGCTGTTGGATTTCAATTGATCACTGGAATTGCCCTCGATGGTGGTGATCCGGCCGGTCCTGGGATCCACGGACTCCACGATTCCGACATGGTCGGGGGTTCCGTCGCCCTCCCAGTCGAAGATGATCATGTCCCCCTTTTGCGCGCTCGAGATATTCGCCGCCAAGCCCATGTGTTTGGCGTCGTTCCAGACGGCGGGCACGTAGTTGGGGTTGGTCCAATGGACGTTGTAACCGGCCTGATCCCACGTCCAAGTGGAGAAAGCCGCGCACCATGCGTCATTGATGTTGTACGGGGCCTTGTAAAGCTTGCCGTCCGGGCCGCGGAACATCGGGACGTTGTTGCCGCCGATCTCGGCGACACCGAGCGCCAGTTGCTCGCGCGCCTTCGCGATGATGTCGTCCGGGGTTCCGGTTCCACGGGTCCAGGTGGCATTGCTGGCGGTCGGCGCCCACGGAGCAAGTGACCCGGCATCCGGCGCATTGCCGTAAGGGTTGCGCGGAAGGTCCGGGATCATCTGATAGATGTTGCCCGCGTCCCGTCGCATGCCGCTGTCCGCGTCCTCGATCGTGTCGTGCACACGGTCCACGCCCTCCAAGATCAGCTGTAGCAGCCGGTTCTCCTCGGCGGGGGTCAGGTGCAAGTTGCCATCGGGCAGCCGGGTCAGCTGGTGCTCTCCGGGCTTGCGGCTCAGCTCGGTCACGAGCCCGTTCACGATCTCCTTGACATCCTGGAACGCCTTGTTCGAGGTGTCGAAGCTCGCGATGGCGCGTTCGTTCACGCCGTCGTTCTGCGCTTGCAGTTGTGACGTCTTGTCCACGAACGCACCGCGCTGCTTGTCGTAGCCGTCGACCAGCACCGACGATCCGGGTTCGAGCGTCTGGGCGCCATCCTTGGTGAGCTTTTTGCCGTCCGCGCTCAGCAGCTTCTTGTCCCCCAGCCAAGCGATCATGTCCGGCTGCCCGCCCTCCCAGCC
Source organism: Nocardia sp. NPDC003999 (assembly GCF_053604885.1). NCBI lineage: Bacteria > Bacillati > Actinomycetota > Actinomycetes > Mycobacteriales > Nocardiaceae > Nocardia > Nocardia sp. NPDC003999. Next base: position 1,329 of record NZ_JBSGIB010000038.1, read on the forward strand.
GGACGCGAACAGCATGACCGCGTTCTGCATGTACACATTCGCCACGTCGACCACCGCGTTGAGACCGCCACTGGCGTAGTCGGGATGCGGAAGGTCGGGGAGGTCTATGTCGGCAAGGGTCGTCATGCACGCCCTCCACTCCGCGCGATCTCCACGGCCCGTCCCCGCGGGACAACAAACAGCATCCGTAACCTCTCTCGGCGAGAGTCTCCTGGCACATGCGGCGCACGTGCGTTACCGCAAGTATCGGGCATTCCCGACATTGGAAATTGCCGACACGTCCGTCCGAACCCTGGGTGAGCTGCCCCGACGAATCGCACGAGTCGTGCGCTGTGCGGTGGACTACGTTGCCTGGGAAAGCCTCAGAGGGTCAGACGCACCATATCCGCCGTGCGCGCCAAACCGGGGAACGCCTGGGGGGTCGAGCGCGGATGCAGCGCATGCACCGCGAGCCGGAACATGACCGCGCGCAACAACATCTGCGGCCACTCCGGCAAGTCAGACCAACGATCGAGTAAGCCGTCGTCCGCGCCGCCCCAGGAGAGTGCGTCCACCACGACCACCGCCGCTGCCCAGGGCACCGGACGCCAGTACGGGGTGAGGTCGGTGAGCCCGGGGGTCTGCGCGCCCGCGAACAACACGGTGCCGAACAGGTCGCCGTGCACCAGCTGCGGAGGCGACTGCACCGGCTTGCGGAGGGTGGCCAGTTGGCCGATCAGTTCGATGCTGCGCCGCCCGTCCGGGGAGGTCGACAGCGACGCGCCGCCCGCGCGCAGACTGCGCAGCGGCACCGGCTCCCAGGCGGCGCGATCGGCCGCGACGAACACGTCGATGTCCACCCACGGCACCACCGGCGGCTGAGCGAGGAAGCGCGGACGCTCCAGCTTCTCTGTCGCCTTGTGCAGGCGCAGCGACACCGAGACCACCTCGTCGTGTCGCGGTTCGGGCATGCCCTCCAGATAGGTGTCCGCGCGCCAGCCGGACACCACATAGCGACCGTCGGTCGCCCGCACCGGACGGGCCAGCCGCAGGCCGTCCACCTTCAACGCCTCACGGACCTTCGCCGACCACGCCGCACGCGCGTGATCGGTGACCGGACTGAGCACCACGTCGCCCAAGCGCCAGCCGCCTTCCCAGTCGCCGAGCGAAACCGGGGTCACTTCGCGCAGACCGAACGTGGCACGCACATGCTCGGGAGGTTCCACAGAAGTCACGGCCGTACGCTACGCTGCGTCGATTTCGGCGCGCCTCCGGCGCGCCGTGACTCAGTACACCGGCAGCGACTTGTCCACCTGGTTGGCCCAGGCGATCACGCCGCCTTGCAGATGGGTGGCGTCGGAGAAGCCCGCGCGCTTGAGCGCGGCCAGGGCCTCGGCGGAGCGCACTCCGGTCTTGCAGTGCAGCACGATCGGACGGTTCTGGGGCAGTTCGGACAGCGCCTCACCGGACAGGATGCGGTCCTTCGGGATGAGCTTCGCGCCCTCGATGTGCACGATGTCCCACTCGACCGGCTCGCGCACGTCGATCAGCTCGATGTCCTTGCCCGACGCCAGCAGCTCCTCGAGCTCGCGCGCGGTGATGGTGGACCCGGCCGCGGCCGCCTGGCCCTCCTCGGACACCACGCCGCAGAACGCCTCGTAGTCGATCAGCTCGGTGATCGGCTGACGCTCCGGGTCGCGGCGCAGCTTGATGGTCCGGTAGTTCATGTCCAGTGCGTCGTACACCATCAGACGGCCGAGCAGCGGCTCACCGATGCCGGTGATCAGCTTGATCGCCTCGGTGACCATCACCGAACCGATGGACGCGCACAGCACGCCGAGCACGCCGCCCTCGGCGCAGGACGGAACCATGCCGGGCGGCGGGGCCTCCGGGTACAGGTCGCGGTAGTTGATGCCGCGCCCGTCCGGGGCGTCCTCCCAGAACACCGAGACCTGGCCCTCGAAGCGGTAGATCGAGCCCCACACGTACGGCTTGCCCGCCAGCACCGCGGCGTCGTTGACCAGGTACCGGGTGGCGAAGTTGTCGGTGCCGTCGACGATCAGGTCGTACTCGCGGAACAGTTCTACCGCGTTCTCCGGTTCCAGCCGGATCTTGTGCAACCGCACATCGATGCCGGAGTTGATCTCCAGGATCGAGTCGCGCGCGCTGTCGGCCTTCGGGCGGCCGATGTCGGATTCGCCGTGGATGACCTGACGCTGCAGGTTCGAGGCGTCGACCTCGTCGAACTCGACGATGCCGAGCGTGCCCACGCCCGCGGCGGCCAAGTACAACAGGGCGGGCGATCCGAGGCCACCCGCGCCGATCACCAGCACTTTGGCGTTCTTCAGACGTTTCTGCCCGTCCACGCCGAGATCGGGGATGATCAGGTGTCGGCTGTAGCGGGCTACCTCATCCCTGGTCAGCTCCGCGGCCGGCTCGACAAGTGGCGGCAGGGACTTGGGTGATGACACGTCCAGGACTCCTCGAATCGCTTGGCCGATCGCTGCGGCGGTATGACGCCCTCGGCGGGTTGGTTCAACTGTGCAACACCGACGACCGGGCCGTTCTTCCCGCCCATCGTTCCGTATACCCGCCGCACCGCGACAACCACCCCGTCCGGCGCAATCACTATCCCCGGGGGTAGGGCCAGGGGTTGAACCGGCAGCGCTTGCCGTCCATCGGCACCACGCCGTGCGGATCGAGGGCGGCGATGTCGTCGTTGCGGGTGCCGAAGGTCTGCTGCATCATCACCGGCGCCAGCCCGCCGTCGGTGTCGCACGCTTGATGCTGGTGGTAGCCGATGGCGTGACCGACCTCGTGGTTGATCTGGTACTGCCGATAGGACCCGATATCGCCTTCGAACGCGAGCGCGCCGCGCACCCACCTGACCTCCGACAGCACGACGCGGCGATCGTCGGCGTTGTAGCAGGAGGTATCGATCGGGATGTCGAAACCGCATTCCTTGCGGCTGGATCCCCGTGAGGTGAGCGAGACGCGGAAGTCCACCTCGCCTTGGTCGACCCGGCGGAACGCGAACTTGGGGTCGTGCGTCCAGCTCTTCGGGTTGGCCAGCGTGGAATCGATCATCTTGGCGACGGCCTCGTCCCCGCCCAGGCCGGAAGTGTCCACGCCGTTCTCGATTTCCACGGTGTAGCGGAAGGCGGTCGCGGTGCCGGTGCCGATCTGGGCGGTCGTGCCGGGCACTACATGCCAGACGCCCGCACCCGACTCGGCGAAGGCGCCGCCTTCCGGAAGAGCCCCGGTCGGCAGGTCGGTGGGAAACTGCCCGTCACCCGGCGGAGCGCCGATGATGCCCGCGGTCGCGGTGGCCGGACTGAGTCGACCGAGCCCAGGATCCGAGCCCGCGGCGTTGATGTCGTCGGTGGCGCGGATCGCGTCGACCACCACCAGAACGGTGATCACGACAAGAACCGGCAACGCGTACGCCCGCCAGCCGTAGGTCGAGACGAATCTGCCCAGTGCGCTCTGCTTCTTGGCATCCCGCTCGGGACGCGACCTCGTCCTGCCCTCGTCGGGAGCGGTGGGATCCCAGCGGGCGCGCAGCGGTTGGTGGGATCGCTCGGCCTTGTGCGAGTACAGACCGAGCGGATCGTAGACCTCGGCGCCATCGTATTCGAGCTGCGCCAAGGCTGAATCCGGCTGGGGCGCAGGAGGTTCAGGCGGTTTGCCGCGCACGCGTTTACTTGTCTCCCGGCCGGGCGACCCGCCGCCCGCCCCGGACCGCTTGGCTGCGCCGGTCCGAGCCGCCTCACCGGATCGCGCCACTGGCCAGGTTCTCGCCACGCCGTCCGACCCTACGGAACCGGGCGCGCCGGAGCCAGCCGGGCGACGCGCACCACGCCGCCCGCCGGGGGGTCTTTCCGGTCGGTCGGTCACGTTCACCAGCGTCTCACAGCGGCGAATCCCCACCTGCGGGCATACCAGCGGGCCCGTCGGTGCGACAATGTGTCTCCGGGTGGCACCAGTTGCCCGGCCCCGATCCGCGGGCGGGCGACAACCGGGTATCGTTCTTGAGATAACCCGGTGCACACCCCTTTGCCGGGGAATCGACTGGGAGAGCCGAAATGACTGACCTCGTGGACCGGATGACGTCCCGTAGATCGTCGTCCGAGCCCGCCAAACGCGGTACCCGGCTTCCGCGCGACGAGCGACGTCTACAGCTACTCGCGGCGGCAAGCGAAGTCTTCGTGCAGCGCGGTTATCACGCCGCCGGCATGGACGAGATCTCGCAGTGCGCCGGAGTGAGCAAGCCGGTGCTGTATCAGCACTTCACCAGCAAGCTCGAGCTGTATCTCGCGGTGCTGCAGAACTACGTCGACATGCTGGTGTCCAGCGTGCGCCAGGCGCTGCGCTCCACCACCGACAACAAGCAGCGCGTGCGCGCGGCGGTGCAGGCGTACTTCGATTTCGTGGACAACGAGATGCAAGGCTTCCGCCTGGTCTTCGAGTCCGACCTGACCAGCGAGCCGCAGGTGCAGCGCCGCGTCGAGCAGGCCACCGAGGCCTGTGTGGACGCGGTCTTCGACCTCGTCGCGCACGACTCGGGCCTCGATCCCTACCGGGCCCGCATCCTGGCCGTTGGCCTGGTCGGCGCGAGCCAGTTCACCGCACGGTACTGGCTGGAGGCCGATCGGCCGATCCCGAAGGAGGAGGCGGTCGACACCACCGTCTCGCTCGCCTGGGGCGGCCTGAAGCACGTGCCGCTGCACCCGATCGACTGAGCGCGGTCACGACGACGAGCGAGCCCCTGCCCCCGACCGATCGGGGGCAGGGGCTCGCTGCGTTTCGGCGGGAAGCCGGGAGTCAGACGGCGGCGAAACCGACGCGGCCGCCGGTGGTCGAGCCGATCTCGACGTAGGCGACCTTCGAAGCCTGGATCAGGAACTTGCGGCCCTTCTCGTCGGTGAGCGTCAGGACGCCATCGTCGCCGCCGAGCGCACCGGACACCAGCGCCTCGACCTCTTCCTGGGTCTGCGCGCTGCTGATCACCAGCTCGCGCGGGCTATCCGAAATACCGATCTTGACCTCCACGGCCAACCTCCGAACCTGAGAGTCCTGTGCTGTCGGTTCCAAGGCTAGTGCGGGCCGCCGGGGGCGCTCACTTGGGCTCGACGAGCTGGATCTCCAGTTCGATCTTGACCGTGTCGCTCAGCATGCCGGGCAGAGCTCCACCGACGCCGAAGTCGGTGCGCTTGATGGTGCCGGTGGCGGAGAAACCCGCGTGCCGGTCGCCGGTGGGACCGAAGTCCTGCACACCGCCCCACTCGACCTCCAGCGTGACCGGCTTGGTGATCGCGCCGAGCGTGGCCTGCCCCTCGACCTCGAAGGTCTCGGCGACGACCACGGGATGGTCGGCGCGGAAGGTCAGCGTGGGGCGATTGGCGACGTCGAGGAAATCGGCGGTGCGGATGTGCGCGTCCCGGTCGGCGTTTCCGGTGTCGAAGGAGTCGAGGTAGATCGTCGCGCCGACGGTGGCCGCGCCCGATTCGTCGACCACGAATTCGGTCTCGAACCGGTTGAATCCGCCACGGACCTTGGAGATGCCGAGATGGCGAATGGTGAAGGCGACCGAGGAGTGCGCGGCGTCGAGTGCCCACGAACCGGTTTTCAGCGTGGTGGATTCCGAGGTAGATGTCATGCTTCCGACAATGACCGGACCGCGGTCCGGTAGCCAGACCGCCGTTATCCTGGACCTGACAGGGCGCGGATAACCGTCCTCGGACCGGGCACGATGGGATCTATGGCAAGCAACGGATTCGCGGAGTTCCTCATCGCCCGGCGCGCCGAACTGCGGCCGTCGGATGTCGGCTTGCCCGAGGGCGGCCGGCGCCGGACACCCGGGCTACGTCGCGAGGAGGTCGCGGTGCGCGCGGGCGTCAGCGCGGACTACCTGGCCCGGCTGGAGCAGGGCCGCGACACCAATCCGTCGCTCGCGGTGATCGACGCGTTGGCCGACGCGCTGCTGCTGCGCGGCGACGACCGCCAGTACTTCGGCATGCTCGCGATGACCTCCGGCAACGAAACGCGTTGCCCCGGGAGCGAATCCGCCGCGGAGCAGGTGGCTCCGACGATCGAGACGATCCTGCACGCGTTGCAGCCGACACCGGCCTTCGTGGTCGGCCGCAGACTGAACGTGCTGGGCTGGAACCAGGCGTGGGCCGATTTCGTCGCCCCGCTGGGCCTGCTGGACGGACCGGATCAGCCCAATCTCGCCTGGTACACCTTCGTGCATCCCGCCGCGCGGCGCGTCCTGCGCAACTGGGAGGAAGCCGCCGACACCTTCACCGCCGCCCTCTGCCGCGCCAAACTCCATTGGCCCGGCGATGCGGCGCTGCTCGAGACGATCGAGGCGCTGCGCGGACTCCCCGATTTCGCCGGCCGCTGGAAGCCGCATCGGGTCGGCGCGCCCGGCTCCGGCACGCTGCACCTCGACCATCCCGTACACGGCATGGTCGAGGTCCCGTTCGAGATGCTGGAAGCCGACCGCAGGGACCAGAGCGTCGTGGTCTGGCTGATCGACCGGGCGAGCATCCACGCGCCCGGTTTGCGGCTGGTGCCCAACCGCGCGGCGAACGAATAGCTCAGATGCCGAGAACCGCCATGCGTTCGGCGTGGCTGTCCTGCATCCGCTCGAACAACGCGGCGATGCCGTTGAGATCGCCGGTGGCGGTGAGCACCAGATCCGTCAGCTCGTCGCGCTGCGCCATGACGAACTGCGCCTGGGTGATCGCCTCACCGAGCAGCCGCCTGCCCCACAGCGTGAGCCGGTCGCGCTCGGAGCGGCTCTCGGTGACCGCCCGCCGCACCTCCTCGACGACGAACTCGGAATGCCTGGTCTCGGCGAGCACATCGCGGACCACCGCGGCGACGTCGGGGGTCAGCGCGCCCGCGATCTCGGTGTAGAAGTCCGCGGCGATGCCGTCACCGACGTAGAACTTCACCATCGACTCGAGCCACGTCGACGGGTCGGTGGACGCGTGGTAGTCGTCCAGCGCGCGCACGAACGGCGCCATCGCGTCGAAGACGCCTGCGCCGCGCGCGGCCAGCGCGGACTCCAGCGTCTTGAAATGCTCCATCTCGGCCGCGGCCATCTTCGCGACCGCCACCTTGCCCCGCAGCGACGGCGACAGCTTGGCCTCCTCGGTCAGCCGGTAGAACGCGGATATCTCGCCGTAGGCGAGCACCGCGAACAGGTCGGTCACGCCGGGATGGCTCGCGGGGATGGAAAGGCTTGCTGGGTCGGTCGACGAAACACCTAACGCGGCAGGTGACTGTGCTCCCATGCGCCCCAGCGTAATACTCACCGCGACTCAGGAGGTCTCGGCAAGGAACTTCTCGAGGTAACTCCATGTCGTGTCACGTGCGGTCGGCGCGGCCAGGATGCCGAGGTGGCTGCCGGGCGCGGTCTCGTAACGGACCATGGCCGCTCCCGTGAGCAGGCGCACACCCCCCTCGACGGCGCGAGCCGGGGTGATCACGTCGGACGGCCCACCGACGAGCAGCACCGGCGCGGTCACTTTCGCCAACTCGATCCGGCGCTCGCCGAGCCGCACGACACCGCGACCGATGTCGTTGTTCAGGATGAACCGGCCCCACAGCTGACCGTAGAAACGACCCGGATATCCGGGCATCTCGGCCATGAACCGATCGATCGACTCCATCTTCGCCAGCGCCTCGGTGCGCGCGATATTGCTCGCGACGAACCATGGCCGGGTCAGCTCACGATCCCAGGCGGTGACCTTGTAGCCGATTCGAGTCAGTGTCGCAGGAACGCCACCGGCCGCGCGGATGACGGTCGAGGTGCCGCGGCCACCGGTGAGTTTCGCGACCGCGCGCAGCTGCGGCACGCCGGTCATCCGGTCGTAGTCCAGCGGCGAGCCGACGGCCGTGACGGACCGGATGGGCAGTTCGGCGTGCGCCGCGGCGGTCAGCAATGCCAGCGTGCCGCCGAGCGACCAGCCCACCAGATCCACCGCGCGCCCGTCGCGGTCGGCGCTGGTGCGCAGCACCGCCTCGGGCAGGATGTCGTCGATCCAGTCCTCGAAGCCCATGCGCCGGTCGGCGAAGGTGATCTCGCCGTAGTCGACGACGTAGGGGCTGCGGCCGATCTCCAGCAGGAAGCGCGCCAGGCTCTGGTCGGGCCGCAGATCGAAACAGGTGGCGGGCGCGGCGAGCGGCGGGACCAGCAGGACGGCCGAATCCGCTTCCGCCGCATCCCCCTCCGCGCGCTCGAACCGCCGCAGTTGCCGGTGCGGCTGGTCCCACAGGATCGTCGCGGGGGTCGGGTCCGGCGCCTCGATGCCGGAGCCGAAGGTCAGCGCCCAGGCGTTGCGCGCGGCGATGGTGACAGTGTCGGCAAGGCTCACAGCGAAGAGAGTCTCACATATCGGTACCGCCGGTAACAGGCAACTGCCCGCCGCGCTACCGCGGCCCCATGCCGACGGGGTTGAGCGGCGGAACCACCGACTCCTGCACGCTGCGCACCAGCGGCGCGAGCGAGGTGGCCAGCTCGGTGATCGCGTCGGCCGACAACACCGCGAGCGCACCGGTCCACGCCGCTTCGTCGGTCTCGGCCTCTACCGCGGCCAGCAGTTCCGCGCCGCTGCCGGTGAGAGTCGGAGTGACCGGCTCCCCCGCGACCAGCCCACGGGCCCGCAGCTCGTCGAAAGCGTCCGCCCATTCCGCCTCCGACACCCCGCGCGCGGGCCGCATCACCGATTCGGGCGCCTTGCCCGCTGCCACCTGCACGACCAGCGCGTGGCGTCCGCTGAGACCGTGCGTGACCAGGGCCGCGACATGGCCGTCGCCGCGATGCTCACGCAGGGAGGTGGCCAGCTGCCACAGCGCGGCCACCGGGTCGGCGGGCAGCGGCAAGGCCGCGTTCGCGGCGAACAGCGCCCGCCCCGTCGGATCGGCGGCACGCTGCACCGGCGCCAGCAGCTCGACCGCGCGAGCCGACACCGCGTCACCCGCGCCGACGCCGCGCAGCAGACCGGTGGCCAGCTCGAGCCGAGCGGCCAGGCAGCGTTGCGGCGTCGCCCGCTCCCACGCCTCCGGCAGCGCGCGACGGACCATGCCGGGGTGGAATCCGGCGAAAGCCGCCTGCACGGTAGCGGGCGTCACCGCGCCCAGCGGCGCGGCGCGGAAAGCGAAGTAGGTCTGCCAGTAGCCGCGCAATCCGATCCCGACGCCCGCCTCCTTGACGCCGGTGCCGAAATAGACGACATCGTGTAGCGGTTCTAGCGTCGCCCAGATTTGCCGCGCCGGATGAATTCCCATGTGGCGCAGCGTACGTGGGCGCCCCGCACGGCGAAAGCGCGCTGCGGCTCCGCAGCATTTTCGATAGCGCGCCGTGGTGGCAATTCGAACGCGGCACAATATCACGCTACAATCGCGGCGGACAACGGAAAGTTTCGCTCGACAGAGTCGCCGGACGTCGCGCTCACGCACACCGCGGGGACGCCGCTGCGACTGCCGACCGGTTTCGAGTGCGAAGTTTTCGTTGGACAGGAAAATGTGCGCGCACCAATCCGCGTCACCAGTGCGCCGCGCCGATGTTTTGCGAGGTAGCCGCCGCTTTTGTGGCAGGCGCCCGGCATCCGGAGCGTGGCCGGGTGAAGTATCGCCTGCGGAGTCGTGGTCGTCGTGGACCGCCCGGTCCGCCCCACCTCGTGCGCGCGGGACGTGATTACGAGGAAGGCACGAACCCTGAGCAAGATCACAGTCGATCAGGAACCAGGTCTGGCGGAGACCCTGTTGACGGCCGAACTGGACGCAACGCATACCGCCCCGACTTTCGCCGAATTGGGCGTGCGCGCGGAAATCGTCCGCGCACTCGGCGAGATCGGAATCGAACGTACTTTCGCCATTCAAGAACTGACCCTCCCGCTGGCGCTCGCGGGAGAAGATCTCATCGGTCAGGCCCGCACCGGCATGGGTAAAACCTTCGGATTCGGCGTGCCGCTGCTGCACCGGATCGCCACCGCGGAATCCGGCACGACGCCGCTGGACGGCACGCCGCGCGCGCTGGTCATCGTGCCGACGCGCGAGCTGTGCATCCAGGTCACCCAGGACCTGGAGAACGCGAGCAAGTACCTGACCAACCATCAGGGGCCGCTGCGCGTGGCGTCGATCTACGGCGGCCGCCCCTACGAGGCGCAGATCGCGGCGCTGCGCGCGGGCGTCGACGTGGTGGTCGGCACGCCGGGCCGACTACTGGACCTCGCCGACCAGCAGCACCTGATCCTCGGCAAGATCGGCGTGCTGGTGCTCGACGAGGCCGACGAGATGCTCGACCTGGGCTTCCTCCCGGATATCGAGCGCATTCTCGGCATGGTCCCGGACAAGCGCCAGACCATGCTGTTCTCCGCGACCATGCCCGGGCCGATCATCACCCTGGCGCGCACCTTCCTGACCCGGCCGACGCACATCCGGGCCGAGGAGCCGCACGACTCGGCGGTGCACGACCGCACCGCGCAGTTCGTCTACCGCGCGCACGCCCTGGACAAGGGCGAGTTGATCGCGCGGATCCTGCAGGCCGAGAGCCGCGGCGCGACGATGATCTTCACGCGCACCAAGCGCACGGCGCAGAAGGTGGCCGACGAACTGGCCGAGCGCGGGTTCGCGGTCGGAGCGGTGCACGGCGACCTGGGGCAGATCGCCCGGGAGAAGGCGCTGACCAAGTTCCGCAAGGGCACCATCGACGTGCTGGTGGCGACCGACGTCGCGGCGCGCGGCATCGATATCGATGACGTCACGCACGTCATCAACTACCAGTGCCCGGAGGACGAGAAAACCTACGTGCACCGGATCGGGCGCACCGGCCGCGCCGGGCGCACCGGCGTCGCGGTGACGCTGATCGACTGGGACGAGCTCAACCGCTGGTCGGCGATCGACGGCGCGCTCGGCCTCGGTATCCCCGAGCCGGTCGAGACCTACTCGCGCTCGCCGCACCTGTACACCGACCTCGGCATTCCCGAGGGCATCACCGGTGTGATCCGCAAGCCGAAGCCGGAACGCGACCCGGACGCGGTGGTGGTCGAACGCCAGGCCCGCGCCCCGCGCAAGCGCAACCGCAAGCGCACCCGCGGCGGTAAGCCGATCGACGGCGCACCGAACGTCACCGATGCGGCCGACACCGACTCCGCCGTGGACGACGAGGTCATCGACACGGAGCAGGAAGCCCCCGAGGCCGACGCGGCCGACAAGCCCGCCCGCCGCAGGCGCAGGCGGCGCAAGGCGACCGGCGACACCACCGACAGCGCCGCCACCGACGAGTCGAGCCCAGAGGCCTCGAACGACCACGGCGCCGCCGAGGGGACCGACACGACCGACCGTCCCGCTCGCCGCAGGCGCAGGCGGCGTCGGTCGAGCGAAGGAGACGTCGCGGCGGAGGACGCCGGGAGCGCGGCCGAGCCCGCGGCCGCCGCGTCGGCCTGACCGCCCGGATCGGTTAGTCTCGCATTCGTGCTCGCACCCGAGCGGCGGACGCGCGCCGATATCATCTCCGCAGTCGCGATCGCGGTTCTCGTCGTGATCGCGGCAGCCGTGGTGTGGGTGCGCGGCGACGCGCACGGCACCGAATCGGTGACCGCGTCCTCCACGGTGCCGACCCCGGTCGCGGCCGATCAGCTGCCGACCGCGCTGCGTGAGGTGTGGCACGCGCCCGACCGTGCGATCACGCGGGCGCTGGTGTCCGGCGGGGTCGCGGTGACCGGCGACGACGACACGGTCACCGGCCGCGACCCACGCACCGGCGATCAGCTCTGGAAGTACCGGCGGGACTTGCCGCTGTGCGGGGTCGAGGGCCAGTACGGCATGGTGATCGCGGTCTACCGCGACGAGCGCGGCTGCAGCCAGGCCACCATGCTGGCCGGCGACAGCGGCGCCCGCCGCACCGCGCGCAGCAGCTACATGGACCGGGAGGTGCGGCTGTCGGCCGACGGCACCTACCTGTTGGCGCAGGGGCCGCAGCGGCTGGAGATGTGGCGTTCGGATCTGGTGCGCACCGTGGAGTACGGCTTCGTCGACGCCCCGGTGAACGTCAGGACGCAGCCGCGCAAAGGGTGCACGCTGCTGTCGTCGGGTTCCAGTCCGTCTCGGCTCGCCGTGCTGGAACGCTGCCCCACCGACCCGGCCGAGCGGCTGACGGTGCTCAACCCGGCTCCCAAGGACAACACGGTGCCGGAGGAGTTCGGCTCGCACGTATTGACCGGTCCCGGATCGGATTCCACGGAAGCACGGGTGCTCGCGGTCTCCGACAACCGCATCGTGCTCTACTTCCCCGCCGCGACCGGCGCCGAGCCGGTACCGCCTCGCTTGGCCGTCTATGACGGGAACGGCAACGCCGTTGTGGTGCATCAGCTTTCGGCGCCGCTGAGCCAGACGGCCACGACCACGCGCATCGGATCGGCCTATCTGGTCTTCACCGGGAACAGCGTGATCGCTTTGAACGGCAGCACTTTCGACCCGCTGTGGACCGCGGGCGGCGCGCTCGGGTCGCCCGCGCTGATGGCGGGCAAACTGCTGCTGCCGACCACCGGCGCGCTCGCCGTCCTCGACCCGGCCACGGGAACCGAAACCGGTCGGATTCCGGTGGACCGGCCCGGCTATACCGGAAACCCGATCTCGCTCACCGTGATCGGGAGCACCGTGCTGGAACTGCGCGACGGAGAATTGCACGCCTTCGGCTGAGGCACGCGGCGAATCTATTGGTGCCGCTGAGCTCCGACGTCACCAATCGACCACCTGCCGGTGCGCGGCGCGGAAGGCCGGGGGCCGACTACGAACGAGCTCGCAATGGGTGACCGCGAGCGATCCGTTGCTCGCGAACTACCAGGCCGAGGTCTCGCGGCCGGTGCCGCTGACAGTGCTCGAGATCGAGCGGCCGACAGGATCGTAGTCCGCTTCGTCACCGTCGCGGGGAGACCACCGCGCCGCTCCATGATCAACGGTGGACCATCATGGAGGCATGTCCGCACTCGACGATGCCCGCGTTGTGCTGCTTCGGCACGGCGAGACCAGCTGGTCAACACAGCGGCGGCACACCGGCCGCACCGATCTCCCGCTCACCGAGCGCGGCGAAGAACAGGCCAGGACGGCAGGCGAGTTGCTCGCCACGCTGAAATTGCGGAATCCGTTGGTGCGCACCAGCCCCCGACTACGGGCGATGCGCACCGCGGAGCTGGCCGGGCTCACCGGCGCCGTGGTCGACGACGACCTCGCCGAATGGGACTACGGCGCCTACGAGGGACTGACCACCCCGCAGATCCGCGAGTCCGCGCCCGGATGGACCATCTGGACGGGCCCGGTCCCGGACGGTGAGACCGCACAGCAGGTGCGCGAGCGCGCCGACCGGGTGCTGGCCGACGTGGCGCCCGCGCTGCCGGAGCGGGATATCGTGCTGGTGGGGCACGGCCACTTCTCCCGCGCGCTGATCGCCCGCTGGGCCGAATTCGACGTCCGGGAGGGCCGCCGATTCGCCATGTCGACCGGCGCGCTGACCGTGCTCGGCTACGAACACGACGCGCGCACGATTCGCACGCACAACCTGGTACACAACGGAGCGTCACTGTGACCCGACCCGCCACCGACCCCACCGCCGTCGACCGCACCGCCGTCGACCTCGGCGCCGTCGACCTCGGCGCCGCCGTCCTGCGCCGCGCCGTCCCGTCCGACGTGCCGGGCCTGGTCGACCTCATCTACGACCTCGCCGATTACGAGAAGGCACGGCACGAGTGCACGGTCACCGCCGAGCAGCTGCGCTCCGCGCTGTTCGGCGCGGAACCGAAGGTGTTCGCGCACGTGGTGGCGGACGAGTCGAGGCTGCTCGGCTGCGCCATCTGGTTCCTCAACTTCTCCACCTGGGACGGCGTGCACGGCATCTACCTGGAGGACCTCTACGTCCGGCCGGAGACGAGGGGCAAGGGCTACGGCAAGGCCCTGCTCACAGCCCTGGCGAAGGAAGCGGTCGAGCACGGCTACAGCCGCGTCTCCTGGGCGGTGCTGACCTGGAACAAGCCCTCGATCGACTTCTACGAATCAATCGGCGCCGTAGCCCAGGACGAATGGCTGGGCTATCGGCTGGCCGGCGACGCGCTCGGCAAGCTGGCCGCCGACGCGCGGTAGCGCGGATGTCCTGGTTCCCGCCGCTCGATCTCGCGTCCTGGCCCACCACTGCCGAATCGGCCATGGCCCTGCAGGACGAGTTGCGGCCGCTGGTCACTCCGGTCACCCCGCCCGGTACCCGATTCCGCACGATGGCCGGACTCGACTCGGCCTACGGCGACACCGGCGCCGTGGCCACGGCCGTCGTCGTCTTGGCGGCGGACACCCTGCGACCGGTCGCCTCCGCGGTCGCGCACGGCGTCGCCGATTTCCCGTACGTGCCCGGCCTGCTGGCTTTCCGGGAGATCCCGGCCACCCTCGCCGCGCTCGAAAAGCTCGACAGCGCACCGGATCTGCTGGTCTGCGACGGCCAGGGACTCGCCCATCCGCGCCGCTTCGGCCTCGCCTGCCACCTCGGACTGCTCACCGGCGTGCCGACGATCGGCGTGGCGAAGACGGTATGGGGCGATTACGCCGAACCGGGTCCGGAACGCGGCGCGGCCACCGACATCACCATCGACGGAGCGGTGGTGGGGCGGGCGTTGCGCACCAGAACCGGCGTCAAGCCGGTGTTCGTCTCCGTGGGGCACCGCATCGACCTCGACACCGCCTGCGCACAGGTGCTGGCGCTGACCCCGCGCTACCGGCTACCGGAGACCACCCGGCACGCCGACCACCTCTGCCGCGCGGCGCTGCGCACGGCCACCGGGAACTATTCCGGTTCGACGCCGTAGTCCTGCGCCATCCAGCGGGTGGACGGCGGCGCGAACAGCAGCACCAGCGCGGCGACCGCGACCACCCCGAGCACCGTGCCGTAGACCGGCTGATGCGAGTCGGTGAGCAGCGACCAGGTGACCGGGAGCAACAGCAGCTGCGCGATGACGGCGATGGCGCGACCCCAGCGTTTTCCCAGCAGGAGCCCGATGCCTGCGGCCAGCACCGCCCCGCCGAGGATGCCGAACCAGGCCGCCGTGCCGTAGCCACTGGTCGCGGACTGGTCGTGCCCGAGCAGCCCCCGCACCACCAGCACGATCGCGAAGCCGACGGCGACGACGCCTTCGAGCGTCACCAATCCGCCGGCCGCCCGCACCGTCGTCGGCGCCGTTCCCGCGGCCGCGCTCTTGTCGCTCACGATCGCGCCTCGCTCGGCTCCGTCGTGCGCCGCAGCGCACGGTGTCCTCGCTTCCCTTGCTGACGCTCGTTCACGCGGCAAGCCTACGGCCCCGCTGGTCCGCGTCATCGTCCTGGCGTATGCCGGGCAACGGCATCCGGCGCATCGCTCGCCGCTTTTCCAGGGCCGGTCGGCCGCCAACTAGGCTGCCATCGTGCGGACGCTGCTGATCGTGAACCCGAATGCCACCTCGACCACACCGGCGACCAGGGACCTACTCGCGCACGCGTTGGAGAGCCGCACTCAGCTGACCGTTGCGCATACCCAGCATCGCGGCCACGCCGCGGAACTGGCCCAATGGGCAGCCACGAACGAGATGGACCTGATCGTCGTGCACGGTGGCGATGGGACGGTCAACGAGACCATCAACGGCTTCCTGCCGCTGCCCGTCCTCGACGACGGTCAAGCCTGGTTGCCACGCCTGGGTGTGATCCCGGGCGGCTCGGCCAACGTCTTCGCCAGGGCGCTCGGCATCTCCCCCGACCCGGTGACCGCGACCAACCAGCTCATCGACCTGCTCACGCTGGACGCCGATCGCCGGATCGGTCTCGGGCTGGCCGACGACCGCTGGTTCTGCTTCAGCGCAGGCGTCGGACTCGACGCCGACGTCTGCGAGGCGATCGACGCGAGCCGCGCCCGCGGACGCGCCGCCACTCCGGCACGTTATGTTCGAACAACTGTGCGACAATTCTTCCGGGCAAAACGCAAGGAACCCGGCGTTCGGGTCGAAATTCCCGGCCGAGAGCCCGTGGACGAGGTGCATTACGCCTTCGTTACCAACACCACACCGTGGACATATCTGAATGCCACGCCGGTGCACACCAACCCCGGCACCCGGTTCGAAACGGGCCTCGGAGTGTTTGCGGTGCGCTCCATGGCGGTCCTCCCGACGCTCCTGCTCGCGCGCCAGCTCCTGGCGGCCAACGGGAATCCCAAGTCCCGCAATTTATTTCGCGAAGACGACGTTCCCGCCGTACGAATCGAGTCCAAAGAACCGATCGGCCTGCAAATCGATGGCGACTTCATCGGGAAGCGCAACGTGGTGGATTTCACTGCCGTGCCCGATGTCCTGGCCGTCGTCGCGCCGAGACCGCGCTGAGCGGCGAAACACCGGGAAAAACATCGCGGTTAGTGCTGCGAAATCCGGATAGAGCGAGTACAAAGGACCGGGCAGGCTTCCCCACAGCGGGGGCCTTCAGAGCGTGAGCTTCCCCACGGTGCACCGCGTGCCTATTGACATCTACGGTGTTCGTGAAAGCATTCACAAGCAACCGTGCGGAAACATTCGAGTCGCACAAGTGAACGAACCACAAACCATCGGCGCCCTGCGCGGCGCCCAGCAAAGGAGCAGAGGAATGGACTGGCGCCACAAGGCCATCTGTCGCGATGAGGACCCCGAGCTGTTTTTCCCCGTGGGTAACAGTGGTCCGGCGCTCGCGCAGATTGCCGATGCCAAGCTGGTCTGCGCTCGCTGCCCCGTAACCGCCGACTGCCTGTCCTGGGCCCTGAAGTCCGGACAAGACGCCGGCGTGTGGGGTGGTATGAGCGAGGACGAGCGCCGCGCGCTCAAGCGTCGCAACGCGCGCACCCGCACCCGCACCGTCGTCTGATCTCCAGACGACCGGCCTTACCGGGCCATTCAGCCCGGCCCGGTAACGCATTTCAGCCCGGCACCCAAAGGTGCCGGGCTGTGTTGTTTTTGCACGCTCGTCCGCGAACTGGAAATGACCGGTCTCGCTTCGCGACGAATCCGGAAGCCGACCAATGCGGTTCGCCGGACGGCAATATCGGCAGCGCGGATCAGAGCGCGGCGCGGGCCGCGGTTCGACTCGCGGACGAGCGGAACTTGTGGGAAAGTGGTTGGTTTCCAATCGGGTTGGGACGGTCGCGAATCAGTGCGACACCTCGCATTCCACTCGTTGCGGACATTCGGGAAGTAACCGTGCCGCAAGCCACACACCGCGCCCGAGAAGCGGCCATTCCGCGACCTCCGAGCAACAGCGCGCAGCGGGCACGACCGATAGCGCGGGCGACGGATCCGGCACCGCCTGCTCGCGGCGATGGGAAACTGCGGCGCTGCCGAGCGCGACTTGACGCGGTGATCCTCGTGAGCTGCGGCTCACGGCCCGAACGCGCTGGTCAGCGGCCGGAACGACGGCCAAGCGGAACGCGAAGGACGGCATCGGTACCGATGTCGGCGCCGGGGTGCAGGCCGATGGAGCCGCCGAGTTCGGCCGTCACCAAGGTGCGGACGATCTGGAGGCCGAGCCGATCGGAGGACTCCAGGCTGAACCCGGGCGGCAGACCGCGGCCGTCATCGCTGATGATCACGTCGAGCCAGCGGGCCGAACGCTCGGAACGGATTGTCACCGTGCCGTTTTCGCCCGAGTCGAAGGCATGCTCGATGGCGTTCTGCACCAGTTCGGTGAGCACCATCACCAAGGGGGTGGCGCGTTCGGCGGAGAAGACGCCGAGCGAACCGGCGCGGCGCACCTTGATGCGCGTGGTGTGCACCGTGGCCACGTCGGCCATGATCGGCAGCAGCCGGTCCACGACCTCATCGAGATCGACCTCTTCGTCCACCGACATCGACAGCATCTCGTGCACCGAGGCGATGGAGGTGACCCTGCGCACCGATTCGGTGAGCGCGACCTGCGCCTCCTCGTTCTCGGTGCGGCGGGCCTGCAGGCGCAGCAGCGCGGCGACGGTCTGCAAGTTGTTCTTGACCCGGTGGTGGATCTCCCGGATGGTGGCGTCCTTGCTCAGCAGCGCGCGATCGCGCCGCTTGACCTCGGTGACGTCGCGGACGAGCACCGCGGCGCCGGCCAGCTCACCGTGCGGGCGCAACACGAGGGTGCGCAGCAGCACGGTGGCTCCACGCGCCTCCACCTCCATCCGGCGTCCGGTCCGCCCGGCCAGGGCGGCTTGGATGTCGCCGACCACTTCCTGGGCATCGAACGGGTCGGTGATCAGCGAACGGGTGGTGACGGCGAGATCCTGGCCCGCCAAGTCGGCCTGCAAACCCATCCGGTGGTAGGCCGACAGCGCGTTCGGGCTGGCGTAGACGACGATGCCCTCGGTGTCGAGCCGGATGAATCCGTCTCCCGCGCGCGGGCTGGAATGGGTGGCCGCGCGATCCTCGGTGGTCGGGAAGGTGCCGTCGGCGATCATCTGGCACAGATCGTCCGCGCACGCCACGTAGGCGCTCTCCAGCTGACTGCGCACCCGGGAGCGTTGCCGATCGGTGTCCCGGCTCAGCACCGCGATCACGTCGTCGCCGCAGCGCACCGGTATGGCCTCGCGGACCGCGGGCACCGGATGCGGGTGATAGACGCCGGAGGCCTCGCCCTCACTGTCGGCTCGTACGGTCTCGCCGGTGAGCAGCGCCTCGAACACCTGCGGATGGTCGGTCCGCAGCGCGACCGTGCCCACCAGGTCCTCCTGGTGCACGGTGGGCGCGGTGGTGGGACGGCACTGCGCGACGCAGACGATGTCCGCGCCGTCCGTCACCGGTCCCGCACCGACCCACAGCAGCAGATCGGCGAAGGACAGATCGGACAGCAACTGCCAATCGCCCACCACGCGCTGCAGATGATCCACGGCGACGCCGGGTAGGTCGGTGTGCTCGGCCAGCAGCTCGCTCAGTGTCGCCATGCAGATCTACCGCCGCAATCGATCAGGAGATGACCGCGATGAGGTGGCCCGCCTTGATCGCGTCGCCTTCCTTGACACCGATCGAGGTCACCGTGCCACTGGACTCCGCGACCACCGGGATCTCCATTTTCATCGACTCGAGGATCACCAGGGTGTCGCCCTCCTGGACTTCGTCGCCTTCCTCGGCGACCACCTGGTAGACGACCGACACCAGCTCGGCGAGTACTTGCTCAGCCATGACACCCCATATCCTCGTTGGCCTGCATCCGCTGACGGTACAGCCAACCACACGTGAAAGAATGGCCTTCAATCAGAAGGGAGACTACTCATGGGTAAGCGCGGACGTAAGAAGCGTAGCCGCAAGGGGAACGCGGCCAACCACGGCAAGCGGCCCAACGCCTGAGCGCTACGCTCGGCCCGCAAGCACGAAGCGGCACGCACTTCCAGCAGGAAGGCGTGCCGCTCGCGTTTCGCGGATCGGCGATGCGTACCTCCGCCTTCTTCAGTCGGAGGTCTCGACCGAAGTCTCCGTGGTCACGGTCGTCCGGCGGATCTCGATGGTCAGGCGCTCACGCAGCGACTCGGGCGCGCGATCACCGCCACATTTGCGGCTGAGCAGGCTCTTGACCTTCTCCTCGATGCCGTAGGCCTCGATACACGGACTGCAGTGCTCCATGTGGTGCTGCAATCGTTCCCGAGTCGCGTCGTCGCACTCGCCGTCCAGCATCAGCCACACGTCGGCGAGCACCGCCGTGCAGTCGAGCTCCATGTCGGGGTCCCGCTCGGTACTCACTGCTTGACCTCCTGGCGTTCCCCCGAACGGTTGAATCCACGCTCGCGCGCGACATCGGCGAGCAAACCCTTCAGTTGCTTCCGGCCGCGGTGCAGCCGGGACATCACCGTACCGATGGGAGTGCCCATGATGTCGGCGATTTCCTTGTACGGAAAACCCTCGACGTCGGCGTAGTACACCGCCATGCGGAACTCCTCAGGGAGTTCCTGCAACGCGGCCTTGATGTCGTCGTCCGGTAGCGCGTCCAGCGCCTCGACCTCGGCCGAGCGCAGCCCCTGCGACGTGTGCTCGGCGGTCGCCGCCAGCTGCCAGTCGGTGATCTCGTCGGTCGGATACTGCGCGGGCTGGCGCTGCTTCTTGCGGTAGGAGTTGATGTAGGTGTTGGTCAGGATCCGGTACAGCCAGGCACGCAGATTGGTGCCCTCCCGGAACGACTTGAAGCCCTGGTAGGCCTTCACGTAGGTCTCCTGGACCAGGTCCTCGGCATCCGCCGGGTTCCTGGTCATGCGCAGCGCGGCGCCGTAGAGCTGGTCGAGCAGCGGGAGCGCGTCCCGTTCGAACCGCTGTGCCAGCTCGGCATCGTCGACGGCGGCGACATCGTCGGCCGCCACGTCATCGTCGCTCGTCACACCTGTCCCTTCGATCGCCGTACCTGCCAAATCTACCGGCATCGGCACATCGAAGGAGAATCCGCCGTCGGTCGGGGACACGTCGGTCCCTACCGGGCGGTCATCGAGCAGCACGGGCACAGGCATCTCCTTCACGTCTCCATAGGGCCTGCTCACGCGGTGGAAATCATTCCGAGCGCGGTGTACCGGCTACAACATGCGCGACCCGTCCGGTGTTCCCACCAGCCACCGGCTCCCGGCGAATTCGCAGGAAATCCCGTTGCGGGCAGGGTCACAGCCGCCGTTAGGGTTTGGCCCATGGCAGCAGGCTCGACTCCCGCGATCCGCGCGTTGACCCAGGCGAAGGTGTCCCATCGCGTGCACGCCTACAAGCACGATCCGCGCTCCGACTCCTACGGCACCGAGGCGGTCGACGCGCTGGGCGCCGAACTCGGAGTCGCGGCCGAGCAGATCTTCAAGACCCTGGTCATCGAATTGGCCACCGGCGCGCTCGCGGTGGCCGTGCTTCCGGTGCCGAACACGTTGTCGCTCAAAGCCGCGGCGGCGGCGCTCGGCGCGCCGAAGGCGAGCATGGCGGACAAGACGCGAGCGGAGAAGACGACCGGATACGTCCTCGGCGGCATCTCACCGCTCGGTCAGCGCAAACGGCTGCCCACCGTGATCGACGACTCGGCGCTGACCTGGGACCGGATGCTGTGCAGCGCCGGACGGCGCGGACTGGAGATCGAGCTGGCGCCCGCCGACCTGATCCGGCTGACCGCCGCGGTGACCGCGCCCGTGACATCCGCGTAATTCCGCCACGATCACCGCGATCTGTGCGTTACTGAACTGGCCAGATAGACCCGACTCGAGGATGTGATGCGAATGTCTACGCAGCAGCGTGTGCGCACCGTGATCGTCGCGTTGTTCGGAGCTCTCGTCTTGGCTCTCGGTTCGGCAACGCTCCTCGCCCCCGAGGCAGCCGCCGCGCCGGACAGCCCGCAGATCACGCAGGTCAGCGATTCCGTGTTCGACTTCGGCGGCCAGGGTTCGAAGAGTGACGACAAGTCCGGGAAAGCCGAGAAGCTGAGCGGCAATGTCACCACCAAGCTGATCGACTTGGTCGCCGGAATCATCAAGTGCGGCTTGAATATCGCTTCACCCAGCGTGAAGTGCAGTCTGTGATTTTTTGCAGCGCCTTCGGCGCTGCGTGTTCGCGGCCCCTTTATGGCTCGTGTCCGAGTGACCGCCGCTTGCTCCTTCGTCGCCTACGCGGCGGCCACTCGGACACGAGCCGGGCCGCGAACGGAACATGCTCGGTCTCGCTTCGCTCGAAACCGGGGGTTGGGCCGACGCCGTTTGCGTCAGGCGGTTGGTCCGGCACCCGATCCAGCCGCCAACGGCTGGACCACACTCGAGACCGTGTATGCAACGCAACTCCTTGCGAACGCGGCAGCCGCTCGGACGCGTTGAGCCGACTGCGGACGAGCCACGGCCGCCATCACCAGGGCGCAGCAAGCCATTCCGTTGTCGGACCCGGGCGCTCGTTCGTGGTGGAGATTCAAGCGGTGCGAATGTCCGATTGCACGCCGATCCAGCACGGCACGCCCCGTGTGCCTGCGGCGGCGCGGGATCCGGCGGTGGGGCAGCCGGCGCTCACAGCAGGGTGATCTGCTCTGCTTCCTTTTGATCGTCCACCGGGGCGAGCAGTTCGGGGCCGTTGTTGCGCACGCTGTTGACCAGGGATGGGACCGGGCGGGGCACGATGGCGGCGACCGTCTCCTCGGACGGCGTCTCCAGCAGGCTCGCCGGGGCCGGGTGATCCGGGTCCAGCCACGCGTCCCAATGTTCCCGTGGCATGGGCAGCGGCATCCGGTCGTGGATGCGGGTGAGTTCGCCGACCGCGTCGGTGGTGAGGATGGTGCACGACAGCAGCGGTCGGCTCTCCGGTTGCGACCGGTCGCGCCAGACCGACCACAGGCCGGCCATGTAGAGACGGGAACCGTCCGCGTTGGCCATGTAGTAGGGATGCTTGGCGGCTTTGCCTTTCTCGCCGTTCGGCTCGACGACCCACTCGTACCAGCCGTCCATCGGCACCAGGCAGCGCCGGGACTTCACCGCGTCACGGAAGGACGGCGTGGTGGCGGCCTTGTCGGCGCGGGCGTTGAACAGCGGTTTGCCTTTGACCGGTACACCGGGCTCGGCCGCTTTGGTCCATACCGGGATCAGGCCCCAGCGCATGCGCCGGATACGCAGTTTCGGGTCGTCGTCTTCGTGGTCTCGGTCGTGCCGCTCGACCACGGTGAGCACCTGCGTCGTCGGAGCGACGTTGTAATTGGTGAACGAGCTCTCGTCGGCCGCGCCGGTCTCGTCGAGCGCATCCAACTCCACCGCGAGCCTGCCGGGATTGGTCGTGGTCGCATATCGTCCGCACATATCCCGATAGTCCCACTCGCCACCGACAGCGTCGGGGACAATTGGTGCATAGCTGGTGACCTGTTGAGAGTTGTGGCATAGCATTCTCTCATCGGAGGACGGGCTGCCCGTCCACTCGGACATGCGCATCGACCGTCGACCGCAGACGGCAAGAGGAGAACCACTGTGACATCCACCGACACCAAACCGGCCGATCACGACACGGCACTGACGTCGGTCAATCCGGCGACAGGCGAGGTGATCGGCACGCACGTCATCGCCGACGACGACGCGGTGGCCGCCGCGGTCGCCAAGGCTCGCGCAGCGGCCGCCACCTGGGGCGCGCTGAGTTTCGATGAGCGGCGCACGCATCTGCTGCGCTGGTCGAGCAAGCTGGTGCAGAAATCGGAGGAATTCTGCGCCCTGATCCACGCGGAGAACGGCAAGCCGCTCGACGACGCCTTCCTGGAATTGATGCTCGCGCTCGAGCACATCTCCTGGGCGGCCAAGAACGCCAAGAAGGTGCTCGGCCCCAAGCGGGTCTCCCCTGGCGCGCTGATGTCGAACTTCAGCGCCCGGCTCGAGCAGCGCCCGCTCGGCGTCGTCGGCGTGATCGGCCCGTGGAACTACCCGGTCTACACACCGAACGGTTCCATCGCCTACGCGCTCGCCGCGGGCAACACCGTCGTGTTCAAGCCGAGCGAGTACTCCACCGGCATCGGCAATTTCCTCGCCGACGCGTTCGCCGAAGCCAATCGTGAACTGCCCGAGGGCGTGTTCAGCACGATCAACGGCTATGGCGCCACGGGTGCGGCGCTGGTCCGTTCGGACGTCGACAAGATCGCGTTCACCGGCTCCACCGCCACGGGTAAGCGGATCATGGCCGCCGCCGCCGAACGGCTCACCCCCGTGCTGCTGGAGTGCGGCGGCAAGGACGCGGTGATCGTCGCCGCCGACGCCGACATCAAGGCCGCGGCGGACGCGGTCGCTTGGGGCGCCACCGCCAACAGCGGTCAGACCTGCGCGGGCGTCGAGCGGGTCTACGTCGACCGCTCGGTGCGCGAGGAGTTCGTCGCGGAGGTCAAGCGCATCCTCACCGACATCAAGCCCGGCTCCGGCGACAAGGCCGCCTACGGCCCGATGACCATGCCGAGCCAGATCGACATCGTGCGCCGCCATATCGACGACGCGCTGAAGAACGGCGGCACCGCGGTGCTCGGCGGCCCCGAGTCGGTCAAGGCGCCGTTCATCGAACCGGTCGTACTGGTCGACGTGGACGAGAACTCCGAGGCGGTGGCCGAGGAGACCTTCGGCCCGACCATCACCATCCGCACCGTCGACGGCGTCGACGAGGCGGTGGAACTGGCCAACAACTCCAAGTACGGCCTGTCCTCGGCGGTCTACTCGAAGAAGAACGGCCTGGACATCGCGCGCAGGCTGCGCGTCGGCGCCACCTCGGTGAACTCGGTGCTCGCCTTCGCCGCCATCCCCGGCCTGCCCTTCGGCGGCGTCGGCGATTCCGGCATCGGCCGCATCCACGGCGAACCTGGTCTGCGCGAGTTCACCCGTCCGCACTCGATCGCGGTGCAGCGCTTCACCGTTCCTGGCATGGCGCTGCTGAGCTACAGCCGCACCGACTCCACGATGAAGCTGCTGCGCAAGCTCGTCCCGTTCCTGCACGGACGGCACAAGTAGGAATCCCACGGCACGGGCCGGGCACTCGACCTCGTCGAGCACCCGGCCCGTGCCGTAGGTGAGATCAGCGGCAATCCGCCAGTGAACGCGCCGCGAATCGCGACGGCGAGGCACTATGACGAAGTCGGTCGGGCATCGTCCGCGGCCCCGGCTGACCGCGCAACCCGTGGCACTCGACCGGCACAGCTACGCGCCGCGTGTCCGTTCCGGCATACTTCTTCCCGCGCAACAACTATCGCTGACTCCGGTCCGAGTGATCGAGACTTGGCACGCACCGTTCGCCGCCTCGCCCACATCCGAGTGACCCCCGCGCAGGCGACAAATAGCATGCGTCGGTCGCCGAGCCGACGACCAGCCACTACAAACCGTGCACCAGTAAGTGAAGCGTCGACACCGAAGCTCCCAGCGCACCGCAACCACGTCTTTCGAGCGCAGCGCAACCGAACACCCGCCGATCGGTGCCGGCGAGCCACCAGGCAGCCGCGAACACCAGCACAGCAGGCGACAAAGGAACAAGCGGCAGTCGGACTGAGCCGGTGCCGGGTCACAACAAACGGCATGCACTCGATAGCAAGCTCCGACACCTACGCTCCCAGCGCACCGCAACTCCCGGTTTCGAGCGAAGCGAGACCGAGCATCCGCCGTTCGCGGCCCGGCTCGCGTGTGCGCGGCCGCCGCGTACGCGACGAAGGAGCCGACGAGCTGGTGGAGTCCTCGACCGCGGGCTACCGGCTCGCGGTCGACCCGGTC
>NZ_JBSGIB010000039.1:0-22587 GCF_053604885.1 Nocardia sp. NPDC003999
GCGACCGCCGCTTGCTCCTTCGTCGCGTGCGCGGCGGCCGCGCAAACGCGAGCCGGGCCGCGAACGGCGCATGCTCGGTCTCGCTTCGCTCGAAAGACGGGGTTACGGTGCGCTGGGCGCGTCGGTATCGCAACTCGCCACCCGGTGCACGCGGTGTGCAGTGAGCTGGCTCGAAAGACGTGGTCGCGGCGCGCTGGGCACGTCGATATCAAAAGCAGACCGGCGTGCTGCCGCGCGGGGTGCACAAGGCCGGTGACGCGGTTCCGCTCGTGAAGTTCGCGTCATGCCCGGCGTTACCCGGGATTCGGTCAGAGATCGAAGGTTTCGCCCGGAGCCACCGCATGCACGGGGCCGGTGAACTCTGCTTTCGCCTCGGCGATCACGTCCTCGCGGGAAGTCCACGGGGGGATGTGGGTGAGCAGCAGTTCTTTTACGCCTGCCTCGGCGGCGATCCGGCCGGCCTCGGTGCCCGAAAGGTGAATGCCGGGAGGGCGATTCGCCGGGTCGTGGGTCCAGGAGGCTTCCGCCATCAGGATGTCGGCGCCCTGCGCGAGTTCGTGGACCTGGGGGCACAGTGCCGTGTCGCCGGTGTAGACGAAAGTGCGTCCGGCAGCGGTGACGATCCGCAGACCGTAGGACTCCGGGGGGTGGTACATCCGGCGCGCGGTGACGGTGTGACCCGGCCCGAAGGAGATGGGCTCGCCTTCGACCCAGCGCCGCATGTCGATCACATCGGACCAGTCGTCGCATTCGCCGCCGACCTCGGCGGAGGCGTTGCCGATGCGCAACGAGGTGTCCGACGGGCCGCGCACGATCGCCTTGCCCTCCGGGGGCGTCGGGTGGTAGCGGCGCCATACCAGCAAACCGGGCAGGTCCAGGCAGTGGTCGGCATGCAGATGGGTCAGGAAGATGTCGACCTCACCGGGATCGGCGTGGCGCTGCAACGCGCCCAGCACTCCCGGACCGAAATCGATCACCGTCGGCCGCATGTCCGGGCCGGTCAGCAGGTAACCCGACGCGGGAGAGTCCGGGCCGGACACACTGCCCGAGCACCCGAGGACGGTAAGGCGCATTCCCCCATGCTGCCACGCGGAATTCTCACTCAAGAAAGGATCCCCCCACATCTCCGGCGGGCCGCCCGGTCACCGCGGCGACGCGCCGATTCCGGCTCGGTCCCCGCGGCGGTTTCGTCGTGCATCTCCAGAGAGTACCCAGCCGGCCAGCAATCCACTCAACGCGCCGAATAGATGCCCCTGCCAAGAGATTCCGGGCTGTCCCGGCAGAACGCCCCACAGCAGCGACCCGTAGAGGGCCAGCACCACGAGACCGAGCACGATCTGCCCGACGTTGCGCGCGAACCAGCCACGGGAGATGAGGAAGGTCAGCCAGCCGAACACCAGCGACGACGCGCCGATATGCGTACTCCCCGTCGCCCCGGTGAGCCAGACGCCGAGCCCGGCCCCCAGCCAGATGATCGCGGTCGCGGCCAGCCCGCGGCCGATGCCCGTCACCAGGACCAGGAAGCCGAGCACCAGCACCGGGAGTGTGTTGCCGATCAGATGTGGCCAGCCGCCGTGCAACAACGGGGCGAACAGGATGCCGGTCAGCCCGTCGGCGCGGCGCGGCTCGATGCCCGCGTGGTCGAGCCGGCCACCGACGGCGGTGTCGACCCCTTCGACGCCGTACAGCACCCCCACGAATCCGGCGATCAGCACGCCGGCCCGCAGCCACAGTTGCTTGATCGCGGCGAAGCCCGCGGTGGCGGGCGCTGTGGGCACACCGGCGGGCTTGCCCAATTGCGCACGAAGCGCAGGCGGCCGATCAGGGTCGAACGACGGCCCGAGTCCCGCGCCGGTCATGGCCACCTCCTCGCCGTGGCGGGGACGTGGCCCCGCCTCACCGAGGGTACCGGCGCGGCCGGGAATCAGGCCCAGAGCTGGCCGTCGAGCCGCTCTTCCGCCTCTTCGAGCGTGCCGTCGTATGCCCCGGTCGACAGGTATTTCCATCCGCCGTCGGCGACCACGAACGCGATGTCTGCGCGCGTGCCCGCCTTGACCGCCTTGCGGGCGACGCCGAGCGCGGCGTGCAGGATGGCGCCGGTGGAGATCCCGGCGAAGATGCCCTCTTCCAGCACCAGTTCACGGGTGCGTTTCACCGCGTCGTACGGGCCGACCGAAAAACGGGTGGTCAGCACGCTCTCGTCGTACAACTCGGGGATGAATCCCTCGTCGATGTTGCGCAGGCCGTAGACCAGTTCGCCGTAACGCGGTTCGGCGGCCACGATCTCGATGCCGGGCACCTTCTCCCGCAGGAAGCGGCCGGTCCCCATCAGCGTGCCCGTGGTGCCGAGACCCGCGACGAAATGGGTGATCTCGGGCAGGTCGGCCAGAATTTCCGGGCCGGTCGTCTCGTAGTGCGCCGCCGTGTTCGCCGGATTGCCGTACTGGTAGAGCATCACCCAATCGGGGTTCTCCGCGGCGATCTTCTTCGCCAGCGCGACGGCCTGATTGGAGCCGCCCGCGGCCGGGGAATCGATGATCCTGGCCCCGAACATGGTGAGCAACTGCCGCCGCTCCACCGAGGTGTTCTCGGGCATCACGCAGACCAGCTGGTATCCCTTGAGCTTCGCCGCCATGGCCAGCGAGATGCCCGTGTTGCCGCTGGTGGGTTCGAGAATCGTGCAACCGGGCCGCAGCAGCCCGTCGGCCTCGGCCTGCTCGATCATCCGCAGGGCGGGCCGGTCCTTGATCGAGCCGGTGGGGTTGCGATCCTCCAGCTTGGCCCACAGCCGCACGTGATCGTCACCGTCCCATCGCGGGGACAGGGTGCGCAGCCCGACCAGCGGGGTATTGCCGAGAGTCGCGATCAGCGATTCGTAACGCGCCACGGGACGGGTCAGCCTCCGGCCACGGCGGGCAGGATCGTGACGCTGGCGTCCTCGGGCACTTCGGCGGCCAGCCCGCCCGCGAAGCGCACGTCTTCGTCGTCGACGTAGATATTGACGTAGCGGTTCAGCTTGCCGTCTTTCAGCAGGCGCTCGGCGAGCCCGGGGTGGTTGGCCTCTAGGTCGTCGATCAGCGCCGACAGCGTGGCGCCCTCGGCCTGCACGCGCTTCTCACCTCCGGTGAGGCCGCGCATGATGGTCGGAATGGAGACGGTTACCGGCATGGGTACTCCTCGGTTTCGCGAACAGGCATCGGTCTAGTTCTCGTACGCGTCGACGATCCGCACCGGTTCCTCGGTGACCTCGCCGTCGACGATCCGGTAGCTGCGCAGCTCGTGCCGTTCGGGATCGCGGGTTGAGATCAGCACGTAGTGCGCGAACGGCTCGGAGGCGTACGACACGTCGGTCCGGCTCGGATAGGCCTCGGTGGCGGTGTGCGAGTGGTAGATGACGACCGGCGCCTCGTCGGCGTCGTCCATCGCGCGCCACACCTTCAACTGCTCGCCGGAGTCGAAGCGGTAGAACGTGGGCGAACGCTCGGCGTTGACCATGGCGATGAAGCGCTCCGGACGATCCGAACCCTCCGGCCCCGCGATGACACCGCAGGCCTCATCGGGGTGATCGGCGCGCGCGTGCGCCACCATCGCCTCCACGAGGTCGGCCCTGATCACCAGCACGAGTCGCACACCTTTCCACAACGCCGACCCATCGCAGTCGACAACGAGCCAGGATATTCGGCTATTCCCCCGGCGACGTCGCCCGGTCCCCCGGTTCCCGGCATCGCCTGTTCAAACACCGAACAGGTCGTTGTAGGCCGGGATGCCCGCCACTGGGTGCGCCGAGCGGATCGCGTCGACGATGGCGCGTTCGACGCAGACGGCGGCGGCGGTGCAGATCTGGTCCAGGACAAGCAGATCGGCGGGGAAGGCGGGCGGCAACGGCAAGTCGCCGCCCTCCTCCGCCGTTCCGGTGGCGAGCGCGAAGAGGGTGTCCCCGTCCAGGGGCGAGTGCGCGGGACGGATCGCCCTGGCCAGCCCGTCGTGCGCGGTGGCCGCGACGCGCTTGCATCCGGCCGGGTCGAGCGGAGCGTCCGTGGCCACGACGCCGATCGTGGTGTTGAGCACGGTGCCCTTCACCGGCAGCGCGTTCGCCGCCGCCAGTTGCTCCGGGGTCGCCTGCCGCAGACCGAAGAAGGCGGGCCCATCGGTGCCGCACCCCCACGGCAACCCCGTGCGGGGATCGAACACCGAGCCGACCGGATTCGCCACGACCAGCGCCGCGACGGTGATTCCCGCGGCCACGCCATCACCCAGCACGATGCTCGCCGTGCCGATCCCGCCTTTGATCGAACCGGCGCGCGCGCCGACGCCCGCACCGACCGAACCGCGAGCGAAGTCGACGTCCGCCGCCGCGGCGGCCCGGTAGCCGAACTCGGCGGTCGGACGGATGTCCCACGCGCCGACCGGAAGATCGAAGATCACCGCGCCGGGGACGATGGGCACCACCCGGCTCGGGTCCGCCGGGTCCATCACGATGCCCGCGCCGTTCTCCTCCAGCCACCGCATCACGCCGTCGGCCGCGGCGAGCCCGAAGGCGCTGCCGCCAGTGAGCAGGATCGCGTCGATCTGCCGGACGGTGTTCATCGGATCGAGCAGATCGGTCTCACGGGTACCAGGCCCGCCGCCGCGCACGTCGACCGCCGCCACCGCGCCGCCCGGCACGCGCACCACCGTGCATCCCGTCGCCGATCCGGAACCGAGCGTGGCGTCCGGATCGAGGACGTGATGATGACCGACCAGTACTCCGGGCACATCGGTGAGCGAGTTGCGTTCACCCGGTTCGGCATTCACCATCGGTACTCCTCACGGCGCGGGACTGCTGGTCGGTTCGCGCCGATCATCGCAGCGCGGCCGGTCAGGGAGCCAGCGCCTGGAGCAGCGAGTCCTGCATCCAGGTCAGCCAGTGGTACACGTCCAGGTGCGGGGCGCGCGGATCGTCGGGATCGAGATGGTCGGGCGTGTCGGCATCGATGTTCAGCACCGTGCCCAGCGCCAGCCGCACGTCGGTGAGCGCGGTCAACCACGCGTCGGCCTGCTCGGGGGTGATGACGATCTTGCCGCCCGCGCTCGGCACGGTGTCCAGCACGACCGAGCCCGCCGCCAGCTTGGCGTCGATGATGTCGGGCTCGTGCAGACCGCGCAGCGCGCTGTTGAGGTCGGCGCGTTCGGCGTCCGGCGAGCCGGGCTCGTTGCGGTGGAAGTCCGGCAGCAGTCTGCGCAGCCGCGGATCCTCCGGCGGGACGGTGTTGCCGGATCGCAGTCCGGTGAGGGCGGCCAAGTCGTCGTCGGGCGCCGACCCGGCGCGCTCGGTGAGCAGTCCGGAGACCGCACCGACCAGGGACCGAAGCACGTTGGCCTCACGTGCGTCCATTTCGGATCGCAGTTTGAGACCGCTCAGCGAGTTCTTCCTGCTCCACTTGCGCACGGCGTCAGGGTAGTCGCGCTGGTCAGTCGTCCCGCTGCATGGTGGCCCAAAGTCCGGCGGCGTGCAGCCGCTGGACATCGTGTTCCATCTTGTCGCGGGAACCGGACGAGACCACCGCCTTGCCCTCGTTGTGGACCTTGAGCATCAGCTCGGTCGCCTTCGCTTTGCTGTAGCCGAAAAGCTTCTGAAAGATATACGTGACGTAGTGCATGAGATTGACCGGATCGTCCCAGACCACGGTCACCCACGGGCGGTCCTCCGCCTCCAGGATCTCGGTGTACTCCACCGCTTCGGGTGTCGCCTGTGCCGCCGACAATGTCGCGTTCGCGGCGTCCACAACGACGTCACCCCGGACTGTGTTGCACAAGGCCATAGGGTCAAGGGTACGACTCGACACCGGATAAACAACACCCACGCAGCCCCGATTCGGGTTTTCGCCGGTTCACCGGGCCGATGCCGGACGGCGTGAGCCGACCGTTCTGTCTACAGTGACAGCGTGGACCTGCGTGACGGCGTGACCAGCACGGCACTGCTGACCGACCAGTACGAACTGACCATGCTCGCCGCGGCGCTCGCCGATGGTTCGGCGCATCGGCAGTGCACCTTCGAGGTGTTCGCTAGACGTTTGCCAAACGGTCGCCGCTACGGCGTGGTCGGGGGTACCGGCCGGGTGCTCGACGCGCTGCGGCAGTTCCGGTTCGGCGATGCGGAACTGTCCGTCGCCGCCTCGTTCTCGGATCGGCGGACGTTGGACTGGCTGCGTGACTACCGGTTCACCGGCGACATCGACGGCTACCCAGAGGGCGAGCTGTACTTCCCGGGCTCCCCGATCCTCTCGGTGCGCGGCAGCTTCGCCGAATGCGTCGTGCTGGAGACGCTGGTCCTCTCGATTCTCAATCACGACAGCGCGATCGCGGCCGCCGCGGCGCGGATGGTCAGCGCCGCGGGCGGCCGCCGGATGATCGAGATGGGCTCCCGGCGCACCCACGAGCTGGCCGCGGCGGACTGCGCGCGCGCCGCGTATCTCGCCGGTTTCGACGCCACCTCGAACTTGGAGGCGGTACGCCGCTACGGGATCCCGGGGGCGGGCACCAGCGCGCACGCGTTCGTCCTGCTGCACAGCGGCCCCGACGGGGCGCACGAGGCCGAAGCGTTCCGCAGCCAGGTGCAGACGCTGGGAGTCGGGACGACGCTGCTGGTGGACACCTTCGACATCACCAGGGGCGTCGCGACGGCCATCGATGTCGCGGGAACAGAGCTGGGCGGCGTGCGGATCGACTCCGGCGATCTCGGTGTCCTGGCCAGGCAGGTGCGCGACCAGCTCGACGCGCTCGGGGCCACCAAGACCCGCATCGTGGTCTCCGGCGATCTCGACGAGTACGCCATCGCCGCGCTGCGCGCCGAACCGGTCGACGTCTACGGTGTCGGAACGGCCCTGGTCACCGGCTCCGGCGCGCCGACGGCCGGGATGGTCTACAAGCTGGTCGAAGTCGAAGGGGTGCCGGTCGCCAAACGCAGCAGCCACAAGCAGTCTCGTGGCGGTACGAAGAAGGCGCTCCGCTTGGCCCGCGACACCGGCACGATCGTCGAGGAGATCGTCTATCCGGCGGCGGGGCCGATGCCGCCCCGCAACGGCTTCCGATCCCATGAGCTGCTGGTCCCCTTGATCCGGGAGGGCAAGCAGGTCGATGACCTGCCCACCCTCGCCGAGAGCCGCGACCTGGTCGCGCGCGGACTGATCAGCCTGCCGTGGGAGGGCCTCAAGCTGTCGGCGGGTGAACCCGCCGTGGTGACCACCTTCGTCTGAGGTCAGCGCCTGCGCTCGTCGACGCGGGTCACCAGCCGCAGCCCGGCGGCGAAGAGCAGCGCGAACACCACTCCGGTGATCCCGAACCACACCCATGCCGACGGCTCCGCGGGGCGGGAGCCGAGCAGGAAGAAGACCGCCAGGAACACGGTGGTGGCGACGATTACGCTGCGGAACAGTTTGGCAGGGCTCATGAGGGTCTCCGTGCTGGAAGGCGGCGCATCCGGCCGCCGACGAAAGGGGCATCCGGTAATCACCGTGGGCGCAGGCCGCGTTTACATCGCGCGCATGTGAATTTTCCCGCGAGTCGGCTGAACGAGCGTCCGACCGAGCGGCAGAATCTGAAACAGTTGTTCAGCCACATCGCGGGAGGTCGCCATGACCCGGGCACTGATCATCGTCGACGTCCAGAACGATTTCTGCGAGGGCGGTTCGCTCGCGGTCGCGGGCGGCGCCGCCGTGGCGGCCCGGATCAGTGAGCACCTCGCGGCGGCGAACTACGGCGCGATCGTGGCCACCCGCGATCATCACATCGATCCCGGTGCGCATTTCTCCGACGCGCCCGACTACATCGACAGCTGGCCGCCGCACTGCCGGGTCGGCACGCCGGGCGCCGACTTCCACCCCGCCCTGACCACCGAACCCATCGATGCGGTCTTCTCCAAGGGCGCGTACTCGGCGGCCTACTCCGGGTTCGAGGGCACGACCGAGGACGGCACCGGGCTGGCCGACTGGCTGCACGACCGCGGCGTCGACGCCGTCGACGTGGTGGGCATCGCGACCGATCACTGCGTGCGCGCCACCGCGCTGGACGCGCGCATCGAGGGTTTCGACACCCGCGTCCTGCTCGATCTCACCGCGGGAGTCGCACCCGAAACGGTCGCCCTCGCGCTGGACCGCATGCGCGGGGCCGGCGTCGACCTGGAAGGCGGCATCACCCGATAGACCGTCCGGTCTCCGCGACCGCCCTGCCCTGTCGGAGGCGCCGAGTAGGCTGCTGGCGTGCCCGAACTGCCCCCCGTATCCGATCTTCTGGCTACCGCCGTACACGCGCTGGGCGGCAAGGAGCGCGCCGGGCAGGTGACGATGGCCGCGGCGGTGGACCACGCGATCGATACCAAGGAGCATCTCGCCGTGCAGGCGGGCACGGGCACCGGCAAGTCGCTGGCGTATCTGGTGCCGAGCCTGCGCCACGCCGTGCGCACCGGCCGCACGGTGGTGGTCTCCACGGCCACGATCGCGCTGCAACGTCAGCTGGTCGACCGTGACCTTCCGCGCTTGGCCGAGGCGCTCAGCGGCCCGTTGGGACGCACGCCGAAGTTCGCCATCCTCAAGGGCCGCAACAACTATCTGTGCTTGAACAAGATCAACAGCGCCGTACCGGACGAGCCCGCCGAAGCGGAGTTGTTCGACGCGTTCGCGATCTCGCGCCTCGGTCGCGAAGTGCAACGGCTCAACGAATGGGCCTCCGACACCGACACCGGCGACCGCGACGAACTCGCTCCCGGCGTGAGCGATCGGGCCTGGCGGCAGGTGAGCGTGTCATCGCGGGAATGCCTGGGCAAGTCGCGTTGCTCCTTCGGCCAGGATTGCTTCGCCGAACGCGCCAGAACCGAGTCGGCGCAGGCCGACGTGGTGGTGACCAACCACGCGCTGCTGGCCATCGACGCGATCAGCGGCATCCAGGTGCTCCCCGAACACGACGTCGTGGTCATCGATGAGGCGCATGAGCTGGTCGACCGGGTCACCGGCGTGGCCACCGCCGAACTGACCTCCGCCGCGATCAGCGCGGCAGCCCGGCGTTGCGCCAAGCTCATCGACGAGCAGGAGGTCGACCGCCTGGAGGGCGCCGCAGAGGCCTGGCACACCGTGCTGGACGAGCTGCCCGCCGCCCGGTGGGACACCCTGCCCGACGGCGTGGCCCCGGTACTGGCCCTGGTCCGCGACGGCGCGTGGAACGCGCGCACCGCGCTCGCGCCCCCTGGCAGCACCACAGCGCAGGGCGACCCGGAGAGTTCCGCCGCCCGCACCATGGCCTTGGCCGCGCTCGACGAGGTGCACGACAGCGCGGTCCGCGCGCTGACGGCGTTCGACGAGCCCGATCCCGCCGCCCGCCGCGACGTCATCTGGCTGGCCGCCGACGAGATCCGGGGCGTCGTGCGCCGGTCGCTGCGGATGGCGCCGCTGTCGGTGGGCGGGCTGCTGCGCAGCAGGCTCTTCGGCGCCGCGACCGTCGTGCTCACCTCCGCCACGTTGCAGATCGGCGGCTCGTTCGACGGCCTCGCGGTCACCTGGGGCCTGCCCGCGCAGTCGGGCAATCGCACCGACCCGGCCACCGCGAACGGGGCGCAGGCGCCGTCGGACGCCGACAGCGTGCGCTGGAGTTCGCTCGATGTCGGGTCACCGTTCGACCATGCCAAGTCCGGCATCCTCTACGTCGCCAAACACCTGCCCGCGCCGGGCCGCGACGGGCTCGCACCTGCCTACCTGGACGAGATCGAGCGACTGATCACGGCCGCGGGCGGACGCACCCTCGGCTTGTTCTCCTCGATGCGCGCCGCCCGCGCGGCCACCGACGCACTCCGCGAACGGTTGCACACACCGGTGCTGTGCCAGGGCGAGGACGCGACAGGCGCGTTGGTCCGCAAGTTCGCCGACGACCCGGAGACCTCCCTGTTCGGCACGCTGTCGCTGTGGCAGGGCGTCGACGTGCCTGGACCGTCGCTGAGTCTGGTGATCCTCGACCGCATCCCTTTTCCCCGCCCGGACGATCCGCTGCTGGCGGCTAGGCAACGCGCCGTGGAGATGCGTGGCGGCAACGGCTTCATGACCGTGGCCGCCAACCACGCGGCTCTGCTGCTCGCGCAGGGCACCGGCCGCCTGCTGCGCAGCGTCGACGATCGCGGTGTGGTGGCCATCCTGGATTCCCGCCTCGCGACCGCTCGCTATGGCGGATACCTGCGCGCGTCGCTACCGCCGTACTGGGAGACGGCCGACCCTGAGGTCGTGGTCAAAGCACTGAGCAGGCTGGCCGCCGCGGCGAAGGTGTGACAACGGCGCACGGCCACCACGCCACCTCGAACAGCGTGGCCGGCAACGCGAGCGCCGCGAATCCGTCTGCGCCGCAGGCTCAGAGCACCCACTTCAGGATCAGCGTGAGCACGCCCGCGGCGACGGCGAGGATCAGCGCTCCCACACCCCACACGAATCCGTGTCGCTCCCACGGACGCCCGGCGTCCAACGAGAACTTACCCGGCCCGGTGAAGGGCAGCGCCGCGCCGACCACCGCGAACAGCAGACCCATCTCGTAACCGCCCAGCAGGCCACCGGCCCAGGTGGCGTTGATCGCGTTGATCATCGTGCCCAGCACGATCGCTCCGGCCAGCGGCGTCAGCAGACCGAGCAGCAAGAGGAGGCCGCCGGTTAATTCGCTCAGCCCCGCCAGCGTCCCGAATACCTTGCCCGGGTTGTAGCCCATCTTCTCGAAGCCGTCGGCGTTGGCTTGCAGACCGGGCCCGCCCCACCAGCCGAACAGCTTCTGCGCGCCGTGCGCCGCGAGCAGGCCGCCGAAGACGACTCGCACGACCAGCAGGCCGATGTCGGGGGCGATTCGGTCCAGCTCGGAATCGGTTCCGGTTCTGTCGAGTACGGATTTGATCGTCATGGTGGTCCTCATCCCTGCGCTGTCGTTCCCGGACATGATCGTTACTTCGGCGAAGAAATCGGACTGCGGTCCGATTATCGCACGAACGGGGGCAACTACCCAACCTCTCGGTCTATTCCACGGTCGGGCGGGAAGGATGGTTCAGCGCTCGGGCGAGCGGAAAGTCATTCCGCGAGAAAGAAGAAGTAGCCGAGGAACACCAGCATCAGTGCCCACATCGCCGGATGCACATCCTTGACGCGGCCCTTGGCCGCCATGACCACCGGGTACAGCAGCATCCCCATGGCCAGGCCGTTGGCGATCGAGTACGTCAGCGGCATCATCACAATGGTGATGAACGCGGGCACCGAGTACTCCAGGCGGTTCCAGTCGATCTGCCCCAGCGATCGGGCCATCAGGATGCCGACCACAATGAGCGCGGGCGCGGTCACCTCGCTGGAGCCCGCGACGACCGCGAAGATCGGAAAACAGAACATGGCCACGAAGAACCAGCCCGCCGTGGTGAGGGCGGTCAGCCCGGTCCGTCCGCCCGCCGAGACGCCCGCGGTCGATTCCACGTAGGCGGTGGTGGTCGAGGTGCCGATGACCGCACCCGCCATGGTGCCCACCGAGTCCGCCGCCAGCGCGCTCGCCGCGCGCGGCAACTTACCGTTCGCGTCCAGCAGCCCGGCCTGGTTCGCGACGCCGATCAGCGTGCCGGATGCGTCGAAGAAGTCGACGAACAGCATGGTCAGCACCACCACGACCATCTGACCGGTGAACGCGTCGGGCAGATGGACGATCGCCTGACCGAAGGTCTGCTCGAGCCCATGCGGCGCGGCGAACAAGCCCTTGGGGAGCGCGACCAAGCCGCTGACGATGCCGACGAGGGTGGTCAGGACGATGCCGTAGAGCACGGCGCCGTGCCAGCCGCGCACGAGGAACACCACGGTCACCAGCAACCCGAACAGCGCGAGCAAGGTGGTGCCCTTGGTGAAGTCGCCCAGGGTGACCAGTGTCGCCTCGCTGTTCACCACGATCCCGGCGTTCTTCAAACCGAGGAAGGCGACGAACAGTCCGATGCCGGCGCCAACGGCGAGCTTCAATTGCATCGGGATCGCGTTGAGGATGCGTTCGCGAATCCGCGTCACCGCCAGGACGAAGAAGATGGCGCCGGACAGGAACGTGCCCGACAGCGCGACCTGCCAGGGAATCCCCATGCCGAGCACCACCGTGTAGGCGAAGAAGGCGTTGAGTCCCATGCCCGGCGCGAGCGCGATCGGATATCGCGCCCACAGCCCCATGACCAGCGTGCCGAATACCGCGGCGACAGCGGTCGCGGTGAACACCGCCTGCATCGGGATGCCTTTGTCACCCAGCGCGCCCTGATCGCCGAGCACGGCGGGGTTGACCGCGAGGACGTACGACATGGCGAGGAACGTGACCGTCCCCGCCATGAGTTCGCGCTTCACGGTCGAGCCGGTCGAGCGAACCCCGAAGTATCCGTCGAGGCGTCCTCGGGTCCGGTGCAGAACGTCGGTGACCATGGGTGACTCCAGTACAGGAACGATTCGGGGCGGGCCAAGGGCACGGTAGCCGACGGTTCACTGCCCGCGACACCCACGGCGGCGCCACCGTGACCGGCGCCACCGGGGTCAAGCGCTCGGAGCGGAGACCAGTCCGAATTCGGCGTCGGAGGCCAGCAGATCGTTGTGCGGCAGCACCCGCACGGTGTACCCGACCGCGCCGGACAGCGGCAGCGGCGTGTCCACGGTGAACAGCTCGGCGCCCGCGTCGGACCCGACGTGCGTCATCGGGATCGTCGTGGTGTCGGAGAGATCGTCGGTCGACGAGACCCGGCCGAGCACCGCCTGCACCACCACGTCCGGCACGCTCAAGCCACCGAGCTCGACCCGCGCGGTGAGCGACAGCCGCGCCCCGATCACCGGCGTGTCCGGCAGCCCCGCACTGTCCACCTGGATCACCTTGACCGAGGGCCACGCCGACTCGACCCGGTGGCGGTACTCGGCGATGGCGCGCGCCACCGCGAAATCGTCGGCCGTCGCCCGCTGCGACGCCGCGGCGGCGGGAGCGTAGTACTCCACCGCGTAGTCGCGGACCATCCGGGAAGCCAGCACCTTCGGCCCCAAGGTCTGCAACGTGTGGCGAACCATCTCGACCCAGCGCACCGGCATCCCGGACGCGTCGCGCTCGTAGAAACGCGGCGCCACCGCACGCTCGAACAAGTCGTAGAGCGCGGCGGCCTCCAGATCGTCGCGGCGGTGCTCGTCCCGGACGCCCTCCGCGGTCGGAATGGCCCACCCGTTCTCGCCGTCGTACATCTCGTCCCACCAGCCGTCGCGGATGGAGAGATTGAGCCCGCCGTTCAGCGCGGATTTCATGCCGGAGGTGCCGCAGGCCTCGAGCGGGCGCAGCGGATTGTTCAGCCAGACGTCGCAGCCCCAGTACAGGTAGCGAGCCATTGATATGTCGTAGTCGGGAAGGAAGACGATCCGGTGCCGCACCTCGGGATCGTCGGCGAAGCGGACCACCTGCTGGATCAGCGCCTTGCCGCCGTCGTCGGCCGGATGACTCTTACCCGCGACGACCAGTTGCATCGGCCGCCGCGGATCCAGCAGCAGGGCGCGCAGCCGCTGCGGATCGCGCAGCATCAGGGTGAGGCGCTTGTAGGTCGGCACTCGCCGGGCGAACCCGACGGTCAGCACATCGGGGTCGAAAACGCCGTTCACCCAGCCGAGTTCGGCCTCCGCGGCGCCACGCTGCAACCAGGACACGCGCAGCCTGCGGCGCACCTCCTCGACGAGGATGCCGCGCAGGGTGTTGCGGGTCGACCACAACTCGGTGAGATCGACGTCGCGCAGCCGTTCCCAGCCGCGCCCCTCCTCGACCAGCTCCGCGCCGATGTGTTCGCGCGCCTTGTCCACCCACTCGCGCGCGGCCCAGGTGGTGGCGTGCACACCGTTGGTGACCGAACCGATCGGCACCTCGGCCGGGTCGAAGCCCGGCCACAGCGAGGCGAACATGGACCGGCTCACCTCGCCGTGCAGCTTCGACACGCCGTTGGCGCGCTGTGCCAGGCGCAAGCCCATGTGCGCCATGTTGAAGACCGACGGATCGGCCTCCCGGCCGAGAGCCACGATCCGGTCCACCGAAAGCCCCGGCAGCAGAGCGGATTCGGATTCCCCGTGCGCGCCGCCGAAATAACGCCGCACCATCGGCATGGGGAACCGGTCGATGCCCGCCGGGACCGGAGTATGCGTGGTGAACACCGTGCCCGCCCGAACGGCGGCGAGCGCGGAATCGAAATCCTGCCCGGCCGCGACGAATTCGCGGATCCGCTCCACGCCGAGGAAACCCGCGTGGCCCTCGTTCATGTGGAACACATCGGGATCGGGCAGTCCGGCGGACGCGGTGTACGCGCGCACCGCCCGCACACCGCCGATGCCAGCGAGAATCTCCTGACGGATGCGATGCTCCTGGTCACCTCCATAGAGCCGGTCGGTCACCGCACGCAACTCCGGGTCGTTCTCGGCGATGTCGGAGTCGAGCAGCAGCAGCGGAACCCGGCCGACCTGCGCGATCCACACCCGAGCACGCAGCACCCTGCGGTCGGGCATCGCGACGTGGATGAGCACGGGCGAACCGCCGGAGGTGAGCGCCCGCAGCGGCAAGCCCTGCGGATCCAGCGCCGGATAGTGCTCGGCTTGCCAGCCGTCCGTCGTCAGCGACTGCCGGAAGTAGCCCGAGCGGTACAGCAATCCCACGCCGATCAGCGGCAGGCCGAGGTCGGAGGCGGCCTTCAGGTGGTCTCCGGCCAAAATGCCAAGGCCGCCCGAATAATTCGGCAACACCTCGGTGACGCCGAACTCCATCGAGAAGTAGGCGATGCCCCGCACCCCTTCCTCGCCCGCCCGGCGCTGGAACCACCCCGGCGCGGCCAAGTACTCGCGCAGGTCCGCCGCCGCGGAGTCCACACGCGCGACGTAGCCGGGGTCGGCGGCAAGCTCGTCCAGCCGCGCCGCGGGCACCTCGCCCAGCATCCGGACCGGGTCGTGCCCCATCTCCTGCCACCGCTGGGGATCGAGCGCGGCGAACAGGTCCTGCGTCGGCGGATGCCACGACCAGCGCAGATTCGTGGCGAGCTCCCCCAGGGCGGCCAGGCGCTCGGGCAGATGGGCACGGACGGTGAAACGACGCAATGCCTTCATTGGGTAGAACCTACACGCCGACCGCGGGAGGCGCCCTGCCCGACCACGGCCAGGAACAACCTTCCGACCAGCGTGTTTCCCGGCAGCATAACGCTCTTCATCGTCACGGAACGGCCACACGCCGCACACCGGCACCCCCGTGCCCGCTACCCGATCGAGACCCGCGCTCGCTTGTGAACTCCGGAACGCGGGGCAAACCCACAAGCTGTGCGGACCAACCGGCCGCACCAACCGAATCAGTACGGGAGTGATCGAGATGTGGATGACAGCACACCCAAATCGCGCCCGCGATCGGCGCTGGTCGCGCGCTGGAGCAGCGATCACAGGGTTCGGAGCGCTCGCGGCGGCATTCGTTCTCGTCGCACCCGCCGCCGGCGCGGCGGTCACGACGGCGACCGCCAGCCCGGCCCAAGGCACCAGTTTCGGCTTCGGAAACTACGGAACCAACTGCCAGTACCGGGTGACGGCGACGGTGGACAACAATCCCTCGACCGAATCGGTTCAGTTCGCCGACAGTGCCGGGGGCACCTTCTCACCGAACCCCGCACCGGTGGTCGGCAGCCAGGCCACCACGGTCTGGATCCCCGAGGCGACCGGGCAACACACCATTTCCGCGACACAAGGCGCCACGCCCGCTTGGACTTCACCGGTGATGACGGTGGGCAACGGGATGAACCTCGGCTTCGCGTGCATGGTCATGCCCTGATCGACGGTTCGGGCATGTCGAGTTGAGCGCCCGGGTGGCCACCCAGTGGACGAGCGAGCCCCGTCTGTGGCCACCCGGGCACCTCGCTTCCGAAAGCGGGAAAATCGGTAGCCCGAGCAGGACCGGGATGACAGCATCGGCTGATGCCGCACTGGGTCGACGTTCTTCCGCAATTCCTTCCGGCCTGCCTGCTCATCGCCGCGCTGCCCGGGCCTGCGACCGCACTGTTCCTGCAGCGCGCGGTGCGGGACGGCCGCACCGCGGGCCTGGCGGCGGTGGCCGGGAACGAGATCGGCGTACTCGGCTGGACGCTGGCGGGCGGGGCGGGACTGTCCGTCCTACTCGTCGCGAACCGCGCCATGAACACGGCCGTGCACGTCATCGGCGCGCTGGTCCTGATCTGGTTCGGCGTGCAGGCGTGGCGGAATGCCCGTGGTAGCGAGGAGTTCGGCAGCGCGATGACGAGGATGCTCCCGGCGGGTCACACGCCCGCCGCCGCGTTCCGCGCCTCGCTGATCTCGATCGCGGCCAACCCCAAGGCGGCGATTTTCGGATTGACAATCCTTCCCCAATTCCTTCCGTCCGAGGGGCCGGTGCTGCCCACGATGGTGATCCTGGCGCTGATCCAGTTGGTGATCGACACCGCGTGGTGCGTCGGCGTGGTCATGGCCGCCGACCGCGCGGGCGCCTGGTTGCGCCGCACCGGTATCCGGCAGCGGGTAGAGCGTGCGCTCGGCGCGGTGCTGGTCGCGCTCGGCCTGGGCCTCGCCGCCGACGCACGCTGAGGCGAATGCCCAGCTGGCCCGCCACCGTGAGAGGCCAGCAAACGGGCACGAAAAATCGGCTGGTCCGGTCCGAAAGGCCGGTTGCCGGTAGGTTGGGGTCCGTGACCGGCCGCATCGCTATCGATGACACTGCCCCGTCCATCCCAGGCGGCCGGCCCGCCAAGGCGGTGGTCGGCGAGGTATTCCCGGTGCGCACCGTGGTTTGGCGCGAGGGGCACGACGCCGTCGCCGCCACACTCGTCGTGCGCGCCCCCGGCGCGTCGCGACCCGCCCGCGTCCGCATGACGCCGGACTACGAGCCCGACGTCTTCAACGCGACCTTCACACCGAACACGCCGGGAGCCTGGACCTACCGGATCGAAGGCTGGAGCGATCCGATCGCGACCTGGCGATCGGCGATCGAGGCGAAGCTTGCCGTCGGGCAGAGCGCCGTCGATCTGGCCAACGATCTCGAGCTGGGCGCCCGCCTGTTCGACCGCGCGGCGCAGGCCGTCCCGAAGAAACAGTTCGAGCGCTTGCGCGCGGTCGCCGCCGCGCTGCGCGGTGACGAGCAACTCCCCGCACGGGTGGCCCCGGCCTTCACCGAGGAGGTCGCCGGGATCCTGCGCGCCACGCCGCTGCGCGACCTGGTCACCCGCGGGCCGCAGCACACCGTCCTGGTCGAGCGGCACCGCGCGCTCTACGGCTCCTGGTACGAGTTCTTTCCGCGCTCGACCGGCGGCCGCGACGCCACCGGCGAGCCGGTTCACGGCACCTTCGTCACCGCGGCCAAGGACCTTCCGCGCATCGCCGCCATGGGCTTCGACGTGGTGTACCTGCCGCCGATCCACCCGATCGGCGAGGTCAACCGCAAGGGCCGCAACAACGCGCTCACGGCGGAGTCCGGCGACGTCGGCTCGCCGTGGGCCATCGGCTCGCGGCACGGCGGTCACGACGCCGTGCATCCGGAATTGGGCACCGAAGCCGATTTCGCCGAGTTCGTCAGGGCGGCGCGGGAACTGGGCCTCGAGGTCGCGCTCGACCTCGCCTTGCAATGCGCGCCGGATCATCCGTGGGTCGAGGCGCACCCCGAGTGGTTCACCACCTTGCCCGACAACACCATCGCCTACGCCGAGAACCCGCCGAAGAAGTACCAGGACATCTATCCGGTCAACTTCGACAACGACCCCGACGGCCTCTACGCCGAAGTGCTGCGCGTCGTCAAACACTGGATCGGCTTGGGCGTCAACATCTTCCGCGTCGACAATCCGCACACCAAGCCCGCCGACTTCTGGGAGTGGCTGATCGCGAACGTGTGGCGCACCGACCCGGACGTCATCTTCCTGTCCGAGGCGTTCACCCGCCCCGCCCGGCTCTACGGGCTCGCCCGGCGCGGATTCAGCCAGTCCTACACGTATTTCACCTGGCGCGTGGCCAAATGGGAGCTGACCGAGTTCGGCAACGAATTGGCCGCGAAGGCCGACGAGGCCCGCCCGAACCTCTTCGTGAACACCCCGGACATCCTGCACGAGAGCCTCCAGCACGGCGGGCCGGGCATGTTCGCCATCCGCGCCGTCCTGGCCGCCACCCTCGCGCCCACCTGGGGCGTCTACTCCGGCTTCGAGCTGTTCGAGCATCAGGCGGTGCGCCCGGACAGCGAGGAGTACCTCGATTCGGAGAAATACGAGCTGCGCCCGCGCCCGTTCGCCGAGGCGCTGGCGCGCGGAGAATCGCTGGAACCCTGGCTCACTCGGCTCAACGAGATCCGCCGGGCCCACCCCGCCTTGCAACAGCTGCGCTGCCTGCATTTCCACCACGTGGACAACGACGCGCTGATCGCCTATTCCAAGCTCGATCCCGCAAGTGGCGACGCGGTGCTGGTCGTGGTGAATCTCAATCCTTTCGGCGCCGAATGGGGCATGCTCTCGCTCGACCTGCCCGCGATCGGCCGCGAGTGGCACGACCACCCGGTGGTGTACGACGAGGTCAGCGGCGAGGAATACCACTGGGCCCAAACCAATTACGTGCGATTGGACCCCGCGCGGGCCGTGGCGCACATCATCGCCCTGCCCCCGGTGTCCCAGCAGGCTCGCACCGAGCTGTCCTACCGCAGGACGCTGCGATGAAACGTCGCGACCTCATGCTGCTCGCGGCGGGCACCCATACCGACCCGCACACCGTGCTCGGCGCACACCCCCATCCGGACGGCACCGCCGTGCGGGTGCTGCGCCCGCACGCCGAAACCGTGTCGGTGCGGGTCGGCGGCGACGACCATGTGCTGAAGTCCGTGGGCCACGGCGTATTCGCCGCGGTGCTGCCGTACCCGGAGATCGATGACTATCGCGTCGTGACGACCTACCCCGGCGGCCAGACCGTCATCGGCGCCGACGGCTACCGCTTCCTGCCCACGCTCGGCGAACTCGACCTGCACCTGATCGGCGAAGGCCGCCACGAACGCCTGTGGGACGTGCTCGGGGCGCACCCGCGCCGCTACAGCACCCTCGACGGTGACGTCGCGGGCACGTCGTTCGCGGTATGGGCGCCGAACGCGCGCGGCGTCACCGTGATCGGGGACTTCGACGGCTGGAGCGGCACCACCGCGCCCATGCGCGCGCTGGGGTCGTCCGGGATCTGGGAAGTCTTCATCCCGGGTGTCGAGCCGGGCGCCAAGTACAAATACCGCGTGCACGGCGCCGACGGGCGGACCGTCGATCACGCCGACCCGCTGGCATTCGCCACCGAACTACCACCGGCCACGGCGTCGGTGGTCACCGAAAGCCATTACGTGTGGCAGGACAGCGCCTGGCTCGGGCAGCGCGCGGCCACCGATCCCACCCGCGCCCCGATGAGCGTCTACGAGGTGCATCTCGGTT
This sequence comes from Nocardia sp. NPDC003999, assembly GCF_053604885.1. Lineage (NCBI taxonomy): Bacteria > Bacillati > Actinomycetota > Actinomycetes > Mycobacteriales > Nocardiaceae > Nocardia > Nocardia sp. NPDC003999. The sequence continues at coordinate 19,451 of NZ_JBSGIB010000039.1, forward strand.
CCTGGCGGCCCGGCCTCGGCTACCGCGAACTGGCCGACCAACTCGCCGAGTACGTGCGGGCGACCGGATACACCCACATCGAGCTGCTCCCCATCGCCGAGCATCCGTTCGGCGGCTCGTGGGGCTACCAGGTCACCTCCTACTACGCGCCGACGGCGCGATTCGGTTCCCCGGACGACTTCCGAGCGTTCGTCGACCGCATGCACGCGGCGGGCATCGGCGTCCTGCTGGACTGGGTCCCCGCCCACTTCCCGCGCGACGAGTGGGCGCTGGCCCGATTCGACGGCACTCCGCTCTACGAGCACGCCGACCCGCGCCGGGGCGAGCAACTCGACTGGGGCACTTACGTGTTCGACTTCGGCAGGCACGAGGTACGCAACTTCCTCATCGCCAACGCTCGCTACTGGGTCGAGGAATTCCACATCGACGGCCTGCGCGTCGACGCGGTCGCCTCCATGCTCTACCTGGACTACTCCCGCGCCGAAGGCCAGTGGGAGCCCAACGTGCACGGCGGCCGGGAAAACCTGGAGGCCGTCGACTTCCTGCAGGACCTCAACGAGACACTGCATCGGCATCACCCCGGCGTCGTGACGATCGCAGAGGAGTCCACCACCTGGCCCGGCGTCACCCGTGGCATCGACGTCGGCGGTCTCGGCTTCACCATGAAATGGAACATGGGCTGGATGCACGACACCCTCGGGTTCCTCGGCCGCGACCCGGTGCACCGCTCCTGGCACCACAACGAGATCACCTTCTCACTGGTCTACGCCTGGAGCGAGAACTACGTGCTGCCGATCAGCCACGACGAGGTCGTGCACGGCAAAGGCACGCTGTGGACCAGAATGCCGGGCGACGATTTCGCCAAAGCCGCGGGCGTGCGCGCGCTGCTGGCCTACATGTGGGCCCACCCGGGTAAACAACTGCTGTTCATGGGCCAGGATTTCGGCCAGTTCCGGGAGTGGTCACACGATCGCGGTCTGGACTGGCACGAACGGGACAACCCGCTGCACCAAGGCATCACCACGCTGGTGCGTGACCTGAACGCCGTCTACCGCGCCCACCCCGCCCTGTGGAGCCAGGACACCACACCCGGTGGCTACGCCTGGATCGAGGCGGACGACCGCGCGAACAACGTGCTGGCGTTCCTGCGCTACGGCTCCGACGGCTCCGTTGTCGCCTGCGTCTACAACTTCTCCGGGTCGGCGCACGACGCGTACCGGATCGGCCTGCCGCACGCGGGCTCATGGCTGGAGATCCTCAACAGCGACGCCGCGGACTACGGCGGCTCCGGCCTCGGCAACTTGGGGGAGGTGACGGCGAGCGCCGAGCCGTGGCACGACCGTCCCGCCTCGGCCACCGTGACGCTCGCACCCCACGGCGCGGTCTGGCTGCGCCCCGCCTGACGAGTCGCCCGGCGAACCGAGCCCTGCCCGACCCCGACGTGCGCCGGTCCCCGAAGCACGGACTCAGGTGAGCAGCTGACGCCTCGGTGCGAGACCCGAGTCCGATGCGCGAATCCAGAGCAGACTCGGCGGACGCCCCCTATGAGCGGCGACCGATGGTCATCGCGACCGGTAGCGCAGGTCGGTCACAACACCGCCCCGGATCGGATACCCGACGCCTGGGCGCAACCAGGGGCGGTGACGCGGCCGGCTGGTTCGCGGACCGCCCCGCGCGGCGGCTCAGTACAGCGCCGCGGCCAGCCTGCGGCGCGCGGCCACGACGAACGGCTCGGCCTGATCGAACAGCTCGAACAGCTCGAGCAGGCGGGTGCGCGCCTTGGTGCGCTCGTCGCCGGAAGTGCGCTTGACGACGCCGATCAGCCGATCGAAGGCCGCTTCGGGCCGCTGCTGGAACAATTCGAGATCGGCGGCGCGAATCGCGGCATCGACGTTCGACGGGTCGGCATCGGCATCCTCGATCGCCGACTCCGGCAGCTCCTGGGCCCGCGCGAGGAAGCGCAGCTGACGCAGCGCGCCCTTGGCTTCGTCGTTCGTCGGCTCCGCGTCGAGAATCGCCTGGTACGCCGCCTCGGCGCCGGCCAGGTCACCGTGCTCGAGCGCCGCCTCGGCCGCCGCGAAACGCGGGTCCTCGGCCTGCCGCTGCGGCTCCCCGCCACCCTCCAGCTTGCCCGCAACCGCGTCGACCACGGCGTTCAGCCACTGCCGCACCTGCGGCTCCGGCTGGGCGCCCTCGAAATCGGCCAGCGGCTGCCCTGCCGCGATCGCGATGACCGTCGGGATGCCCTGCACCCGCAGCGCCTGCGCGATGCGCATGTTGGCCTCGGCCTCGACGATCGCCAGGTCCCAGCTGCCGCCGTCGGCGGCCACCAGTCGCTCCAGCGTTCGCACCAGTTCGACGCTGCCCGGACTGCGCTGCGAGTACAGCACGACCACCACCGGCACCTGCATCGAACGACGCAGCACCTTGGTCTCGAAATCGGCCTCGGATACCGCGTAGTCGCCACCGGCCGGAGCGCCCCCGCCACCGGCGGGCTGCTTCAGGCTGGACAGATCGACCGCGCCGGACATGGCGGCGGCGACAGCGGGCGAAGGACGGCGTGCGGCTGGTCGATTCACGACCTCCAGTTTGTCACGACGTGGCGGATGCGGGCGCCCCGGACTCGACCGAACCGGCGTTGCTCAGCTCACCCAACCGCCCCGTGCGCACCGCCCAGACCTCGAACAGCACCGTGCAGAACGGCGGAATGCTCGACAGCAGCGCAAGGACGGTGGTCTTGACGTTCCAGCCCAGCTCGCGCGCCGCCACGATCGCGGTGATGACGAACAGCACGAACACGATGCCGTGCGTCATGCCGAACACCTTGACCGGCCACAGCACCGGCTCCGGAATCCGCTTGAACACCATGCCGATGATCAGCAGCAGCCAGGAGATCGCCTCGAGCACCGCGATGAAACGAAACCGCTTGGCCACCGTGCTCAGGTCGAAGACATTGCCCATGCGCCCATTCTGCCGGATGCACTACAGGCTGTCGTAGTGAGCTGTGTCTAATTGCTGTGTTCAATTTGCAGCGCCTGCGGCGCTGCGTGTTCGCGGCCCTCTTATGGCTCGCGTGTGCGCGACCGCCGCTTGCTCCTTCGTCGCGTACGCGGCGGCCGCGCACACGCGCCGCGCCG
>NZ_JBSGIB010000040.1:0-21206 GCF_053604885.1 Nocardia sp. NPDC003999
CCTCGACAGCGCGTATGAACCGAGCGGGTCCGAGCGACCGCCTCTGGCGACTTCGTCGCGGACGCGGCGGCCGCTCGGACGCGAGCCGGGCCGCGAACGGCGCATGCTCGGTCTCGCTTCGCTCGAAAGTCGTGGTCGAGGTGCGCTGGGCGCTCGGTGCTGGGATCAACCGACCCGTATGTTCGCCGCGGCCCGCCGCCCGGCATGAAAACCGTCGGCTGCCACGGCGTCTCGAGATCTGAGCTCGTAGCGGCCATCCGCGCCTGCCGGTTGGCAGATGGGAGGGTGGCTCGGATGCTCGCTCGGGCGCAGGCTGGGCCTGATCTGTCTCGCCTCGCTCGGAGCCCGTAGTGATGCCGATTCGCTGGCCTGCCGGAGTGATACCGATCCGACCGGTCGAGACGATGCTCACCGAACTCGCGCGGTCGGCGGTCACCGTGACTCCGCGTGGGGGTGGCAGCTCGTATGACGGCGTCGCGGCAGCTCTGTCAGGAACGCGATCTCCGCCGCGCAGCCTCGTGGGCGGGCGGGGACGAGCGAGGCGTCCACTGTCAGCCGCGCTGCTGGAGGCGTTCGACGTACTTGGCGATCACGTCGACTTCCAGGTTGACGGTGGTGCCGACGGTGGCGAAGCCGAGGTTGGTCAGGGAGAGCGTGGTGGGGATGAGGGAGACCTCGAACCAGTCGCTGCTGCCGGTCTCGGCGGGCTCGTCGGAGACGCCGAGGCCGGAGACGGTGAGCGAGATGCCGTCCACGGTGATCGACCCCTTCTCCACGACGTAGCGGGCGATGTTCTCGGGCAGCGAGATCCGCACCACGTCCCAGTTGTCCGACGGAGTGCGCGAGAGCACGGTGCCGGTGCCATCGACATGGCCTTGGACCAAGTGGCCGCCGAGCCTGCTGTTCAGAGCGGCGGCGCGCTCGAGATTCACCTTGGCGCCGACGTCCAGCTTGCCGATGCTGGAGCGATTCAGCGTCTCCGCCATGACGTCGACGGTGAACGAGTCGCCGCCGACCACCTCCACGACGGTCAGGCACACTCCGTTCACGGCGATCGAATCACCGTGCCCGGCATCGGAGGTCACCAGCTTGCCCTTGATCGTCAGCCGCGCGGCGTCGGTCAGCTGCTCGCTGGCGACGATCTCGCCGAGTTCCTCGACGATGCCTGTGAACATGTGCTGTGACTCCTGTCGCGTCGTTGTCTTCCGGTTGCGGAACAGCGCGGGACCCTGCCGCTATTCCCGCCCCTCCTCAGCCTAGTGACGCGGGGTCGCCGTAGACAGCCGCGTTCCGTGCCCGCCGAGGGCGGACCGGGACCCGCGCCGGAACCGACCGCAGGGCGGGCCGAGGCGGGCGGAACCGGCCGGTCCCATCGAAAATGGAACGAAATATGTCCACACCCGCCGTGATCACCCGGACGGACGACATATCCATGATTATTCTGCGGCATTTGGCGTACCGCACGAATTAATTTACCCCGCAGAGAGTTTGCGGATTCATTCTCGATACTCGAACGAAACACGGTTATAACGCAGATTCCGCGCTCGGACGGCGCGGGAGGCGATATCGTTACGCGGCCGACTTCTCGCGTTCAACTTTCCCGACCATGCAGTCCGATGACACGCTCTACCAGGGAACATGCCCGACAAGCGGGAAGCCTGCCACACGATGTTCACTCCTCGAGAAAGCCGGAGAACACAGTGGGACAAATTGGGTCGAACGCAGCTGGGGGCGCAGTGTGACCACATTTCTCGATTCGACGCCGGAAGTTCGCTGCTCACGGTATCGGCGCGAATTCCAGCTGCCCGCATCGATGGATCCCGGTTCGCACCGCATTCTCCTGCACATCGGTGTCGACTACGGCGCCGTCACCATGCCCGCCGAACTCGGCGAGCAGGTGCTACGGCGACTCGCCCAAGACGGAATCGCCGGGCCGGTGGTCGACCATCCGCGAGCCAAGCATTGGACGTTCCTCACCGGCCCCGCCGGGCCGGACGCCGTCAGCCCGGCGGTCTCGGCCGAATTGTTCCGCCTCTACGCCGCGGTGGCCTGCACGGGCAGCCAAGTGGTGCTGCCCTCACCGGACGACGAGCGCACCGGGTATCGCGTGTGGATCCGGTCACCGGAGGCCGGCGCCCGCCGCCCGCCGATCAGCGCGGTGATCGAGACGATCCGCGCGGTCGCCGCGCGTGGAACGCGGACCGGCTAGCACCGTTCAGCGGGCCCACGCCGAGGCCGCCTGGCCGCGCAGCTTCTCCACGGTGGCCGCGGGGTCGGCGGTGCTGTAGACCGCGGAACCGGCGACGAAGCAGTCCACACCCGCCTCCGCCGCCGCCTCGATGGTGTCGGCGTTGATCCCGCCGTCGATCTCGACCAGCAGCCGCAACTCACCGGCATCGACCAGGTTCCGCACGACGCGCGCCTTCTGCAGCACCTCCGGAATGAACGACTGCCCGCCGAAGCCGGGTTCCACGCTCATCACCAGCAGCGTGTCGAATTCGCGCAGGATCTCCAGGTACGGCTCGATCGGCGTGCCCGGCTTCACCGAGAGCCCCGCCTTGGCGCCCGCGGCGCGGATGTCGCGGGCCACCGCGATCGGATCGTCGGTCGCCTCCGCGTGGAAGGTCACGTTGTGCGCGCCCGCCTCGGCGTACGGCGGCGCCCAGCGGCCCGGATTCTCGATCATCAGGTGGCAGTCGAGGGGGATCTCGGTCGCCTTCAGCAGGCTCTCCACCACCGGGAGGCCGAGCGTGAGATTCGGCACGAAGTGCGCGTCCATCACGTCCACGTGCAGCCAGTCGGCGCCTGCGACGGCCGCCGCTTCGTCCGCGAGGTGCGCGAAGTCTGCGGACAGGATGGAGGGGGCGATCATCGGAGCGGCCGGACGCGGGTGAATCGGGTTGGACACAACGCCGGAGTCTAACGGTACCCAGGGTTGTCCAGCGCGGGAGTGGGTAGCCTGCATAGGGTGATCAATATTTCGGCGGAACAGGGGCTCTACAGCACCCCGGTGGAGATTCGGGTGGCGGCGTCGGTGACACAACTGCCCATCGTGCGTGGGCTCGCCGAAACACTCGTCCTACTCAGCGATTTCACACTGGACGAGGTGGCCGATATCCGGCTGGCCGTCGACGAGGTCTGCTCGACCCTGATCGCGGTCGCCGCCCCGGAATCGAGCCTGAACTGCCGTTTCACCGTCGGCGACACCGTGTTGCTCGTCCGGGTCGACGGCCTGGCGGAGAAGCCGGGGCTGCCCGATCAGCGCAGCTTCGGCTGGCACGTGCTGCGCACCCTCACCGACTCGGTGGAGGCGACCCAGGATTCGTTCGACGCGACGGTCTCCGGATATCCGACGACGGTCGAGTTCCGTCGGGTCCGGGGGAAGGCGTAGTGGCGGACGAAGACACCGTGTACGACTCCCAGCGCGACGACGACGCCGACACGCTGACCACCGAGGACGAGACCGATGCCGAGGAGACCCTGGAGGCGGCGGGCGCGGTTCCCGGTTACGACGATGTCGGATTGCTCTTCGAGCAGCTCGCCTCCAGTGAGGCGGGGACCGCGCGGCACAGCGCGCTGCGCGCGGAACTGATCAGCCGCTGCATTCCGCTCGCCGACCACATCGCCAGAAAGTTCAGCGGGCGTGGTGAGCCGTTCGACGACCTGACCCAGGTCGCGCGGGTGGGGTTGGTGCACGCGGTGGACCGTTTCGACGTCGAGCGCGGCTCCAACTTCCTGTCTTTCGCGGTGCCGACCATCATGGGTGAGGTCCGCCGGTATTTCCGCGACAACACCTGGGCGATGCGAGTGCCGCGGCGTGTCAAGGAGACTCACCTACGCATCGGCGCGGCGATCGACAGTCTCTCGCAGACTCTCGGCCGCTCGCCGACGGCGAAGGAGATCGCCGCCGACCTGGACGTCGACCCGGACGAGGTGACCCAGGCGGTCATCGCGGGCAACGCCTACCAGCCGAGTTCGATCGACGCGGCCACGCTCGGCCGCGACACCGACGCCTCGCTCCTGGACACCCTCGGCGAGGAGGAGTCCCAGTTCGATCGGGTCGAGGAGTACGTCGCGATCCGTCCGCTGCTGGCCGGGCTGCCGGAGCGGGAACGACGCATCCTCACCATGCGGTTCTTCGAATCGATGACCCAGACGCAGATCGCGCAGCAGATGGGCATCTCCCAGATGCACGTCTCGCGCATCCTCGCCAAGACCCTCGCCCGCTTGCGGGAGCAATCCAGCCGGGAATGACCCCGCTCAGCGCGGCTTGCGCAGCGCCGCCACGAACATGGCGTCGGTACCGTGCCGGTGCGGCCACAACTGTGCCCCCGGCCCGTCGCCGACATCGGTGACGCCGGGCAGCAGTTCGCGGGTGTCGAGCTGCTCGGCGCCGAGGCGGCGCACGGCATCGGCGACGATGGACACCGTCTCCGGCAGATGCGGCGAGCATGTCGAGTACACCACGACCCCGCCGGGGCGCAGCAGATCCCATGCGGCGGTGAGCAATTCGCGCTGCAACACCACCAGTTCCCGGACGTCCGCCGGGGTGCGCCGCCAGCGCGCCTCAGGTCTACGGCGCAGCGCTCCGAGGCCGGTGCAGGGGGCGTCGACCAGGATGCGGTCGTAGCCCGGGGTCAGTCCGCTGGCGCGGCCGTCGGCGACGTGCACGTCCACCGGCAGGTCGTGCACGGCTTTGCGGACCAGCTCGGCGCGGTGCGCGGCGGGCTCGACCGCGTCCACCCGGAAACCGTCGATCGCGGCGATCGCCCCCAGCAGCGCGGCCTTGCCGCCCGGTCCTGCGCACAGGTCGAGCCAGCGACCGGTGTCCGGGCCGTCGAGCGCGGCCCTGGTCAACGCCAGCGCCACCAGCTGGCTGCCTTCGTCCTGCACCGCCGCCATGCCCTCGCGGACCGGCTCCAGCTTGCCGGGATCGCCGCCGTCCAGATAGACCGCGTACGGCGACCAGCGGCCCTCCTCGCCGCCGGTGACCAGCGCGAGTTCCTCCGCGGTGATGTCGCCGGGGCGGGCCACCAGGTGCACCAGCGGGCGGGCGTCGTCGGCGGCGAGCACGTCGCGCAGTTCCGCCGCTCGCGCGCCCAGCGCGTCGGCGAACGCCTGCGCGATCCAGACCGGATGGGCGTACTCGAACGCCAACCGGCCGAGGGGGTCGGCGGGCGCGAGCGCGTCGACCCATTGCTCGGGGGTCTTCTCCGCCGCGCGCCGGAGCACCGCATTGACGAAACCGGCTTTGCCCGCACCGAATTCGGCGCGCGTCAACGCGACGGAGGTGTCCACGGCGGCGTGCGCGCCGATCCGGGTGCGCAGCAACTGGTAGACGCCGAGCCGGAGCACGTCCAGCAAGGGGCCGTCGATCTCCTCGATCGGCCTGCCCGCGCCTTCGGCGATCACCGCGTCCAGTAGTCCCAGCGACCGGCACGCGCCGTAGGCGAGTTCGGTGGCCAGTGCGGCATCCCGACCCGACAATCCCCGTTCGCGCAGCAACGCGGGCAGAACGAGATTGGCGTAGGCATCGCGCTCACGGACCGCCCGCAGCACATCCCTGGCGACCGACCGCGGCGGGTCGGCGGATTCCCTTGGTCGTCCGGCGGCTTTGGCCCCTTGGCGCGGCGCGGTTTGCGAAGCCGGGCGCCCGCCGGTGGAACGGTCCGATCGGCCCGCCGCAGAGCGTCGTCCGGAGGAGCCGCGCCGTTCGTCGCGATCACGGCCGCCCGCCTCGGCGCGCCCACCGCCGGAACGCCGACCGGTCGCCCGTGACCTGTCCGCCGCGTCGCGATCCTGCTGCTTCCCGCCGCCCTGCGCGCGTGCCCGGCCTGCCTCGCCGGAACGATTCGGCGCGGCCTCTCGTTCGTCGCGCCGCCGGTCGCGTGCGTTGCCGTCGCCGGGCCGATTGCCGCGCGTCATTCGACCACCGCGCCCGGCTGCAGGCGGGCGCCGCGCGCCCAGTCGAGCGCGGCCATCATGCGCTTGCCCTGCGGCTGCACCTGGTCGAGCCGCACCGCGGTGGTCGCGGTGCCGACGAACACACCGGACTTGCGGACCTCGATCACCCGCTCCGGCAATTCCTCCTCGACCAACTCGACCGGCCCCAGCTTCAATCGGGTGCCGCCGACCTCGGTCCACGCCCCCGGCGCGGGAGTGACCGCGCGGATCCGCCTGCTGATGGCCAGCGCGGGCAGATCCCAGCGCACGTGCCCGACCTCGACGCCGACCTTTGGCGCGTACGAGACACCGTCGGTGGACTGCGGGACCGCTTGCAAGCTCCCGTCCTCCACTCCGTCGAGCGTCGCTTCCAGCAGGCGCGAGCCGCTGTCGGCCAGCCGCTCCAGGAGAGTGCCCGCGGTGTCGGTGACGGTGATCTTCTCGGTCACCATGCCGAAGACCGGGCCGGTGTCCAGTCCGGCCTCGATCTGGAAGGTGGAGGCGCCGGTGATCTCGTCGCCCGCATCGATCGCGGCCTGCACCGGCGCCGCGCCGCGCCACGCGGGCAGCAGCGAGAAATGCAGGTTGATCCAGCCGAAGCGCGGGATGTCGAGCACCTGCTGGGGTAGCAGCGCGCCGTAGGCGACGACGGGACAGCAGTCCGGCGCCAATTCGGTGAGCCGCGCGACGAATTCCGGCTCCGACGGCCGCCGCGGGGTGAACACCGGGATGCCGTGTTCGTCGGCCAGCAGGCCGACCGGCGACCTGGTCACCTTCCGGCCGCGCCCCGCGACCGCGTCCGGCCGCGTCACCACGGCGACGACCTCGTGGCGCGCCGATTCCAGCAGACGCCGCAGCGACGGAACCGCCGGTTCCGGGGTGCCCGCGAAGACGACGCGCATCAGCGGCCCGCTCCGAACGGGTTGGGCCGACCCGCACCGCTCATCGAACGGGCCGGGCGCACCGTCGAGCCCGCCGCGAACCAATCGGATTCGCGGATCACCCGCATCGCCTCCTTGCGCTGGGCCGGGTCGAGACGGTCGATGAACAGCACGCCGTCGAGATGATCGGTCTCGTGCTGCACGCACCGCGCCAGCAACCCTTCGGCTTCGAACGTGACCGGTGCGCCGTCGACGTCCACACCGGTTGCCCGCACCCGCAGGGCCCTGCGCGTGTCGTAGCGCACGCCGGGAATCGACAGGCAGCCTTCCGGCCCCACCTGCTCCTCGTCGCCGACGACCTCCCAGCGCGGGTTGACCAGATGCCCCGCGGCGTCGCCCGTGTCGTAGACGAACACGCGCAGCCCGACCCCGATCTGCGGCGCGGCCATCCCGACACCGCCGTCGTCGTGCATCGTCTCGGTCAGGTCGGTCACCAGCTGACGCAGATCACGATCGAACGCGGTGACCTCCGCGGCGCGGGCACGCAAGATGGGATCGCCGAACAGGCGAACGGGCTGGATGGTCACGGCTGGCTCCCGGAAGCGACGAATACGGTCGCCCCATTCTAGTGAGACGACCGGAAATCCCCGATTCGCCAGCCGGAAGCTGGTACAACTCCTATGCGGTCCGGGCGGGGTGTCGATCCCTCCGCCCGGCCGCCCGGAAATCCCCTGGTCAGCCGTCCGCCGGTGACCGCGGACCAGTGGTGGCCCGCAGCTCGCCGAGCAAGGCGTTCGGCAGCGGGCGGGCAGGCTCCGGCCGGAAACCGTAGTATCGGCGCACCATTCGCTCGTATACCCGGCTCGGGAGCAGCCTGCGGGTCCAGAAGGACAAGCGGACGTCACGGCCGCACAGGTAGGTCTGCCGTGGCCGGTCCGAGGCCAGGATCATCGCGACCTTGTCGGCCACCGCGGCGGCGGGCTGTCCCGCGGCCAAGTAGCCGCGTACGAGGTCCAGCACGGCGGCACGGTCGTGGTCGTAGGCGGAGATCGGGCTCGACACGTGTCGCGCCGTGTCGATGATCGGGGTGACGGTCCATCCCGGGATGAGTACCGACACCTGGACGCCCGACCCGGCGGCCTCGATGCGCGCGGCTTCGCCGATCCGCTCGACGGCGGCCTTCGTAGCCGAGTACCAACCGCCGTATGGCTCGGCGACGGCGCCCGCTCCCGAACTGACGACGATCACGCGCCCTGCGCCTCGGGCGCGCAGCAACGGCAGCACCGCGCGCAGTACGCGGTGCGTGCCGAGGACGTTGGTGTCATAGAGCGCCGCGGCCTCTGCGGGCGTGGTCTCCTCGACCGCGCCGACGACGCCGTACGCCGCGAAGGTGACGACCGCATGGATGCTGCCGTGCCTGGCGTGCACGTCGCGAACCCAGCGGTTCACCGCTTCTTCGTCGCGCACGTCGACCCGGGCGATTCCGGACGCGACGACCCGGTCGCATCCCTCGACCGTGTACCCCAGCGCCGCAAGGCGTTCCATGGTGGCCGCGCCCATGCCGTTGGCCGCTCCGGTGACGAGCACCACCGTCACGCGGCACACACCTTCAGTACCCGCGGCAGAACCTCCAGCCGCGCCGACTCCACCATCGTGACCTCGCCGTCCAACTCCAGCGGCGCCGGACGATCCGGCCGCAGCTCCACGACCGAATCGCGATGGCATACCGCCAGCGGCGACCGCCGGAATCGGCCCGCGTACAGTCCCGCGACCAAGCCGAGCGTCCTGAGCTTCCCCGCCTCGGCCCAGATGTTCACATCGAACCGGCCGTCGGCGCGGGTGACCGCCGTGTCGTAGCGCATGCCGCCGGCGAAGTGCACGCTCTTGAGCACGCCGATGTTGGTGATCGGGGCCGCGTGGCTCCAGTCGCCGCCACGAACGGCGACGGTCAGCGGCCGATGGGTGGCAAGGGTGGCGAGTGCGGTGGCGATGATGGCGGCCTCCACGCTGCGCGACTTGAGCCAGCCGACCACCCCGGTGGCGTGGTTGAAGGAATGATTGCCCGCGGCGACCAGCCCCATGCTGGCGTTGAGCAGGAAGTAGCGCACCGCACGCGTGCCGTCGGCCAGCAGCACGCACGCCTTGCCCACGTCGACGAATTCGGCGCGCGCGGCGTCGACCCGCACCGGAACGGTGCCGATACGTCCGGTGCCGGGCACCGGTTTGTGGAAGTCGTTCGAACTGCCCAGCCCCACCGCGCCCAGTGCGCAGCCGGGAGCGCGCGGGTGGTCGGTTGCCGGGTCCATGAGCGCGTTCAGCACCAGGTTGACCATGCCGTCGCCGCCCGCGGCGACCAGCACCGGAGGCGGATCGGGCCGGGTGACGGCCGCGCGCACGAGGTCGGTGGCGTGCCCGGCGTCGGCGGGCAGTTCGACCGACAGGTGCGGGTGACGGTCGCGCAGGGCGGATTCCACCGGCTCCCAGCGCCGCAGTGCGGTACCCGCGTTCGCTCGCGGGTTCAGGACGACGAGCACGAATCCTCCTCGATGCCGAGCCATCGGCGTAGTGCGTGGTGATCCCCCACCGTGACCAGTCCGGTCCGGGCCACGGCCGGCGGTATGCCGGTGGTGCGCGGGCCGACCAGGAAGACCGGGATGCCCAGTTGCGCGGCGGGACCGTCGTGAGCCGGGTCGTTGCCGACCATGACGCAGTCACCCGCGGCCGCGCCCAACTGGTCGAGCAGTTCGCGATAGAACTCGAGCCGCGGCTTGGCGCGGTGCATGGTGTCACCGCTGGTGACGAAGGCGAACGAAGCGAGATCAATTCCGCCCCAACGGATCCTGGCCTCGACGGTGCTGCGCGGCCACAACGGGTTGGTCGCGACCACTTGCCGCGCACCCGCCTCCGCCAGCCCGCGCACCGTCGCCACCGCCGCCGGGCGCGGCGGGAAACACGCTCGCAGCCTCGCGAATTCGACCTCGGCCAACCGGGTGAGGCGGTCCGCGACCACGTCACGGCCGGTGCCGAGACGCTGGGCGAGCAGCAGCACCATCAGCTCCGTGTTGGTGTGGTCGCTGTCGTTGGCGCGCACGTCACCCAGCGTGCGGCGCAGCAGGGGCAGGAAGCGGTGCGGTGGGACGAGATCGCGGAACACCCAAGCCGCGCCCGCGGGCATCAGCGTCGCGAAGGTGCGCCGCCGCTGCCCGATCAACGTGCCGTCCAGATCCCACAGCACGGTCGGCCGTGGGCTCATTCCTGGCTGTCCAGTACTGCTCGCAGGTCCGCTCTGGTCAGCCCGAGGCGGGCGGCGTAGTCGTCGATGCCGGGCGGCCGCGCACCGCCGAGCCCGGTGCGGGACCGAAGTTCCCCAGCGTATGCCGCGCCGAGGTCGTAGACCGTCTTGGCCAGCGCGGCGGGGAACAGCCACCGGCCGAGGTCACGCTGGAACACCCTGGTCAGACGGTAGGGCGCGACCAAGCGGGCCCCGACGGCGGCCACCGCGCCCGGATCGCGCAGCGAACTCATCCTGGCCGCCTCGGCGCCGGGGACCAGGAGCAGCCCGGACCACAGCCGCGCGAAGCCGTCCAGCTTCTCCCGCGCGTCAGCGGTCATATTGAATTCGGTGTAGGCCTTCTCGATCCGGGAGGTGTGGGTGGAACGGCTGCGCAGCAACGTGTGCACGTCGGCGACCTTGCGCGCGGTGTCGGCGCGGGTGAATCGATCCACGCGGGGCGCGATCCGGTCCAGCAGCGCCGCGAAGTCGGGGTTCGGCACCAGCCGGTGCGCGAGGGCGAGGGCGTGGTACATCAGGCCCTCGCTGCCCGCCGCCGCGATCTGACCGGAAAGCAGGTCGTAGTCGAGGTCCGTGCCCGCGTATCGGGCCAGGTTCCAGATGTCGCCGAGTTCGCGTACGCCGGTTTTGTAGTAGGGCAGGTGGATGCCCAGATGGTGCAGGTTGTCCTCGTGCGCCATCGCCCACGCGGGTACGCCGTGGAAGTCGATGGGACGCACACGTTTCCATATCGCGGTGTAGTCCACCGTGTAGGGCGCCAGCGGCGTGATCAGGCCCCAGTGCGTGCCCACCACGAGCGCGCCGTCGCGCGAGACGAACGACGGCAGGTGGTGGGATCGCTCGGCCCGCGCCTTGGGCGGCTTGCCGAGCAGCTCGGAGGTCGCGAACAGGCCGAGTTCACGGTAGACCTCGACGGCCGTGTCGACCTGGTCCGGTTCCAGCAGGATGTCCAGGTCGTTCATGCGCTTGTAGCGCGGGTCGCGGTAGATCTCGGTGGCGAAGAGCATGCCCTTGAGCACCACGCAGCGCACACCGCGTTCGTCGAGCCGCCGCACCAGCTCCACCGCCCCGGCCAGGCGGCGGTCGTTGGCGGTCGCGATTTGCTCGGTGACGGCGTCGAACCGCACCCGGACCAGGGGCGGCACCAGCTCGTACACCTCGGCGGCGATCAGCGAGCGCCGCGCCAGCGGGACGGTCGCGTTGAGCTGTGCCAACTCGAAGAAGGCCGCCCAATCGGTGACCCGGTGGGCCAGCTCGACCAGTTCCGCGCGTTCTTCGCCGCTGGGTGCGGCCAGCGCGGCGTGTACCAGCAGCCGTTCGGCGTCGGTCCCGGCCGCGGCGATCACGGTGTCGGTCATGTCAAGCGATCCCTTCCTGTTCGGGATGGAAGCCGAAGCGGCGGGCGACGGTGTCGATGCGGTCCAGTGCGCGGTCGAGGTGGTCGCGGGTGAGGGTGGCCATCATGCTGATCCGCAGGCGCTGCTGGTCGCGGGGCACGGCCGGGAATTCGACGCCGTTGACGAACACACCCTCCCGATGCAGAGCGGTGACCACGTCGGCGACGGCGAGACGCTGTGGTACGAGCAGCGGGATGATCGCGGTCTGCGGGTCGACGGCGAAACCCATCGCGCGCAGCCCGCGCACGAAGTAGCCGACGTTGTCGTGCAGTCGCGCCACGCGTTCGGGATGCGCGGCCAGGAAGTCGATTCCGGCGAGCACCGCCGCGACCACCGAGGGGGCGAGCGCGGCGGAGAACATGTAGGAGCGGGCGAAGAAGCGCAGCGTGTCCACCAGGTCTCGCGACCCGGTGACGAAGCCGCCGGTGCCCGCGAAGACCTTCGAGAACGTGCCCATGGTCAGCTCCACCGATCCCGGACCGAGCCCGAAATGCTCGGCGGTGCCGTGCCCGCGCGCGCCGAGTACTCCGGTGCCGTGCGCGTCGTCCACCGCCAGCCACGCGCCGAAGGCGTCGCACAGCGCTCGGATCTCCGGCAGCGGTGCGATGTCGCCGTCCATCGAGTACACGCCCTCGACGGCCACCACCACGTTCGCCCCTGGATTGCGCCAGCGGATCTGCATCAGCCGGTGGCGCAGCTGGCGTACATCGTTGTGCGCGAAGGCCATCGAGCGCACCCGGCCGAGCTGGATGCCGTCGTACAGGCTGGCATGGTTCTGTTCGTCGTAGAGCAGCACATCGCCTCTGCGCAGCAGACCGGTCACCCAGCCGACATTGGCGGCGTAGCCCGAGGAGAAGACCATGGCCGACTCGCAGCCCTTCAGTTCGGCCAGCCGTTCCTCGAGTCGCCGATGCAAAGTGGTGGTGCCGTTGAGCAAGGGCGGGCCGCCGTGTCCCACGCCATATTCGCGAATGGCGGCGATGGCGGCCTCGACGATGCTCGGCTCGTTGCCCAGGCCGAGGTAGTTGTTGGACCCGAGCATGATCAGCTCGTCGGTCGCGCCGGTCGCCGGATCGCGCACCGGGACGACCGCGCCGGACGGCCCGGCCACTTCTCGCAACACGAACCCGCTGCCGCGAGCGTGCTGCGCGTAGGGCCGGAATTCCGCGAAGCGCTGGTCGAACGTGTGCGCGGCTGGGTCGAGATAGTGCTCCAGGCTGAAATTCTCGCCGTGGGCCAGATCGGGTGCGGTCATGGTCGTCGCTCCTGCCCGAGGGTCACGGTTCCCGCGCGGCCGTCCAGCACCAGGACGTCACCGTTTCCGATCAGGCGGGTGACTCCGGGCACGCCGACGACCGTGGGGATGCCGAGTTCGCGTCCGATGATGGCGGTGTGGGAGAGCAGGCTGCCTCGTTCGCTGACCAGGCCGCCCGCGGCGACCATGAGGAACACCCAGCCCGGGTCGGTGGTCGCGGCGACGAGGATCTGCCCATCGATCGCGACGTCCGGATCCGGGGTGTCCAGGACCAGCGCGGGAGCCTCGACGCGACCTGGGGCGCAACCGATTCCGTGCAGCACGCGCGCTCCCTCGGCAGCGTCCGGGCCCGGTTGCTCCAGTGCCGGATCGCTGATCCCCGACGCGGCGATCCCGGTCGTGACGATGCGGGAGGGCAGGCGCTGAGCCTGCCAGCGGTCGTAATCCGCCTTGCGGAGGGCGACGGTACGCGTGATGTCGGTGTCCACCGCCGTTCCGCGGGTGAGGGCCGCGATCTCCTCGTAGGTGAGCCAGAAGACGTCGCGCGGATCGCCCACCAGGCCGTCGGCGTGCAGTCGCCTGCCGTACTCCCGGAACACCCGCTTGAGCAGACCGAAGGCGCGGCTGCGGCCCAGCCGCATGTTCTCGCGCTGCTTCACGTGTTCGCGGGCGAGCCGAAGCGCGAGCCGGAAAACCCACCGCCGCACGCCTTCACCTGCGAACAGCTCGGTCGCCGTCCGCTCGGCCGCACGCCGGATCGCCCGCTCACGCGCGATCATGTCATCGGCGTTCTGCCCGCCACGCAGGTAATTCCGCAGCATGGGCACCAGTCGTTCGGGGTGCTCGCCGAGCGGATCGGTCTCCAGCTTGAGTTCGTCCACCGTGCGGTCGCCGAACTCGGCGATGTGGCGCAGGCACGCCGCGCGGAAGGTCGCGAACCGGTCTTCCGACAGGGACGCCCACACTTGCTGCGCGGTGGAAGGACCGTCGAACAGCGCACGCAGCGCCGAGTCGGCGCGCACCCGCGCGGCCAGTGCCAGTGCCGACCGCACCGGATCGACGCTGTCGACACCGTCCTCGCCGCAGAACAGTTCGTTGCGCAGGGTGAGCGCCGCTTTCTCGGCGAGGCCGGCTCGGCGCAACTGCAGTCCGACCACATGGAACATCTGCTGGGCGAGGAAATCGTTGAAGATCTGCACCGAGTAGGCGGGCACGAGTTCGTCGAAGAAGCGTTCGGTCCACGCCAGCAACGCGTGTGCGTCGCGGTCGCGCTCCGGCCGATCCTCGTCCAGCCTGCGTTCGAGGTCTGTGGTTGCCGCCGCCAGCGCCGTGAAGAACGCGCGCAGTCGCCGCGGCAGTCGCAGCCAGCCGAGCAGGATGATCGCGAACACACGCAGGCGCAGCGCGATCGCGCGCAGCCGGGCGATACCACGGGCAGGCGCAGGCGGTCGCTGGTATCGGTTCTCGATATTGAGCGCGGCCTCCCAGCCTTCGATGGCGAATTCCATGCCGGGGATCTCGAGGAACAGGCGGTACCAGTTGCTGATGTTGTAGTAGATCCGGCCGCGCGCGGTGCCGACCAGGTACGGATACAGATCGGCGGCGTTGCGCTCGACGATCCGCGCGGTGGCGCCGAAATCGCGGTGACACGTGCGGAAGACCCGCTCATAGGCGGTACGCAGCACCGAGAACGTCAGCGGGCTCGACAGTCCCGGATACGACTCCGCGACATTGACGTTGTCGAAGACCGTCTCGCGTGCGCCGGTCGCCGTGACCGGTCTCGCCTGCAGCAGGTGCAACCGCCCGTCCGGCGTGTAGGCGAACTCGACATCCTGCGGTGCCCCGAAGCGGTCCGCGAGTGCGCCCGCCACCTCGGCCAACTCCTGGATCTCCGTGTCCGACAGCGCAGCCGCGGTCAGCGGGTCGGCGAGTTCTTCGACCGTGGTCCCCGCGCCGTGCGGCGAGGGTGCGACCCGGCTGCGCTTGTCGGCGACCACCCGTGAGGTGATGGCGCCGGTGCCGCGGTCGACGAAGTAGGTATCGCAGTCCACCGTGCCCGCCACCACGCCTTCGCCCAGCCCGAGCGCGGCCGCGACCACGGTTTCGGAGGGATCACCGCTGCGCGGATTGCAGCTGAACACCACCCCTGAGACGGCGCTGTCGAGCAGTACTTGCACCACCACGGCGCAGGCGACCGGCGCATTGTCGAGACCGCGGCGCGCCCGGTAGAACAGCGTGCGCTCCGACCACGCGGAGGCGAGTACCGTCCCGATCGCGGCGGGCAGATCAGCGGCCCCGACGTTCAGCACGGTGTCGAGCTGTCCGGCGAAAGAGTCGGTCGCCGAATCCTCCCCGCGCACCGACGATCGCACGGCGAAGCGCACCTCGCCCGCGGCGGCCGGACCGGCGGCCAGTTCGGCGACCACGGTGTCGAGTTCGGCGGCGATATCGCCGGGCAGGGGGCATCCCTCGACGAGAGCGCGGATCCGGGACGACACCGACCGCAAGGCGGCCGGGTCGTCCGGATCGAGTTCGGCGAGCAGTCCCGCGATGGCGTCGGCGGACGGAGCCAGCAGCCGCGCGCACGTATCGGTGCCCAGGACGGCGAACGGCGGCACGCGATATCCGGCGGCCTGCAGTCTGGCGAGGTTGGCGGCCTTGGCTCCGGCGTGCGCCGCGGCCGCCGGGTCCGCCGCGAGGGTTTCGGCGCGCAGTATCGCGCCGGTGGTGGCACTGGTCATCGTGCGGCCTCCTGTCTGGTCCGGGTCACCGGGACGGCGCGCTCGCGCCGGGTCAACCGCACCAGGACCGGGTCGGGGGTGTTGGAGATCTCCGGGTGCTCGCGCACCCGCATCCCGTTCACCAATTCGATGTCGTAGCGCGACAGCACCATCGCCAGACCCACCCGGATCTCGATCAGCGCCATCTGCTGGCCGACGCACAGATGCGCGCCCCAGCCGAAGGGGAAGTACCGGAACGGCGGACGCGCCCGGTTCCGCTCCTTGGTGAACCGGTCGGGATCGAAGGTCAGCGGCGCGTCCCAGAACCGGGGCAGGCGATGGTTGACGAACGGGCTGATCACGACGATCGCACCGGGTCGCAGGTCGAACCGGTCGAAATGGTCCGGCTCGAGCGCGGTACGGCTGAACGCCCAAGCCGGCGGATGCAGGCGCATCGCCTCATCGATCACGCGGCCGGTGTACTCCAGCCGGGGCAGCGCGGCCCGCACGGCGTCCGGGTCGTCCGGCGCGTCCGGCAGCGCGTCGATCTCGGCGCGCACCCGGTCGAGCACGGCGGGGTTGCGGCCCAGTTCGTAGATCGTCCAGGCCAGCGCCGCTCCGGTGGTTTCGTGACCGGCGAGCAAGAAGGTCAGCACCTCGTGCCGCAGCTGCGCGTCGTCCATCGCGTGTCCCGCGTCGTCGCGGGCGGTGAGCAGCCGGGCGAGCAGTGACCCGGCGTCGTCGTCGGTTCGCCGGTGCCTGCCGATCACCTCGTCGACCACGTGGTGCAACCGGCGTCGCACTTCCCACAGCCGCCGGTTACCCGGAGTCGGGAGCCGCGGCGGCAGCTGGATCGGCGCGGCCATATGCCGCATGACCCACGAAACGCCCTGGCGCACATCGTCTTCGATCTGCGGAAGCACGCCGTCGAGGTCCGCGCCGAGTACCGCGCGGCACACCACGTCGGCGGCGAATCCCATCAGCTCGGGCACCAGGTCGAAGGCCGCGCCGTCGGCGGCGCGGGCGTCCAAGCGGGTGCGCATCCGCTGTCCGCACTCGACCATCAGCGGGATCTCGGACTCCACATGACGGCGCGTGAAAGCCGGTTTGATCAGGGCGCGCTGACGTTTCCACAGCTCGCCGCCGCTGGTCAGCAAGCCGGGACCGAGCAAATGGTTCAGGCTTCGGTAGCTGATCCCCTTCTCGTAGCGCCCCGCACGGGTGACCAACACCTGCTCGATGTGCTCGGGTTCGACCAGCAGGTGCACGTGCTGGTGCGCCAGGCGCAGCCGGACACTGCCGTAGTGGAGCGCGGACTCGTAGAACAGACCGAGCGGGTCGGTCCGGTACCGGGCGTAGACGCCCAAGGGATGCCTGGTGGACGGGCCGTCGAGGCGACGCTCGCCGGTCCCGGTCGTCGGTGTCACCGCGCCACGTCTCCCCCGCGCACGGCGCCGACCAGTTCGTCCGCGTCGCCGTCCAGCAGGCGCCGCGCCGCGGCACGCTGGACTTTGCCGCTGGTGGTCTTCGGGATGCTGCGCGGCGCGACGATCCGCACACCGGCCGCCAGCACGCCGGTGCGTTTGCTCACCGCGGCGCGTACCGCACGGGCCAGCGCGTCGTGCTCCGTCCGCGCCACGGCGGATTCGACGATCAGGTGCAACTCTTCCGATCCGGCGTCGGCATCGGTTCGTCCCAGCGCGACCGCGCCGCCCGGCCGCACTCCCGGCACCTGCTCGGCGGCGATCTCGAAGTCGGTGGGCAGGTAGTTCGCGCCGCGGATGATGATCAGGTCTTTGCGTCGCCCGGTGATCCGCAACCGCCCGTCGCGCAGGTAGCCGATGTCCCCGGTGTCCCACCAGCCCTGCGTCCGGGTGGCGGCGGTGACTTCGGGCAGCCGGAAATAGCCCGGCGTGGTGGACGGCCCACGGAATTGCACCCGGCCGAGCAGATTCGCGCCGCACGGCGTTCCGTTCTCGTCCACCACGCGGACTTCGGTGCCCGCCACGGGCGCTCCGCAGTCGACGATGTCGAGCGCGTCGCCGTCACCGGCCGGGACATCCACCGCGACGCCGTCTTCGGCCAGTCCGCGCCGGGAGACCGAGTCGAACGCGATCGGCGCCCGCGGATCGGACACCGTCACCGCGAGCGACGCCTCGGCCAAGCCGTAGCACGGTACGAGCGCGTCGGAAGGCAGCCCCCAGCCGCCGAACCGGTCGACGAACCGCCGCACCGTGGGCGGATGGATCGGTTCGGCGCCGCAGAACAGGAACCGCCATGCGGACAGATCCACTCCGTCGAGTTCACCGTCGGCGATGCGCGCGGCGGCGTAGCCGTAGGCGAAATTCGGTGCGGCGGTGTGAGTTCCGTGATGCCGGTGCACCGCGCGCAGCCAATCGGCCGGGTGGCGCAGAAACCGGTTGGGCGGGATCAGCACCGCGTCGATGCCACGGAACAGCGGTGTGAGAAACCCGCCGATCAGGCCCATGTCGTGGTGCAGCGGCAGCCAGCCCACCCAGGTGTCGCCGGGTCCGATCGCGGCGGCGCGGGCGATCTGCTCGCAGTTGGCGGCCAGATTCGCGTGGGTGACCTGAACCCCCTTGGGCGTGCCGGTCGAGCCGGAGGTGGCTTGGATGAACGCCAGATCCTCCGGTGCGGGCAAGTGGGGCGCTAGCGCGGGAGCGCTCGGTGTGCCTGCCAGCGTATGCAGTGCCGAGGCGTCGATCGTCGCCACCGACGCGGGCACGGGCAACGTGGTGAGCACCGCCGGAGTGCTCACCACGGCCGCCGGTTCCAGATAGGCAAGCAGCCGGGTGAACCGGTCCAGGAAGATTTCGGCGGCCCCGAAGCCACCCGGCGTGGCGATGGCGGTGGGCACCGCGCCGAGCGACAGTGCGCCGAAGAAGGCCGTGACGAACTCCGCCGAGGTGGGCAGGCACAGCAACACGCGGTCGCCCCTGCGCACGCCGTCGGCGGCCAGGCCCGCCGCGGCGCGGGCCGCAGCGCTCACCAGATCATCGTGGCGCCAGCGGATTTCGTCGTCGTGCCGGGCAGCGGCGCGCTCGGCCAGGATCACCGTCGACGCCGCCGCCGTACCTCGGTCGCCGCCGGACAGCAGCGCGTGCACGATGCTCGGGTGTTGCGGGCGCAGTGTCCCTGATGACGCGGTCATGGCTGGTCCTCGACATAGCGCACGATCGTCGCGACCGTGGTCAGCCGGACGGCGACGTCTTCCGGAATGCTCACGGAGAACTCCTGTTCGAGCTGAATGGTCAGTTCGATGGCGGTCGGCGAATCGAGTCCGTAGTCGATCAGCGGTGCCGCCGGATCCAGATCGGTCGCGGGCACCCACAGCACCTCGCCGACGATCGCGCGGACCCGCGCCTCCAGGTCCGCCGAGCCGATGTCGTCACGTGCACTCATCCGAGCAACTTTCCTTCCGTCACGCAGGCGCGCACCGATTCCTCGACGTCGACGTCGTCGGCGGTGTCGATGCGGTGAAACGCCACTTCCGGGAACGCGGTCGCGAGGGTCTCGCGCACCCGCTCGTATCCCGAGCGCAGGGTGGTCAGCCGCTCGGCGGTCTCATGGGCCTCGACGGGCCCGTGTGCCGACCGCCGCGCACAGCGGGCCGCGGCCTGCCCGGGCGGTGCGTCGAGCCACAGCACCGCGTCCGGCAGCGTGGTGCGAAACCGTTCGCCGAAGCCGGATACCGCGCCGGCGATGTCGCGACCGACCAATTCCGCGATCTCCGACAGCAGCAGCCACGGGTCCGGCGAGCTGCCCAGCCGTTCGGCCTGGGCGTGCTGCCACGCGAGGATGTCGGCGAACGTGCCCGGTCGATGCCGTTCGAGCACCGCCGCGATCTCGTCCTGTCGCGCGCGGCAGCGCCCGTCCGTGCCCGCCAGCGCCACGTACAGCGGACCGTAGACGAGCAGTTCGATCAGCGGATGCCGTTCGCAGACCAGCACATCCGGTTCCCAGGTGCGCAGGAAGTGCTGTTCCACCGGCCCGAACAGGGTCATCTGCAGGTACATCGCGGTGGCCTTCATCGCGACGTCGCCGATCTCGTCACAGCCGACGCTGAAGGCCCGCAGCTGCCGGGACAGATCGGCGAGCGGAACGTCGCGGGTGTCGTGGAAATCGGGGCAGGTCATCGACGCGAACCCACCGGCGTCGGTCCGCACCGCCAGCGCGCGGAGCGCGGCCAGCACCGAGGACTTGCCCGCGCCGTCGATGCCGACCAGGGCCACCCGGCGGGTGTACGAGCCGCTCATCGGTCGTCCTCGCGCAATTGGGTCAGCACCGCGCTGGTGATCTCGGCCTGCGCCGCAGTGCCGTCGAGCCGGATCCAGCCCAACTCGTCCGACAGCGCGTCGAGCGCCTCGTGGCTGCGCTGCTGGAAGGCCAGGAACGACTCCTCGTCGCCGTAGCCGCTCTCGTAGTCGCTGCGCAACCGTTTGCGGCTCAGCGCGTCCTGCGGCCGCACCGCGAGGTAGAAGGTGCGATCGGGTTCCGGGAACCCCGCCGCCAGGCTGCGCAGGACGGCCGGGTCACCGCCGTGGGCGACTTCGGTGGCGTAGTACTTGTACCAATACGCGTTCGCGAGCACGATGTCCGCGCCACGCTCGGCGGCCAGGTCCAGTGCCAGCTGCATGGCGTGGAACAGGAAGTGCGCGCGGCTGAGCGGGGTGAGCATCTGGAGGTAGCCGTAGATCTCCGCGGGACTCCCCCAAGGGAGTTTCGAGGAGACCTTCGGGTCGAGGAAGGCGTCCCAGATCGTCACCGCCGCGACACTGTGGCCCTGCGCCTCGAATTCCGCGGCGATCCTCGCCACCTGGGTGGTCTTGCCCGAGCCGTCGCCGCCCGCGAGACAGATCAGGCGTTTACGTGCGGTCAGTGTCGTGTCCTTTCCGGAGCCGCGCGTCACGCGAGGTGATGCGACAGGATCTGCCACCTGCGTGGCGGTTTCGGGGAGCGCGGGGGGCGGCGGCGAGTCTTCCTCCGGTCGCGCGCGAGCGGCGACGTCCGCTCGCCGGTGATCCGCGGACGGTGCGCCGCCCACGGGGGCCGTGACGGAGTCCGCGTCCAGGATCCGCACCACTCCCGCGCTGCCGTCGATTCGGATCCGCTGACCCGATCGCACGACACTCGTCGCGCCCGCCACGTTCAGTACGGCGGGGATGCCGTACTCGCGTCCGATCACGGCGGCGTGCGACAGCATGCCCCCCACCTCGGTCACCACACCCGCCACCAAGCCCAGCGCGGGAGTCCAACCCGGGTCGGTGAATCTCGTGACGAGGATGTCGCCGTCGCGCAATTGGTCGAGGTCGGTGAGCGCGGTGATCACCCGCGCCGTGCCCTCGGCGACACCGGGACTGCATCCGAGGCCCGAGAGGTCGCCGTCGGCGACGGCGCGCACCGCGGCCACGGTCACCCCGCCACCGAGTTCGTGCGGCGGTGTGAGATCGCGATAGGCCGCGTACATCGCACGGCGGTAGGCGATCACGGGCGCGAGGTCCGCCGCGTCCGCGCGGCCCGCGACCAAGTCGGTGAGCTCGTGGATGGTCAGCTGGAACGCGTCGTCGGCGTGCTCGAGCGCGCCGGCGGCGGTCAAGCGCGTGCCGGCCTCCACCACGTAGGCGCGCACGACGGCGTAGCACTGCGACGAGAATTCCCGCATCCGTTCCCTGGCCACGAGGTAGCGGCGCATCCGCT
>NZ_JBSGIB010000041.1:0-12225 GCF_053604885.1 Nocardia sp. NPDC003999
CTCGATCACCAGCAGCAGACCGCCCGGCCGCAGCACCCGGATCATCTCCGCGAGACCCTTGCGCTGATTCGGCCAGTGCTTGATCGAGCCGGAGCGCAAACGCGAGCCATAAGGGGCCGCGAACACCCAGCGCCGCAGGCGCTGGAAAAACAAACACAGCCGCGACGAAGTCGCGGTTAAATACACTGCCAGCATGCGTCGCTATGTGGCCGCCATCGACCAGGGCACGACCTCGAGTCGGTGCATCGTCTTCGACCGGCAGGGGCGCGTCGTCGGCGTCGCCCAGCGGGAGCACGAGCAGATCTTCCCGCAGCCGGGTTGGGTCGAGCATGATCCCGAAACCATCTGGCGCAATACCGAATTCGTCCTCGGTGACGTTCTGGAGCGCAACGGCCTCGGCGCGGACGACATCGCTGCGGTCGGCGTCACCAATCAGCGTGAGACGACCGTGGTGTGGGACCGCGAGACCGGTCGTCCGGTGTACAACGCGATCGTCTGGCAGGACACCCGTACCGACCGGCTGTGCGCCGAATTGGGCGGCGACGCGGGACCGGGCCGCTACCAGGATCGCACCGGCCTGCCGCTGTCCACCTATTTCGCCGGGCCGAAGCTGCGCTGGATCCTGGACAACGTGCCTGGCGTGCGGGAGCGCGCCGAGGCGGGCGAGCTGTGCTTCGGCACCGTCGACAGCTGGGTGTTGTGGAAGCTCACCGGCGAGCACATCACCGACGTGACCAATGCCTCCCGCACCATGCTGCTGGATCTGCGCTCGTTGCAATGGGATTCGGCGATCTGCCGGGAGTTCGGCGTACCGGAGTCGATGCTGCCGCAGGTGCGCAGTTCCTCGGAGGTCTACGCGCCGATCGATTCCGGGCCACTGGCCGGGGTGCCGGTGGCGGGCATCCTCGGCGACCAGCAGGCCGCCACCTTCGGCCAGGCGTGCCTGTCACCCGGCGAGGCCAAGAACACGTACGGCACCGGCAATTTCATGTTGCTGAACACCGGAACCACGCCGGTGTTCAGCAAACACGGCCTGCTCACCACGGTGTGTTATCGCCTGGGTGCCGCGGACGCGGTGTACGCCCTGGAGGGCTCCATCGCGGTCACCGGTTCGCTGGTGCAGTGGTTCCGCGACAATCTCGGCATCATCTCCTCCGCCGACGAGATCGAGCCGCTGGCCCGTAGCGTCGACGACAACGGCGGCGCCTACATCGTGCCCGCCTTTTCCGGGCTGTTCGCCCCCCGCTGGCGTCCGGACGCGCGCGGCGTGATCGCCGGGCTCACGCGTTTCGTCACCAAAGCGCACCTGGCGCGGGCGGTGCTGGAATCCACCGCGTTCCAGACCCGCGAGGTGGTCGACGCGATGCGCGCGGACGCCGAGTCCCAGCGGCTCGGCCTGGAGCTGACCACGCTGAAGGTGGACGGCGGCATGGTCGCCAACGACCTGCTCATGCAGTTCCAGTCCGACGTCCTCGACGTGCCCGTGGTGCGCCCGGTGGTCAACGAGACCACCGCGCTGGGTGCGGCGTACGCGGCCGGGCTCGCCGTCGGCTACTGGTCGGGCACCGACGACATCCGCGACAACTGGACCGCCGACAAAACTTGGCACCCGACCATGCCGGAGGCGGAACGGGACGAGCGCTTCGCCGCGTGGAACAAGGCGGTCGAGCGCACGTACGGCTGGGTGGGCTGACGGGCGGACCGGGCACGCTCCTCGACCTCGCGACGCGTCGCGGCACGGGTCGTCACAGTAGACCTGCCACCGACGAACACCTACCCCGGCAGGGGCAAGGCAAGCGACGCCCCGCGCGAGCGAGACGACGACTACGCTCGCACGTCCGCGACATAATCGCGCGAACCATCCGGCGGCAATCGAAAGTGGTTGTCCCTGGATCTATTCACCTATCGCGCGCGCCAACCGCTCGATCGCCTCACGCAGCGTCGCCGCGTCGGAGGTGGTGAAGCACAGGCGCATCGAATTCCGGTGGCCGCCGGACACCGCGAATGCCTCGCCGGGGACGTAGGCGACGCCGAGATCGATGGCGCGGGGCAACAAGTCCACGGCGTCGGTCCCATCGGTGAAGTCGACCCACACGAACATGCCGCCCGCCGCATCGGTGCTCACCAGACGGTCACCGAAGCGGGTGCGCAGCTCGTCGACCAGGACACGCGCCCGCGCACCGTAGACCCGCCGGATCTCCTCGACCTGCCCGGTCAGCCAGTCCGCATCGGCGAGCAGATCGGCGGCGATCTGTTGGGTCAGGGCCGACCCGCACAGGTCCGCGCCCTGCTTCAGCAGTTCCACACCCCTGCACACCGCGTTCGGCGCGGTCATCCAGCCCACCCGCAAGGTCGGCGCCAGAATCTTCGACACGCTCGACAGCCGGATCACGTTGGGTGAATACGTCGCGATCGGTTCCGGCGACGGCCGGTCGAACCACAGTTCGCCGTAGGGATCGTCCTCGATCACCCAGAATCCGAACCGGTCGGCGAGCTCGGCGAGTTCCTGCCGACGTCGCGGGCTCATGGTGACACCGCGCGGATTGTGGAAATTGCTCACCGTGTGCACCACCGCGGGCCGCTCGCCACGGCCGAGCAGTTCGGCCAACGCGTCGACCCGCATCCCTTCGGCGTCGAGCGGGACCGTCACGATGCGCGATCCGGCGGCCCGGAACACCTGCAACGCGCCGACGTATGCCGGATCCTCGACCACGACGAGCGCGCCCGGATCCAGCAAAACCTCGGCGAGCAGCGACAACGCCTGCTGCGAACCGTGCGTGACGAACACCTCCTCGAGCGGCACCGGCCGCCCCAGCCGCCGCGTCTCACGTGCGGCGAGCACGTCACGCAGCGGCCCCCACCCGGCCGATTCGGTGTACTGCAGTCGCGCGCGGTCCGCCAGCGCCGACTCCGCCGCCTGCGCGATCCGGTCTCGCGGCATCAATTGCTCGTCGGGCAGGCCACCGGCCAGGCTGATGACGTCGTCGCGCGCGGCTACCTTCAGCAGATCACGAATCGCCGAACTCGTCAGGCCCTCGAGACGCCGGGCCAGGGGTGGAGTGATCGCCGTCATGAAACCTCCAGAAAAGGACGCCACGGTACGCGTTGTCCTCACTGTTTCACATCGACTACCAGGATATGAAATTCTATTCTCATTATGTGAGATAACTCCGAGGCGTGGAACGGGCCGTCGGACGCAACAAGACTGGACCGACCGACTCACTGCCCGACATGCACCCGCCGCAGCGTCCCGACGCAACGACCCCCGGGGTGATCCGCATCACTCGATGGAACGGTATTCGTGCCGCCGCCGTCCAGATCCACGTAAGGATCATCTGACCGAAGGAACGAAAAGCCATGAAACACATCGCATCCGCGCTTGCTATCGGCGCGTTGACCACCGGCGTACTGGCCTTTGCGGCGCCGTCGGCGAACGCCGCTCAGCCTGGTCAGAAGTGCACGGTTCCAGGAGCCACGGCGCAGGACTATGTGGACGTGGGCAACGGAGTCCAGCGCAAAGCGGTTCTCGGCTGCGTGCGCTCCGGCGGTGGGTACGTGTGGCAGGTCACGAACTACCTGCAGCCGGGCGTCAACGACGGCTGATCCGTCGTCCGCGGCCGCGGCGTGCGCGGTTTGCGCACACCGGCGGTCGCGGCGCACCCGTTCCACCACGCACCGCGTTCATCGCTGGAGCGAACCCCGGTAGCCCGACCTACCGCGAGGCAGACTCAATCGATCAGATAGATGAGGGTCCGCCCGTCCAGGGTCACCGTCGTGATCACCGGGAAGTACTGTGCCTCGGTGCCATCGGGATGGCGCTCGGTGATCTCGACGTTGAAGCGATCGGGAGTGATCTCCGCGATCCGCAGGCAATAGGCCGTGCCATGCGGAATGTGCTGGTCGATGGTTTTCTGCAGGTCCGCGGGTGGCTCGACGTTCGCGCCCGGCGCCACGAACGTGTGCGCGCGGGCAGCGCTGCGCTCGGAATAGTAGGCATGCTCGAAGCCGAGAATCGCCCGGATCCCGCTGCTCGTGTCACCCGAACCATTGCCGAAGGTGACCTTGCCCTCGGTGCGGGTCGGGCAGTCCACCGCCGCGGTGCTCGGGCCGCTCGAAGCCGCCGTGCCGTCCTGGTCCTCATCGCTGCCGCTGGTCACCACGATGGTCACGGTCAGCGCGATCAGCGCCACGACCGCCGCGACCGCACCGAGCACGATCCACCGCGTGGAGGAGCCCTTGCGCCGGGCGGGCGCCGGTGTCGTGGGGACGCGCAGCGCCAGCCGCATGGCGATCGGGTCCTCGGCCCAGGACAGACCCGATTCGGACGGCGCGGGAGGTTTCGGCACGCCCCCCTCGGCGGTCGGCTGGTTCCACCAGGATTCCCGCGGCTCGCCGTCCTCGGGCTGCGAGCGCTCGACGCCGGAAGAAGGCTGCTCGGGCGTGGCGGAGGCAGGTCCGGCGTAAACCGTGGAATCCGGCGCGCGGAACTGCGACGGCAGTGCGGGTGTCGTTTCCGGCTCGCCCGCGGGCCGCCAAGTCAGTTCCGGGTGATCGGTCGGCTGCTGCGGCACCTGCCAGCGCGGGCCGGTGTCGGCCCCCATCGGCGGACCGAATTCCGAAACAGGCGGACCGAATTCCGAGACGGGCGGTCCGAATTCGGACACCGGCGGCCCGAATTCCCCCAACGGCGGACCGAACTCCGAACCGGACTGGTCGGATTCGTTCTCCCTCGCGTCACCCTCGGAGGTCACACCCAATCCTTTCCCGGACACACAAGCGGGGCGGCCGCGAACGACCGCCCCACCCGTCGAAACAGCACGTGTCAGTACTGGAGTGAACCACCCCACTGGGTGGTGACACCACCCACGTCGGCGGTCTGCGGAGCGAAATCGCCCGGCTGAAGCGGAAGCTTAACCTGTGCGGCGGCATCCAGGGCGGCCGATCCGCCCGGCTGCTCCCGGATCCAGTCCTCCACCGCGGCCTTGGCCTGGTTCAGCTGGGTGGTGTCGAACACCGTGGTGGTGTTGTTCGCGGCCAGGCCCTCGCCACCGGTGTAGGTGGTCAGCTTGACCGTGTTCTTGTCGACGAACTCCACCGAGACGCCCGCTTCACCCGAGCCGGTCGGCGTGCGGTAGCCGATGGTGCCGACGTAACCGGCCTCGTTGCTGAAGTGGTGGGTGTTGGCCACGTGACCCGGCAGGACGGTGCCGCCGTCGATGTTGGCGCCGATCTCCGCGTGCGGGCCGGTCATCTCCACGACCGGAGCCGCCGGGGCCGCCTCCATACGCGGGGCCTGCCAGCGCGGCTGCGCCTGCGGCTGCACCAGCGTGGAACTCTCCGGCTGCCGCGCCTGGGCGTTGTCGTTGTCGCTCTGCGTACCCAGCTGCGGAGTGGCCTGCTGACCGGGCTGCGGCGCGGCCTGCTGCTGGCCCGGCTGCGGCGCGGCCTGATCCGGCACGACCGCGGGCAGCGGCTCGCTCGGCTTCTGCTGACCGGGAACCGGCAGCGGCGCGACGCGCGGCGGGGTCACGCCCGGCTGGGTCGGCTTGGCCAGCTTCGGGTCTTTCTGGTCCGGCGCGGCATGATCCGACTCCGGGGTGGTGACGCCTGGCTGGCTCGGCGTGGGCTTGCTCTCCGGCTTCTGCGGATCCTGCTTGGATTCCGGCTTGCCCGGCTCCGGCGCAGTGGTTTCCGGGGTGCTCGGCGACTCGTTCACGCCCGGCTGCGTCGGAGCAGGCGTCGGCGGAGTGGTCGGATCGTTGGGAGCCGCCCCCGCCGGCGCAGCGAAGAGAGTGGCCACGGCAGCCGCTGTGGCCAGTGGCAACGAGGTGCTCGCCATCGCTCGCTGCGCCCGACTCGGCTTACGATGTTTCACTTTTCGCAATTCCCTTCCCGGGTGCGGCCCGGCAGGCCGCATTCAGTTGTCCCTGGGTGAGACGCCTGACCGTCGAACGACCCGGGCCGTTCGGTCGTGCCGATTTGGAAAGGACCCATCCCCCCACACCGAACTCCGCGACCGTCCTTCGATCGCATCTCTGCCGAGAGTGAACCACATGTGCGCATATTGGGCAACGCAGCGAATAGCCAAGGGTGGCAAGAGCGCCCGCGTCCCGCGCCCGCACCGAGTTAACCGGGCCAGATGTCCGGGATCGGACACGGCACCGGATGCGCCGAACCGAGCTCAGTCCAGGTCGTCGTGTCGCATCAGCAAACGCGCCGCCTCGGTCACCGAACCGGTGAGCGACGGGTACACCGAGAAGGTCTGGGCCAGGTCGTTGACCGTCAGGTTGTTCTGCACCGCAAGGGCGATCGGCAGGATCAGTTCCGAGGCGATCGGCGCGACGACGACACCGCCGATCACCACGCCGGTCGCGGGGCGGCAGAAGATCTTGACGAAACCGCGGCGCAGCCCGGACATCTTGGCGCGCGGATTCGTGTTCAGCGGCAGCATCACCGTGCGCGCGGGCACCTCACCGTTGTCGATCGCGGTCTGGCTGACGCCGACGGTCGCGATCTCCGGCCGGGTGAACACCGCGGAGGCAACGGTCTTCAGACGGACCGGGCTGACGCCTTCCCCGAGCGCGTGGTACATCGCGATGCGTCCCTGCATCGCGGCAACCGAGGCCAGCGGCAGCAGGCCGGTGCAGTCCCCCGCGGCGTAGACGCCCGGCACCGACGTGCGCGACACGCGGTCCACCCGCAGATAGCCGCCGCGGTCGAGTTCGATGCCGACTTTCTCCAGCCCGAGGCCCGTGGTGTTCGGTGTCGAGCCGACGGTCATCAGCGCGTGCGAGCCGGACACGGTGCGCCCGTCGGAAAGCTTGACCACGATGCCGTCGGCGGTGCGCTCGACGGCGTCGGCGCGCGCGTGCTTGACCAGTTCGACGCCGCGCTCGGCGAGCGCGTCCTCCAGCACGAGCGCCGCGTCGGCGTCCTCGCCGGGCAGCACGCGGTCGCGGCTGGAGACCAGCTTCACCCGCACGCCCATCTCGGTGTAGGCGGAGACGAACTCCGCACCCGTCACGCCGGAACCGACGACCACCAGGGTCTCCGGCAGCTCTTCGAGGTCGTAGAGCTGCCGCCAGTTGAGGATCCGCTCGCCGTCCGGTTCCGCGCCCGGCAGCACCCGCGGGCTCGCGCCGGTCGCGATCAGCACGACCTCGGCCTCGATGATCTGCTGCGCGCCGTCGGCCAGCTTGGCCAGCACGCGGTGCGCGGCCACGCCGCTGCCCGGATCGATCAGCTCGCCGTATCCGGCCAGCACGGTCACCCCGACGGTCTGCAGTTTCGAGCGGATGTCGGAGGACTGCGCCAGCGCCAGCGCCTTGACGCGCGCGTTCACCTCGGACAGCTGCACGTGCGCCTGGGCCGGGTCGAGGGTGATGCCCAGATCGCGAGCACGGCGCAGGTCGGTGCGCACGCCGGTCGAGGCGATGAAAGTCTTGGAGGGAACGCAGTCCCACAGCACGCACGCTCCGCCGATGCCGTCGGAATCGACCAGCGTCACCGACGCTCCGTGCTGGGCGGCTACCAGGGCCGCCTCATAGCCGGCCGGTCCGCCACCGATGATCGCGATGCGGGTCATTGATACCTCCGCTCGTGCTTCGCGCCGGGATCTCCGGCACGGGGTAAACGTTATCCGGCAACCACCTCGCACGATCGACCGCGTTACCGGTGCGCAACAGTTCCCCGCCGGGCGGCGCGCCGCAGGTGCGGCAATCGAACGCGGTCTGCGAAGGTTATTGGCTACCCTTTGCTGGTGCCGATCTATGCCGCCTATGGGTCCAACATGGACTCGACGCAGATGCTCGAGCGCTGTCCGCACTCCCCCATGTCCGGGACGGGCTGGTTGGAGGGCTGGCGGCTCACCTTCGCCGGTGACGATATCGGCTGGGAAGGGCCTCTCGCGACGGTCGTCGAGGATCCCGGTTCCCGGGTGTTCGTCGTGCTCTACGACGTGTCCCCGGAGGACGAGCAGCGGCTGGACCGCTGGGAGGGCTCGGACTTCGGCATCCACAAGAAGATCCGCCTTCGCGTGACTCGCAACGGCGACGGTGGCGACCCCACGCTGGCCTGGCTATACGTGCTGGATGCCTACGAGGGCGGCCTGCCGTCCGCCCGCTACCTGGGCGTGATCGCCGATGCCGCCGAAAAGGCCGGTGCGCCAGAGGATTACGTGCACGCTCTACGCACCCGCAACAGCCGCAACGTCGGCCCGGGCAACTTCGGCTGACCGCGCGTCACGCCGCAACGCCTGCGGTGTGGCCGTACCCTCTCGGTCGGGCCGGACCACTGTCACGCTCACGGCCTCGTCGAGTGCGAGGCCATCGAGCACCGTTCGCGGCCCGGCTCGCGTCCGAGGGGGCGAAGCGCATGCGCCGCACGCGCGAGTCTCGCCCGCTCGAACGCGAGCCATAAGGGGCCGCGAACACCCAGCGCCGAAGGCGCTGGAGGTCAGACAGAGCTCGCGCCGAGCGCGAGGTTGCTCAGCACCCGGACGCCGACCGCGAGCGCCCGCTCGTCGATGTCGAAGGTCGGCTGGTGCAGATCCAGCTGCTCCCCCTCGCCGGACCAGACGCCCAGGCGCGCCATCGCGCCCGGCACCTCCTCCAGATACCAGGAGAAGTCCTCGCCGCCGCCGGACTGCGGAGTGTCGGCCAGCGCGTCGGGGCCGAGTGCGCGAATGGCGTCCTCGAAGATGCGGGTGGAGTGCTCGTCGTTGACCACGGGCGGCACGCCGCGCCGGTAGTTCAGCTGGTAGCGCACGCCGGTCGGGGCGAGCAGGCCGTCGACGATCTCCCGCACCATCGGCTCCAGCAACGACCAGGTCGCGTGGTCTCCGGTGCGGATGGTGCCGGTGAGCATGCCGGTCTGCGGAATGGCGTTCGGCGCCTTCCCCGCGCTCACCGCGCCCCACACCATCACGGTGCTGGTGCGCGGGTCGATACGGCGGCTGAGCAGGCCGGGCAGGCCCGTGATGACCGAGCCGATGGCGTAGACCAGGTCGCTGGTCAGGTGCGGACGCGAGGTATGGCCGCCCGGCGAGTCGAGCACCAGCTCGATGGTGTCGGCGGCGGAGGTGATCGCGCCGACGCGGATGCCGATCCGGCCGACCTCCAGGCGCGGATCGCAGTGCAACGCGAAGATTCGCTCCACCCCGGCCATCGCGCCGGCGGCGACCACGTCGATCGCGCCTCCCGGCATGACCTCCTCGGCGGGCTGAAAGACCAGCCGCACGCCGACCGGCAGCTCCGGCACCTCGGCCAGCGCCAGCGCCGTGCCGAGCAGGATGGTGGTGTGCGCGTCGTGGCCGCACGCGTGCGACACGCCGGGGACCGTCGACGCGAAGGGCAGTCCGGTGAACTCCTGCAGCGGCAGCGCGTCCATGTCGGCGCGCAGGCCGACCCGCGGTCCGTCCGGTCCGAGGTCACAGATCAGGCCGGTGCCGCCGGGCAGCACCTGCGGCGTCAATCCCGCCTTGGTCAGCCACGCCGAGACGAACTCGGTGGTGCCGAACTCGGTACGGGACAGTTCCGGGTTGGCGTGGATGTGCCTGCGCCACTGGACGAGGTCGACCGTGTGATCGGCCAGCCACGACTCCACCGCTTCCCGCCCTGATCCCCCGGTTTCCGACACTGCGGAGCTGCCGGGGCCCTCCGTGGCCACACGGATGCCCGCTGCCGGGCCCGTCGCCGGCGCCGCAGAACGGCCGGTTGTGCTCACCGAATGTCCTCCTGTCGTTGAACTAGCCGTTGCAACAACCTGTCTCTATGGATGTCATCGCGGGCGACGGTGATTGCGGTACGCGTGAGCGCGAGCGCACCGTCGAGGACCGCACGATCCGCCGAGGCGTTGACGCTGGCCGCGGCGAAGCCTGGCTGATGTGTCACCGCACCACCGGCGTCAATGCCGATGACCGGGTGAATGCCCGGAATGACATTGGTGACGTTTCCCATATCGGTGCTGCCCAGCGGCCGCTGCGCCTCGAACTCCGGAGCGAGCGGCACGCGTCCCAATCCGGTGAGCTGCTCGCGATAGACGAGCAACAAGTCCGGATCCGGGGTCAGCTCGGTATACGTCGGCGCGAGCGTCCGGATTTCGTGGGTGCAGCCGGTCGCGAGGGCGCCCGCCTCGAAGCAAGCCGACGCTCGTCGCATCAGATCGTCGAGGGATGCGGAGTCGACTGCGCGTAGGTAATACAGCAGTTCCGCACGTCCGGGCACGATGTTGGGAGCTACGCCACCGTCGCCGACTATACCGTGCAGTTGCTGGCCGGGCAGGAGATGTTGCCGCAGCAACCCAAGGGCCACCTGCGCGACGGTGACCGCGTCGCCCGCGTTGCGGCCCTGCTCCGGCGCCGCGCTTGCGTGCGCCTCGCGCCCGTGGAAAACCACCGACACGTCGGCCAGAGCCAGCGAGCGGGCGCCGACGATGTCGAGCGGACCCGGATGCACCATCATCGCCATCGCGACGTCGTCGAACACGCCGCGTTCCAGCATGAGCACTTTGCCGCCGCCGCTCTCCTCGGCCGGTGTGCCGAATACCAGCACGGTGAGATCCAGTTCGTCCGCGACCTCGGCGAGACCGAGCGCCGCGCCCACCGCGGAGGCGGCGATGACGTTGTGCCCGCAGGCGTGGCCGATCTCGGGCAGCGCGTCGTATTCGGCGCAGATGCCGACGGTCAGCGCGCCGCTGCCGTAGCGCGCGCGGAAGGCCGTGGGCAGCTCGGCCACGCCCAGCTCGATCTCGAAACCGCGCTCGGCCAGCGGCGCGATCGTCTTGGCGACGCTGCGGGTCTCCTCGAACGCCAGCTCCGGTTCGTCGTGAATCGCGTGCGAGAGCGCGATCAGCTCGGCGGACGCGGCGCGGATCGCGGCGTCACCGCGAGCGGTGGCGTCGACCTCGCAGACTGCGTTGCCGTCGTGCTGCGCTTCCTGGCGCCCGCTGCGCGATGGTGGCATGCAACACAGTCTCGCACTGTGTTCGATTTGCCGCGCTTTCGCGCGGCGTGTTCGCGGCCCCCTTGTGGCTCGCGTGCGCGGACCTGGGCTGTCCGTGAAGGCGGGTCAGTTCGTGGCGAAGGCCAGGTTTTCCGGAGTGGTCGGTACCGCGAGGCCGGCCAGTGCTTTTGCGTGTAGGGCGCGCTTGATCACCGGCAGGTTGGGCCTGCGGTTGCCGGCCAGCGACGCCGCCCGCTGGACGGCGGTCGCGAGCAGCTCGTCGGCTTCGGCCTTGCCGTCCACGATGCCCGCTGCGATCGCCTCGTCGGCCGGGTAGCGGTGGCCGGTGGTCATCGCCTGCACGCAGACCTGGTTGCTCAGCCGCTCGGTGAGCAGGGCGTTCATCCCGATGGTGAACGGCATGCCCAGGTGCACCTCGGGCAGGCAGTAGAAGCCGCGATCGGCGCGCATCACCCGGAAATCGTGTGAGGTGGCCAGCATGGCGCCCGCGCCGAAGGCATGGCCGTTGATCGCGGCGACGGTCGGCAGCGGGAATGCGAGCAGGCGGGTGTAGAGCGAGTGCACGCGGTCGAGGTAGCCGTGCATCTTGTCCAGGTTGCCGAACAGCCAATCGGTGTCCAGACCGTTGCTGAAGAACTTCCCGGTCGCCGTCGTCACCAGCGCGGCGGGCCCCACGGAACTCTCGACCTCGTCCAGCAGCCCGTGGAACGCGTCGATCCAATCCGGGTGGAAACGGTTCTCGTTGTCCGTCTCGCCCTCGGACCCGAGGTAGACGACGAACACTTCCCCTTGGCGTTCCAGATACGGCATGCGGTGCAGCGTAACGGGCCCCGCCCGATCCCCTACTCACGGGTAGCAGTCGACCGCCGACCGCGACGATCGACCCCTCGCAGGTATCCACCCGACCGACCTTCGGGCAAGCGAGCAGTCCGTCGGACAACCGTCCCACCCCACCGCGCGGCCTCCACTCGCGCCGACCGAGGCAACCCCGAGCAGGCGCTCTTCGCGGCCCGGCTCGCGGAAATCAAGCGCCGCAGTCATTGGAACAACCCAGCCCCGCTCACGTTTGCGGTAAGCGGGCCGAGCCGACCGCCGGCCAGCCCACTGCAGAACGCATGCGGGGTAGCGAGCTTTGCAACCGACGCGCCCAGCACACCACAACCACGTCTTTCGAGCGAAGCGAGACCGAGCCTGTTCCGTTCGCGGCCCGGCTCGCGTTTGCGCGGCCGCCGCGTACGCGACGAAGGAGCAAGCGGCGGTCGCG
>NZ_JBSGIB010000042.1:0-11375 GCF_053604885.1 Nocardia sp. NPDC003999
GCGAGATCATGCATACGCTGCCGCATGCCGCGCAGGTCGCGATCCGTGAATCACTTGACGACAACGACGATACGCAGGTGATGGCATACAACAGCGGCGACCTGGCTAATTATCAAGGTGGTGCTTTCGACACCACCGTGCGACACAACACAACTAACGGGTAACATCTGCGATCGTGAATTCGACCCTGGCGCGATTGCGAACTCCCCTGGAGTCGGGGTTTGCCCAGGCCGGCAACATCTTTGCGCTGCTCCTGGACGTTTTGCGAAAGACTTTCCGCCGCCCCTTCGAGTGGCGGGAGTTCATCGAGCAGTCGTGGTTCATCGCGAGTGTCTCGATCCTGCCCAGCGCGCTGGTCGCGATTCCGTTCGGCGCGGTCGTGGCATTGCAGACCGGCTCGTTGATCAAGCAGCTCGGCGCGGAATCCTTCACCGGCGCGACCAGTGTGCTGGCAACCGTCCAGCAGGCGGCTCCCGTCGTGACGGCCCTGATCATCGCGGGCGCGGCCGGGTCGGCGGTGGCCGCCGATCTCGGCTCGCGGACCATCCGCGAGGAGATCGACGCGATGGAGGTGCTCGGCATCGATCCGGTGCGAAAGCTGGTGGTGCCGCGCGTACTCGGCATGATGCTGGTCGCGCTGCTGCTCAACGGACTGGTGTCGGTTGTCGGCATCGCCGGCGGGTACTTCTTCAACGTCCTGCTGCAGGGCGGCACTCCCGGCGCCTACCTGGCGTCGTTCTCCGCCCTCGCTCAGCTGCCGGACCTGTGGATCGGTGAGATCAAGGCGGCGGTATTCGGTCTGCTCGCCGGCGTCATCGCCGCGTACAAAGGGCTGCATCCCAAGGGGGGCCCGAAAGGAGTCGGTGACGCGGTGAACCAATCCGTGGTG
Source organism: Nocardia sp. NPDC003999 (assembly GCF_053604885.1). Lineage (NCBI taxonomy): Bacteria > Bacillati > Actinomycetota > Actinomycetes > Mycobacteriales > Nocardiaceae > Nocardia > Nocardia sp. NPDC003999. Next base: position 890 of record NZ_JBSGIB010000042.1, read on the forward strand.
ATCACGTTCATGGTGCTGTTCTTCGTGAACCTCATCCTGACCATGGTGTACCTACAGGTCGTCCCCGCCAAGGGTGCCTGACAGATGGCCACGTCATACCGAACCCCGGTCGCCAAGTCCATGCGCCGGGTGGGTGAAGTCGCTCGTATGCCGCTCAACGTCATCGATCGCGCGGGCGAGCAGATGTCGTTCTACTCGCGGGCCATCGCGTGGATCCCGCGGACCGCGGTGCACTACCGCAAGGAAGTCATGCGGCTGCTCGCCGAGGTCACCTTCGGCACCGGCGCGCTGGCGGTGATCGGCGGCACCATCGGCGTCATCGTGTTCATGTCCGGCTCCGTCGGCGTCGTCGTCGGCCTGCAGGGCTTCAAGGCCCTCGACGCGCTCGGTAGCTCGGTGCTCACCGGCTTCCTCACCGCCTACATCAACACCCGTGAGATCGCGCCACTGGTCGCCGCGCTCGCGCTCTCGGCGACGGTCGGTTGCGGTTTCACCGCGCAGCTCGGCGCCATGCGGATCTCCGAGGAGATCGACGCGCTCGAGGTGATGGCGGTGCCCAGCGTGCCGTTCCTGGTCACCAGCCGCGTGATCGCCGGGTTCCTCGCGGTGATCCCGCTCTACATCGTCGGGTTGCTCGGCACGTTCATCGCGTCGCGGACGATCAGCATCTGGTTCAACGGGCAGTCCAGCGGGTCCTACGACCATTACTTCAGTTTGTTCCTGCCACCGGAGGACGTGCTCTATTCGTTCCTCAAGGTGCTGGTCTTCGCGTTCGTGATCATCATGGTGCACTGCTACTACGGGTTCCACGCCACCGGCGGCCCCGCGGGCGTCGGCGTCGCGGTCGGCCGCGCGGTCCGCGCCGCGATCGTCCTGGTGAACGTGCTCGACTTCTTCCTCAGCCTCGCGATCTGGGGCACCACCACCACGGTGCGGGTGGCCGGATGAGCCGCACTCAAACCTGGCGCTCCACCGCGAAGCTGCGTACTCGGGCGCTGGGGATCGCGTTCTTCGTCGTGGTCGCGTTGTTCCTGTGGACCACCATCGCGATCTACAACAAGCAATTCGTGAAGACGGTGGACGTCGATCTGATCACCGACAGCGTGGGCAACGCGCTGACTCGCAACGCGGACGTGAAGGTACGTGGCATCACGGTCGGCGAGGTGCGCTCGAGCAGTTCCGAAGGCGGCGAGGTGACCTTGAACCTGGCCATCAATCCGGACAAGGCGCAGCAGATTCCCGTCAACGCGACCGCGCGCCTGCTGCCCAAGACGCTGTTCGGCGAGCGCTACGTGGACCTGGTGATCCCGGAGCAGCCGAGCCCCCAGCATCTGACCGACGGCGTCACGCTGCACCAGGACGTCAGCGGCAACGCCATCGAGTTGAGCAAATTGCTCGACGATGTGCTGCCCTTGCTCCAGGCCATCCCGCCGCAGGATCTCGCGGCCACGTTGGGCGCGCTGTCCCAGGCGCTGTCCGGGCAGGGCACCGCGCTCGGCCAGACCTTGGACAAGCTCGACGACATCTTCCGGCAGGTCAACGTGGTGCTTCCGGACCTGCGGGCCGACCTGCGCAGTTTCGCCGAGGTGGCGGCCACCTACTCCGACGCGGCGCCGCAGCTGATCCAGGCCCTGGACAACCTGCGCACCACCAACGCCACGATCGTGCAGCGGCGCACCGACATCGACGCCCTGTACGCGACGCTGACGCCGACCTCGGCCACCACCACCGAGTTCCTGCTCGCCAACCGCGACAACATCGTCGACGTGGCGGCCGACTCCCGTCCCGCGCTGGAGCAGCTGGCCTACTACTCGCCGAACTACGCGTGCGCGCTGGCGAACTTCGCGCAGCTGAAGCCGCGCATCGACCGGATCTTCGGCAAGGGCACCGACAACCCGGGTTCCCGAGTGACCATCGAGCTGACCAACACCCGCGGCAAATACCTGCCCAACCAGGACGAACCGCGCTGGCTGGACACCAGGGGGCCGTGGTGCATCCCCGAGATGCCGGTGGGCGTCGATCCCGGCCAGTACACCGGCGGCCCGAACAACGACGGCTCCTACGCCGTCCCGAGTCGTAACCCGGGTGACCAGCAGACCGGTCATCTGGAGCCGCCGCAGTTCGGCGTCCACCCGGCGAGCAAGATGCCGACGATCGCCGGTTCCCCCATGGAGCAGCAGTCGCTCGGCGCGATCTACGGCGCGGCCAACGGTGTCGCCCCGGATCAGGTGCCTGGCTGGGTGACCAGGGTCGGCGCGCCCGCGTTCCGTGGAAGCGAGGTGAGCGTGCGATGAAGCAGCAACTGCGCGGCCTGGGCGGGCCGTTGACCAAGCTGGTCATCTTCGTCGTGGTGACCTTGTTCGTGACCACCGTGCTCGCGTTGTCGATCGCCAACTACAGCGGCGGCGGCACGCATTTCAAGGCCAGGTTCACCGACGTCACCTCGCTCAATCCCGGTGACGAGGTCCGCATCGCGGGCGTGCGGGTCGGCAAGGTCACCGCTGTCTCGATCGTCGACAAACGCCTGGCCGAGGTGAAATTCGACCTCACCGACCGGGACTGGCTGCCCGCGTCGACCACCGCGACGATCAAGTACCGCAACCTGGTCGGCCAGCGCTACATCGCGCTGGAGCAGGGGACCGGGGAGCAGGGACGGAAGCTGAACAAGGGCAGCACCATCCCGCTGGAGCACACCAGGCCCGCGCTGAACCTGACCACGCTGTTCAACGGCTTCCGGCCGCTGTTCCGTACGCTGACCGCCGACGACGTGAACAAGCTCTCCTTCGAGATCATCCAGGTCTTCCAGGGTGAGCAGGGCACGATCCACGATCTCGTCGCGACCACGGCGAACCTGACCAACAAGATCGCCGACAAGGACGCCGTGATCGGTGAGCTGACCCGCAATTTGACCGCCGTGCTGGACACCGTCAATCAGCGTGACGACCAGTTCGATCAGTTGATCGTGAACACCGAAGCGTTGATCAGCGGCCTCAACGCCAATCGCGACACGATCGGCCGTTCGGTGACCTCGCTGGCCAACCTGACCTCGGCGACCTCCGACCTGCTCGTCCCGGTGCGTCCGACCCTGCAAGGGTCGATCGCGGGTCTGAGCCAGTTGACCGGCACGCTCGACGAGCGCCAGGACGAGGTGAACGAAGCGCTGACCAACCTGCCGCTCAAGATGGAGAAGCTCGGGCGCGCCGCGAGTTACGGCTCCTGGTTCCAGTTCTATCTGTGCGGCATCGACATCGTCGTCGGGCCGGGCGCCGTCGACGCGCCGCAGCTCAACCTGCCAGCAGGACTGCCGACGATCAACCAGCCGCTGTACACCAACGCCGCGCCGCGCTGCCACGGGAAGGCTCGCTGATGGATGATCGCATTCTGCTCGGCAAGCGCAGCCCGGCGTTCCTGGGCGCGCTCGGCCTCGCCGTGGTGCTGTTGGTGACGGTGTCGGCGTTCTTCCTGGATCAGCTGCCGATCATCGGCGCGGGGACCAAGTACACCGCGGAATTCCGTGAGGCGGCGGGCCTGAAGAAGGGCAACGAGGTCCGGGTGGCCGGCGTCAAGGTCGGGTCGGTGTCCGACGTCCGGCTCGACGGTGACCGGGTGCTCGTGGACTTCCGCACCAAGGACACCTGGATCGGCAACGACACCACCGCGTCCATTCAGATCAAGACGCTGCTCGGCCAGAAGTACCTCGCACTCGATCCGCGAGGCTCGAAGCCGGCCGATCCCAGTTCACGGATCCCGCTCTCGCGCACGGTCTCCCCGTACGACGTGGTGGACGCGTTCACCGACGCCGCGCGCACCATCGATCAGATCGACACCACCCAGCTGGCCAAGAGCATGCAGGTGCTGTCGGACGCCTTCGAGACGACGCCGCCGGAGATCCGCGGCTCCATCGACGGCGTCGCCCGGCTGTCGGAGACGCTGGCCAAGCGCGATCAGGAGTTGAAGAAGCTGTTCGCCGCGACCAGGCAGACCACGCAGATACTCGCCGACCGCAACGCCCAGTTCGAGCGGCTGCTCGCCAACGGCGGCCAGTTGCTCGCCGAACTGAACGTCCGCCAGCAGTCCATCAGGCAGTTGCTGTCGGGCGCCAAGACGGTCTCCGCGGAGCTGAGCGCGCTCGTGCACGACAACGAGGAGCAGATCGGGCCCGCGCTGAAGAATCTGCGCGCCGCCATCGACCTGCTCAACGACAACCAGCAGAACGTCTCGAAGACGTTGGAACTCGCGGCGCCGTTCTACAGCCTCTACGCCAGTGTGCTCGGCACCGGGCGCTGGTTCGACGCGGTGATCGTCAACGTGGTGCCGCCCGCACTGCCCGAAATCCCCGGCTACCGTCAGCCGATCCGCACCTTGGGAGGTAACTGACGTGGCGGACAACTGGCGTAGCGATCCGGTCGGCGCGGTGCGCGGCTCCAGCCGTGGCGCAAAGGTCGGCATCGCGCTGGTCGTCGTGCTGGCCGTGCTGGTGGCGGTGGTGCTGTGGTGGCTGTTCGACCGGCTGACCACGACCAAGATCACCGCCTACTTCGATCGCTCGGTCGGCATCTACGAGGGCTCGGACGTGCGCATTCTCGGCGTGCCGGTCGGCTCGGTCGCTTCGGTGGAGCCGCAGGGCGATCAGGTCAAGATCGTGATGAGCGTGGATCGCAAGTACGACGTGCCCGCGGACGCGCGAGCCGCGCAGATCACGCCGTCCATCGTGTCGGATCGCTACATCCAGCTCACCCCGGCCTACACCGGCGGCCCGAAGATGGCGCGGAACGCGACCATTCCGCGCGAGCGCACGGCCACGCCGGTGGAAGTCGACCAGCTGTACAAGAGCATCACCGAACTCTCCGACGCGCTGGGGCCCAACGGCGCCAACGCCGAGGGAGCGGTGAACGAGCTGGTGCGCACCGGCGCGGCGAACCTGTCGGGCAATGGCGAGGCGCTGGCCAACAGCCTCACCCAGCTGTCCAGGGCGGCGCGATACCTGTCGGACGCCCGCGGCGACATCTTCGACACGGTCAAGAACCTGCAGGCCTTCATCACCATGCTGGCCCAGAACGACCAGCAGGTCCGGCAGTTCAACACCCAGCTGGCCGACCTGTCGTCCTTTCTCGCCGACGAGCGGCAGAATCTCGGCGCGGCACTGAATCTGCTGTCGATCGCGCTGGGTGACGTCGCCCGCTTCATCGACGACAACCGGGACCTGATCGCGAGCAACGCCGACAAACTGACCCAGCTCACCAAGACGCTGTCGGATCAGCGCAACGACGTGGCCGCCCTGCTGCCGGTCCTGCCGCTGGCGTTGAGCAACCTGATCAACGTGCACAACGCCGAATCGGGCACCCTCGACATGCGCGCGAACTTCCCCGAACTGCAGGACCCGTTCGGCGTGGTGTGCAAGATGCTCGACCTGTCCAAGCTGATGCCAGGCGATCCCAAGTTCGAGGCGCTCGGCAGGCAGATGCGGCCGATCCTCGACCACTGCAAGGAGATCACCGACCAGATCACCTCCGGGGTGCAGACCCCGACGCTGAACCTGCCGTTCGGCATCCTCAGCGGCGAGAACCAGCAGCGCGATCCGGTGCCGGGCACCGTGCCCGGCACGCCGTCGGACCGGCTTCCGCCGTCGCAGGGAGGGGCGCGATGAGCACTCGAATCCGTTCGCTCGTACGCGGTTTCGGCGCGGCGCTGGCGCTCGGCCTGACCGGCGCGCTGATCACATCGTGCGCCTCCGACGGCATCTACAGCGTGCCCCTGCCCGGCGGCGCCGACGTGGGCGAGCATCCGATGCACATCGACATCCAGTTCGACGATGTCCTCGACCTCGTGCCGCAGTCGGCGGTCAAGGTCGAGGGCGTGCCGGTGGGCCGGGTCGAGAAGATCAGCATCGGCAAGGACCAGTGGACCGCCACGGTGCGCACGGTGGTCAACTCGTCGGTGAACCTGCCCGCGAACGCGCGGGCCGAGGTCCGGCAATCGAACCTGCTCGGCGAGAAGTTCATCGAGCTCTCCAAACCCGCCGCCGAGCCGGAGTCCACCCGGCTGGGCGACGGCTCGGTCATCCCGGTCGACCGCACCCGGCACGCCACCGAGGTGGAGCAAGTGCTCGGCGCGCTGTCACTGCTGCTCAACGGCGGTGGCGTCGCGCAGTTGCAGCCGATCGTCACCGAGTTGAACAAGACCCTCGGCGGCCGCGAGGACCGGGTGCGCTCGTTGATCGAGCAGGCGAACACGCTGATCTACGGCCTGAACCAGCAGGTGGACGACATCACCCGGGCGCTGGACGGTCTCGACGTGCTCAGCAGCCGGGTGAGTAAGCAGACCGATCAGATCGGCAAGATCCTCGACGAGCTGCCCAAGGGCATCAAGATCCTGGAAGAGCAGCGCCCGCAACTGGTCGCCCTGCTCGCGCAGCTGGACCGGCTCGGCGAGGCAGGCTTCGACGTGCTGAACACCGCGAAGGACGACCTGATCCGCGACCTGACCTCGCTGCGGCCCACGCTGCAGGAACTGGGCCGGTCGGCGCCGGATCTGGTCACCGCGGTTCCCTTGATCCCGACCTACCCGTTCCCCGATTCGGCGCTGGAGAGCACCTTCGGCGGCAGTGTGAACACGTGGTTGTCGGTCGACCAGCAGATCGGCGTCACGCTCAGCAACCTGGGTGTGGGCAAACCCGATCCGGTGTACATCCCGCCGGTCGGTCCGCCGGTGCCGGTGAACCCGACCAACCCGTACTACAACGGCAACGGTCCGCGTCCGGGCTGGCCTACGGTGTCGATCCTGCCGCTGCCGCCGCTGATGGCGCAGCCGCCCGCGCCCGGCGTGCCCGGTCCGGTCGGGGCGATTCTCGAGCAACTCGGCGTAGGGAGTGGTCCGCGATGACACGTCTGGTGCGGTGGCAGCTCATCGCGTTCGTGGTCATCGCGGTGCTCGGCGTCGTGTACGTCGGCGGCAAGTACATCCGGCTCGACCACATGTTCGGGCTCAACCAGTACACGGTGAAGCTGCGCGCGGCGCAGACCGGCGGCATCTACAAAGGCGCCGAGGTGACCTACCGCGGCGTCCCGGTCGGCCGGGTCGGTGAGCTGGAACTCACCGGTGAGGGCGTGGTGATGAACCTCGTCATCGACTCGAGCGCACCGAAGATCCCGGCGTCGGCGAAAGCCGTGGTGGCCAACCGGTCCGCGATCGGTGAGCAGTACGTGGATCTGCAGCCCGATTCGGACGCCGGCCCGTTCCTGCGGGACAACTCGGTGATCACCTCGGCGACCCTGCCGGTATCGGTCGAGCAACTGGTGTCCAGCGTGGACACCTTCGCCAGCTCGGTGGACCTGACAGCGCTCAACACGACGGTGCGCGAACTGGGCAAGGCGTTCGACGGCAAGGGCGACGATCTGCAGGTGCTGATCGACTCGCTGAACAAATTCACCGAGACCTTCCATCAGACGCTGCCGCAGACCATCCAGCTGGTCCGCGACGGCAGGGTCGCCCTCGGCACGCAGGCCGAGCAGTCCGCGCAAATCCGCGAATTCAGCGACGGCCTGGACAAGCTCACCGCCCAGTTGCGCTCCAGCGACCCCGACGTGCGCAGGCTCATCGGCACCGGAACCGACGCGGGCGAGCAGATCGGCGCGCTGCTCGAGCAGAGCGGCGGCTCGCTCACCCAGGATTTGTCCAATCTGCGGCTGTTGTTGCAGGCGATCTCACCGAAGTTCTACGCGATCAAGCCGTTGCTGCAGATGCTCCCGCAGCTGTCGATCGGCGGTTCCTCGACCGCGCCCGGCGACGGGACCAGTCACTTCGGCCTGGTGCTCGAGACCAACAATCCGCCCGCCTGTACGGTGGGCTACGAGGGCACGCATCGGATTCTCGAACAGATGAAGGCGCAGAACCCGAACTTCGACGACACGCGCGACGAGTTCCCGTTCAACAAGGACGCCAAATGTCTTGTGCCGTTCGGTAATCCGACCGCCGTCCGGGGTGGCGAACGAGCCGATCTCGCCGATCCGGCCATCGTCCAGCCCTGGGACTCCAACCCCAAAACCGATCCGGAAAAGCTGAACCTGACTCCGGTGGCCGTGCAGTTGTCGACCCTGCTGGGGGTCACGCCGAAGCGGTGACCAGGAGCAATGACGTTAGGGTGTCTCGCGTGAGTGACTGGAGCGAGCGAACCACGGGCATGCCGTGGAGCGCGACCGAGCCGACCGACGGCGAGGCGCTGTCGTGACCGCCGATCTGACCAAGCGGTCCGATGCGGCGGCGCCGGACGCGCCGGACACCGTGACGACAGCGGCGGAAACGCCCACCGCGCAATCCGACGCCGGTGATCGGAAAGTCACCGATCGGGCAGGCGTCGAGTCCGCTCGCCCCGGTGGTGCGTCCGTGCTCAGCCGGGTGGTCCTCGTCTGCTCGGCCGTGCTGCTGGTCATCGCTTTGGTCGGCGCCGCATGGTTCGGCGCGGGCTGGGTACGGGCCGCGTTCACCGACGGCCCGCGCGCCGAGGCCAGGGACACCGCCCTGGACGCCGCGCGCCAAGCCGCGCTCAACATGACCTCGATGAACCTGGACGACGTGCCCGGTTCGCTGGCGCTGGCCCGGTCCTCGATGACCGGAGCGTTGCTGGACTCGGCCACGAAGAACAAGGACCAGGCGGAGCAGATGGCGCAGCAGAGTGGGGTCGGGATGACCTCGAAGGTGCTCGGCTCCGCGCTCACCTCGCTCAACAGCGAGGAGGACAAGGCGTCGGCGCTGGTCGTGCTGCAGGTCACCGAGAAGGGCAAGGACAAGCCGCCCGCCGACTACCGCTACACCTGGACCGTGGACCTGGCCAAGGACGGCGAGGTCTGGAAGGCCGAGCAGATCTCCTCGCTCAGCCAGCCGGTGTTGCTGAGCGGCGGGCCCGCCGCGCGGCCGACCGCGCCCGCGGCCGACCAGCCGCCCGCCGCGCCGAAGCCGGGATCGTAGGAGGACACCCATGACGTCTCGCCGACCGGTCAACCGGGTCACCTCCAAGCGCAGGCCCGGCGCGGAACCGCCCCGTACCGCGTCCTCGCGCGCCGAACGGCCCGCACAAGCCCGCAAACCGCGTGTGGCGGGCGTTTCCCGGCCCGCCGCGGAATCGGACAACCCCCGCGCCGAACAAAGCTCTGCGGGTGCCTCTCGATGGCGCGAGATCATCTCGCGCGGCAAGGACCGTCCGCGGCGCACGACCGGACGGCCGCGCTGGGGTGTCAGCGCGGCCCTGCTGATCGCCGCGCTCCTACTCGGGGGTTTCGCGTGGCTCGCCGCGCAACAGCCCGGCGTGGACACGTCGAATCAGGCCTACGTGGACAACGAGGCCACCCAAGAGGTGCGCGCGGCCGCCGACAACGCGCTGCGGACCGTCTACGCCTATGACGTGAAGAAGATCGACGGCTATCGGGACACCGCGAAGCAGGTGCTCACCGGGAAGATGCTCGCCGATCTGGACAAGTACGCCGACACCACTATTTCGGCGGTCAAGCAGGCGCAGACCAGTGCCGATGCAAAAGCCGATCCGATTGCTGTGACATTGCTCACCGACGATCGCGCCGAGTTGATCGTCAATCTGGTGGTGAGCGCCACCAAGGACGGCGTGGCGCAGCAGAGCGTCTCGGGCCCGGTTGTCCTGCACATGCAGAAGGTGGGCGGTCGCTGGCTGGCCAGCGACATCGTGGACCAGTAACGGCTACCACATCGGCCGGGATGACGCAGCGCGGCAGGCGATCTCGCCGGCGCCCCGGCCGGGCCTGCCACTTGACGAGTTTCGCCCGAACCGTCACGCTATTCACAACAGCGGCAGCTGTCACAGTGGCTTCCAGTGCACCGTGGGTCAGGACGCAGCCAGCGGATTCGGCCCGGCGCGGCAGCCATGCGGACGATCACACGGGTGGTACTTTGACACCCCCGTGTACTTGGGTGTAGGTTTGGACGTTGCGCTGGCTGCCTCCTGTCCATACCTCGATTTGCACACGTAAGTTCACCCTTCCGGTGTTACTTCCGTTGTTGCCTGTTCGAGTTTCGTTCGGGTAGTAACCAGCGGAATTCGTAGCAGACAAGCGACGGTCGCGGACCACCACGCGACGCGCATGAGGTGCTGGAAGGACGCATCTTGGCAGTCTCCACCCAGACCAAGGCAGTTGCCGGAATCCCCGGAGCCCCGTTGCGGGTGTCTTTCGCGAAGATCCGTGAACCCTTGGAGGTGCCCGGGCTTCTCGATCTACAAACGGAATCGTTCGCTTGGCTGATCGGTTCGCCGGATTGGCGTGAGCGCGCGGCGGCTCGCGGCGACGTCGGCCTAGTCGGTGGCCTCGAGGAGGTACTCGAGGAGCTTTCTCCGATCGAGGACTTCTCCGGCTCCATGTCCCTGTCCTTCTCCGATCCGCGCTTCGAAGAGGTCAAGGCCTCGATCGATGAGTGCAAGGACAAGGACATGACGTATGCGGCTCCGTTGTTCGTGACGGCGGAG
>NZ_JBSGIB010000043.1:0-9561 GCF_053604885.1 Nocardia sp. NPDC003999
CCCCAAAACCCGCAGCGGCAAAATCATGCGCCGACTCCTGCGCGACGTCGCCGAAGGACGCGAACTCGGCGACACCTCCACCCTCGTCGACCCGAGCGTCTTCGAGGCGATCCGGGCGGGCAAGGGCTGATCACACAGCGCTGAGCGCGGCCGGTGCCGGGACCCGGTACCGGCCGCACCCGTTAAGATTGCGTCAGGTGTGCCGGGAAGTCTGGTCGGCGAGTGGTCGCGCACCCGTTCAGCCGACGCCGGTGGGTGCCGCGTCCGCGCCGCCCGACCACCGGCCGAAAGGTTTCCCGTGATCACGCGAGTGCGCTCGGAACTGTCCCGCTACCTCCGCACGGAAACCTTCGGCGGCGCACTCCTCCTGATCGCGGCGGCCGGAGCGTTGCTGTGGGTGAACTCGCCGTGGGGAGCCAGTTATCTGACGATCACCGAGACGGTCGTCGCGATACCGCCGCTGCATCTGGAACTGACCCTGGCCGAGTGGACCGAGGACGGTCTGCTCGCGGTGTTCTTCTTCGTCGCAGGCCTGGAGCTCAAACGCGAACTGGTCGTCGGCGAACTCGCCGACCGCAGACGCGCCACTCTGCCGGTCATCGCGGCGATCGGCGGTGTGGTGACGCCCGCGCTGATCGCGGCGGTGGTCGGGTTCGGGATCCCCGGCATGGACCGTGGCTGGGCCATCCCCGTCGCCACCGACATCGCGTTCGCGCTCGCCGTCCTGGCGCTGACCGGTTCACGCATCCCTACGGGCGCGCGGGTCTTCCTCCTCAGCCTGGCCGTGGTCGACGACCTGATGGCCATCGTCCTGATCGCGGTGCTGTTCACCACGACGGTGTCGCTGCTGTGGCTGCTCGTCGCCGCCGGATGCTTCGCCGGGTGGGCATCGGGGCAACGCGCGCGAATCCGCACTCCGTTGCTCTACGTGCCGCTGGCGTTGGTGTCCTGGTACGCGCTGCACGAGGCGGGCATCCATCCCACCCTGGCGGGCGTCACCCTCGGCCTGCTCACCCGGGTGCGTGCGGATCCCGGTGAATCCGAAGCGCCTGCCACCCGGCTCGAGCACATCTTCCAGCCGGTCTCCGCCGGGTTGTGCGTTCCGCTGTTCGCCCTGTTCGCCTCCGGAGTCCCGTTGAATCCCACGGTCTTCGGTGAGTTGTTCACCGACCGGCTCGCGCTGGCCGTGATTCTCGGCCTGCTGGTGGGCAAACCGCTCGGGATTTTCGGGATGAGCTGGGTGGCAATCCGGTTGGGCGTCGCGACGCGGCCCAGCGGACTCGGCTGGCGGGACATGTTCGCCCTCTCGGTGCTCGGCGCGATCGGCTTCACGGTTAGCCTTCTCGTGGCGGAACTCGCGCTCGCCGATGTCGCGGACGGGTCGGCCGTCGAGTTGGCGAAGGCCGCTGTGTTGGTGACATCAATGGCGGCGTCGCTCGCCGGTTCGGCGCTACTGTTGCGGCGTGGGCGTGTCCACCAGGCTCGGCGGGACGCCCGTGCGCTACAACGTGAACAATACGGCGGCGCGAGCGATCCGCCCGGAGGCGGTAGCCTGCGTGACCACGGAGGGCACCGGGAGCACCGCCGATCGAACGGGAGTTGAAGCAGTGCCGGGACAGGGAGAAGGGTCGACCAAGTGAGTTTCAACCACGGCGGTAACGGGAGCGACGCGGAGCGCGGTCGTACGGTCACCTCCATTCCCCTCACGGATGCCGATCCGCTCGGCAACGCCAGTTTCGGGACGCTGGTGCGCGACGCCGCCGAGCAGATGTCGACCCTGGTCCGCGCCGAGGTCGAACTGGCCAAGGCCGAGGTCACCGGCGAGATCAAGAAGGGCCTGCAGGGCAGCGTCTACTTCATCCTCGCGCTCACCGTGCTGCTGTTCAGCACGTTCTTCTTTTTCTTCTTCCTCGGCGAACTGCTCGACGTGTGGCTGGCGCGCTGGGCGGCCTTCCTGATCGTCTTCCTGCTCATGGTCGTCGCCACCGCGGTACTGGCGTTCCTCGGCTACCGGCGGGTGAAGAAACTGCGCGCGCCGGAGAAGACGATCGATTCGCTCAAGCAGGCGCGCACGGTGCTGCCGCACGGCTTGGGCGCGTCCGCGCACGAGGACCGGCTCGCCCTGGAGAAGCAGACTTCCTAGGCGCGCGCGCGAGCCGGTACGGCGGCTACTAGGCTCGATCGGCGTGTCGGCGAACTTGCTCCCGGATCCGTCCAGCGTCCGTTACGACGGACCGTGGACGCATAGGGACGTGCACGCCAACGGCATCCGCTTCCACGTCGTGGACGCGGCGCCCGAACGGTCCGACGCACCGCTGGTCGTGTTGCTGCACGGCTTCGGCGACTTCTGGTGGTCCTGGCGGCACCAACTGACCGGCCTGGCCGAGCTCGGCTACCGCACCGTGGCCGTCGACCTGCGCGGCTACGGCGACAGCGACAAGCCGCCGCGCGGTTACGACGGCTGGACGCTCGCCGGTGACGTCGCCGGGCTGATCCGGGCACTGGGCTACACCGAGGCGACGCTCGCCGGGCACGCCGAGGGTGGTCTGGTCTGCTGGACCACGGCGGTGCTGCATCCGCGCTTGGTTCGCTCGATCGCGCTGGTGGGCTCGCCGCATCCGTCGGCGTTGAAAAGCTCCGTGCTGCGCAACCGCCGCCAGCGCGCGGCCTGGCTGCCGAACTTCCTTCGCTACCAGCTCCCCCGGTACGGCGAGCACTTGTTGACCACCGCCGACGGCTTCGAAGTGGAACGGCTGCTGCGCCAACGGGTCAGCGCGGGTTGGGCGAACACCGCCGAATTCGTCGACACCGCACAGCGGATGCGGTCGGCGATCCGGATCCCCGGCGCCGCGCATTGCGCACTGGAGTACCAGCGCTGGGCCTTCCGCAGCCAGTGGCGGCCGGACGGCCGCCGGTTCATGGCGACCATGCGCCAACCCATCCGCATCCCCGTCCTGGCCATGCGCGGCGAGCTGGACCCGTACGTACTGCCGGGAACCTTCCGCCGCGACCTCCATCTCTCGCCGGAACGGCGGCTGGCCGGTATCCCGGCGGCCGGGCACTTCGCCCACCAGGAGAACCCGGACGCCGTGACGAAGGAACTGGTCAAACTCCTCGGCTGAACGCTTCGCGTTCCGGCCCGGCCACGGGTTCGCGGCCGGGTCTCGGTTCGATGAAAGCGCGTACCCACACCGATCCCGCGCTTCCGCCTTCCCAAGTCGCGACCAAGCCCTGCAGCGGAACGAGTTCCGCGACATCGGAATACCACGGCTCCGTTCCGGTGGTACGGCCGACCCGCGTCGCGGATCAGCTCAGCACACAGGCCCCCGTGGCCACCGGCCCATCGGAACGCTGCGAAGCTTCGAGTTCGGAGCGGACTTCGTTGAGCGTCAGCACATAACCGGTGTCGTTGTCGGTCACCGCGGCGCCGAAGACGACCCCGAGCACCTGCCCTTCGGTATCCACCAGCGGCCCACCGGAATTGCCCGCCTGGACGAGCCCGCGGACGGTGTACACCTCACGCTTCACCGTTCCGTCGCGGTAGATGTTCGGGCCGGTCAGATCCAGAGTCTCGCGGATCCGGGCCGCGCTCGCGGTGTACCGGCCACCGCCCGGGTAGCCGAGCACGATGGCGCTGTCGCCGGTACGCGCGGGCGACGGCGCCTGCGGCACGACCGGAGCGGTGAGTCCGGGTACCGAGAGCACCGCGACGTCGGTGAACGGGTCGAACAGCACCACCGAAGCGGGCAGCGAGCCGTAGGCGGTGTCCACGTCGACGCTCGTCGTGCCCGCGACGACGTGAGCGTTGGTCATCACGCGCTCCGGGGCGATCACGAAGCCCGAGCCCTCCAGCGCCCGCTGGCAACTCGGCGCGACACCGCGGATCCGCAGCACGCTCTGCTGCAGCGAGGCGGCGACCGGGCTGGCCAGCACGCTCGGATCCGGTGGTTCCACCGCGGCGATCGGCGCCCGCCCGAACGGCCCGATCACGTCCGGCAGACCGGAGGTGTTGAGCAGCTTGGAGAATTCGTTGGGCAGCTTGCGCAGCCAGTTCGGCGCGACGTCGTTGACGTCGGCCAGCACCCGCGAGCCGTTGATCGCGGTCGCGATGGCCGGCTGTGACGAGGTGGCCAGCGGCAGTGCCAGCAACCACGCGGTGACCAGCACGGCGACCGCCTGCAGCCCCGCGCCGACCACGCTGTCCACGCTGCGCGTGAAGGGATGACGCATGCCGCTGCGCGCCGCGCGTCCGAGCACCATGCCCGCGACTTCACCGACGATCACCAGCACCACGATGAGCAGCACGCCGGTGAGCACCCTGGTGCGGCCCTCGTCGACGTGCACCAGGATGTGCGGCGCGATCAGGATGCCCGCGACCGCGCCGAGCACCACGCCGAGGAAGGCGAGCGCGGAGGCCACCGCGCCCTGCCGCCAGCCCGAAGAAGCGGCGAGCAGGGCCAGTAGCACGACGGCGATGTCGAGCCAGGCCGACGAACTCATAACGTCATCCCCACGGCGGCGAGTGCGGTCTGCAGATCACGGACGTCCGCGTGGTCCCACTCGCGATCCCAGCCCGCGGCCTTGCTGATCCCGGCGAGGATGCCGCCGGTGAGGCCCCAGACCAGCATCCCGTCCACCTGGAACGCCGGGCTCTGATAACCGAGGGGGCTGCGAACCAGGAAGCGGTTGGCCGGATCCAGCAGCTGCGCGAGCGGCACGCGCACGACCCGCTCGGTCTCGCTCCGGTCGACCACCTGCACCGCACCCGGCGTACGCCAGTACGCGAGCACCGGCGTCACGTCGAAACGAGAGACCGGCACGAACAGCTTGGGTTGTACCGCGAACGGTTCCACGCCGGAACGGTCGAGGCCGGTTTCCTCGCACGCCTCCCGCAGCGCGGTATCGATCGGCCCGGCATCGCCCGGGTCCGCGGCGCCACCAGGGAAGGCCACCTGGCCGCGATGCTGACGCAGGGTGGAGGCGCGCTGGGTGAGCAGCACCTCCGCGTCGGCGGGCAGTCCGCCGGGGGCATCCGGGTCGGGCTCCGGCGAGCCGCCGAACAGCACGAGCACCGCCGCTTGACGCGGCTTCGAGGTCACGGTCATGGCGCGGCGCAGCGCACGCGCCCTGGTCGCGGTGTCGGCGCTGTCGAGGGCCGGTTCGGCCGAGCGGGTCAGCCAGTTCGGGATGCCGGGGGGCATTTCGATGGTCATCGCGCACCTCCCCCGCGCATTCGCCCACCGACCCGCGTGCACGCCCGCACCGTCACCTCCACCATTGATTCGTCCACCCGCATCGTCATGCGGCCACTCCGAGCTTGCCCGCGACGGTATCCGCGATGTCATCCACCCCGTCGAAAGCGCGCACCTCGACGTCGGCTATCGAGCCATCGGCACGCACAAGCACCGAGATCGGCAGCACAGAGGGGGCGCCGACGACCGTGCGCACTCGCGCGTCGGCGTCGAGCACGCCGGGCAATCTCACGTCCAGTCCGCGCAAACGGGACAGTGCCTTGGCCTCATCAGGGTCGCTGTGCACGGTCAGCACCGTAATCGCGTTTCCGGCGCGTTGGGCGTATTGCTGCAAATACGGCAACTCTCTGGCGCACGGTGCGCACCAGTAGGCCCAGAGATTCAGCAGGGCGGGCTTGCCCGCCAGCGCGGCGGCCAGGTCGACCGGTTCGCCGTCCGCCAGACATCCCAGCGTTATCCCGGCCAGCGGACCGTTGCCGGGGGCCGCGCCGCTCGGGCAATCGGGCAGATGGGCGGCGGCGCGCAGGTCATCGGAGACGCCGGAGGCAACGGGAGCCTGGTGTTGCTCCTCGCTCCGGTCGTCGCCGCGCGGCCACACCGCGACCGCCAGCGCGACCACGACGATCAGACCGGCAAGTGCCCAGCGCCACGCATGTCCCGCACTCCTTCGGCCCGAGGGCTCAGAACTCACCGGCCCACCAGCTCGAGCAGATGCTCCCGCTCCGGCCCCTTCACCAACTTGGCCGCGGCCTCCGGATCGGTCGGCCCGATCCCGAACGACGGACAGTCTTTGACCAGGACGCACGCACCGCACGCCGGCTTGCGGGAATGACAGACGCGCCGTCCGTGGAAGATCACCCGGTGCGACAGCATCGTCCATTCCTTGCGCTCGATCAGCGCGCCGACGATGTGCTCGACTTTGACCGGGTCCTCCTCGTCGGTCCATCCCCACCGGCGCACCAGGCGACCGAAATGGGTGTCGACCGTGATGCCGGGGACCCCGAACGCGTTACCGAGGATGACGTTGGCAGTCTTGCGCCCGATGCCGGGGAGCTGGACCAGTTCGGTCAGGGTGTGAGGCAATTCACCGTCGTGACGTTCCAGCAGCGCTTGGCCGAGTCCGATCAGGGAGGAGGTCTTGTTCCGGTAGAACCCGGTCGGCCGGATGTATTCCTCCAGCTCCGCGCGATTTGCCTCGGCGTAGGCCCGCGCGTCCGGGTAACGGGCGAACACCGCGGGCGTGGTGAGATTCACGCGCTCGTCGGTGCATTGTGCCGAAAGTATTGTCGCCACCGCCAATTCCAGCGGTGTGGTGAAATCCAGCTCGCAGTGCGCGTCGGGGAAGGCAGTCGCCAGTTCACGGTTCATCCGGCGCGCGCGGCGGACCAGCCCGAGCCGGGTTTCCGCCTGTCGTGCCCTGGTTTTCCGATTCGGAGCCGCGGCGGCGACCGGCGGCGTTCCGGAGGGCTCGGAGCCGGGCGGAAGCCCGTTCCCGGAGGCGGTGGAGGGGGAGACGCGCACGCGTCCACCATACGGAATCGGCAGACAACGTTGTCCTTCCAGTTCAGTTGCCGTGTTCCATCTGAGACCTCGACCGTGTTTACTGCTCGTCATGCAAGGACTCGCTGTGGTGCTCTTCCCAGTGGTGCTGATGCTGTTCGCACTGGGTATGGAGCGGGTCGAGAACCGGCTCCGCAAGCTTCTCGAACCCGACGAAGAGGTTCAGCAGTACCTGGACAAGGCAAGCAACGCCGAGGTGAAGGAGCTGACCAAACTCGGTCTGCCCGCCGCCGTCGCCCGGATGCGCAAGCGCCGCTCCCGCGGCGATGAGATGGACGTGGCCCGCGCCAGCTGACGCGGCGCAAGTGTCGCGCAATCCACTCGTTACGTGGTGTCCGTCACTACGCTGTAGTGAGGCCGCGTAGACTGCGCTGTTGGCCGAGTCGCTTCGGTCCGGTACAGAGCCATTTCCCTAAGGAGCACATTCGTGGACGAGGCCCTCGCCAGAGCAGGCATCTTCCAGGGCGTCGAGCCCACTGCGGTGGCCGCCCTCGCCAAGCAACTTCAGCCGGTTGATTTCCCGCGCGGTCATGTCATCTTCAACGAGGGTGAGCCGGGTGACCGGCTGTACATCATCACGTCCGGCAAGGTGAAGATCGGACGCCGTTCGCCCGATGGGCGCGAGAATCTGCTGACCATCATGGGCCCGTCCGACATGTTCGGCGAGCTGTCCATCTTCGACCCAGGTCCGCGCACTTCCACCGCCACCACGGTGACCGAGGTGCGCGCGGTGACGATGGACCGCGACGCCCTCAAGACCTGGATCGACCAGCGGCCCGAGATCGCCGAGCAACTGCTCCGCGTCCTCGCCCGCCGCCTGCGCCGGACCAACAACAACCTGGCCGACCTGATCTTCACCGACGTGCCCGGCCGCGTCGCCAAGGCGCTGTTGCAGCTCGCACAGCGCTTCGGCACGCAGGAAGCCGGCGCGCTGCGGGTCACCCACGACCTGACCCAGGAGGAGATCGCCCAGCTGGTCGGCGCCTCCCGCGAGACCGTGAACAAGGCGCTCGCCGACTTCGCGCATCGCGGCTGGCTGCGGCTGGAGGGCAAGAGCGTGCTCATCTCCGACTCCGAGCGCCTGGCCCGCCGCGCTCGGTAACACGCCCCGAACGACGAACGCCGGGTTCAGCGCTCCACTGAACCCGGCGTTCCGTTGTTCCTGTCAGCCGTGCACGCGCAGGTAGTCCAGCTGCGCCTGCACCGAACTGCGCGCCGCGGGCCACAGCCGCTCGTCCACATCGGCGTACACGCGCCGTACGACCGCCATCGCGTCCGCATCCGAACCGAGCACCCGCAACGCTTCCCGCACCTGGCCGAGGCGCTCGTGCCGATGGGCGATGTAGTAGCGGGCAACCGGTTCGAGATCAGGATGATCCGGGCCGTGCGCGGGCAGCAACGCCTTGCCCTTGCCCGCTTCCAGCAGCCGGTCCAGCGAGGACAGATAGTCGGCCAGCGCACCACTGCCTGACCCGAGCACGGTGGTGCCAGCGCCGAGGATGGTGTCGCCCGTCAGCACCGCGTCATCGAGGACGAAACTGACCGAGTCGTCGGTGTGGCCCGGCGTTTCCAGCACGGTGATCCGCAGGCCCGCGGCCTCGATCACCTCGCCGTCGGCGAAGGCGGCAGCCGAGCCGCGCAGAAAGCCGGAATCCTTGGCGCGCACGGATGTCCCGGTCAGTTCGACCAGATGATCGATCCCGCCGGTGTGGTCGTGGTGGTGGTGGGTGATCAAGGTGAGAGCGACCCGGCCACCGGTGGCCTCGGCGATCGCGGCGCTGTGCGACTCGTCCTTCGGACCCGGGTCCACCACCACACAGTCCGACCGGCCCGCCGCCCGCAGGATCCAGGTGTTGGTTCCCTCCAGGGTCATCTGTCCCGGATTGTCGGCGAGCAGCACCGCCGCCGTCTCGGTGACCTGTCGGAGCTGCCCGTAGGCGGGGTGTGTCAACGTCATCGCAAAACCTCGGATAGAAACGGAGCCGACAGTTCCGGTCTAGCGCACCTCGGCGATCAGTTCGACTTCGACCGGAGTATTCCGGGGAAGTTCGGAGACGCCGACGGCGGAGCGCGCGTGCTTGCCCGCGTCACCGAAGACCTGACCGAGGAACTCCGACGCACCGTTGATCACCACCGGCTGATCGCCGAATCCGGGTGCCGAAGCCACGAATCCGACCACCTTGACGATCCGCACCACCGCGTCCAGCCCGACCAGGTCGTGCACCGCGGCCAGCGCGTTGAGCGCGCACAGCCGAGCCGCTTCCTTGGCCGCCTCCACCGAAACCTCCGCGCCGACCTTGCCGACCGCCGACAGCTCGCCGTTCACGAACGGCAGCTGACCGGAGGTATAGACGAGCGACCCGGTGCGGATCGCGGGAATATAGGCCGCGACCGGTGCCACGACCGGGGGCAGGGTGATTCCGAGCTCGGCGAGGTTCTTCTCCCACTGGGTCACTGCGTCACCCTCCTTCGCTACTTGGGCCGCTTGAGATAGGCGACGTGCTGCTCACCGGTAGGGCCGGGCAGCACGGTGACCAGCTCCCAGCCGTCGGCGCCCCACTGATCGAGAATCTGCTTCGTCGCATGCGTCAGCAGCGGCACGGTCGCGTACTCCCACAAGGTCGTATCACTCATGTGCGAGAGCGTAGCTCTGTCTGGTTGCCGCGACTTCGTCGCGGCGTGTTCGCGGCCCCCTTGTGGCTCGCGTTTGCGCGACCGCCGCTGGCGACTTCGTCGCGGACGCGGCGGC
>NZ_JBSGIB010000044.1:0-8173 GCF_053604885.1 Nocardia sp. NPDC003999
GTTTGCGCGGCCGCCGCGTACGCGACGAAGGAGCAAGCGGCGGTCGCGCAAACGCGAGCCATAAGGGGGCCGCGAACACCCAGCGCCGCAGGCGCTGGAAAGACAAACACAGCTAGGCTGCTTGCGGACAAACTGGTGCGCGAACCAGTGTGACGGGAGAAGTGTGGAATGAGCGTGCGCAGCTGGCCCCAGGTGCTCGGAACCCTCGCCGACGGTGGCGACCTGGCCGCGGACGACACGGCGTGGGCGATGAGCGAGATCATGTCCGACAACGCCACCCCCGCGCAGATCGCCGCGTTCGGCGTCGCCATGAAGATCAAGGGACCCACGCCCGCCGAGCTGACCGGCCTGGCCAGCGGCATGCTCGAGCACGCCCGGCTGGTGCGGATCGATGGCGACGCGGTCGACATCGTCGGCACCGGCGGTGACCGGTCCGGCTCGGTGAACATCTCCACCATGTCCTCGATCGTGGTGTCCGCGGCCGGGGTACCCGTGGTCAAGCACGGAAACCGGGCCGCGTCATCGAAGAGCGGCGGCGCCGATGTGCTGGAGGCGCTGGGCGTGAAGCTCGCGCTCGGTCCCGAGGCGGTGGCTCGCTGTGTGCGGGAAGTCGGCATCGGTTTCTGCTTCGCGGCCGTGTTCCACCCCGCCCTGAGGTACGCGGGCGCGGCGCGCAGCCAGATCGGCATCCCGACCGTCTTCAACGTGCTGGGGCCGCTGACCAACCCCGCGCAGCCGCGCGCCGGGCTGGTCGGCTGCGCGTTCGCCGACCTGCTGCCCGTGATCGCGGGCGTGTTCGCCGAACGCGGCGCGAGCGCGCTGGTGGTGCGCGGCAACGACGGCCTCGACGAGATCACCACCTCGGACACCACCGAGGCGTGGATCGTGTCGGGTGGACGAACGCGCCGAACCACCATCGATCCGACCCGCATCGGCATCCCGCGGGTCGATCTGGACGCGCTGCGCGGCGGCGACAGCGAGGTGAACGCGGGCGTGGCCCGCGACGTGCTCGCCGGTCGCGGTGGCGCGGTCCGGGACGCGGTCCTGCTGAATTCGGCCGCGGCGATCCTGACCTACGACTGGTCGCGCGGCGTCGGCGATCCCGACGCCGACCTGCACGCCGCGCTCGCGGCAGGCGTCGAGCGCGCCGCCGAGGCGATCGACACGGGCGCCGCCACAGCGTTGCTGGAGCGCTGGGCGAAGTTGACGCAGACGCTCGGCGACAACTGACGCGGGCCGGCTCGGTGCCCGCAGCGATGCCCGGCTCGTGCACGCTGCCGCGGCTTCCGCGCCGACCTGGCCGTGCCGATGCTCCGGCATCGCCGCTGGGGACATGCGCCGACACGCTGACCTGAGCGAGGGCCGTGGCCGGGATCGTCGCGGCCGGTAACGTCGGCCGGACAATTCGGCGCATGCCGAGTCGGGCACCGCGCCGATCGGTTCGACCGACGAGGAGCACCGACATGCGACTTTTTGTTCCGCTACTCGCCGTCCTCGCCACCGCAGGCATCGCCGCCGCCCCAGGAGCGAATGCGGCCGGAGGCGTTTTGTTCGCCGACGGCGTCGTGTACGAGAACCCGGTCGGCTGCGTCGAGGTCGGCGACGGGTCCGACGTGGAGATCCGCAACCGCACCGACGGCGTCGCGCACTTGTACGAGTCGCCGGACTGCTCGGGCGACGTCGTCGTGCTGCCACCGAACGACGGCGCCTATTTCGCCGTGCGCAGTGTTCGGGTGCGGGACTGAGGGACTATTCGCCGAGCGAGAACGCCGCCTCCACTTCAGCGCGCGAATACGACTTGAACGCGATATGGGTCGTGGTGCGCAGGACACCCGGTGTCTTGTCGATCCGGCCGGTCACCACATCGGCGATCTGCTCGTGGTCACGTACCCGCACGATCGCGATCAGGTCCACGTCACCCGCGCAGGAGTAGACCTCGGCGACGCCGTCGGTGTCCGCGACCGCCTGCGCGGTCTCCGGGATGCGGCCGTTGTCGGCGTGGATCAGGACGATCGCGGTAATCATGACGCTCAGCCTAAGCGGTCCAGATAACCTTCCTCGGTCGGTTGGGCGCGGACCGCCGCGTCGGCCAGTTCCGCCCAGCCCAGCCAGCGCGCCGCGCCGAAGAGCGGCTCGTGATACCCGTCCGTGGTCCGCACGATGCGTACGCCGGGCCGGGCCAGCCAGCGTACGACCAGCGCCACTTCCTCGGGGGACGCGCCGCGTAAAGGCGGGGCGTTCTCGACCGGAGACCTGGCGTGGTCCTGCACATGCGGTCCGGCGACCCCGGCCGGAACCACTGTTTCGGCGGCGGCCACGATCTGCTCCACGATGGGCATCGGCGGCACGCCCCGCTGGGCGGTGCCGGAACCGGCCAGGCGGCCGTACCGGATGACCGCGAACTCCCACCCGCCGTCACCGTCGGGATGCGCGGCGATCAGCTCGGCGATGCGCGCCACCGCGGCCAGTCGCTGGGTGCGCCGCAGCGCGCGCACCACTCGCGCCGCGCGATCCCGCAGCCGCGCCGCCGCCTCGAAATGTTCCGCGCGCGAATGAGTTTCGATGCGGTCGAGCATGAGCCGGATCGGCGCGTCGCTGCGCCCGGCGAACAACGCGCGCACGAGCGCGGGCGCGGGCGCGTACTGCGCCATGTCCAGCGGCTTTCCCTCGGAGCCCGCTGGACATCCGCCGACCAGGGCGGGCGGGCACTCGTGCGCCGCGTTCCTGGGCAGCCGTGCCGTGCAGGTGCGCAACCCGGTGAATTCGGCGATGATCACGCTCAGGTCGGCGGCGTCGTTGCGGGAGTTGAACGGCCCCAACGCGTCCCGGCCGGGCTCGCGCACCACCGAGAACCGCGGGAACGGCTCGTCGGTGAGAGTGAGCCACCAGGCCCGTTTCGGGAATTTCGACCGGCGGTTGTAGGGCGGGGTGTGCGCCACCAACAGCCGCAGTTCGCGCACCCCCGCCTCGAGCGCGTGCGCGCACACCACGTGGTCGACCCGAATCGCCAGCGAGACCATCTCTTTCATCCGCCCTCTGGTCTCCGAACCGGTGAAGTAGTTACGGACGCGGCGGCGCAGGTTCACAGCCGTGCCTATATATAGGACTTCGTCCGAGGGACCGCGGAACAGATACACCCCCGGAGCGGCGGGGAGATCGGCCGCGAGGACGCGTTTGGAGCGCTGCCGGGGCGTGACGTCGGGCAGGTAGTCGAGCAGCTCGGTGAGACTGTGGACGCCTTGGTTCCCGACCCGCGCGATCAGGGCGTGCAGCACGTCGACGGTCGCGCGCGCGTCTTGCAGTGCCCGGTGCGTCGGCTGCGTGGTGGCGCCGAGCAGCCGGGCCAGCGAACCCAGCCGCACGGAAGGCGCCTCGTCGCGCCCGAGCACCCGTCGCGCCAGCTTCACGGTGCACAGCACCTGCGCCGCCGGCCATGCGGTGTCACACTGCGCCGCGGCGGCACGCAGGAACGCCATGTCGAACCGTGCGTTGTGCGCGACCAGCACCGCGCCCGCGGCGAACTCCAGGAAGCCGGGCAGCACCGCCTCGATGCGCGGCGCGGCGTACACCATCGCGGTGGTGATGCCCGTGACGTGCACGATCGCGGGCGGTATCGCTCGTCCCGGGTTGACCAGTGTCGCGAATTCGCCGAGCACCTCCCCGCCGCGCACCTTCACCGCTCCGATCTCGGTGATGCCGTCGGCCCCGGGACTGGTCCCGGTGGTCTCCAGGTCCACGACCACGAAAGTCGTGTCGTACAAGGGAGTGTCGAGCTCGTCGAAAGCCAGCTGCTGGACGGCCGGGCGCGGCACGGGATCGGACACGGCGAGCAGCGTAGGGCCACGGTCCGACAGGAACCGAGCACGCGAATA
The DNA here is from genome assembly GCF_053604885.1 of Nocardia sp. NPDC003999. Taxonomy (NCBI): domain Bacteria; kingdom Bacillati; phylum Actinomycetota; class Actinomycetes; order Mycobacteriales; family Nocardiaceae; genus Nocardia; species Nocardia sp. NPDC003999. The sequence continues at coordinate 3,873 of NZ_JBSGIB010000044.1, forward strand.
CGCCACGAAATGTCCGAATGACACCGTGGAGATTTCGGGGCGATACCCGGGAAATGATCTAGAAATGCGGAAAAGAGACCCAGATCACATAAGGTTCAAAACTGTATCAAACATTGCGGCGAGTCCCGCGAAAAGCGATCTCCCGCCCTCGGGCGTGTCGACAACCCCTGGCTCTACGGTGTACGAACGAGTGACCATATCGGAACCTATGGCACATTGTCCGCCACTACCTGGGAAAACACCCCGCAGACCCACCCGGGGTAGCCGACCGGTCCACCCCGCCGCGCGACCCTGCCCGAACGCGCGCTCTTGCACGATTACCCCGCCGTTATCTTTTCGTGATTCGGTGGGACGTATCTCACATCCATTAGCCGGTGAAATTGTTGAGCAACCCCATTTCGCTTCGCCGACGCTTTACAAACGACCGTGATGTGTTCGTAACCTTTTCGAGACCTCACGGAGTCCCGCCGCGCCGACCGGTGCGGCGCCGACGAAGTCCGCGGCACCACCGGGTGCGGCGTCGTGAGGCAGATTGGGAGTACCGCATCATGACGACCAACGCCGCCAAGCGTCAGGCGAAGCGCGCTGTTGCCGCCGGGGCCGTCGGCGCTGCCACCATCGGCGCGTTCCTGCTGCCCGCAGCCCCCGCGTCGGCCCAGCCGGTGACCGTCCCCGGCGTGGGAACCTTCGACGTTCCGAACGAGCTGCCGGTTCCGCCGGGCATTCCGGGCGTCGAGCTGCCCGGCCCCGCTCCCCTGCCCTTCGTCGCACCCAAGGCCTCCGGCGACATCGCGCTGGACGCCGCCCTGAGCAAGGTCGGCTCGCCGTACGTCTACGGCGCCGCGGGCCCGGACGCGTTCGACTGCTCCGGCCTGGTCCAGTGGTCCTACCGCCAGGCGGGCATCGAACTGCCCCGCACCAGCGGCGCCCAGCTCGCCGCGGGCAGCCCCGTGTCCCTGGACGATCTGCGCCCTGGCGACCTCGTCTCGTTCTACGGCGGCGGCCACTCCGGCCTCTACGCCGGTGACGGCAACGTCGTGCACGCGTCCACCTCGGGCCAGCCCGTGAAGGTGGCGCCGATCTCCTCCATGCCGATCGCAGGCGCTCGCCGCTTCTGAGAAGCAGCTGGTCGGGCCGCGAGATCGCGGCCCGACCGCACCACGGCCCTGTGATCAATTCGTTCTCTACTGGACATCGATGAGGGCCGTTCCGTAACCTAACCGAGACCTTCCACCGATTACCCCGGGTTCGCCCGGCGCAAACCCTCGGGGTTCGTCGAAGGCTTCCGCGTCGGTTTCGCGAGAGATCGCTGCACGAGAGAACGGGGCACCGCGGGCTGTGGCTGAGCATCACCGGGGACAGCAGACCAAACGTCTGGTGGGAGGGACGCTGGCAGCCGGATTGCTGGCCGCCGGTCTCTACGGCGGCGGCCCGGCCGGAGCGGATCCGGTGGCGCTTCCCTCCACCGCCACGGAGGCGGTGCAGCGGATGATCGATCTGTCTCGTCAGTCCGAACAGCTCAACCAGCAAGCTCTGGGCGTGGAAGCCGAGTTGGACGCGAAGCTCGCCGTCCAGCGTGACGCCGACGCTCGGCTGGCCGCCAGCACCGACCTGGTGAACCAAGCCAGGGACGAGATCCGCCGGTATCGGCCGGTCATCGACCGCACCGCGATCGCCGCCTACCAGGGCGCCCGCACCAACCGCCTGTTCGCCGTGCTGGTCAGCGACTCACCGCAGCAACTGCTCGACCAGATGTCCACGCTGGACGTGGTGTCCGCGCAGACCTCCGAGCAGCTCGACCACTACTCGAAGGCCACCGACGCCGCGACCGCCGCCGAATCGGCGGCCCGCACCGCCGCCGACGCCGCCCGGTCCGCCGCGCAGAAAGCCGAGGCGGTGCGCATCGAACTGGAGCACAAGCGCAGCGACCTCGGCGGCGCCATCGCCCAGGTGGTGCAGGCCTGGGGGTCGCTGTCGGCCAAGGACAAGTCCGCCCTCGCCGGATCGCCGTTCCCGCCCGGCTTCGACCGGGACAGTCTCTTGCAGGGCCTCGTCCCCGGCAGCGGGACCAGCGCGCTGGCGGCCGGGCTCACCCGGATCGGCGACCCTTACGTCTGGGGCGCCACCGGTCCGGACCAGTTCGACTGCTCCGGCCTCGTCCAGTGGGCGTTCAAGCAGGTCGGCAAGAACGTGCCTCGGACGAGCTCGCAGCAGGCCACCTACGGCACGCCCGTGGCCAAGGAGGATCTGCAGCCCGGCGACGTCGTGTTCTTCTACTCCGACATCTCGCACGTCGGCATCTACGCGGGCAACGGGCTCATGCTGCACGCCTCCACCTTCGGCGTGCCCGTCGCGGTCGCACCCATGAGCTCGACGCCGTTCCATTCGGCTCGGCGATACTAGAGGCCGTGAGCGAGCCAACCAGCGGCACCGCAGTACTCGAAGCCCGACCAACCCGCGACGGGCAACGGTGACCCACCTGGGCGTGCGGCGCGGCGCCTACCCCGTCGGCCGCACAGCCGTATCCCCCGCCGGGGCGCGCCGATGAACGGCATGCGGAGATTGCGCGCGTGGTGCTCGGCCCGGCGACGCTTCGAGTTCTGTCTCACCGTCGCGATGGTGGTGGCACTCACCGGCGTGTGCGTCGCGCTGATCATGTTGCCGAACACGGTGCTGCCGAAACTGCGGGCCGCGGAGCCGGGAGCGACCGAGGCGGTGGGTCAGGCGGCGGCCGCCGATCCCCGGCTGGCCGAGGTGCGGCGCATCGTCGAACCGTTCGGGTCGATCATCGCCCGCCAGGTGCCGACCGGAGACGGGGGACGATCCCTGGTTGTCGGCCATCCCGACCAGCGGATCGAAATCGACGTGCTGGAACGTGAACTCGCCGAGGCCACCGCCGCGGTGACCGACGTCTGGGGTCCCGGCTGGGCGCAGTCCGCGCTGGTCGTCGTCGCCTCGTCGCCCTCCGAGTTCGCGGCCCTGCTGCGCTCACCCGGTCTCCTGCCCGCCGAAGTCGCCGCCGCCTCCGTCGCCGATCCGTTCACGGCGGGCAGTCGGCCCACCGGCCAGCGCGTCGTCTTCGGCCCCGACACCGGACGCCGCCTCGATCCCGAGGGCATGGCCACCCTGCTGCGGCATGAACTCACCCACATCGCCGCTCGCGCCGACACCGTCGACGGCGCCCCGCTGTGGATGCTGGAGGGTTTCGCCGACTACACCGCGCACCACGGGGAGGACCAGCGGTTCTCCGACATCGCTCCCACGCTCACCGCGCATGCCCACGCGGGCCGGATCCCCGAGGATCTGCCGCCCGACACCGACTTCTCCGGCCCCGACGCCGCCTTCACATACGAAAAGGCCTGGTCGATCTGCGCCTTCGTCGCCGAGAAGTACGACCGAGCCCGCCTCGTCCAGCTCTACCACCGCATCGCGGCGGGCAAACAGGACCCCACCACCGAAGACGGCATCCTCCGCGAAGTTCTCGGCACCCCCCGCGCCGATTTCGTCGACGACTGGCGCGAGTGGCTCCGAACCCGATCCGCCTGACCCCTACCGACAGCCGCGAGCGCACCGGTGCGGCACCCGTTACGCAGGGTCAGCGGACGTCGGCGCGGAATCGGAAGGCGTCGCACGGCAACTGGTGTCGGCCTGCTCCCGCTGCTGCTCGGCCTACGCGCCGGTGGGACATGTGGCGCGATCGCGACAACGGCGGCGACGATCCTAGCGGCCCGATCCACGGCGGCGCTCCCACAAAGCTTGTCCGTCGCCGGCGGTGAGCGAGTCACCCTCGCCAGCGGCGGTGACCGTCCTCATCACCATCGAACTCACCATCCTCATCGAAGGCGGCACTTTCGCCCTATGACCCCCGACCCGGCGCCGCTCATCGTGTCGACCCCGCAACGCCCTCGACGATGAACGACCGACCTTCTCCGTCCTGCCACCCGCTTGCACCAGGCCCGGCGCTCACAGCCAGACGCGCCCAGCGCACCTCAACCGCGACTTTCGAGCGAAGCGAGACCGAGCCTGTTCCGTTCGCGGCCCGGCTCGCGTTTGCGCGGCCGCCGCACACCGAGCGCACCACGAGCACCGAATGGCATCTCCACACCGCACATCAAGCCCTCGAGTTCACAGGCCAAACGCGCCCAGCACACCTCAACCGCGACTTTCGAGCGAAGCGAGACCGAGCCTGTTCCGTTCGCGGCCCGGCCCGGTCCCCGCGCTGTACACCGAGGTCACGCAGCCCGTGTGCCAGGCGCAGCACCCGTTCGTGCAGTTGTCGGTAGGTCCACTCTTTCCCCCTG
>NZ_JBSGIB010000045.1:0-7702 GCF_053604885.1 Nocardia sp. NPDC003999
ACATGTACGGCATCACCGAGACCACGGTGCACGTGTCGTTCCTGTCGTTGGACGAGCAGATGGTCGACAACCCGGCCAGCGTGATCGGGCGGGCGATCCCGGGTCTGGACGCGTATGTGCTCGATGACCGGTTGCATCCGGCGCCGGTCGGGGTGGCAGGGGAGATCCATGTGGTCGGCGCGCAGCTCTCGCGCGGGTATCTGGGGCGTGCGGGGTTGACCGCGACACGGTTCGTGGCCGATCCGTTCGGTGCGCCGGGCTCGCGGATGTATCGCTCCGGGGATATCGGGCGCTGGCGTGCCCGCGGTGACGACGCCGCCCTGGAGTACGCCGGTCGCGGTGATCAGCAGGTGCAGTTGCGTGGCTTCCGTATCGAGCTCGGGGAGATCGAGGCGGCGCTGCTGCGCTGTGCCGGGGTCGGGCAGGCGGTCGCGGTGGTCCGTACCGACGAGCATGCCGGTGACCGTTTGATCGGGTACGTCGTGCCCGACCCCGGCGCGAGCATCGACCCGACCACGGTGCGCGGCGAAGTCGCCGAATTCCTGACCGGCTACATGGTGCCGGATGCGGTGGTCGTGCTCGAGGTGTTGCCGTTGACGGCGAACGGGAAACTGGACCGCCGGGCACTGCCCGCGCCGGAGATCGTCAGCACAGCCGCCTACCGCGCGCCGCAGACGGTCACCGAGCAGGCCGTGGCCGCCGCGTTCGCCGAACTGCTCGGCGCCGACCGCGTCGGCCTGGACGACGATTTCTTCGGGCTCGGCGGTAACTCGCTGCTCGCGGCCCAGGTGGCCGGACGGCTGCGGGACGCGACCGGAGCGACGGTGCAGGTGCAGTGGTTCTTCACCGACGCCACGGTGGCGGGCTTGGCCGCGCGCATCGACGCGGGCGACGCCGACGCCACCGCGGCGCTGGACGTGCTGCTGCCCATCCGGGCGAGCGGATCGGCGGCACCGCTGTTCTGCCTGCATCCGATGTACGGCTTGGCCTGGTCGTACGCGGGTCTGGCCCAGTTCCTGCCCGTCGAGCAGCCGATCTTCGGCCTGCAATCGCCAGCGCTGTCGGAGGACGTCGAGCTGCCCGGTTCGCTGGACGAACTGGCCGAGCGCTACCTGTCCGAGATCAGGGCGGTACAACCGCAGGGTCCGTACCGGTTGCTCGGCTGGTCCCTCGGCGGCGTGCTCGCCCATGCCATCGCCACCAGGTTGCAGGACGCGGGCGAGCGGGTGGAGTTGCTGGCCATGATGGACAGCCATCCGAATCCGGACGTGGTCGGATTCCGCGCGGCGGTGCGCGGGGCCCTGGCCGAACTCGGCCTCGGCACGGCGGTCACCGCGGACGGCGATGTCTACGAACTCGACGACGAGTCGTTGGCCGCGTTGCACGCCATGATCCCGGCCGATCTGGTCGCGGTGACTCCCGAGCGGCTGCGCCGGATCTACCGCACCGCGGTCCGCTCGGCGGAGTTGATCGCCGAGCACCGGCCCGGAGTATTCCGCGGCACCGTGCAGTACTTCAGCGCGGCGGTCGCCGATCCCACCGACGAGTTGCGCGCCGCCGCGGCCGACTGGTGGCCGTACGTCCAGGGCATGGTCGTCGACCGGCCGGTCGAGGTCACCCACGCTCGGATGGCCACACCGGAGGCGCTGGCGGTGATCGGACCGCAGCTGGCCGCTCTGCTCGACGCTCGCCGTTGACCATCCCTGCCGACGTCGCGACCCCAATCGCGCGTCGGCAGGTAATAATCAACCGCGGCACTCGTCACGTGCGTCCGTTTTCGACCCGAAACCCCAGGGTCGAGGCCGGTCGCGCTCGGCGTGCGCCGGTGGTCAGGTAACGATCGACCTGCGCACGTTCGATGATCCCAGGGTGGGGAGCATGGTGACGTGCGTGCGGCGACGATAGACAGGGTGAGGCAGCACGATGGTTCGGGCGGTCGGGCAGCGGCGTGACGAGACTGCGGAAGCGGTGCGCGTATGACCCGCCCGGCGCGTATGCGCCCGACCCGGACCCGCCGCCCCCGCGTCACCACTCTGCCGCAATTGATGGCCACCGCCGTCGAGGCCAACCCGAGCGGCGCGGCCGTGGTGTTCGCCGACGCGACCGCCACGCTGGCCGCGCTGAGCTATGCCGAGCTGGACGAACGGTCCACGCGTTTGGCGCGTTTGTTGATCGATCGCGGGGTGGGTCCGGAGGATCTGGTCGCGGTCGGTGTTCCGCGTTCGGTGGAGTCGGTGGTCGCGGTGTGGGCGGTGGCAAAGACCGGTGCGGGGTTCGTGCCGGTGGATCCGAATTATCCGGCCGACCGGGTCGAGCACATGGTCGCCGACTCGGGCGCGGTCTTCGGGCTGACCGTGGAGGAACTCCGCGGTGACCTACCGGACCGGGTCGAGTGGCTGGCCATCGACACCGCGGACTGCGCCCGGCGGCTCGCGGAGTTCCCGGCCGATCCGGTGACCTACACCGATCGGGTTCGTCCGCTGCGCGCGGAGCATCCCGCCTACGTCATCTACACCTCCGGCTCAACGGGCAAGCCGAAGGGTGTGGTCGTCACGCAGGCGGGGTTGGCGAGCTTCTGTGCCGAGCAGCGTGATCGGTATCGGGTGACGAGTGCGTCGCGGACGTTGCATTTCGCGTCGCCGTCGTTCGACGCGTCGGTGCTGGAGTTGCTGCTCGCGCTGGGTGGCGCGGCCACCATGGTCGTCGCGTCCCCCACGGTGTTCGGCGGCGAGGAATTCGCGTCCCTCATCCGCCGGGAGGCCGTGACCCACGCGTTCGTGACGCCGGCCGCGCTGGCGTCGGTGGATCCGGCGGGGTTGGACGAGTTGCGTGTGGTGGTGGCCGGTGGCGAAGCGTGCCCGCCGGAGCTGGTGCGGCGCTGGGTGCTACCGGTGTCGGGTGGGCGCACCCGTGAGTTCTTCAACGGGTACGGCCCGACCGAGACCACGATCATGACGAACATCAGCGCGCCGCTGGTGCCGGGGGAACCGGTGACGATCGGCGCGCCGATCCGGGCCGTCACCGAATACGTGCTGGACGAGCGGTTGGTCCCGGTCCCCAGCGGTGTCGTGGGGGAGCTGTACATCGCCGGTGCGCAACTGGCCCGCGGCTATCACGAACGGCGGGGACTGACCGCGTCCCGCTTCGTGGCGAATCCGTTCGACGCGCATGGGTCACGCCTCTATCGCACCGGTGATCTGGTGCGTTGGACGCCGGATGGCGAGTTGGAGTACCTGGGTCGCAACGACTTCCAGGTGAAGATTCGCGGTTTCCGTATCGAGCTCGGTGAGATCGATGCGGTGCTGGCGGCGCACGAGACGGTCGATTTCGCCGTCACCGTCGGCCACCACCTGGATAGCGGCGCGACCATTCTCGTCTCCTATGTGCACGCCACGCCGGGGATGGACGCCGACGCGGCCGAACTGGCCGCGTTCGCCGAGCAGAGCCTGCCCGCGCATATGGTGCCGACGGTCGTCATGGTGCTGAACGAGATCCCGCTGACTCCGGTGGGCAAATTGGACCGCGAGGCGCTGCCCGCGCCGCGGTTGCAGACCAAGGTGTTCCGCGCGCCGGTCGGCCCGCTCGAAGAGTTGGTCGGCGAGGTGTTCGCCGAACTGCTCGGCCCTGGCGCGCCGGTCGGCGCGGACGACGATTTCTTCGAGCTGGGCGGCAACTCGCTGATCGCGACGCAGGTCGCGGCCCGGTTGGGGGCCGCCATCGCGGCGCGGGTGCCCGCGCGGCTGATCTTCGAGAGCCCCACCGTCGCCGCGCTCGCCGCGCGGTTGGAGCCGTTGAAGGGCGCGGGCGACCGGCGCGCGTTGGTGGCGGTGGAGCGTCCGGAGCGGGTGCCGTTGTCGCCCGCGCAGCGGCGGATGTGGTTTTTGAATCAGTTCGATACCGGGTCCGCGGCGAACAATATTCCGTTCGCGGTGCGGTTGTCGGGTGTGTTGGATGTGGCGGCGTTGCAGGCGGCGGTCGCGGATGTGGTCGGGCGTCATGAGACGTTGCGGACGGTGTATCCGGCGGTGGACGGTACCGGGTATCAGGTGGTGCTGCCCGCCGCGCAGGCCGTTCCCGACCTCGCGCCGAAGCCGGTCGCCGAGCACGAGCTACCGGACTGGCTGCGCGGATTCGCGCTGACCGGCTTCGACGTCGCGGCGGAGGTGCCGCTGCGCATCGCACTCGCCGAGATCGGTCCCGGTGACCACGTGGTCGTTGTGGTGGTGCATCACATCGCGGCCGACGGCGCTTCGGTCGCGCCGTTCCTGCGTGACCTGCTCAGCGCGTTCCTGTCCCGGCGCAACGGGGCCCGCCCGTCCTGGCAACCGCTACCCGTGCAGTACGCGGACTACACGCTGTGGCAGCGCGCGATGCTCGGCGACGAGGACGACCCGGATTCGGTGGCCGCGGCCCAGATCGCCTACTGGCGCGACGCCTTGGCGGGCATCCCGGACCGGATCGACCTACCCGCGGACCGGCCGCGTCCAGCCGTCGCCTCCGGCCGGGGCGCGGAGTACACCTTCGTGGTGGACGCCTCCGTGCACCGAGGTCTCGCCGAACTGGCACAGAGTGCGGGCGCCTCGGAGTTCATGGTGGTGCACAGCGCCCTGGCGGTGCTGCTCGCCCGGCTCACCGGCACCGACGACATCACCATCGGCACGCCCGTGGCGGGCCGGGGCGAGCGGGAACTCGATCCGCTGATCGGCATGTTCGTCAACACGCTGGTCCTGCGCACCCGGATCGATCTCGGCGCGTCGTTCCGTGCGCTGCTCGGTCGGACGAAGGAAACGGATCTCGGCGCGTTCTCGCATGCCGACTTGCCGTTCGAGCGGCTGGTCGAGGTGCTGGACCCGGTGCGCTCGCAGGCGCATCATCCGTTGTTCCAAGTGGCGCTGTTCTACCAGAACCTCAGCATGCCCGAGATAGTTCTGCCCGGACTGTCCGCTCGGGTGGTCGAGTTCGACAGCGCGATGGCGAAATTCGATCTGCAATTGACCGTGGTGCCCGCCGCCGGTGGACAGGCCACGGGGTTCACGGCGATGTTCACCTACGCCACCGACCTGTTCGACGAGCGGACGATCGCCGAGTTCGCCTGGCGGCTGGATCTGTTGCTGACCGCCGTCGCGGCCGAGCCGGATCGGCCGATCGGCGCGATCGACCTGCTGGCTCCCGCCGAGCGCGAACGCATCCTGCTCGAGTGGAACAGCACCAGGTGCGCGGTGTCCGCAGAGTTGCTGCTGGACGGTTACCGGCGCGCCGCGGAGGCGTACGCGGACGAGGTGGCCTTGGTGCACGAGGGCGTCGAGCTGACTTATCGTGAGTTCGATGCGCGGGTGAATCGGCTGGCGCGTTTGTTGATTTCGCAGGGTGTGGGTGCGGAGTCGTTGGTGGGGTTGGCGGTTCGGCGGTCGTTGGATCTCGTGGTGGGGATGTATGCGGTGGTGGCGTCGGGTGGGGCGTATGTGCCGTTGGATCCGGATCATCCGGCCGAACGCATCGCGCACATCCTCGACACGGCGCAGCCGGTCTGCGTCCTCACGACCTCCGCCGACGCGGTGGACGTGCCGGAAGGCACCGCGGTCCTGCTGCTGGACGCGCTGGATCCGAACCGATTCGACGACAGCCCGGTTCGCGCGGAAGAACTGGTGCGTCCGGTGTCGCCGCACCATCCGGCGTACGTGATCTTCACTTCTGGGTCGACCGGCAGGCCCAAAGGCGTGGCGATCTCGCACTTCGCGATCCAGAACCAGATCAGCTGGATGCTCGCGGCCTATCCGCTGGACGCCGACGACGTGTACCTACAGAAGACGGCGACGACCTTCGACGTCTCGCTGTGGGGGTACTTCCTGCCGCTGCGCGTGGGCGCGAAGCTGGTCGTCGCCGCCCACGACGGGCACCGCGATCCGGTGTATGTCGCGGAAACCATTGCGGCGCAGGGTGTGACGGTGACGGACTTCGTGCCGTCCATGCTGACGGTCTTCGCCGCGCACACCGCTCCCGGGTCGTGCCCCACTTTGCGCGACATCTTCGTGATCGGCGAAGCGCTGCCGCCGGAGACCGTCGCCGCCGTGCGCACGGTGACCGACGCGGCCGTGCACAATCTCTACGGCCCGACCGAGGCGGCGGTGTCGGTGACCTACTGGCCCGCGACGGCCGCGGACGAGCGCAGCGTGCCGATCGGCGTGCCGCAGTGGAACACCCAGGTGTATGTGCTGGACGCGCATCTGCAACCCGTGCCGGTGGGTGTGCCCGGTGAGCTGTACTTGGCCGGTGATCAGCTGGCCCGCGGTTATGTGCGGCGTCCCGATCTCACGGCAGACCGGTTCGTGGCCAATCCCTTCGGCAACGGTGAGCGGATGTACCGCACCGGTGACCTGGTGGTCTGGCGCGCCCCGACCGAAGCGCTGCCGCATCGGCTGGACTACCTCGGCCGGACCGATTTCCAGGTGAAGTTCCGTGGTCAGCGGATCGAGCTGGGCGAGATCGAGACGGCGCTGCTGGCGCAGCCTTCGGTGAGCCAGGCGGTGGCCTTGGTCGCGCCTTCGTCGCTCGGGGACCAGCTCGTCGCCTACACGGTCCCCATGCCGGGGTACTCGATCGAGCAAGGCGAGCTGCTCGCTGCAATCGGGGAAACGCTGCCCGGCTACATGGTTCCGGCCGCCATCGTCGCACTGGATGCGTTGCCGCTGAATCCCAGCGGCAAGCTCGATCGTAAGGCGCTTCCCGAACCTGCCTTCACCGCGCGTGAGTTCCGTGCGCCCGCGACGGCGGTCGAGGAGATCGTGGCGGGTGTGTTCGGCGAAGTGCTCGGTGTGACCCGGGTCGGCGCGGATGACGACTTCTTCGCGCTCGGCGGCAATTCGCTGGTCGCCACGCAGGCGGCGGCGCGCTTGGGTGCGGCGGTCGATGCTCGCGTGCCGGTGCGGGCGCTGTTCGAGAACTCGACGGTGGCCGGGTTGGCGGCGGCGCTGGAGTCGCACACGCCCGGTGAGCGTGGTGTGGAGCTGGGGAGCATCGCCCGGCCGGAGCGGTTGCCGTTGTCGTTGGCGCAGCGGCGGATGTGGTTCCTCAACCGCTTCGACCACGTGGACGGCGCTGCCGCCACGGCCTACAATCTGCCCTTCGCATTGCGGTTGACCGGCGAACTGGATGTCGCCGCGCTGGGTGCGGCGCTGCACGACGTGGTGGCGCGCCACGAGGTGCTGCGCACGGTGTATCCGGAGACCGCGGATGGTCCGGTGCAGGTGGTGCTGGCCGCCGGGCAGGTGGCGCTGGATGTGGGCGCGCATGCGATCGGTGCGGACGAGGTCGCGAGCGAGGTGTACACGCTCGCGGCGACTCCGTTCGACGTGACCGCAGAAGTGCCCGTGCGGGTGCGGCTGCTGCGGATCGCGGACGCGCCGCATGAACATGTGTTGGCGGTGGTGGTGCATCACATCGCGGCGGATGCGTCGTCGATGGGTCCGTTGGTGCGGGATGTGATGGTGGCGTATGCGGCGCGTACTTCGGGTGAGGTTCCGGGGTGGTCGTCGTTGCGGGTGCAGTATGCGGATTACGCGTTGTGGCAGCGTGCGGTGTTGGGGGAGGAGTCGGATCCGGGTTCGATTGCGGCTCGGCAGATCGGTTTCTGGCGGGAGCAGTTGGCTGGTCTGCCTGATTTGCTGGAGTTGCCGACGGATCGTCCGCGGCCTGTGGTGGCGTC
>NZ_JBSGIB010000046.1:0-6729 GCF_053604885.1 Nocardia sp. NPDC003999
AGTACGCGCCGCATACGCCACCATCACATCCCGCACCAACGGACCCATCGACGACGCATCCGCCGCGATGTGATGCACCACCACCGCCAACACATACGTCTCGGGCGCTCCGTCGACCTGGATGAGGACGGCACGCAACGGCACCTCGGCCGTCACGTCGAACGGAGTCGCCGCCAAGGCGTACACGGCGCTCGCCACGTCCGACTCGGCCAGCACCCGCGGAGTGAGATCCAAGGCGACCTGCCCGGCGGGCAGCACCACCTGCACCGGGCCGTCGACCGTCTCCGGATACACCGTGCGCAGCACCTCGTGGCGCACGACCACATCCTGTAGCGCCGCACCCAGCGCGGCGACATCCAACGCACCGGTCAACCGCAACGCGAACGGCAGGTTGTAGGCCGCCGAACCGATCTGCTCCGCGGCCTCATCGGACTGATCGAAGCGGTTGAGGAACCACATCCGCCGCTGCGCCAACGACAACGGCAACCGCTCCGGCCGGGCGATACTGCCCAACTCAACGCGCTCACCGTGCGTGTGCGACTCCAGCGCCGCCGCCAACCCCGCCACCGTCGGAGTCTCGAACAGCGCCCGCACCGGCACGCGGCCACCGACCGCCGCGCCGAGACGCGCCACGACTTGGGTGGCGACCAGCGAATTGCCGCCGAGCGCGAAGAAGTCGTCATCCGCGCCGACCCGGGTCACACCGAGCACCTCGCCGAACACACCCGCCACGATCTCCTCGATCGCGCTCGAGGGCGCACGGAAATGCTTGGTCTCGAAGGTGGGCTCCGGTAGCGCCTTACGATCCAGCTTGCCGCTGGAGTTCAGCGGGAACGCATCCAGCGCCACGATGGCGCCCGGAACCATGTAGGCGGGCAACGTCTCACCGATCGCGGAGCGCAGTGCCTGCGTGTCGATCCGGTCTCCCGGAGCGGGGACGACGTAGGCCACGAGTTGGTCGCCCAGCGATGAAGGCGACACGAGCGCCACCGCCTGGCTCACCGAAGGCTGCGCCAGCAGCGCCGTCTCGATCTCACCCAGCTCGATCCGCTGACCACGGAACTTCACCTGGAAATCGGTCCGGCCGAGATAGTCGAGGACCGCGTCGTCGGCGTCCTTGCGCCATACGACGAGGTCACCGGTGCGGTACATCCGCTCACCGTTGCCGAACGGGTTGGCCACGAACCGGTCCGCGGTGAGATCGGGACGCCGCACGTAACCGCGGGCCAGCTGATCACCGGCCAAATACAGCTCACCGGGCACACCCACCGGCACTGGCCGCAACCACGAGTCCAGGACGTACACCTGCGTGTTCCACTGCGGCAGACCGATCGGCACGCTGCGCTCGTCCGCCGACGCGGGCCAGTAGGTCACCGAGACCGCCGCCTCGGTCGGGCCGTACAAGTTGTGCACAGCGGCGTCGGACACCGCGAGCATGGCTCCCACGGTCTCCGGGGGCAGCGCCTCGCCGATCACGAAGACGTGTTTCAGCGTCGGGCAGCTGCCGGGCGTGGTGTGCGCGGCGAAGACGGTCAGCATGGACGGCACGAAGTCGGTTACCGTCACGCGCTGCCCGGCAATGGTTTCCGCGACGTAGGCGGGGTCGCGGTGCCCGTCCGGCGTGGCGACGACGAGCTTCGCTCCCGCACGCAACGGCATGAAGTAGCCCCACAGCGAGACGTCGAACGTCGTCGCCGTCTTCTGCAGGTACACGTCGTCCGGGCCCAGCGGGTATTCCGCCAGCATCCACGCGATCTGGTTGTCGATCGCCGCATGGGACACCGCGACGCCCTTGGGCCTGCCGGTCGATCCCGACGTGAAGATCACGTACGCCGGGTGCTCCGGCAACACCGGACGCAGTAGTTCCTCCGGGCGAACCGGGCTGTCGTCGAAGCCGTCGAGATCCAGGGTGTCGACGGCGAGCGCCCGGACGTCCTCGGGCAGGGCCGCCGCGTCGGCACTGGTCGTCACGACACAGAGGGGGCGAGCGGTGTCGAGGATGTGCGCGATGCGTTCGGCCGGATGATCCGGATCCAACGGCACATACGCCCCACCCGACGCCACCACCGCATACATCCCCACCACCAGATCCAACGACCGCCGAACCGCCAACCCCACCAACGACTCCGCACCCACACCCTGCGAAATCAACAAACGCGCCAGCCGATTCACCCGCGCATCGAACTCACGATAAGTCAGCTCGACGCCCTCGTAAGCGACGGCGATCCGTTCCGGATTCGCTTCGACGGCACGGCGATATCCGTCGAGCAGCAATTCGGAGCGGACGGGGTAACGGGTGTCGTTCCACTCGTGCAGGATTCGATCCCGCTCGACCACGCTGAGCAGGTCGATGCCGCCCAGTGCGCGATCGGGGTCGGCCGCTACCGCGCGCAGCAACCGGTTCAGGCGCGCCGCGAATTCGGCGACCGAACCCTCATCGAAAAGGTCGGTGGCGTAAGTGAACATGGCGGCAAGGCCCGCGTCCGGACCTTCCTGCGGCGTCACCGTCAGCTGCAGATCGAATTTGGCCACCGCGCCGTCGAGTTCGACCGCGCCGACCGACAGGCCGGGCAACTCGAGCTCCGCTCGGTCCATGTTCTGGAAGAACAGCGCCACCTGGAACAGCGGATGATGCGCCTGCGAGCGGACCGGGTCCAGCACCTCGACCAGCCGCTCGAACGGCAACTCGGCATGCGAGAAGGCGGCGAGGTCACGTTCCTTGGTCACCGCCAGCAGTTCGGCGAACGAGGCCGCCGGATCCACCGCGGTCCGCAACACCAGCGTGTTGACGAACATGCCGACCAGATCGTCGAGTTCGGCCTCGCCGCGGCCTGCGACCGGCGTGCCGATGGTGATGTCGGCGGAGCCGGACAGTCGGGCGAGCAACGCCGCGAAAGCGGTGTGCACAACCATGAACAACGAGGCGCCATTCGCGTGCGCGAGTTCGTCGAGCCGGGCCCGGGTGGGTGCGTCGACGGTGAAGGTGAAGACGCCTCCGCTTCCGGATGCCGCGGCGGGACGCGGCCGATCCGTGGGGAGATCGATCCGGTCCGGAATGTCCGCGAGAGCCTCGCGCCAGAAGGCGATCTGCGTCGCGGCCACGGAACGGGGGTCGTTCTCCTCGCCCAGCACGGCGCGCTGCCACAGCGTGTAGTCCGCGTACTGCACCGGCAGCGGTTCCCAGCCGGGTGCGGTGCCCGCGCTGCGCGCGACATAGGCGGTCATCAAGTCGCGCACCAGCGGCGCTATCGAGGTGCCATCGGCCGCGATGTGGTGCACGACGACGGCGAGGACGTAGTCGTCGGGACCGGTCCGCGCGAGCGAAAGCCGCAACGGCACCTCGGCCGCGACATCGAAACCGGTGGCGGCGAACGTACGCAGCCAGTCCGGGACTTCCCCGGCGGGCAGGTCGTGCGGCGTCAGGTCCGGCGTCGCCTCCGCGGCGGGCAGCACCACCTGATACCCGGTACCGTCCACCGCCGGATACACCGTCCGCAACGTCTCATGACGCCCGACCACATCCGCGACCGCCGCCTGCAACGCCGCCACATCCAACACACCCGACAACCGCACCGCGAACGGAATATTGTTCGCCGCGGACCCGGTATCGAACTGATTCAAAAACCACATCCGCCGCTGCGCCAACGACAACGGCACCCGCTCCGGACGCTCCACCGCCACCAGTGCCGGACGCTGCGCGCCGGTGTCGAATTCGGCGAGCCGGGCGGCCAGCAGCGCGACCGTCGGCGCTTCGAACACCGTCCGCGCGGGCACCCGCGCGCCGATCGACGCCCCGAGCCGGGCAGCTACCTGCGTCGCGATGAGCGAGTTGCCGCCCAGCTCGAAGAAATCGTCGTCCGCGCCGATCTCGTCGCCGGCGCTGAGCAGGTCGGCGAACACACCCGCCACCAACTGCTCGAGCGCACCCGACGGAGCGCGGAATTCCTTGGTCTGCAACTGCGGAGCGGGCAGGGCCCGACGATCCAGCTTGCCCACCGGGGTCAGCGGGATCTCGTCCAGCACGGTGAGGGAGGTCGGCACCATGTGCACCGGCAGGCTGCGCTCGGCGTGCGCGGTCAGCTCGTCGATGTCGATCGAGTGTCCGCTCGCCGCATGCACGTAGGAGGCGAGAATCGTCGCGCCGCTGTCCAATTGGTGCCCGACGGTGACCGCGAAATCCACCGTCTCGTGCGCCGCCAGCACCGCATCGATCTCACCGAGCTCGATACGGAAACCGCGAATCTTCACCTGGAAGTCGTTGCGACCCAGGTACTCCAACTCACCACTCGGCGTCCAGCGCACCAGATCACCGGTGCGATAGAGACGAGAGTGGTTCGGGTCGAAGGGGTTCGGGACAAAACGCACGGCGGTGAGGCCGGGGCGCAACTGGTAGCCCCGTGCCAACTGGGGCCCGCCGATGTACAACTCGCCGACCACGCCGATCGGGACCGGCACCAGTCGCTCGTCCAGCACGTACTCGGTGGTCGCCTGGATCGGCGCGCCGATCGTCACCGGCTGCCCCGGCACCAGCGGCGCGCTGATGTTCGTCATGATCGTGGTCTCGGTCGGGCCATACCCGTTGTAGAACTCGCGATCACCGTCGGCGAGCGGGCGCACCCAGCGCCGCACCAGCTCCGGCGGGCACGCCTCGCCACCGGCCACCACCACACGCAACTCGTCCAGCCCCGCCGGATCCACCGACGCCAGCGCGGCCGGGGTGATGAACGCGTGCGTGACGGCCTCCCTGCGCAGGAGCGCGGCCAGCTCGTCACCGCCGTACACCGTCGGCGCGACCACGACCATGGTGGCCGCGCCGCCCAGCGCGAGCAGCAACTCCAGCACCGACGCGTCGAACGACGGCGACGCGAAATGCAACGTCCGCGACGCACTCGTCACCCGATACCGATCACGCTGCTCGGCACAGAAACTCGCCAACCCCGCCTGCGTGACGACCACACCCTTCGGCATGCCGGTCGATCCCGAGGTGTAGATGACGTAGGCAGGATGTTCGGCGCGCAATTGGCGCAGCCGATCCGCATAGGTGACCGGTTCGGTCGGGTAGTCCTCCAGCTGCCTGGCACAGGTGTCGGAATCGATCACCAGCCATTCGATTTCGTTGGGCAGGTCCTCCACCACACGCGCGACGGTGAGTCCGAGCACGGCGCCGGAGTCCTTCACCATGTGCTCGACCCGGTCGGCCGGATAATTCGGATCCACCGGCACGAACCCCGCACCGGTCTTGGCCACGGCCCACACCGCGACCACCGACTCCACCGAACGCGGAACACCGACCGCGACCAGATCCTCCGGACCCACCCCACGATCGATCAACAAACGCGCCAAACGCGTGGATTCGGCGTCGAGTTCCGCGTAGGTGAGTTGTCCGCGTGAGCTGACCGCGTCGGCGAACACGACCGCGGTACCGGTCGGATTCGCCTCGACGGCGGTTGCCATCAGTTGCGGAAGGGTAGTGACTCTAGGTCGCCGGGTGCGTGTGGGCCGCACCCGCGCGGGCCGCGTCACGCGAGCCCCGCTTCGTCCCTGGTCCCCCATCCCTGAGCCGGCAGACTATTCCCCGACAAGCGAAACATGAAAACTCTGCACATCCTGCCTGTAAGAACACGTCCATGACACATTTCCAGCGGACACCCTGATACTCCAAACCAACCAGCTGTGTCCATGGTCACACAACTGGCGGCTCGTGTCCGGCCGCGAATCAATTCACTCGCTACCGAGCAGCTCGGTGAACTCGACGATAGCGGCCACATCGGCCCACGGCCCCGCCGGTACGGCGCCGACACCATTGTCCAGCACCACAGCGTGCAAATCTTCCAGGGCCGTCGGGTCGAGGGCGTCCAGCCCGGTCCGATCGGTCACCAGATGGGTTACCCACTCGTCGGCCAGCGACTCCGTCAGCGCGCCGTCCGCGCCGACCAGCACCACCGACGCGCCCACCGATCCCGCGGCGACCACCTCGATCAGCGCGGCGGGCGACTGCGGACTGCCGTGCTGGAAGGTGCGCGATTCGAAGGTCAGCTCGGTGCGGGCGCGCAGCCGTCCGGCCGCCGTGGCCAAGTCGTCGTAGCTGAGCACTTGCGCGCCGACGAACGCCGGGTCGGTGCCGCGCAGCGCCCGGGTGCGGTGTGCGTAGGTGACCGGGCGGGGTGATTCGGCGGCGATCTCGGCGATGACGGCGGGGTCGTCGAGGGCGAGCCAGTCGAGGGTGCCGGTGGGTGGATCACCGAGGGTGAGGCCGACTTTGGTTTGGAGGTCGTCGGGCAGTGCGGTGTCGAGGGTGTCGACGGGGACGACGGCGGCGCCTGTTTTGAGGACGGCCCAGGTCGCGATGACCGCTTCCATGCCGCGATCCAAGCGCATTCCGACACCCGCGCCGGGACCGCAGCCCCGCGCGATGAGCACCCGCGCCAAACGCGAAGAGCGGGCGTCGAGATCTTGGTACGACAGCGCGTTCTCACCGGCGACCACGGCGGGCCCCTCCGGGTCGTCCTCGACCGCCGCCGCCAGCGCCTGGGTCAGCGCCGTGCCCGCGGTAGCCGTGGGCGGTTCGACGCTCACCGACTCCGCCGCGGCCGCCATCCGCTCCCGTTCGGTTCGGTCGAGGATGTCGATGTCTCCGATGGGGGTGTGGGGGTTGGTGGCGATGGTGGTGAGGATGCGTTCGAGTCGGTGGCCGAGGGTGTGGATGGTGGTTTCGTCGAAGAGGTCGGT
>NZ_JBSGIB010000047.1:0-6360 GCF_053604885.1 Nocardia sp. NPDC003999
GGCAACGCCGCCCGATCCAACTTCCCCACCGGCGTCAACGGAATCTCGTCCAACACCACAATCGACGCCGGAATCATGTACCCCGGCAACGACTCACCGATGTACTCGGCGAGCGCGTCGGTGTCCAGGTCGGCGCCGGGGCGCGGCAGCACGTACGACACCAGTGCGGTCGCACCCGATGGCAGCGCCTTGCCCAGGGTGGCCGCGAAGTCGATATCCGGATGGCTGGTGAGAGCGTTGTCGATCTCGCCCAGTTCGATGCGGAAACCGCGGATCTTCACCTGGAAGTCCGAGCGGCCCAGGTATTCGATGACGCCGCCGTCCTGGCCGGCCGATTCGGTGCGTCGCACCAGATCACCGGTGCGGTACAGCCGCGCCGCCGGGTTGCCGCTGTCGGCGCCGAACGGGCTGGCGACGAATCGCTCCGCGGTCAGGCCCGGCCGGTTGAGGTAGCCCTGCGCCAGCGCGGGACCGGACAGATACAGCTCGCCGACCACCCCGGCAGGAACCGGCCGCAGCCGCGAGTCCAGCACGAACGCGCCGACGCCCGGGATGGCCGTGCCGATCGTGATGGGCTCGCCCGGCGTCATCGGCGGCGTGCTGGTGGCCAGGATCGTGGCCTCGGTGGGCCCGTAGCCGTTGTAGAACTCGCGCTCGGCCGCCCAGCGTCCGACCAGTTCCGGGCCGAACTTGTCACCTGCCACCACCACGGCCTGCAGGTCGTCCAGTCCGGCCGGATCCACCGATTCCAGGGCGCCCGGCGTGATGAGCATGTGCGTGACGTGCTCGCGCCTCAGCAGATCCGCCAGCTCGAAACCGCCGAACACCGTCGGCGGCGCGATCACCAGCGTCGCTCCGGAGGAGAAGGCCAGCAGCAGTTCCAGCACCGAGACGTCGAAGTTCGGCGAGCAGACGTGCAGAACGCGCGAGTCCTCCGTCACGCCGTAGTGCTCGCGCTCCGCGGCGACCAGCCCGGCCAGACCGCTGTGCGTGACCACGACGCCCTTGGGCTTGCCGGTGGAGCCGGAGGTGTAGATGACATAGGCCGGGTGCCGCTCGTCGAGCGGACGGACCCGGTCGGTGTAGGAGATGGGGTGCTCCGGGCGCGCGGCGATGCGCGCGGCCTGCACCGGGTCGTCCAGTTCGATCCAGTACACACCGGTGCCGAGCACCGGGCGGTGCGCCGAAGTGGTCAGACCCACCGTGGCGCCGGAGTCGGCGACGATGTGATTGATCCGGTCGGTGGGATAGGTCGGATCCACCGGCACGTAGGCCGCGCCGGTCTTGGCGATGGCCCAGACGGCGAGCACCGACTCCACGCTGCGCGAGATTCCGATGGCGACCACGTCGCCGGGCCCGACACCGCGCTCGATCAGCTCCCTGGCCAGCCGCGAGGACGCCGCGTCCAGCTCGGCGTAGGTGAGCTCCCGATCGTCGGCCGGGTCCCCCGTGGGGTTGAACCGGATCGCGACCTCGGTGGCGGCGGACTCGACCGCGGCGGTGAGCAGCTGCGCGAAAAGCGGACTGCCCGACCTGCGGCGACGGCTACCGCGAGCAGAGCGACGGGCGGTTTCCATTCGAGTGCATTCACCTCTCGGATCGAGCCAGGACCCGGGCTCTACCCTGCTCAGGGCTTGTTATCCGGGGCCAGCGCGGACCGAGCAATCATATAAGGGGCTGACCACTGAACCCGCGCGCTGTATTGGATTGCCGCGGATGCCGTCGGTACGGTCCGCATCCCCCTTGTCGAGTGCTGTCCTCTCGTAGGACACCATCCGCCCCCCTGGAATCGGTGTCTTGCCTGATCCCTGCCGTTATATCGGTACTTATGCCATCGTGTTGCACTAGTGCCCGAATCGGTGAGCTTGGTCACAGCCATCCGCGCCGCGTGGCCTGCACCCCCGCCTGGAATCTGGTGCTCGCCCCGAGGCGCTCCAGCAGCCGTGCGGTCCGGCGGACCACCGTGCGTCGGGACATCCCGAGTCGCCGCGCGATGGTGTCATCGGTCGCGCCGAGCCCCATCAGGGTCAGGATCGCGCGGTCGCGTTCGTCCAGCGCCTCCGCGGCCGGGTTCACCGAGATCGGCGCCGCCATCGTCCACAGCACGTCGAAGGTCTTGATCAACAACTCGAGCGTGGGGGAACCGGTGATGCGCAGACCCATCGGGTCGGGCCTGCGTTCGTCGGCGTGCAGCACCAGGCTGGCCCGCTCGTCGTCGCTGATGATCAATTTGAGCGGCGGCTCGGGCAGGGTTCTGGCCTGCGCACCGCCCGCGTTGGTGGACAGCGCGTGCCGCAGGCGCTCGGGGTCCTGATAGACGGTGTCCTGATACAAGGTCTGGTAGCGGATGCCGTCGGCGAGCCTGGCGCGTTTGAGTTCGAACAGTTGGCGCTCGCGCTCGGGATCGCTCAGATAGGGCCCGCGCTCGACCAGCTTGACGCAGCTGCGCGCGCCGGTCTGCATCTCCTCGAAATCCGCCAGCATCTCCAGCCGCTCGTACACCGGCACCACCGCGCCGTTGCCGCGGGGCGAGCGGCGCACCGAGCGGAACGTCTCGCTCAAGCGTGCTGCGGCGGCGTGCATCTGGTTGATCTCCTGCTGCCTGCGCCGAGCCTCGGCTTCGGACAACGATTCCGGCGCGTGCGCGTCCCACAGCGGTTCGCCGTCGGGCGACTCGACGCGGACCGCGGCGTGCAATTCACACAACACATCCAGCGAGTCCGCGGCGAGGTCTTCCGAAACGCCCAGGTACTGCGCGATATCGGCGAGACTCGACCGCGGATGGTGCACCAGCACGGCGTACGCGCGGCCGTGCGGTGACCCAGGCTCGAAGATGTCGCCCAGCTCGATCACGGCCCGAGCCTAGCGACCGACCGGTGTCCGTGGGGCAGCTCTACGAGACCAGGACGCGAACCGCCTCCCGCGTCACCGGGACGCGGGAGGCTTCGCTGCGCGCAACCGTGCGCTGATCGGAATATCAAGCCGGACAGGGAATGTCAGTGCGCCGACGGGCCCCACTCCAGGGGCACTCCCTTGGCGGCCAAGTAGGGCATCGGGTCGATCTTGGCGCCCGACTGGTCCCAGATCTCCAGGTGCAGATGCGGACCGGTGGACTGGCCCCGGTTGCCGACGGTGGCGATCACGTCGCCCGCGTTCACCCGCTGGCCCGCGTGCACGAACATCTCGTTCACGTGGCCGTAGACGGCGGTGGTGCCGTCGTCCTGCAGGATTCGCACCCACAGACCGAAACCGGAGGCGGGCCCCGCCTCGATGACGGTGCCGTTGCTGACCGAGTGGATCGGCGCGCCCAGCGAGTCGGCGAAGTCGAGGCCGTAATGCATGGCGCCCCAGCGGCTGCCGAACCCGGAGCTGATCTCGCCGGCCACCGGGCGCACCGCAGGCGCCGGAGCGACCTGCTGCTGCACGCCCTTGAGGGCCTCCTCGGCCTGCGCCAAGGGACCGATGACCTCCGGGGGAAGATTGGGAATGCCGAACGGCGCGGCGACCGGCGCGGCGATCTGGCCTGCGACCGCGGCGGGCTCCGGCGCGGCCTGCGCGACCGGCTCGGCGGCGGCCTTGGCCTCGACGATCGGAAGGATGCTCGTACCCTTCACGGTGGATGGCGCGGCCTGCGTCTCCTCGTCGGCATCGTGCGAACCGGGCAGCAGCGGCGACGCGTAAGCGAGCGCGGGAGCGACCTGGCTGGCAGCGCCGATCAAGGCGCCCGCGGCAACCGCCGCGGTGGCGGCGGCCTTGACTCGTTCGGTGGCGGACGGCTCGGCGCGGTGCCGCGTCGGACGGCCCGATTCGCCGCCGTCGCCGAGGAGGCTCTGGACGGTAATGGAACTGGGGCCTACACGGTGCTGCGACAAAGCTGAATCCTCGGTCGTACAACAGGGTCCGGGATGCCGGAGCCCTAGCGGAACCGGTGCGATAACGATCCGGTAAAGCCGGGCGGATAACGGTTTGGCATCCGTCGTGACGGGAACTCTACCGCGTCGTGACCATTCCGCAACCTTCCAGCGGAAAAACGCTGGTGAGGCCCGGGTCACATGTCCAGATACGCGACAATCGAACCGTGATCCTCGACCACTTGGACGTTCCGATCGCGCTCGCCCCCATGGCGGGCGGCCCCTCCACCCCTGAGCTGACCGCCGCCGTGGCCGAAGCGGGCGGTTTCGGCCAGCTGGCCGCCGGTTATCTGAGCGCCGCCGACACCGCGGCGCGGATCGCGGCGACTCGCGCGGCCACCGGCAAGCCGTTCGGCGTGAACCTCTTCGTGCCGGGCCCGCCGACTCCTCCCGCCGATCTGGCGGACTATCTGGCCGAACTCGGCGCCGAACACCAGCTGGGAGATCCGCGCTTCGACACCGACGACTGGGACGCCAAACTGGACCTGCTCGTCGCCGACCCGGTCGCGGCCGTGTCGTTCACCTTCGGCTGCCCGAGTGCCGCGGACATCGAACGGCTGCATGCCGCCGGTTCCGAAGCCTGGGTCACCGTCACCTCGGTCGTCGAGGCGCGCGTCGCCGTCGAGGCGGGCGCCGACGTGCTCATCGCCCAAGGCGCGGAGGCGGGCGGGCACCGCGCGACGTTCACCGATCGGCCCGCCGACGACGCCACCGACCCACTCGGGCTGTTGGCGCTGCTGCAATTGCTCTCCGCCGCCACCGACCTGCCACTGGTGGCCACCGGCGGCCTCACGACGGGCGCGGGCATCGCCGCCGCGCTCGCGGCGGGCGCCGCGGCCGCGCAACTGGGCACGGTGTTCCTGCGCTGCCCCGAGGCGGGCACCAGTCAGGTGCACCGCGCCGCGCTGACCGCCGACACCCCGACGATGCTCACCCGCGCCTTCACCGGACGCAGGGCACGCGGCTTGCGCAACCGCTTCCTGGTGCGGCACACCGCTACCGCGCCGACCGGATACCCGGAGATCCACTACGCCACCGCCCCGCTGCGAGCCGAGGCGCGGGCGGCGGGCAACCCCGAGGAGGTCAACCTCTGGGCGGGCCAAACCCATGAGCTGACACCGGAGCTACCCGCGGGCGAACTGGTCTCGACCCTGGCCGCCGACACGAAAGCCGCACTGGAAAAGGCACTTTCGCGCCGAATCCAGCATTATTGACAACGACTTTCGTTTAGACTTCAGTGGCATCGCATCGACGTTCAGCACTGGAGGAGAGCGCCATGTCCCTTGATGTCCCCACCGCAGTACTCGAACGCGCCGAACGCGGCGAGGTCGACGACGCCGACTTCGTCGAGGTCGTACGCAATTCGCTGCCCTACGCCTGGGAAGTGGTCAGCCGCGTAGCCGGTGAGCTGCGTTCCGGGACGGCCGAATTCGCCGACAACACGATCGCGCCGCCCGACGAGGTGGCGCGCGGGCAACTGCTGCGCGCCATGGCTTCCGACGCGATTCGCGGTGGGCTGGAGCGGCACTTCGGCGTGAAGCTCGCCTTCCAGAACTGCCACCGGGTCGCGGCGTTCCCGCTCTCCTCGGTCGGCGGCGAGACCTACACCACGTTCATCGGCACCCGGGCCCAGCTGCTCAACCAGAGCCCGGAACTGCGCAACTGCTGATCCACCGAATCGAACACCCGGCGCGGCAAACCGTTTCGCCCGCGCCGGGTGTTCTCGCGTATGCGGCGCCGTGCCCGCGCGTCGCCGCCGCCCGTCACGGACGGCTGCGCGTAGGGTGAACCGCCATGAGCAGCAACGATCTTCGCGATGAGGTCGAGGCCCGGCTCGCGCCGTGGCGCCAACAGCTCGGGGCGGACCGCGCCGCCTACACCAATCATGTGCTGCGGGTGCTCACGTTGTGCGATCTGCTGGCCGACGACCGGCAAACCCCGCCGAGCGCCCGTGAGGAGTTCCTGACCGCGGCCGTGCTGCACGACATCGGCATCTGGTCGGCGGGCAGCTTCGACTACCTCGCGCCCTCGTGCGACCAGGCGCGCGCCTGGCTGGCGAGCATCGACCGCGACGACCTGACCGGACTGGTGGTGGCGATGATCGACCAGCATCACAAGATCCGCCCGGCGGGCCCACCGCACGACCCGGTCGAGATCTTCCGGCGCGCCGACGCGATCGACGTCGAACTCGGCTTGCTCGGCCGGTTCGGCGTCTCGCGCGGAACCTACCGTGAGCTGGCGAAGCGCTATCCGAACCACGGCTTCCACCGCAAGCTCGTCTCCCTGGTCGCGCGGCGGGTGCGCAGCCACCCCGCGTCACCACTGCCGATGCTGAGGTGGTGACGCGGGGCGGCGGGGTCAGGACAGGGTGGTGACCTCCAGGTCACCGTCGGCGTACTGGGCGCGTAGCCGCTTCTTGTCGAACTTGCCCACGCTGGTCTTGGGGACC
>NZ_JBSGIB010000048.1:0-5431 GCF_053604885.1 Nocardia sp. NPDC003999
CACCTCACCGGTCGTCTCCGGGTCCAGACCGCCGCTTGCTCCTTCGTCGCGTACGCGGCGGCCGCGCACACGCGAGCCGGGCCGCGAACGGAACAGGCTCGGTCTCGCTCCGCTCGAAAGACGTGGTTGCGGTGCGCTGGGCGCGTCGGCATATGAACTCGAGACATGACCAGGACCAGGACCAGGACCACGCGAACACGCGGGTGCCGTTGCAGCGTCACGTGCTCGGACCCGCACAGTCGTTGCTGCGGTGCACGAGGCTCGCCCTTTCGCGACCCACGTGGCGGCGCGCAAACGTCGGCCGGGCCGCGAACGGAACAGGCTCGGTCTCGCTTCGCTCGAAAGAACGTGGTTGCGGTGCGCTGGGCCAGAACGACCGATGGCCGCCCACGTCGGGGCGGCCATCGGCACGATTCGGCGCGGGGCATCGCCCCGCCGAACTCAGACGCGAACGATCAGCGCGTCACCCTGTCCGCCGCCGCCGCAGAGCGCGGCCGCGCCGACGCCGCCGCCGCGGCGCTTCAGCTCCAGCACCAGGTGCAGCAGGATGCGGGCGCCGGACATGCCCAGCGGGTGGCCGATGGCGATGGCGCCGCCGTTGACGTTCACCTTCTCCGGGTCGATGCCCAGCTTGCGGGTGGACGCGATGCCGACGGCGGCGAACGCCTCGTTGATCTCCACCAGGTCCAGGTCGGCGGGCGAGATGCCCTCGCGTGCGCAGGCTTTGGCGATCGCGTTGGCGGGCTGGTCCTGCAGCGTCGAATCCGGACCCGCGACCACACCCGCCGCACCGATCTCGGCGATCCAGCTCAACCCCAGCGACTGCGCCTTCTCCTTGCTCATCACCACGACCGCCGCGGCTCCGTCGGAGATCTGCGACGCGGTACCCGCGGTGATGGTGCCGTCCTTGCGGAACGCCGGACGCAACTTACCCAGCGACTCCACCGTGGTGTCGGCGCGAATGCCCTCGTCCGTGGTCACCAGCACCGGATCACCCTTGCGCTGCGGCACCGCGACCGGGACCACCTCGTCGTCGAACACGCCGTTCTTCCACGCCGCCGCCGCACGCTGGTGTGAAGCCGCCGCGAACGCGTCCTGATCCTCGCGGCTGATCCGATCGGCCTCGTTGCGCGCTTCGGTCAGCGCGCCCATGGCCTGATCGGTGAAGATGTCGTGCAGGCCGTCGTAGGCCATATGGTCACGCAGCGTCACGTCGCCGTACTTGAAGCCCTCCCGGCTCTTCTCCAGCATGTGCGGCGCCCGGCTCATCGACTCCTGGCCACCCGCGACGACGATCTCGTACTCGCCCGCCCGGATCAGCTGGTCGGCCAGCGCGATCGCGTTGATGCCCGACAGGCAGACTTTGTTCAGCGTCAGCGCGGGCACGTCCATCGGGATGCCCGCCGCCACCGCCGCCTGCCGGGCCGGGATCTGGCCCGCGCCCGCGGTGAGCACCTGACCCATGATCACGTAGTCGACCTGGTCGGGCGCGACACCGCCCTTCTCCAGCGCCGCCTTGATCGCGAACCCGCCCAGATCGGAACCGCTGAAGTCCTTCAGACCTCCGAGCAGCCTGCCGACCGGGGTACGCGCACCGGAGACGATCACGGAAGTGGTCACGACGAGCCTCGCATTCGTAGATCGGACCTGCTCGCGCCCACACCGGGCAATGCGAGAGCAGGTGTTCTACTCAACGGTAGCGGGTGCGTCACGCGCGCCCCGTGCCAGGTCGCGCTACTTTCGAATGGTGAGCAACGTTACCGAACAGTCATCTTTCATCCCCGCGGACTACGTGACCGCGGTGGACCACGTCGGCATCGCGGTGCCGGATCTCGACACCGCGGTCGCCTGGTACGCGGAGAACCTCGGCATGATCGAGACCCATCGCGAGGTCAACGAGGCTCAGGGCGTGCACGAGGCGATGCTGTCGCTGCCCGGCGCACCCGACCGCGCCACTGCCCTGCAGTTGCTGGCACCGCTCAACGCGGAATCGACGATCGCGAAGTTCATCGACCGCAGCGGGCCCGGCTTGCAGCAACTGGCCTACCGGGTGACCGACATCGAGGCCGTCTCCGCGTACCTGCGCGCCAAGGGTCTGCGTTTGCTGTACGAGGCTCCACGGCACGGAACGGCCGATTCTCGCATCAATTTCATCCACCCGAAGGATGCTGGAGGTGTGCTGATCGAGTTGGTCGAACCGAACGCTAATGTTACGCACTAGTATCGGCGTCAGGTCGGGAAAACTCGTTGGAATGACATTCGCAGTCGAGTCACCATCGGCTGTCTTCAGGCTGTAGTTTGTGTGCCATGTCGTCACCCGAGTCCGATCGCAATCGCTTCGTTGCACTGCCCTTCACCGTTGTGCGCAAGGGTTATGCGCAAGACGAGGTGCGTAATTACTTCGACCGCTTCGACGCGGAACTGAGAGTCACCGCCACCGACCGCGATGCGGCTGCGGCACAAGCACGTAACCTCGCGAGCCAGCTGGAAGACGCGCGCGACGAGATCGACGAACTCCGCAAGGAGGTCGACCGACTCTCGGTGCCGCCGACCACCGCGGAAGGCATGTCCGACCGCATCTCCCGCATGCTCCGTCTCGCCTCCGACGAGGCGTCCGAGGTCCGTGCCCTGGCGCAGGCCGAAGCCGCCGAGATGGTGTCGATCGCCGAGCAGCAGGCCACCGAGATGCGTGGCAAGTACGAGTCGCTGCTCGCGGAGACCAAGGAGAAGCGCGAGGCGCTCGAAATCGAATTCGAGCAGACCCTCGCGAACGCACGCACCGAGTCCGCCAAGATCATCGAGGCCGCTCAGGCCGAGGCCGACCGCATCGCGAAGGAAGCCGACGCGAAGCGCAAGGCCACCCAGCAGGACTTCGAGGCCACCATGGCCGAGCGTCGCACCAAGCTCACCCGCGCCATGGAAGAGCTGGAAGCCACCAGCCGCGCCGAGGCCGCCCAGCGGATCAAGGACGCGACCGACGAGGCCAACCGCCTCATCACCTCCGCCACCCAGACCTCCGAGCGCAAGATCGCGCACGCGAAGGAGCTGGCCGAGGAGATGCGCGTGCTGCGCGGCCGCGTGCTCGCCCAGCTCCTCGGTATCCGCGGTCAGCTCGACTCGGTGCCCGCGATGCTCGCCGCGGTCAACCGGGAAAGCGAATTGCTGGACGGCGTTCCGGATCAGCGCAAGTCGATCGGCGGCAACACCAAGTCGGTCACCGGTTCCCGTCAGAAGGCGATCCCCGAGGTCGCCACCGAGGACGACGATATCGACTCGGAAGAGCGCGAGAGCGCCGACGTCAGCAACTGACGTCGGACTGAGGCGACTACAGCAAAACTGAACCGAATTCACCGAAGGCCGCCCCCACCGGGGCGGCCTTCCTTAATTCCGCACCCGTTTGCTGGGCATCAGGACCAGCGTCGGGTGATCTTCCGAGTACGGCGACCGTTCCAGCACCCGCGATGCCAATGCCTGCGGTCGTCTTCTCCGCCATGAGCGGGCCACGCGACGAGGTGCGCGACGCCGGGCGGAATCTCGTGGTCACAGCCCGGGCAGCGGTAGGTCTTCACAGCGCGGGTGCCCGGAATGGTGCGGACCACGTAAGTCTCGTCACCGTCCGGGCCTGATTCGGTCCGTCCGAAGACATCGCCGATCGGCGCGCCTCCCGACCGCGAGTGATCAGCGTGGCGATCCGAACGCGGTTTCCGGCGGGGCATGCGACAAGCCTATTACTCGGCCGCGTGCGCCCCGCACGCCCCCGAGTTCAGAACAAGCGGAATTCGTTGCTCTCCGTGCCACGCAGGGCGTCGTAATCGAGTGTGAGGCAGCGGATACCGCGATCCTCGGCAAGGGTGCGCGCCTGCGGCTTGATCTGCTGGGCGGCGAAAACGCCCGCCACCGGAGCCAGCAGCGGATCCCGGTTCAGCAACTCGAGGTAGCGGGTGAGCTGTTCGACGCCGTCGATCTCACCGCGCCGTTTGATCTCCACCGCCACGGTGCCGCCGTCGGCGTCCCGGCACAGCAGGTCCACCGGGCCGATCGCGGTCATGTACTCGCGGCGGATGAGCGTGTAGCCGGTGCCGAGCGTATGCACGTGCTCGGCCAGCAGCTCTTGGAGATGAGCCTCCACACCGTCTTTCACCAAGCCCGGGTCCACGCCGAGTTCGTGGGAGGAGTCGTGCTCGATGTCCTCGATGGTGATGCGAAGTTCCTCGCCGGCCTTGTTGGCGACGACCCACAGCGCCTTCGCTCCCTCCGGGAGCTGCGCGTCGCCGTTGCGTTCCTCCAGCCAGCAGGGCGGGCTCATCCAGTTCAGCGGCTTGTACGAGCCGCCATCGGAGTGCACGAGCACCGAGCCGTCCGCTTTCACCAGCAGTAGCCTGCGGGCCATCGGAAGATGGGCGGTGAGTCGCCCTACGTAGTCGACCTGACAGCGAGCAATCACTAGGCGCACCCAAGCACTGTAGGCGAACGCCCGCACGCCCCCGTCGTCAGCCCATGAGCAGAATCGCCGCGAGAACCACGCTGACGGCGAGCAGGGCGCTTTCGATCCGGGTCAGCCGCCGACGGGTGGTCGTCCTGGCCCAGACCATGCAGAACCCGACTACGGTGCCGATCATCAACGCCACCATGTGGCCGACCTGGGTGAAGGTGTGCTCGATGAGCACACCCTCGACCGCGACGATGAACCAGAGCGTCGACCAGGCGGCGCGCCACCGGTAGGGCAGGGCGGCCACCAGCGCGCCGACCAAAGCCATGGCGCCGTAGCTGACACCGACGTCTTCGGCCCAGCGGATGCTCGTGGGCACCCATCCGGCCTCAACGCCCACCCACAGCCCCGCCGCGACGAACAACGTGGCGCCGATGTGGCCGGCCAGGAAAACCCGCACCAACCGCAACGCGCCGAAGCGCAGTTCGGCGAGAGCGAGCAGACAGGCCAGCAGCGGGATGATCACCCACGACCCGACGACGTCGCCGATCACGAACGCGCTTGCCAGCAACGTCCCGATCCGGCCGTCCAGCAGGTTGTGCAGGTTCGTGCTCGCGTGCAGAACCACCCTCGTCTGCGCGGAGTCGCTCAGGACGGAGAAGATCGCCGAGACGACGACCAGCCCCGCCAAGTACACAGCCGTCGCGGGCAGCCTCGGCCGCCACCAACGCGGTCGCGTCGAGGTGGCGGGGGCTGGCGGCGCCGGGTGACCCGGCGTCGTCGCGACGACCATACATACCTCCGTTGTTCGCGCGGGACAGCGATCCGTCTCCACCATCCATCATCGTCGTCCGCGCGCTGTGTGTGCTTGTAGTTCCCTCTGAAATTGCTGCGAAACGTTCTCGCCGCATAAATGACGAAAGGCCCTCGACGGTGTCGAGGGCCTTTCGTGAAAGGATGTTCCGGCGGTGTCCTACTCTCCCACACCCTGTCGAGTGCAGT
>NZ_JBSGIB010000049.1:0-4343 GCF_053604885.1 Nocardia sp. NPDC003999
TGGCGGGCATACCAGCGGCCCAGCTTCCGCAGATCCAGCGCCTCCCCACCGAAGATCACATACCGCAACCCCAACTCACCCCCGCCCGCCGCGGCGCGGTCGGCCTCCACCAGCTGATAGAACGCCGACGGGGTCTGGTTGAGCACCGTGACCCGCTCATCGATCAGCAGTTCGCGCAACTGCTCCGGCGAGCGGGAGGTCACGTAGTCGACCACCACCACGCTGCCGCCGTGCGCCAGCGCGCACCACAACTCCCACACCGAGAAATCGAACGCGAAGGAATGGAACAACGTCCACACATCGGTCTCGTCGAACCCGAACAACGGCTGCGTGTTGGCCAGCAACTCGATGACGTTGCGGTGCGCCACACCCACGCCCTTGGGCACCCCGGTGGAACCGGAGGTGTAGATGACATACGCCAGATTGTCCGCCCGCAACCGGCCCACCCGATCGGCATCACTCACCGGCGCATCGGAGAACTCTCCTGCCGCCTCCAGCAGCACCACCGGCAACCCACCCGACGGCACCGCCTCCCGCTGCTGCACCGTGGTCAGCACGCAGACCGGGGCGGCGTCTTCGAGCATGAACTCCAACCGCTGCACCGGATACCCGGTATCGATCGGCAGATACGCCGCCCCCGCGATCAACACCCCCAACAACGCGACCGGCAACTCCTCGGTACGCGCCACCGCCACCGCCACCAACGACTCCGGACCCGCACCCCGAGCGATCAACGCCCGCGCCACCTGATTCGCCCGCCGGTGCAACTCACCGAAAGTCAACGTGGTCTCACCCGAACGGATCGCCACCGCGTCCGGGCGCAACCACGCCTGTTCGGCGATCACATCCGGCAGTGTCGCACCGGGAACCCAGGCCCCCGGCACATTCCACGCACTCAGCACCTGGTCGCGTTCGCCGGGCGCGAGCACATCGATATCGCCCACCACGGCTGTGGCATCGGCCGCGACCGCCGCCAGGACACGACGGAACCGGCTCGCGAAGTTCCGCACCGTCGATTCGTCGAACAGGTCGGTCGCGTAACCGATCACCACCGACAGACCCGGCGCACCGGGCTGCTCGGCCAGGGTGATCTGCAGATCGAACTTGGCCGCCGACACTCCCGGATCGATGCCCGACACCGTGAGCCCGGGCAACTCGAGCGTCGCGGGAGCGAGGTTCTGCAGCACCAGCATCACCTGGAACAGCGGATGCCGCGCCGCCGAGCGGACCGGATCGAGCAACTCGACCAGCCGCTCGAACGGCAGGTCGGCATGGCCGAACGCGGCGACGTCGGTTTTGCGGACCTCGGCCAGCAGCGTTTCGAACGACGTGCCCGGCTCGACCTCGGTGCGCAACACCAGCGTGTTGACGAACATGCCGATGAGGTCGTCGAGTTCGGCCTCGCCGCGGCCGGCCACCGGGGTGCCGATCGCGATGTCCGAGGTGCCCGACAGCCGCGCCAGCAGCACCGCGAGCGCGGCGTGCACCACCATGAACAGCGTCGAATTGTGTTGTTTGGCCAGCTGTTCTAGCCCGGTGTGCAGGTCGGCGTCGATGTCGAAGGCGAAACTGCCTCCGCGATAGGACGCCTGGGCGGGCCGGGGCCGGTCGGTCGGCAGCGGCAGTTCCTCCGGCAGAGCGGCGAGCGCGTCCCGCCAGTACTCGGCCTGCTGCGAGATCAGGCTCTTCGGGTCGGTCTCGGAGCCGAGCACCTCCCGCTGCCACAGGCTGTAGTCGGCGTACTGCACCGGCAGCGGGGCCATGGCCGGGGCCTCGCCTCTGCTGCGCGCCTCATAGGCCAGGACCAGATCCCGGGTGAGCGGGCCCAGCGACCAGCCGTCGGAACTGATGTGGTGCGCGACGAAGACCAGCACGTGCTCGGTGGGGTCGTCCGCGCTCGCGGACGCGATCTCGAACAGCGCGACCCGGAACGGGACCTCCGTGGTGACCTCGAACCCCGCGCCGACCACGCTGGTCACCACGGCGACCGAATCGGCCGCGTCGACTCGCGCGGGTGTGAGGTCGATCGGCACCTCGTCCGCCGCGAGCACCCGCTGTACCGGGCCGTCGGACGTCTGCGGGTAGATCGTGCGCAGGATCTCGTGGCGCGCCACCAGATCCGCGACCGCCGCTCGCAGGGCCGCGACGTCCAGATCGCCGGTGAGGCGGATGGCGGCCGGGATGTTGTAGACCGATGAGGCCGGATCGAACTGGTTGAGGAACCACATGCGCTGCTGCGCCAGCGACAACGGGATCCGTTCCGGACGCGGACCGGCCACCAAGGCTTTACGCCCGCCAGCTCCCGCGTGCTGCTCGACCTTCACGGCCAATCCGGCGACGGTGGAGGCCTCGAACAGCACACGCACCGGCACACGGGCATCCAGCGCCGCGCCGATACGCGCCGCGACCTGCGTCGCCAACAGCGAATTACCACCCAAAGCGAAGAAGTCGTCGTCCGCGCCCACCCGCTCGACCCCGAGCACCTCGGCGAACACCGACGCCACGATCTCCTCGATCGGAGTCGACGGCGCCCGGAAGGCTTGGACCTCGAACTCCGGCTCCGGCAACGCCTTGCGGTCGAGCTTGCCGTTGACGTTCAACGGCAGAGCATCCAGCACCACGAACGCCGCAGGCACCATGTACGACGGCAACCCAGCGCTCAGTTCGGACTTCACCCGAGCCACATCCACGCCGGATCCGGCACCGGCCGTATCGTCGGCATCGCCAGCGGCACCTGCTCCAGCATCCACAGGCACGATGTACGCGACCAACCGGTCACCGGTCTGCGGATCCGACTTCGCGATCACCGCAGTCTGCGCGATCTCCGGCAGGGCGAGCAACGCGGCTTCGATCTCACCGAGCTCGATACGGAAACCACGGATCTTCACCTGGAAATCCGTACGACCCCGATACTCGAGTTCGCCTGTGCTCGTCCACGCAACCAAATCACCAGTGCGGTACATCCGCGCACCGGGCTGGAACGGGTTGGCCACGAACCGATCCGCGGTCAGATCCGCACGACCGAAGTAACCACGCGCCAACTGCGCACCAGCCAAATACAACTCACCCGACACACCCACCGGCACCGGACGCAAACGCCCATCCAGCACGAACACCCGGCTGTTCCACTCCGGCGCACCGATGGGAACCGAAACCCGGTCGGTATCACTGACCCGATGGCTGGTGATGGACACCGCCGCCTCGGTCGGACCATACAGATTGAACAATTCGGTACGCGGATTCTCACGCAAGAACCGCTGCGCCAACGCACCCGGAAGGGCTTCACCGATCGCCAACACCCGCCACAGCGAATCCGGCATACCGGCAGTCAACAGCGCGTCCAGCATCGACGGGACGACGTGCAGCGTGGTGACCCATTCCTGGGCCATGAGTTCGTTGAGGTACGTCGGGTCCCGGTGACCGTCGGGTGAGGCGATGACCAAACGGCCACCGCACACTACCGCCGACCAGAACTCCCACACCGAGAGGTCGAACGTCGCGGCCGTCTTCAGCAGAATCGCATCCGCAGCGTCGAGCCCGAACTCGATGTTCTTCCATTGCAACTGGTTCGCGATAGCGCCGTGCGGAACCGCGACACCCTTCGGGCGACCCGTCGAACCAGACGTGAAGATCACATACGCCGTGTTCTCCGGACGCAACGGCGCGACGCGATCGACATCAGCGACCGGCGCGGCATCCAGCTCCGACAGATCCAGTTCATCGATCCGCACCACCGGCGCGACATCGGTCTCGAACTTCGCATCGGCATTGGTCAGCACGCAAACCGGTGCCGCCGTCTCCAAGATGTAGCTCGTCCGCTCGGCAGCCTGATCCGGATCCACCGGCACATACGCACCACCGGACTTCGCCACCGCATACATCGCCACGATCAAATCAACGGAGCGACGCAACGCCAGCGCGACCCGCGACTCCGGACCGACACCCAACGAAATCAAGTGCCGCGCAAGACGATTCACACGCAAATCAAGTTCGGCGTAGGTCAGCTCGACCCGCTCGCCATCGACCGCGTCCGCGACCAGCGCCGTTGAGCGCGGGTCCGCCGCGACACTGGCGTCGAGCAGCGAGGCCAGCGTCGCTCCCGTGTCGACGGCCTGGTCGGTGGCGTTCCAGCGTGCCAGCACGTCGTGCCGTTCGGTGTCGGCGAGTAGGTCGAGATCGCCGACCGGGACGGTGGGATCGGCGACCACGGCGGCGAGGATGCGCGACAACCGCGCCGCGAAACTCTCCACCGTCGCCCGATCGAAAAGATCAGTCGCATACGTCAAGAACCCACCGATACCCCCAGCCGCACCCGACTCCGCATAAGCATCACCCACGATCAA
>NZ_JBSGIB010000050.1:0-1979 GCF_053604885.1 Nocardia sp. NPDC003999
GATCGTCACCAGACGTGGTCCCCCTTCTCCCGAAGTTACGGGGGCATTTTGCCGAGTTCCTTAACCACAGTTCTCTCGATCGCCTCGGTATTCTCTACCTGACCACCTGTGTCGGTTTGGGGTACGGGCCGTGTACCAACTCACTAGAGGCTTTTCTCGGCAGCATAGGATCACTGAATTCGCCTCAATCGGCTACGCATCACCTCTCAGGCACATGTTGTGCGGATTTGCCTACACAACGCCCTACCGGCTTACACCAGGTAATCCACCACCTGGCCCAGCTACCTTCCTGCGTCACCCCATCGCTTGACTACTACAGCAGGGGTCGTGCGCAGCCGCTTCAAGCTTCCCGAAGGAAGTCCATCCACATTTGGGCACTTAGCACCACTGATTCGCCATTGGGCGCGGATACACGGGTACGGGAATATCAACCCGTTGTCCATCGACTACGCCTGTCGGCCTCGCCTTAGGTCCCGACTCACCCTGGGCGGATTAACCTGGCCCAGGAACCCTTGGTCATTCGGCGGACGAGTTTCTCACTCGTCTTTCGCTACTCATGCCTGCATTCTCACTCGCACAGCCTCCACAACTAGGTCACCCCGCTGCTTCCACGGCTGCACGACGCTCCCCTACCCATCCCAGCTCCTGGCTCGAAAGCAGAATAATGCTGGAATGCCGCGGCTTCGGCGGTGTACTTGAGCCCCGCTACATTGTCGGCGCAGGATCACTTGACCAGTGAGCTATTACGCACTCTTTCAAGGGTGGCTGCTTCTAAGCCAACCTCCTGGTTGTCTTCGCGACCCCACATCCTTTTCCACTTAGTACACGCTTAGGGGCCTTAGCCGGCGATCTGGGCTGTTTCCCTCTCGACTACGAAGCTTATCCCCCGCAGTCTCACTGCCACGCTCTCACACACCGGCATTCGGAGTTTGGCTGACTTCGGTAAGCTTGTGGGCCCCCTAGGCCATCCAGTAGCTCTACCTCCGATGTGAAACACGTGACGCTGCACCTAAATGCATTTCGGGGAGAACCAGCTATCACGGAGTTTGATTGGCCTTTCACCCCTACCCACAGCTCATCCCCTCAGTTTTCAACCTAAGTGGGTTCGGGCCTCCACGACGTCTTACCGTCGCTTCACCCTGGCCATGGGTAGATCACTCCGCTTCGGGTCCATGACATGCGACTCAAAACGCCCTATTCGGACTCGCTTTCGCTACGGCTACCCCACACGGGTTAACCTCGCCACACACCGATGACTCGCAGGCTCATTCTTCAAAAGGCACGCCATCACCCCACCACAAAGGGAAGGCTCTGACGGATTGTAAGCGTCCGGTTTCAGGTACTATTTCACTCCCCTCCCGGGGTACTTTTCACCTTTCCCTCACGGTACTAGTCCGCTATCGGTCACCAGGGAGTATTCAGGCTTACCGGGTGGTCCCGGCAGATTCACAGCAGATTTCACGGGCCCGCTGCTACTCGGGCACCCACTACAACAGAGCACGCATTTTCGCCTACGGGATTCTCACCCTCTACGACAGGCCGTTCCAGACCACTTCGACTAACACGCACTTTTCTGACTGTTGCCTACCACGGCAGTGATAGGAAAGTGAGCCCCACTACCCCACACGTGCAACACCTGCCGGCTATCACACACGCATGGTTTAGCCTCATCCGCTTTCGCTCGCCACTACTCACGGAATCACAATTGTTTTCTCTTCCTGTGGGTACTGAGATGTTTCACTTCCCCACGTTCCCTCCCAACCGCCTATATATTCAGCGGAGGGTGACACGACATCACTCGTGCCGGGTTTCCCCATTCGGAAATCCTCGGATCTCAGCTCGGTTGACAGCTCCCCGAGGCTTATCGCAGCCTCCTACGTCCTTCATCGGCTCCTGGTGCCAAGGCATCCACCGAACGCTCTTCAACACTTACAAACAAAGATGCTCGCGTCCACTGTGCAGTTCTCAAACAACACACC
>NZ_JBSGIB010000050.1:2077-4002 GCF_053604885.1 Nocardia sp. NPDC003999
ATTGCCTGGAAAGAACGTCTGTTCTTTCAGGACCCAACAGTGTGTCGATATATCAACCACGGCCGAAGACTCGGCTCCGACCCTACGCGGAAGAAGTTGTCAGCGTTCCACCCATGAGCTCCACCGAACTTCGTACGAGTCCGTAGTGGCTCTGCCAGCGACGACCCCGACTGTTCGGGACATCGACTGGAGAATGCTCCTTAGAAAGGAGGTGATCCAGCCGCACCTTCCGGTACGGCTACCTTGTTACGACTTCGTCCCAATCGCCGATCCCACCTTCGACGGCTCCCTCCCACAAGGGGTTAGGCCACCGGCTTCGGGTGTTACCGACTTTCATGACGTGACGGGCGGTGTGTACAAGGCCCGGGAACGTATTCACCGCAGCGTTGCTGATCTGCGATTACTAGCGACTCCAACTTCACGGGGTCGAGTTGCAGACCCCGATCCGAACTGAGACCGGCTTTAAGGGATTCGCTCCACCTCACGGTATCGCAGCCCTCTGTACCGGCCATTGTA
Organism: Nocardia sp. NPDC003999; assembly: GCF_053604885.1. Lineage (NCBI taxonomy): Bacteria > Bacillati > Actinomycetota > Actinomycetes > Mycobacteriales > Nocardiaceae > Nocardia > Nocardia sp. NPDC003999. The sequence continues at coordinate 2,594 of NZ_JBSGIB010000050.1, forward strand.
GCATGTGTGAAGCCCTGGACATAAGGGGCATGATGACTTGACGTCGTCCCCACCTTCCTCCGAGTTGACCCCGGCAGTCTCCTGCGAGTCCCCACCATTACGTGCTGGCAACACAGGACAAGGGTTGCGCTCGTTGCGGGACTTAACCCAACATCTCACGACACGAGCTGACGACAGCCATGCACCACCTGTACACCGACCACAAGGGGGCCTACATCTCTGCAGGTTTCCGGTGTATGTCAAACCCAGGTAAGGTTCTTCGCGTTGCATCGAATTAATCCACATGCTCCGCCGCTTGTGCGGGCCCCCGTCAATTCCTTTGAGTTTTAGCCTTGCGGCCGTACTCCCCAGGCGGGGCGCTTAATGCGTTAGCTACGGCACGGATCCCGTGGAAGGAAACCCACACCTAGCGCCCACCGTTTACGGCGTGGACTACCAGGGTATCTAATCCTGTTCGCTACCCACGCTTTCGCTTCTCAGCGTCAGTTACTGCCCAGAGACCCGCCTTCGCCACCGGTGTTCCTCCTGATATCTGCGCATTTCACCGCTACACCAGGAATTCCAGTCTCCCCTGCAGTACTCAAGTCTGCCCGTATCGCCTGCAAGCTCACAGTTGAGCTGTGAGTTTTCACAGACGACGCGACAAACCGCCTACAAGCTCTTTACGCCCAGTAATTCCGGACAACGCTCGCACCCTACGTATTACCGCGGCTGCTGGCACGTAGTTGGCCGGTGCTTCTTCTACAGGTACCGTCACTTGCGCTTCGTCCCTGTCGAAAGAGGTTTACAACCCGAAGGCCGTCATCCCTCACGCGGCGTCGCTGCATCAGGCTTTCGCCCATTGTGCAATATTCCCCACTGCTGCCTCCCGTAGGAGTCTGGGCCGTGTCTCAGTCCCAGTGTGGCCGGTCGCCCTCTCAGGCCGGCTACCCGTCGTCGCCTTGGTAGGCCATTACCCCACCAACAAGCTGATAGGCCGCGGGCCCATCTCGCACCGATAAATCTTTCCACCCCAAGCCATGCGACAAGAGGTCATATCCGGTATTAGACCCAGTTTCCCAGGCTTATCCCGAAGTGCGAGGCAGATCACCCACGTGTTACTCACCCGTTCGCCGCTCGTGTACCCCGAAGGGCCTTACCGCTCGACTTGCATGTGTTAAGCACGCCGCCAGCGTTCGTCCTGAGCCAGGATCAAACTCTCCGTTGAAGACTCTCGAAACACCCCGAAAGGTGAATCAGAAATATCTAAACTAGAGTCCGAAAACCCAGCAAAACAATCGCCAGCCGGAAAATAGCTGACTAAAATGTCCGACCCTCCACACGGGGGGTGAAAAGGCCGGAACCAAAAAATATTTGGCACTGACATTCATCGACACACTATTGAGTTCTCAAAGAACACACGCACACAC
>NZ_JBSGIB010000051.1:0-2976 GCF_053604885.1 Nocardia sp. NPDC003999
GGCACGTCCCCCGTGGGTTCACGCTGACTGAAGGACTTTCAGCCGGAACTCACGGCATTTCGGTGTGTGACACCGGGATTCGCGGTGAGTTCCGGGGAAGTCTAGCGGCTGCCGATGCTGCTCAGTCGGTTGGTGGTTGTTCGAGTTCGTCGCTGAGCAGGTGTTCGGCGACGGTGGCGTAGCGGGCGGCGGTGTTGTGGGAGATGCCGAAGACCAGCGTCAGGTGCAGCGGGTCGGGGCCGGCGGTGAGGGCTTCGTGGAGGATGCGATCGCCGCGGATCCGGTCGACGGTGCATCCGGTTCGCTGCATACGGAGGTTCACGAATATCTGGCTGATCGGCGCAGTGCCGTGGACGGTTTTCGGGCTGACCAGGACGTGTGGGTTGATTGTGGTCGGCCAGGCGGTCCGGCGGTGGTCGAGCCAGCGGCCGATAGCGCGGTGGCCGAGGTCGCCGAGACGCTGACGGCGTCCGGCGAGGGTGATGCGGCGGTTGGCCAGGTCGACATCGGTGAGTTTCAGGTGGCGGATGGCGCCGGTGCGGGCGGCGTTCTCGGCGGCCAGGGCGACGATGACCCGCCAGGCGGGGTCGGTGGCCAACTGCTCGACGGCGTGGATCTCCTCGTCTGTCATCGGTAGCAGGGCGAAGTCGGCTGGCCGGGCTTTCAGGCCGGTGGTCGGGTTGGTGAAGATCAGGCCGCGTTTCTTGGCGAACCGGAACAGTGACCGCAGGGCCGCAGCGGCGTTGGTGCGTTTCCAGCCATCAAGTGGTTCCAGGGCGGCACCGATATCGGTGCGGGTGACTTCCCGCAGGTGGTCGTAGCGGGTTACCCACTGTTCGAGAAACGGCCGGGCGCAACCGAAGTAGACGTAGATGGTGGATGTCGAGCGGGGACGGGCTCGGGTATCTCCGTCGAGCAGCACCGTCAGCCAGCGCTTGACTGGTTCGGCGAATCCTGGCGTGAAATCGCTTGTGACGCAGTCGATCCAGGATCTGATGGCGGTGGTGGTCGAATCGTCGTCGAGCAGGTCCAGGTCGGTGAGGACTTCGACGAGCCGGGGCCGCGACACCCAGCGATGCGGGCGTGAGCGTGCTTCGCTGAGCAACACCCGCTGCCCGGCGGGCCGCCCTTCCAGCACCGTGGCCAGGCCGTCGAGCACGCAGCGTGTGGTCGACGGGCTCCAGCCGCGGGCTTGGCCGAGCTGGTGGGCGTGCTGCGCGGCGGCTCGCAGCGCGGGGTCCTCGGCGGTCAGTGCCGGGTGTTGCCAGCGCGGCGGGACCGGTTCGCCGTTCTTGCGCCGGTAGTAGGATGCGAGCGCGGAACAGCCTTTGCTGCAATAGATTTGGTTCCTCCGACGCTTGTCCGGCAGGGCTTTCCCGCACCGCCGGCAGTTCACCGGGGCGGCATGGATCTGCCGTCGCGGCTGCGCGGCAGGACCGCTGGCCTGGCATCGCCGACCGCGGCCGGGGCGTCCTCGGCGACCGGATGCGGTGCCGCGACAGAGTCCGGTTCGGGGATCAGGAGTTCTTCGACGCCGCATCCGAGGACCGCGCAGATGATGTCGAGTTCGTCGAGCTTGATCATGTTGGGGGTGCCCGACCACAGGCCCGACATCTTGCCGGTGCTGATCACCATGCCGCGCTCGGCGAGCTTGCGGTGCAGCTCGCTGGCCTTCCAGATGCCACGATTGGCCGCGGCCAGCCGCAGGTTCCACTTCACTGGACGAGTCCTTTCCATCGGTCGGCGACCCGGCGCTGCCCGCTCACCCACGCGTCCTCGACGTGAGTGGCGTGGACATGGATATACCGGGCCGTAGTGGCGGTCCAAGCGTGTCCGCAAAGCTCCTGGATGGCGAACAGATTCATCCCGGACAGATAAAGCTGGCTGGCACAGAAATGTCGAAGGACATGCGGTGTCAGCTTCTGCGACCAGGTCGGCAGATGCCGGTCAACGGCCTCGGCCAAGGCGCGGCGGAACACGTCCGCGGTCGCTCGCCGACCGGTCCCGTCGATGTTCTTGCGTTCGGACGGGAACAACGGAACACCATGGCCGGTCGGGTCGATGTCGAACTGGCCGAGCACGTCGGAGATGAACCAGCGCAGACTGCGGTCGGCGCCGTTGATCAACGGCACCAGCCGTAGTTTCGGGCCTTTGCGGCGAGATCCCTTGCCATGACGGACATTTAGCTTGCCGAACCGGCCCAGCTCCCAGCGCACATCGTCCAGATCGAGCATGCGGGCCTCGTTGATCCGCAGCCCCACGTCGGCGACCAGGCGGGCAACGGCGTAGTTGCGGGCGGCCGGAGCGAACTTGCGGCAGGTCGCCAGCTCCGCCCGCCACCCGGCGAACAACTGCTCGACCTCCTCGGCGGTCGGCGGGATCCGCAACAGCGGATCCACCGACGCCTTCGGCCGGTTGATCTCGTCGAGCGGGCATTCCACGACGCGGCCGGTGAGATTGTGCAGCTCGACCTTGTGCCGCAGCTCGAGGAAATGGAAGAACACCGTCAGCGCCGCCGCCCGGCCGGTCCGCGTCGACGGCTTCGCCTCGCGCAGCACCTTGCCGAAATATGCGTCCGCGTCAGCGGGCTGCATCTCCCACAACGGGCGGCCGAACCAATCCCGAATCAGCTCAAGATGATTCACGTCATTGCGGATCGTCGAGTCGACAAGGCCCGCGGAGGCACGCGCCAGCACGAACCCGGATAGCACGTCGGTCTCGAACGCAGCGATCTCATCCTCGGTCACCGGGGCGCGCAACTCCCGCAGGTCGCGCACTGCCGCCAGGGCCAACCCACGCCTCCTTGTCTTCATCCACCGTGAAGAACCGTCGGCACGACCAAGTTCTGATCGGCCGGACCGAGAACAGTTCAGTGGGAGATTCGGTGCCAAAGACGCGTGGGATGGCCCAGGTCCAGGCCGGAACAGGCATAGGAAGAGAGGCCGGGCCAGTCAGGAACTCATCGACTGTTGATTA
>NZ_JBSGIB010000052.1:0-2501 GCF_053604885.1 Nocardia sp. NPDC003999
GCACGCGCGGCAACGGCGACAACATTCCGGGAGGCTCGAAAGCCAATCCGGCGGATGTCTATCGCTACCTCGTCTCGAAATACGGTCTCACGCCGGCCCAAGCAGCCGGAATCGTGGGTAACCTGCAGGTCGAGTCCGGTTTCAACACCAGCGCGTACAACTCGGGCGAAGGCGCTATCGGTCTGTGTCAGTGGCGGGGCGGGCGGCGGCAGGCCCTGGAGCGGTTCGCGGCAGCCCAAGGGAAGCCGGTCACCGACTGGAAGGTCCAGATCGATTTCATGATGGCCGAATTGCGCAGCAATGAATCCACCGCGTACGGATATCTCCGGGCCGCGCAGACGCCCGCCTACGCGGCGGCGGTCTTCGATCAGTATTACGAAAGAAGCTCCGGTGAGGCGAGAGGGCAGCGCATCGCCTACGCCAACAGCATCGCCTCGGCGATGCGCAACGTCGCCGTTTGACCTCGCCCGGCCTTCACCAGTCGCTCGGTGCCCTCTTCCATCGAGGCGCCACGCCGTTGTCCGCAGCCGCGTGCCGGGCACCGATATTCCCGCAAGCGGGAACAGCATGGGAGTGCTGGGGAGGTACCTGCATTAGGCTGCGGATACGCTTCGGGACGAGTGCCGGGGAAGAGGCATTCCGAGTCGGGTGAGCCGACAGCCGGGCAAGCGGCATGAGTTCACCGCATCGGCGCGGGCTTGCCGCATCGGCTGTGCGCTCTCCCGGTTCCAGCACGCACCGATCATGTCCGGCGATCGGCAGCGCGTACCGGGGCATCCGGCGGAAGGTGGATCATGGCTGCCTCTGTGGTCACCGCGCGTAGCGTCCGCACGCAGCGGGGGGACTGATGGCTCCGGCGGATCGCCTCGGCCCAGAGCGAGATTCCGATGAGCCCGGCGATCCGCGCGACGTGCGTGCGAGCGCCACCACCAGCGCGCCGCGCCGCCCCGCCAAGTCCGCGACGCGCGGCGCTCCCACCCCGATTCCGCGGCCGCAGCCGGGTGCGGCCGCACCGGCGGCACCGGTCGGCGCGACAGCTCAGGGGCGCACCCAGAATGCACCGTCGGCATCCGAGACGACCTCCGCGGCTGCGGGTTCACCCTCCGTTCCGCGCTCGGACACACTGGGCATGGCGGGCTCGTCCACGCCCATGGCGGCCGCGGCGATGGGCGCGCTGGCGGCCATCGCCGCCCAATACGGTGACGGCCCGCCGACCGCCGTGACGGGACAGCCGTACGCGCCGCCCGATCTCGACGCGGCGCGGCCGAGCGGACCCGTCGTGTGGGACGGTGCGCTCGGTTCTCGATACGCCGACAGCAATCAGAATCGAGCACGCCACGGCGATGCGACACAGTCGATGAACGCCGAGCTGGAACGCATCCTCGGCGGCGCGGTCGACAACAGCACGCAGGGACGCGCAGCGATCGGTGCGATCCTCGCCGAGGTGAACACCGCGCTGACCGCGCTCGGCACCGTCCAGGACGCCAACGCGAGCAGGCAATTGGTGATCTCGACCTTGGACAGCGCCTTACAACGGGCGGGAACCGTGCTCGGCCAAGGACAGGCCGCCGCAGTGCTCACCGCCGATCGCGTAGCTGCTCTTGCCGACCGCTATCTGCGCGAGTCGCGTCCCGTCCAGCCGCGGCGGCCCCGCCGCACGTCCCACTCGGGCACGCACGGGCCCAGCGGCGGTCCGCCACGCACGCGGCCGTCCGGCCAGCAGGGGCAATGGATCAACGAAGCCTTGCAGGTGTTGCGTCAGCACGGCTACGACACGCGCCAGATCGATCCGGCCGACATCGCGGCGATCATCCAGCACGAGTCCGGTGGCAACCCCAACGCGATCAATCTCTGGGACAGCAACGCCGCGGCCGGAATTCCGTCGAAAGGCCTGATGCAGACCATCGATCCTACGTTCAACGCGTACTCCGTTCCGGGGCACCGTGATATCTGGAATCCGGTGGACAATATCGTCGCGGGCGTTCGGTACGCCATCGAACGTTACGGGTCGGTCAGCAACGTGCCGGGAATCGTGCAGATGCGCGGCGGCGGCTCGTACGTGGGGTATTGACGCCGGTCGCGGACGATCGGCTCCGGTGCGGCGGCGGCAGATAGCGGGCACGTCGGATCGACTGATCACGCCCACCGCGCGGCCGCGTAACTGCTGGGCAGTTTCCGGTACTGGACGTGGCCGCCGGTGTGGGGAGCTTCGACGCACATGCCGTTGCCGATGTACATGATGACGTGGCCCGGGTTGTTGGGTCCCTTGAACGAACTCGAGGGGAAAATGAGATCGCCGGGCTTGATGTCTCTGGGATTCACCTTGGGCAGGGTGCGGTATTGGTCGGCTGCGACTCGCGGAATCCGCACACCGGCGGCTGCCGCCGCGTATTGCATCAGGCCCGAGCAGTCGAAAGCGTTCGGCCCTTCCGCACCGTAGACGTAGGGGTCGCCGAGCTGGGCGAGTGCCACCTGGATGGCTTTCGCGGCGGCTCCGGTCG
>NZ_JBSGIB010000053.1:0-1638 GCF_053604885.1 Nocardia sp. NPDC003999
AACGTCCTCCTCCACCAACCGCTGCGACAGGATGATCGCGTCCTCGTAGTTGTGACCCTCCCACGGCATGATCGCCACCAGCAGGTTCTTACCCAGAGCCATCTCACCGTTCTCGGTGCACGGACCATCGGCCAGAACCTGACCGCGCTCCACCCGCTGGCCCTCGTCCACGATCGGACGCTGGTTGGAGCAGGTGCCCTGGTTCGACCGGTTGAACTTGCGCATCCGGTAGCTCTTGCGGGTGCCGTCGTCGGCCATCACGGTGACGTAGTCGGCGGAGACCTCCTCGACCACACCGGCCTTCTCGTTCACCACCACGTCACCGGCGTCGACCGCGGCACGCAACTCCATACCGGTGCCGACGATCGGCGCCTCGGAACGGATCAGCGGAACCGCCTGACGCTGCATGTTCGCGCCCATCAGGGCGCGGTTGGCGTCGTCGTGCTCGAGGAACGGGATCATCGCCGTCGCGACCGACACCATCTGGCGCGGCGAGACGTCCATGAAGTCGACCTCGCTAGCGGCGACGAGCTCGTTCTCCTCGTTGCCACGGCGGCACAGGACCCGATCCTCGAGGAAGCGGCCGTCCGCGCCGACCGGCGAGTTCGCCTGGGCGCGCACGTGGCGGTCCTCTTCGTCGGCGGTCAGGTAGACCACCTCGTCGGTGACCCGGCCGTCGACGACCTTGCGGTACGGGGTCTCGATGAAGCCGAACGGGTTGACCCGCGCGTACACCGACAGCGAACCGATCAGGCCGATGTTCGGGCCTTCCGGGGTCTCGATCGGGCACATGCGGCCGTAGTGCGACGGGTGGACGTCACGGACTTCCAGACCGGCGCGCTCACGGGACAGACCACCCGGGCCGAGCGCCGAGAGACGACGCTTGTGGGTCAGGCCCGACAGCGGGTTGTTCTGGTCCATGAACTGCGACAGCTGGGACGTTCCGAAGAACTCCTTGATCGCGGCGACGACCGGGCGGATGTTGATCAGGGTCTGCGGCGTGATCGCCTCGACGTCCTGAGTGGTCATCCGCTCGCGGACCACGCGCTCCATACGGGAGAGGCCGACCCGGATCTGGTTCTGGATCAGCTCGCCGACGGTGCGCAGGCGGCGGTTGCCGAAGTGGTCGATGTCGTCCACTTCCACCGGGACCTCGACGCCGCCGGGGGCGGTCATGAGCTTGTCACCCGCGTGCAGGCGCACCAGGTACTCGATGGTGTTGACGATGTCTTCCTTCGTCAAGACCGAACCGACGACCTGCTCGCCCAGGTGGATGCCGAGCTTCTTGTTGACCTTGTACCGGCCAACGCGCGCCAGGTCGTAGCGCTTCTCCTTGAAGAACAGGTTCTCCAACAGGGTCTGCGCGGACTCCTTCGTCGGCGGCTCGCCCGGACGCAGCTTGCGGTAGATGTCCAGCAGCGCCTCGTCCTGACCGGCGGTGTTGTCCTTCTCCAGGGTCGACATCATGATCTCGGAGAAGCCGAAGCGCTCGACGATCTCCTCGGTGGTCCACCCCAGCGCCTTGAGCAGCACGGTGACCGGCTGGCGGCGTTTGCGGTCGATGCGCACACCCACGGTGTCGCGCTTGTCCACATCGAACTCCAGCCACGCGCCACGGCTCGGGATGACCCGCACACT
>NZ_JBSGIB010000054.1:0-1629 GCF_053604885.1 Nocardia sp. NPDC003999
AACGTCCTCCTCCACCAACCGCTGCGACAGGATGATCGCGTCCTCGTAGTTGTGACCCTCCCACGGCATGATCGCCACCAGCAGGTTCTTACCCAAGGCCATCTCACCGTTCTCGGTGGCGGGGCCATCGGCGATGACCTGACCGATCTCGATTCGCTGGCCTTCGTCGACGATCGGGCGCTGGTTGGAGCAGGTGCCCTGGTTCGACCGGTTGAACTTGCGCATCCGGTAGCTCTTGCGGGTGCCGTCGTCGTGCATCACGGTGACGTAGTCGGCGGAGACCTCCTCGACCACACCGGCCTTCTCGCTGACCACCACCTCACCGGCGTCGACCGCCGCGCGCAGCTCCATACCGGTACCCACCAGCGGCGCTTCCGAACGGATCAGCGGAACCGCCTGCTTCTGCATGTTCGCGCCCATCAGGGCGCGGTTGGCGTCGTCGTGCTCGAGGAACGGGATCATCGCCGTCGCGACCGACACCATCTGGCGCGGCGAGACGTCCATATAGTCGATCTCGGCGGATCCGACGAGCTCTACCTCGGAATTCTTGCGGCGCACCGCGATTCGCGCGTTCACGAAACGCCCCGCGGCGTCGAGCGGCTCGTTCGCCTGCGCCACGACATGCAGGTCTTCCTGGTCGGCGGTGAGGTAGTCCACCTCGTCGGTGACCCTGCCGTCGACCACTTTTCGGTACGGCGTCTCGATGAAGCCGAACGGATTCACCCGCGCGTACACCGACATATAGCCGATCAGGCCGATATTCGGCCCTTCCGGAGTCTCGATCGGGCACATGCGGCCGTAATGGCTGTAGTGCACATCGCGGACTTCCAGACCGGCGCGCTCCCGGGACAGACCACCCGGGCCCAGCGCCGAGAGACGGCGTTTCTGGGTCAAGCTCGCCAGCGGGTTGCGCTCATCCAAGAATACGGACAGCTGCGAGGTTCCGAAGAACTCCTTGAGCACCGCGACGACGGGACGAATGTTCATCAGGGTCTGCGGCGTGATCGCCTCGACGTCCTGGGTGGTCATCCGCTCGCGGACCACGCGCTCCATCCGTGACAGCCCCAGCCGGACCTGGGACTGGATCAACTCGCCGACGGTGCGCAGCCGACGGTTGCCGAAATGGTCGATGTCGTCGACCTCGACCCGGACCTCGACGCCGCCGGGAGCGGTCATGGTCTTCTCGCCCGCGTGCAGCCGCAGCAGGTACTCGATGATCGTGACGATGTCGTCCTCGGTGAGCGCCGGCGAGCCGCCGCTGCGGATGCCGAGTTTCTTGTCGACCTTGTACCGGCCAACGCGCGCCAAGTCGTAGCGCTTCTCCTTGAAGAACAGGTTCTCCAACAGGGTCTGCGCGGACTCCTTCGTCGGCGGCTCGCCCGGACGCAGCTTGCGGTGGATGTCGAGCAGCGCCTCATCGGTGCCCGATGTGCTGTCCTTCTCCAGGGACGTCATCATCACTTCGGAGAAACCGAAGCGCTCGACGATCCGCTCACTCGTCCAGCCGAGCGCCTTGAGCAGCACCGTCACGGGTTGGCGGCGTTTGCGGTCGATGCGCACACCCACGGTGTCGCGCTTGTCCACATCGAACTCCAGCCACGCGCCACGGCTCGGGATGACCCGCACACT
>NZ_JBSGIB010000055.1:0-1457 GCF_053604885.1 Nocardia sp. NPDC003999
GCGGGGGCGGCGTATCTGCCGATCGATACCGGGTATCCGGTGCAGCGGTTGGAGTTCATGCTCGAAGACGCCGCCCCGGTCTGCGTGCTGACCACCGCCGCCGAGCTGGACTCACTGCCCGCGGGCAATATTCCGGTGCTCCTGTTGGAGGAGACCACCGGCTACGACGATTCGCGCGTCCGCAACCGCGAGCGGGTGCGGCCCCTGCGCCCGGACAATCTGGCGTATGTCATCTACACCTCCGGTTCCACCGGGGTGCCCAAGGGCGTGGGTGTGGCGCACCGCAACGTGGTCGAGTTGTTCGCCAACACCCAATTGCTGTTCGAGTTCGACGAGACCGATGTGTGGACGTTGTTCCATTCGTTCGCGTTCGATTTCTCGGTGTGGGAGTTGTGGTGCGCGCTGGCCAACGGCGGCAGCGTGGTCGTGGTCGACTACGTGACCTCCCGCTCGCCGGAGCAGTTCCGCGAACTGCTGATCCGCGAACAGGTCACCGTGCTCAACCAGACCCCGTCGGCGTTCTACCAGCTCGCCGAGGCCGACCGGGCAGCACACCACGACCAAGGCAAGTTCGCGCTGCGCTACATCGTGTTCGGCGGTGAGGCACTGGATCTGCGCCAGCTGCGGCGCTGGTACGAGCGCCATCCGGTGGACGCGCCGTGGCTGGTGAACATGTACGGCATCACCGAGACCACGGTGCACGTGTCGTTCCTGTCGTTGGACGAGCAGATGGTCGACAACCCGGCCAGCGTGATCGGGCGGGCGCTGCCCGGTCTGGACGCGTATGTGCTCGATGACCGGTTGCACCCGTCGCCGGTCGGGGTGGCCGGAGAGATCTACGTCGCGGGCGCGCAGCTCTCGCGCGGGTATCTCGGCCGTCCCGGTCTGGCCGCGACACGGTTCGTGGCCAACCCGTTCGGAGCGCCGGGCTCGCGGATGTACCGCAGCGGTGACATCGGCCGCTGGGTCGGATTCGGTGGTCGAGCAACCCTGGAGTACGCCGGTCGCGGTGATCAGCAGGTGCAGTTGCGTGGCTTCCGCATCGAGCTCGGCGAGATCGAGGCTGCGCTGCTGCGCTGCCCGGGCGTGAGTCAGGCGGTGGTGCTGGTCCGCGCCGACGAGCATGCCGGTGACCGTTTGATCGGGTACGTCGTGCCCGACGCCGGGGCGAGCTTGGATGCGTCGGTGCTGCGTACCCAGGTCTCGGAGTTCTTGACCGGCTACATGGTGCCGGATGCGGTGGTCGTGCTCGAGGTGTTGCCGTTGACGGCGAACGGGAAACTGGACCGCCGGGCACTGCCCGCGCCGCAGGTGGTGTCGGCGGTGGCGTTCCGCGCGCCGAGCTCGCCGGTGGAGCAGGCAGTGGCCGAGGTGTACGCCGGGCTGCTGGGCGCCGGCGAGGTCGGGTTGGACGACGACTTCTTCGCCCTGGGCGGCAACTCGCTGCTGGCCACCCG
>NZ_JBSGIB010000056.1:0-1358 GCF_053604885.1 Nocardia sp. NPDC003999
GTCAACTCCATTGCGTTGCGCTGTGTTTCTAACACCATCGGCACAAGGGGGCGCGCGCCCGCACAACCGCCGAGCGGTCTGTACACCGGTTGTTCACCGAAGCTCCGCAGGCCTGTCTGCCGAGATGGCACCGCAGCCCATCCGACACCACGCTGAGCCCGCGCGAGATCGAGGTGCTGCGCCTGGTCGCCGACGACAAGTCGAACCGGGAGATCGCCAAGGAGCTGCTCCTCAGCTAGACCACCACCGGGAAATCCCATCTGGTGCACATCTATGCCAAGCTCGTGGTCGGCTCACGGACCTCGGCGGTGGCCCGCGCCTGCGCACAGGGTGCGATCTGAGCCAGTGCGGGTACAGGACCCATCAAGCCGGCCACCGTGTCATCCACCGCGGCGGCGGGGATGTAGGTCATCGGCCGGTCCACTACCGGTAGGTCTGGGAGATACTGTCCGCCCCCACTGTGGCGTTCAGGTACTTGGTCCGGGACCGCCGCCTGGCTCAGCGCGGCGGATTCATGGTGGCCGGCCAGGACAGGCTGCACTCCTCATTCGGGAGCAACTGTGCCCGCAGCCCCGATGGCGCCGCAGCCTGCTTCGGACCATGCTGGTGGCCCAGGATTTTCGCGACTGGCGGCCACCACCTTGGCGTCCGCGACCCGCACGACGCTGCCCACTGGCGAGTTCGCCCAGCCTGTCGGCCAGAGTGATCGGGGTGTCGCCGAGCGCCGATTCCCAGTGGTAGGAGACCAGTCCGCGCATGCCGACGGCGCCGTCGGCGCCCGGGACGGCACTGGAGACCTGCAGCCGCATGAACGGCTCGGCAGCCACGGGGCAGCGCGCAACGCTGGCCGAGACTAACTGCGAATATCCCAATCGGCAGTCAACGTCGAGTCCGGACTCGAAAACCTGGACCTGTGTCGTGACCAGGTGCACCGGCCGTCCGCCACTACCGTTTACCTCCGTTGCGCAGCACTGTGTTTCGAAGACGATTCCGCACAGGCAGGCCCGCACCACCGTCGAGCGGTCGATACACCGGCTGTTCACAGAAACCCCGACAACCGATCTGCCTCCCACCGAGAACGATCGGGGAATCGGTTCGAGCGCACAGACTGCAGGAGCACCGCGAAGCGCGTCGCTCGAGGCGGCGGGTTCAGGGCGGCGGAGGCGGTGATTCTGGCGATCCTGCTTGTGCTGCGCCGCTGCGGGATGGGCCGGAGGCGCACGTAGTGACCGACCGAGGCTTGACGTGCGCGGTACTGGCCGAGGTGAACTGCGAGTAACCAATTAGTGGTCGTCGTCGGTTCCGACTCGAAAACCCGGAACCGTCGTGATTAGGTGCTCCGGCAGCAGCGACGAAGT
>NZ_JBSGIB010000057.1:0-1188 GCF_053604885.1 Nocardia sp. NPDC003999
GTTGTTGCCGTTGCCGCCGTTGTTGTTTCCGGTTCCGCCGCCACTGCCTGTTCCACCGTTGGTGGGGGGTGCCGCGGTATTCGGGTCGACGAATTCGGGGACCTGGCCGGCGAGTTCACGCATGCCGGCGACGAAACCTTTGTTGTTACTGGTGTCGTCGCCCTTGTCCCACCACTGCTGAGCATAGGTTTGGGCCTGATCACCGGTCCGGCCGCGCTTGGCGACATAGTTGACCGTGCCGTTGGTGTTCAACTTGATCTGGTCGTAGCGGGGAACGTGACCGTAGATGAACGCCAGGAAGTTGGCGGTGTTCCCCACGACATGAGACATGTCGACCATACTCGCCCGCAACGTTTCGGCGGTACCGAGGTATTTGTCGATCGAGGCGATCGCCCGGTCGGCGCCCGCGCCCTGCCAGTGCCCCCGGGTGAACACGGGTTTGATGTTCTTGGTGAAGGTATCGATCGAGTTGCCCCAGATCTGGGACAGGGCCAGCCACTCACCCGACAACCACAGCATGTCACCACCGACCGAGCCCACGAGCATGGCGATGTTGGCGAAATCGTAGAGGTGCAGAGCGCCACCGAGTTCGATCAGCGGATCGATTCTGCCCTTGAGGGACTTGTCGAAACTCACCCCGGAACTGGCGGTGGTCGACAAACCCGGCCCGTCCGCCCACGACACCGAGGACGCCGCATGATACTTCGAGATCTCCGGCCAATGATCACGCGCGTTGGGTGCGACGAAGGTGTTCGCGTTCTGTCCCTCGGTGATCGAGTACTTCTTGTTCGCCGCGGTGAACGTGTTCGCGATATCGGTGACGATCGCTTGATGATTACCCAGGATGTCGACCAGTTCGGGGTTCGCTTTGTCGAAGAACGCGTCCGACAGATGTTTCATGCTCAGAAACTGATAGGAACTGGCCGGGAACGGTTTCGGCTGGGCAGGCCGTTTCGGATCGGTACCGGATTGATTGTTGTAATACCAGTCGAACTTCGGCGGCATGTTCTTCCCGGTCACGAAATCGATCAACCCGAGGATGTCGGCGACCAGATCCTCACAATATCCGGTCAGCTTACCCAGCGCGGCGCTGTCGACATTGAGAAGTTGAAGCTGACCGTTCTGGGCACTCTTCAACAATCCAGCCCAATCGGTCTGGTCGATACCCGCCGCCATCCTGCTCCTACC
>NZ_JBSGIB010000058.1:0-1172 GCF_053604885.1 Nocardia sp. NPDC003999
CGGTCTTTGTCGGTGATGGGTGGGGTGGTGGTGGGTGGGGTGTTGTCGATGGTGAGCCAGTTGATGGTGTGGGGGAGGTGTGGGTGTGTGGGGGTGGTGGTGAGGCCGATGGTGGTGTGGGAGTTGGTGGTGATGTGGGTGATTCGTTGGGTGGGGTGTGTGGGGTCGATGGGTAGGAAGGCGGCGCCGGTTTTGGTGATGGCCCAGATGGCGATGATGGTTTCGGGGGAGCGGGGGATGGCGATGGCGACGATGTCTTCGGGGCCGATGTGGTGGTGGAGGAGTTGGTGGGCGAGGTGGTTGGAGCGTTGGTCGAGTTCTTGGTAGGTGATGTGGTGGTTGTTGTGGATGATGGCGGTGTTGTGGGGGTGGTTGTGGGCGGTGGTGGTGAGGAGGTCGGGCAGGGTGGTCGGTGGTGTGGGTGGTGGTCCGGTGCGGGTGAGGAGGTCGGTTTTTTCGGTGGGGTCGAGGATGTCGATGGTGGCGATGGGTTGGGTGGGGTTGGTGGTGATGGCGTGCAGGATGTGGAGCCATCGGTGGGTGAGGGTGTCGATGGTGGTGGGGTTGTAGAGGTCGGTGGCGTAGGTGATGGTGGCGGTCATCTCGCCGTTGTGGTTGTCGGTGAGGATGATTTGTAGGTCGAATCGTGCTGTGGGGGTGGGTGGTTCGGTGGGGGTGATGTCGAGGTGGGGGAGGTGGAGGTGGGGTTGGTCGAGGTTTTGGAAGGCGAGCAGTGTTTGGAAGAGGGGGTGGTGGGAGCGGGTGCGGTGGGGGGTGAGGTGGTCGACGAGTTGTTCGAAGGGGATGTCGGCGTGTTGGAAGGCTTGGAGGTCGGTGTTTCTGGTGCGGGTGAGTAGGTCGGTGAAGGGTTCGTGGGGGTTGATGTGGGTGCGTAGGACGAGGGTGTTGACGAACATGCCGATGAGGTCGTCGAGGGCGGGGTCGCCGCGTCCGGCGATGGGGGTGCCGATGGGGATGTCGGTGCTGTTGCTGAGGCGGGCGAGCAGGACTGCGAGGGTGGCGTGGATGACCATGAACACCGAGCAGTCGTGCTGGCGTGCGAGGGTGTGTAGTGCGGTGATGAGTTCGGTGTCGAGGGTGTAGGTGGTGGTGGCGCCGTGGTGGGAGGCCACTGCGGGGCGGGGGCGATCCACCGGCAACGACAACTCCTC
>NZ_JBSGIB010000059.1:0-1076 GCF_053604885.1 Nocardia sp. NPDC003999
CTTTGCGGTCCGAGCTGGGTGTGGTCGCAGAGACCAGAGAGAAGCGACTGTTTACTAAAAACACAGGTCCGTGCGAAGTCGTAAGACGATGTATACGGACTGACGCCTGCCCGGTGCCGGAAGGTTAAGAGGACCGGTTAGCGCTTTCGGGCGCGAAGCTGAGAATTTAAGCCCCGGTAAACGGCGGTGGTAACTATAACCATCCTAAGGTAGCGAAATTCCTTGTCGGGTAAGTTCCGACCTGCACGAATGGCGTAACGACTTCTCTGCTGTCTCAACCACAGACTCGGCGAAATTGCATTACGAGTAAAGATGCTCGTTACGCGCGGCAGGACGAAAAGACCCCGGGACCTTCACTATAGCTTGGTATTGGTGTTCGGTACGGTTTGTGTAGGATAGGTGGGAGACTGTGAAGCGGGCACGCCAGTGTTCGTGGAGTCGTCGTTGAAATACCACTCTGGTCGTATTGGACTTCTAACCTCGGACCCTGATCGGGTTCAGGGACAGTGCCTGGTGGGTAGTTTAACTGGGGCGGTTGCCTCCTAAAATGTAACGGAGGCGCCCAAAGGTTCCCTCAGCCTGGTTGGCAATCAGGTGTCGAGTGCAAGTGCACAAGGGAGCTTGACTGTGAGACTGACGGGTCGAGCAGGGACGAAAGTCGGGACTAGTGATCCGGCACCGGCATGTGGAAGCGGTGTCGCTCAACGGATAAAAGGTACCCCGGGGATAACAGGCTGATCTTCCCCAAGAGTCCATATCGACGGGATGGTTTGGCACCTCGATGTCGGCTCGTCGCATCCTGGGGCTGGAGTAGGTCCCAAGGGTTGGGCTGTTCGCCCATTAAAGCGGCACGCGAGCTGGGTTTAGAACGTCGTGAGACAGTTCGGTCTCTATCCGCCGCGCGCGTCAGAAACTTGAGGAAGGCTGTCCCTAGTACGAGAGGACCGGGACGGACGAACCTCTGGTGTGCCAGTTGTCCTGCCAAGGGCACTGCTGGTTGGCTACGTTCGGAAGGGATAACCGCTGAAAGCATCTAAGCGGGAAGCCTGTTCCAAGATGAGGTTTCTCACCACCTT
>NZ_JBSGIB010000060.1:0-1009 GCF_053604885.1 Nocardia sp. NPDC003999
CCGACCACAAACCCTACCGACCACCACGAACACCCCTCGAACACACCATCACCCAAGCATTCACCGACATACTCCACACCAACACCATCGGACTCGACGACTCCTTCTTCACCCTCGGCGGCGACAGTTTGGGCGCGATGCGGATCGCGGCGCGAGTCGGGTCCGCGCTGGATACCGAGATCCCGGTCCAGCTGCTGTTCGAGGCGCCCACGGTGGGGGAGCTCGCGGCCCGCGTCGAACGGCATGTCGGCCAGGGGCGGCAGCGCCCGCCGCTGATCGCCGGGCCACGCCCCGAGCTCGTGCCGCTGGCGCCTGCCCAACAACGGATGTGGTTCCTCAACCAGTACGACACCAGCTCGGGGGCGTACAACTTGCCGATCGTCCTCCGGCTGCGCGGCGAACTGAACGTCGACGCCTTGCGATCGGCTCTGGTCGACGTGCTACGCAGACACGAGTCGCTGCGCACGCGGTACCCGGATCACGACGGAAAGCTGATCCAGCTGATCGAACCCGTCAACGAAGTCGATCGCGAGCTGGCTCTGGTATTCGTTCCGCCGAGCCGGATGGTCGCCGCGGTAACCGAATTCGTGAGCGAAGGCTTCGATGTGAGCGCCCAGGTGCCGGTGCGCGCCCGATTGTTCCGGGCCACCGGCGGCGCGGAGCCGGAATACGTACTGGCCGTCGTGGTGCACCACATCGCGGCGGACGGCTTCTCCATGACACCACTGGCTCGCGACGTGACGACCGCGTACGCCGCGCGGATCCGCGGCGAAGCACCGTCGTGGACGCCCCTGCCCGTCCAGTACGCGGACTACGCGCTGTGGCAGCAGGCCGCTCTCGGATCACCCGACGATCCGGAATCGCTGAGCGCCCGGCAACTCCGATATTGGACCGAGGCTCTGGACGGCGTCGTCGAGGAGTTGTCGTTGCCGGTGGATCGCCCCCGCCCCGCAGTGGCCTCCCACCACGGCGCCACCACCACCTACACCCTCGACACCGAACTCATCAC